>CALUTT010000001.1 GCA_944323775.1 uncultured Bacteroidales bacterium
TTCAGACGTGTGCTCTTCCGATCTACAGGATAATCGCCCTGAACGGCCAAGGAGTGGAATTCGTCCAGGATTCATGGAAAGTGCTTTCCGGAATGAAGGACAGCATCGTTACCGCTTCGGTAGTCAGAGGCGCCGATACGCTCGATATCCCCGTAAAGGTCGACACAAGCGGAAGGATCGGGGTCTTCACCAGTTCCCCGGACGTCACCATACGGCACTACAACGCCGTCTCGGCTATTCCGGCCGGAGCGAGACTCGCCGGTGAGACCATTACCGGATACCTCAGAGACCTCAAGCTGCTTGCCACGCCTTCGACCGGGGCATACAAGTCGGTCGGGAGCTTCATCGCCATCGGGCAGGTCTTCCCCTCGACCTGGGACTGGTACAGTTTCCTCAACATCATTGCCCTGTTGTCGGTAATGCTCGGAGTGATGAACCTGATTCCTATTCCCGGACTCGACGGAGGCCACATCCTTTTCGTACTGTATGAACTGGTGACCGGCAGGAAGCCCAGCGACAGATTCCTCATGGCCGCGCAGATGGTCGGGATGGTAATCATCCTGGCACTCATGTTCCTTGCAGTGGGGAATGACATCGGAAGAATAATATCATAATTTGAATTCATATGAAAAAGCTGACAGCATTGTTTTTGACAATTCTTGCCCTTGCAGGCTGCAAGGGGACCGCAACTCTGCTGCCCAACGTCAGCGGAAAGGCAGGAGAAGTCGTCGTAGTCATGGATCGGGAGAACTGGGAAGGTGAACTGGGCAACCAGACAAGGGAACTGCTCGCGGGTGACGTCCCCTATTTCGTCATGCAGGAACAGCTGTTCTCTCTTGTAAACGTGTCTCCGACAGGATTTCCGGATCTGTTCAAAATCCACAGGAACATAGTCATGTTCGACATAGACCCCCAACTCGACACCACAGGCATACTCTACCGCTACAACGTATGGGCCAAGCCCCAGATTGTCGCACAGGTATGCGCATACGATGCGGAAGGGGCAGCAGAACTGCTCAAGACACAGGGCAAGATCCTCGTCGAGGCTATAGAACAGGAAGAGCGCGACAGAATCATCGCCAATACGATGCTCTACGAAGAGAGCGACATCGCCGCAAAGATTTCGCAGATATTCCCCGGCACCCTGCACTTCCCTGTCGGATACAAGATCCGCAAGGCCACCGATAACTTCATATGGGTAGCCAACGACAAACAATACGTCTACCAGGATGTCTTCGTATACAGATACCCGGCAGAGCAGGACCACCCTTTCACCTCGGAGAACATCATAAGGCACCGCAACGAGATCCTCAAGGAGAACGTACCGGGAATGTTCGAGAACACGTATATGACGACCAGCGACTTCTTCGTCCCGCAAATCGAATACCTCCGCTACAGAGGGCGCGACATCGTTCAGACGCGCGGCATGTGGGAAGTCAAGAACGACTACATGGGCGGTCCGTTCGTGTCACACTCCTTCTACAGTCCCGACGGGAAGGACATAATAGTTATCGAAGCCTTTGTCTATGCCCCGAGATACAACAAACGCCAGTATCTGCGGCAGGTCGAATCTCTGCTGTACTCATGGCAGTGGAACGAAAAGGCTGAGAAATAAATTTGTCTTTTGGAAAATAATCTCTATATTTGCAATCCCAAATTGGGCATCTAGCCCTGCTTGGGTTGTGCGGTGGGTTCGTATAACGGCTAGTACTCAAGATTTTCATTCTTGCAATAGGAGTTCGATTCTCCTACCCACTACGAAATTTAAAAGTTAACATAATGGCAAACACAGCTTCAGCAAAGAAGGCCGATCGCCAGAACGAACGGCACAGACTGCATAACAGGTATTATGCAAAGACCACGAGAAACGCAATACGCGACATACGCAACACGACCGACAAGGCAACTGCAGAGAAGAATGCACCCAAGGTATATGCTATGATCGACAAGCTCGCTAAAATTGGCCTTATACACAAGAACAAGGCATCCAATCTCAAGAGCGGCATTGCAGTTCATATTAATAAACTTGCATAGGGCAAGTTTATTTTTTTCGGGATGTAGCGCAGTTGGCTAGCGCACCACGTTCGGGACGTGGGGGTCGTCCGTTCGAGTCGGATCATCCCGACAGCATTAAAAGAAAAAAGATGCGGCTGGAAAAGTTTCCAGCCGCATCTTTCATGTTTCCGCCCACAGGGCTAGAAAGAGAATTTGGCGATGAGCTGCACCCTGTGGTTTGTCACCCAGTGAAGGTTCTGTGTGGCAAGGGCACGGCGGTCGTTTTCTCCCCATTCTCCATATTCGACTCCGGTAAGCTCATATTCGAGTCCTACGGAGAATTTGCCGAAGTTATACACCACGGTAGGCGTGATACGGTACATCTGATTCATGTTCGAGAAACTGTTCTTGCTGAAATACAGATGGTCGTTGTCGACGATATCCTTGGCCGTTCCGAAATTCTTGACGTATCCGGCAAAGAATATTCCCTGAAGCCTGTCGCCGTAGATGAGAGAAATCCACGAAGAACTGTTCCTGGTCGGCGTGTAGCTCCATGACCCGTCCTCGTTGAACGAAGTCACTGCATAACCGCCGTTCAGGTTCACATGCTCGCCGGCTTCGGCGAACACGGTCTTGGCCTTGACTGAGAACTTGCCTGAAGAATACTGGGCATAGACGAATGGAGACACGGTCGTTATCCTGTCTGAAACCTTCTTCGTAAGGTTTGTGTCATACCGTCTGGGCTTTATTGAGAGCAGGTCTGCACCTACGCGCACGAGGGCACCTTCCGCACTGTAGCTCAGGCCGAGGAAGAACTCCGGAGTGCATCCGTACTTAATGAAGTCGGCTGAATAACTTACTCCCCTGGCAGCGCCTTCCACAGGGCCGGCCGAGGTGTACTGCATCTGCCAAATCGCATAGGCGCTCAGCGTCAATGCGTCACCGAGCCTGTAGTCCAGCTGGAGCAGAGGGGTGCGGGAGAAGGGATTGATAGGTGCGCCGGAATTCAGGGAAAGCACGTCCGGAAGATCTGCGGCGAGCGGATGCCATGCCTGGCCGAACTTAAGCGAAAAATCGTCCTTGGCCAAAGTGAAGTATGCCTGACGAAGCCTCAGGACGGCTGTTCCGGTGCTGCCTGAAAGACCGTTGTAGAAGTCCGTCTCGATCTTTGCTCCCATCTTCCATCCTTTGAACTCATACCCTGTGACATCGACACCGAGGCGTGAGGTAAGGGCGGCGAACCTGAAAGAATTGACCTCGTTGAGATCGACACCGTCAACGATGTCCCTGTCCTTCGGGAGATAGTAGAAGAGATCCTCGGTCCCGGCGACACTCTCGCGGGTGTCGAAAGACGCATAGTTGCGCACGAATCCGTAGACCTTGATCTTGGGAGTTGAAGATTCTTCTGCAGACGCTCCGGCCGTCATCAGTGACACCAGGGCGGCTGACAATATGATTCTCTTGATATTCATTTGCAAGGTAATTATGAAATATTCACGACGCCTGCATTCACGCAGCCTTGGGGAAAGGGAACAGATATGTAAGCATCAGGTATGAAAGGATCAGTCCTACGACACCGATGATAATGCCAAGCTTTGCCATCTGGTTCGTCTTTACGAGACCGGTTGATGCCGCAATGGCATTCGGAGGGGTCGAAATAGGGAACAGCATGGCGAGCGACGCACACATGGCCACATAAGGGATAAGGGCCTCCATTCCGCCTATGCTCTCGAACTGAGCGTGGTTCGCGGAAGCGGGATCGTCAAGGGCAAGACCCACAACTATCAGGATAGGGATAAGCAGCGCGGCAGTCGCGGAATTGCTTATGAAGTTCGACAGAGCGTAGCAGATGAGTCCGGCAACAAGCATAACGACGACCACATTCATCTGGCTGAAAGGTATCGCGTTGATCAAAGTGGCGGCCAGGCCGGTCTCGTTGAGTCCGGTACCGAGGGCGAAGCCTCCCGCAACAAGCCACAGGACACTCCAGTTGATTTCAGAAATGTATTCTTTCTTGAATATTCCGGTACATGTATATACCGCAAGAGGGATGAGGGCGACGATGTTGGAGTTGATTCCTGTAACGGCCTCGGTAGCCCAGAGAATGATGGTCAGGAAGAAAGTAATCCATGCAACATAAGTTCTCCAGTCAGATTTCTTTGCCTGCGTCTCGATCTTGATTGTCACGGTCTTGCTCTTGAAAGGGAAGAAGACCAGCAGCAGGGCCCATGCGATGAGCATCATGACAAGCACGAAAGGAACCATGCGTGACATCCATACGGCAAAGTCAATCCTGTATCCTGCATTCTCGAGAGCACCTATCGCAATGGCATTCGGAGGAGTTCCGATAGGAGTGCCTATACCTCCGAGATTCGCCGCAATCGGGATTGACAGGGCCAGACCCACCTTTCCGGGTTCATCCTCGGGAAGGCTTTTGAGAACGGGGGCAAGGAACGCAAGCATCATCGCTGCCGTCGCCGTATTGCTCATGAACATCGAGAACAGGCTGATGACGATGAGGAAGCCCAGAAGGACGAACTTGGACTTGTTTCCGAAAAGTCCGAGAAGCAGCTTGGCTATTGCAGCATCCATTCCGTATTTGGATGCAATGATCGCAAGCACGAAGCCTCCGAGGAAAAGCATTACGACAGGATCGGCGAATGAGGCCATAATGTCCTTGTAGCCGATCAGAGAGCCGTACTGCGGATCGCACAGCAACCTGATACCCTTGTCGGATACCGTCAGAAGCATTATGACAATGACAAGAAGAGATGTGGTCCAGTTGGGGATGACCTCGAAGATCCACATGAGCGCGGCGAATATGAAAATTGCGATCATTCGCTGCTGGACAACGGTGAGGGCCTCAATTCCGAAGAATTCGACCGGAACCACCCATAGAAATACCGTTATGACCAGAGTCAAGGTCAGAAGAACGATATTCCTGACAGAGAAACTTTGTGTTGACATTACTGATTAACTATGTGTTGAATGATTTTTCTCATTTCAGGGTGCCAAATTTAGGTAATATTAATCGAAAAACCTCACTTTATCACAAAAAAAGCCGGCCAACAGGTGGCCGGCAGAATAAATTCGAGAGTGCACGCTAGTCCTTGACGCAGCGTACTGACACTCCGTTCGTGATATTGCTGTATGCAAGGCTGAGCCTGCCGTCCTCGTAGGTCTTGGTGAATGAAGACATCAGCGCGAACATCTGCTGGCCGCCGTTGCTTGTAGTGTAGCCGGTAGAGGCAAGGATATAGTTCATCGCGTTACTCCCCCACCATTCCTCGACAGGAGAAGTTGCCTCCTTGATTGTGACGGTCTGGTACTTGCCGTTGAAGACACATCCGGCAAAGACGAAATTGAATCCTGCATCATTGGCCTTGACCACGGAAGCATAGTTCTTCTCGGCATCGAAGAAGACGGCGTCGGTCTTCTTGTCAGGAGCGGATTCCTCATCGTCACCCTTGTTGGAGTCGCCGCAGAGAGCGAACCACTCGGATCTGGTCGGTATGTGCCATCCTTCGGGGCAGATACCCTGTACACCCTCAAGATTCTTGTAGTTTTCCTCGGTTACCTCGACACCGAACGCTGTAGCGCATCCGTAAAGATACCCGTACTTTGCTACGGACTCGTCATCCGTGAGCGCAGTCGCCACGGTACCGTCGACAGAATATGGATACCACAGCCCGCTGCCGTCGGAAGGATCTGATGACACGGTCATTCCATCGGGAACATACCTCAGGTTGTCCACCATCCAGTATTTGCCGTCAGGCATGTAAACTACCCTGTAGTCCACACCGCCATAGTTCAGAGACGGTGCAGGGACCACGATCTTCACCACTGACTCCGTGGAGATTCCGTCAGCATTCGTGAACTTGACGGTGAAGCTCTCCGTCTGCTCCGATGCCGTAGTGTTGCCTGGAACAGTCACCGTAAGCTCCGTAGTTCCGGCCGTACCTCTGATAGGAACGACGTCAACGGTAGTGGAAGTTATCTCCCAGTCGCAGTTGGACTCAAGCACATAGCTCAGTGCCCCGCCGTAAAACGGAACGTCAATCTGGTCCTTGACACTTACACTCCCCTCCGGGGCGGGCGTCTTCTGGCAGGCTCCCAATGCAAGGAGGGCAACCAGCGCCGCAAAAGACAAAACTTTTCTCATAACACTAGATATTTAAAAATTATAGCCGAATTTCAATCCTGCGCTCCACCGCATGTTACCGGGGAGCAGATTCACCTTGAAAGCGCGCACGAGCCCCCCGTCGGCAGATATGAAACAGCCTCCAGGGAAATTGAACCTCAGTTCAGCCCCGGCCAGGACCCTCGGCGCGGTCTCGTACTCGCACGCGTAAGCATACAGATCATCCATTCTGCCTGAAGCCTTGGAGAATTCGACGGTCTCCCCTGCATACCATCCGAGACGCGGACTTATTTCAAACAGCCATGCGCGCAGCCTCGCCTCCACCCCGACAAGCACCGACCGCAACTCCTGGGAAGCAGTCTCCGGATACTTCGGCAGGACCAGACTCTGGCGGTCACTGAACTCGACCGACGGACGGATCTCAAAAGCCGGTGCGAGATACTCGTATTCAAGCGCGAGATTCAGACGGTTGCTCGAGAACAGGCGGTTGCTCGCATATTCCACCGTGTTGATTACTCCGCCCTCGGCAACCTTGTCAAGCACACTCTCTCTGTTATTGATGCGGGACCAGCCGAATCTGCTGCGCAGGGTATGCCTTCCTGCACGGAAGTCAAGCCTGGCCTCGGCGCCTGGACCTTCATACCTGTACCACACAGTCTGCTTTTCCCCCACTTTCCCCTTGAGATACGAAAAGCTCACGTCCGCATACAGACGGTTGCCGTATCCGGCCTGGAGGGCGACGCCAAGAGAATTCTGGGAGACAGGCAGGCCGATACCCGATTCGGAAAGCCTCGTACCGCTTCCGGTCCAGACCTGATAGTTGCCGTAGTACAGTCCCTCGTTGAAGAACGCGAAAGGAGCGGTCTGCGTGGAACCTATCTGCTCGGCGTCTATGCTCTCGGTATTCCTCACATACACCAGTGACAGTCCGGTGCTGAACTTGCCGGCCACATACAGGAGCGACGGGGCGAATTCCAGATCGAGACAATATCCCGTGTACCTGAGATCCTTGCGTTTTGCAGCATTAGCGCTCAGGAAGTTCATGGATGCGCCGACCAGCCAGCGGTCCGAGAGAGGGACCGAGATTCCCCCGCCGAGGGAATATTTCTGGAACGACTTCCGTCCTGGAGTGAATTCCATGACATCCACGGGGAAAAAGCCGGGACGCATGAACATCGAACCGCACATGTCGTAAGCCTCTACATCGCTGAATCCGAAACTGCCGCGGAGCGAGAATTTCTCAAGCTGGGTCACGGCACGCGCCAGCACGTCAGCGCCCCACTGAGACGATGACTGGTCATAACTGCGGAATGATCCCGTCTCATAGGAGGCCCCGATCGCAACATCTGCATAGCTGAGCGTATCCAGGCGGATGGCGGCAACATTGGAGCCGTCATTCCAGAGATTGTTCCTCTCAAGACGTTCATAGCGCAGCGTCTGCGCCTGCGCTGCCGCGCACACGGAAAGGCATGCGACAACGGCAATATGCCTAATCATGCAGTGACTGAGTATCCCTTTCATAAAAGTCCTCCAAACTGTCGTTAGTGTCCATCAGTACTTCATATCCCGCCTCGAGGGATGCCTGTTCGTCCGTACGGCGCATAAGCGTATGCCCCTCGTATGTCTTCGAAAGCGTAACGTATGAGGCATCTATGGCTGAGTTCAGACGTTTCTTGTTTGAGGAGGACTCGCCGTTGAAGACCTCCACTCCGTCCATGACCCATTCCACCGGAAGCCGTACGACACGGTCTCTCGAGCTTCCCGGTTTCTGGATGACATTCTCGCTCCTGGACACGAACTCCTGTATAGTCTCGCCCTCAGCCTTGAAAATCACGAGCGCCGGCGAATTCAGTGAAAATGTGTAGGCATTGGACTGGCCGGTCTTTATCACGACCTGAAGATAGCGAGCCTTGTCGACGTTGTTTCCCGGAGCCGGATGGTACATCGTGTTCGGGAAGTATGTAGGGTTGTAGCAGACAAAGGCATCGGAACGGTTCAGGTTCACGGACATGGGATAGTATGCACTGTGGTCAATGGCACCGAAAACCACGACAAGCGCATCTTCGCCCGGTTCAAGAGGGAAGGTCTGCCCGTCTCCCGGGAACTGCCATACAGCCTGTATAATCGGCACGAAATCGGCATCCGCATCCCAAACCGAAGCTGAATTGGAATTGTACGGATCAAGCGTGCCGAAGCAGAGACTGTCAAGGTACACCATATGCGAAGAGTTGTTGTGAAGCAGAAAATATGAGTCTGTCTGATATGTACCCTCATGGGGCGTCTTCAGACATCCCCCGCAATACACCTCCTTGATCACTATGTCCGAGAGTCTGAGTTTCGACAGAGTGATACTGCAGTCAGTGTCGGATCCTCCGATAATTATGCTCCCGGTACTGCCGCCATAGCGGTACTCGCCTGCGGCGACACTCGCCGACGCCATGTACACTCCGTTCGGAAGCACCGCCGAAGCCTTGCCGGCTGCATCACAGGAAGCTGAATATTCTGCGTCGCTGTTGACTTCACGCAACCTTACCGTAACTCCGGTAAAATCAGGCACATCGTCTCCTTCGGGCACGAGCAGTTCGACTGTAAGCAGGTGGAGATCACCGGCGTACGGGTCGCCTCCGTTCATTTCGAGGCATGACTGGCACATGACAGCTGCCAGCAGCGGCATGCAATATGATATTATTCTTCTCATAGCTTTATCCTGCAAGTAAGTCCATAATAGAATGCGGGAGTGAATATGGCAGCCACGCCTGTCGCCATCGAAACCACATAAGGCCGCGCATTCGTGAAGTTGTTGGCAAAGAACGACAGACTCACGGCATCACCTATCTCCTTCGTTACACTGAGATTGGCAGATGCATATGCACCGTATCCGTCCTGGTCGAACAGATAGTCGTTCGTAGGCCGGATGACAAGGTCCATGAATTCATCCTGATCCTTGTTGCGCTCCGTGAAAGGATGCAGCACCGAGCCTCCGTCCTCGACGCTCAAGTAAGCGTCAGGATACATGACATCGGTAGCTCCGGCCGGAAGGTTGCGGGACCTTGTGAACAGGGAAGCCTCCAGACGCAGCGTTATAACGAGTCTGGCCTCCGGAATATGCGTTATGGACGTCAGGTTGGCGTTCAGGGACGAACTCACCTCCCCGCGTATCATCAGGTTGTTGTTTCCTCCGTTGGCATACACTCCGACATATGGATAAGAGCGCGAAGGAATCGAGGGATGCGACCACCCGATGTTGTAATAGTAATAGGGCGAGGAGTCGTCCGTCCTGCTCCAGCCATATGCCGCATCCAGACGGAATGAAGTCCTCAGAGGCCTTATCTGAGGGAAGTCCACCGTCAGCTCGGCACCTGCCCTGTAGACCGGAGCTCCGTTGTCCTGGCGGCTGACCGCAACGAATGTCTTGTCCGTCACGCCGTCCCGGTCCAGCTCGAGATAGGTGTAGCTGTTGGAGAACTTGTATGGGTTGCGCGTAATGTTGCAGTAACCCACGAGCGACATGGACAGACCTGCGAAGGCCGCGTCAATGCCGACCTCGGCATTCTCGTTGCGCTGCCATTTCAGGTCCGGATTGTACTCAATAGGGCACGGCATGGTATAGTACCTGTAATAGAGCTGGTCATCCTCATATCCGCTGGAGACAAGAATGTCCCTGTACTGAGGCTTCGGATAGAGAATATAGAAGGAGGGCAGCTTCTCGGCGAGGCCCCATCCTGCCCTGAGCGAAAGATGCTCGGAAAAGTCATACCTGACGTTCAGGCGGGGAGAAAAAGAGCCCAGATTGGTGTAGCGCGTGCCTTTGACGAACACCCTGTCATATCTTATTCCAGCCGTAAACCTTAGACCGAACGGGAATGTAAAATCTTCCTCGGCATAAGCCGACACGGTATGCATGAACGGATATTCCGAATAGTCTCTCGGGCGGAAGCCGTTCGCAGCAAGGTCAGGGTCAAGATAGTACTCGCCCTTGCCTACGTTCCCGGAAGACTTCCACTGAAGTCCGGCCTTCAGCGCACTGCGCATGTCGTCCCACCTGTAGTTGAACGTATACTTGAGCGAACCTCCGAAATCAAGCTCCTTGGAATCGACCATCGCGTCCGAATAGTATTCACCCTCGGGGAGCAGCACTGCGATGCTGTATCCTTCGGACTCGTTATGTACCGCAGGGAGCATCGATGCCGATGAATTGTACTTGTGGACATGCGAAAGATTGTCGGCGTAATTCACGTACGCGTCGGCGCTCAGGTTCGTTATCCAAGGCCTGTTCACGAGCCATGTCAGGGACGTGTTGGCCCTGAAAGCGTTGTCTCTGGTCTTGGAATACTCTCCCTTGAATGCATCCGGATCATCCTTGCTGTCCATTCCGCCTATGTTGCCGTTGACACCTAGCTCAAAACGGAGATTGCTCCCGAACGTGTTGGAAAGGACCGCGCCTATCCCGCGCCTGGTATATGACTCATATGGAGACGTCAGGTTCTTGGTTGCATTGGCCCATTCGGCACTCAGGTTGAGAATCCCGGCCTTGGCCCCGAGGTCGATGCCCTTGGACAATGAAGTCTGCCAGGTCCTGGGATTGACGGCAAAGGTGACGCTCAGAGGGGAACGGCCTCTCTTGGTGCGGATCTTCACCATCCCGCTTCCCAGGTCGCCGTATTCGGCGGACGGTACACCGGAAATCACCTCGACTGACTCCACGTTGTCCACTGCTATGCTCCTCGTGTCCACTCCGGACATCTCGGCAAAGCCGGCATTGTTGCCGATACGGACTCCGTCGACCTCCACTGCCGTTGAAAAAGCGGCGTTTCCCGCTGAACTTCCACCGGAACGGACCGAAAAGCTCGATGCAGATGTCAGGTCCGGATTGGCAGTCTTTCCTCCGGGGAGCAATGCCGACATGTCGGTCATGTTGCTGAGCTGCAGATGGTCCAGCGCATTGCGGCCTATGTCGTGCGTGGTACCGATTCCGTCTTTCGGACGCTGTGCCGTCACGACCACCTCGGACAACGCAAGGCTGCTCTGCTTCATCCGGATCTCGATTCCCGAAACATCCGAAGTCACCTTGATATCCACAGAAGCGTCGACGTAACCCAGAAGAGATGATGCAAGAGTGTACTCTCCCGCCTGGATTCTGTCCAGTTCGAAACATCCGTCTTCGCCGGTTATCGCCCAGATTTCGTCAATATTGACCACGGCTCCCGGGAGAGGCTCGCCGGTAGCGGCGTCACAGACCTTGCCACTTACGCTGAAACTCTGCGTGGCGGCAGCACAATGCACTTCACCGGCTGCCATCGCTGCCATAAGCAGCACTGATAATACCAATTGGCCGCTATGCATACACTCTAACTTGATTTGACTCTGTTCGCAAATTTAAAAAGTTTCACAAATAATCAAAATGCACAACGGCAAAATTCATTATTTTTAGGTATTCTGCTAGCTTGTGTTGGTATTTAGTAATATTTTTCTGATATTTGAAAACTGTGTAAGAAGTAAGTGTATTATGAAAAAGAAAATTCTCCCAATCCTGCTGTGTCTCTTGCCCGTCTGCGCATCCGCAGACGAAGGTATGTGGATGGTCAATTCCATATCGGAAGCGCTGGTCAGGCAGATGCAGGCAGGCGGTCTGGAACTCGCACCCGACGAAATCTACAGCGAAGACAAGGCATCGCTCAAGGACGCCATAGTGTCGCTTGACTTCGGCTGCACCGCCAGCATGGTGTCAGACATGGGACTTCTTATCACGAACCACCACTGCGCCTACTCCGACATACATTCAATAAGCACGGAACAGCACAACTACCTTGAAGACGGCTTCTTCGCCAGGTCAAGGAGCGAAGAGATATACATACCCGGCAAGAAGGCCTACTTCCTGAAGAAGGTGCTTGACGTCACCGATGAAGTGCAGAGCCTCACGCAGCAGGAGGCCAGTGCCGGAAGACCGCACGGCAGCAGGAAGATAAGCAGCCTGATAGAGAAGAAGTATTCAGCCTCTACCGGCTATGAAGCCTCCCTGAGCAGCATGTGGGCCGGATCAAGGTACTACCTTGCACTGTATGAAGTCTACACTGACGTGAGGCTCGTGGCGGCCCCTCCTGTCAGCATCGCCGCCTTCGGAGGAGACATCGACAACTGGGAGTGGCCGCAGCACAAGTGCGACTTCGCCCTGTACCGGATCTATGCCGGAAGGGACGGGCGTCCTGCGCCGCACTCTGACGACAATCTGCCTCTCAGGCCAGAGAAGTATCTGCAGATCTGTACGGAAGGGGTCCAGCCGGGAGACTTCACAATGATACTCGGCTACCCTGGAAGGACTGCAAGGTATTCTTCGTCAGCCAAGGTGAGGTTCAGGGAGCAGGTCGAGCTGCCAATAAGCAACAAGGTCCGCGCCGACCAGATGAAGATAATGAAGTCATGGATGGATGCAGATCCGCAGATAAGGCTGAAATATTCTGACAAGTACTTTTCACTGAGCAACGTCCAGGAGAACGACGAAGGATTCGTCCAGTGCGTGGAACGTTTCAACGTGCCGTCACGCATCCGAAGTGAGGAGCGCGGGCTCAGGAGGCAGAACCGTGGACTCATGCGCAAACTCGACAAGGCATACTCCGCCGTCGAGGACATCGAACGGGACCGCATCTATTTCAGGGAGACCATTGTCCGCGGTTCGCAGCTGGGCATCATAGCCATGAGGCTCAGAAACGCGAGGATACCGGTCGACATGGAGAAACAGTACGCCGAGCTCGACATGCGCGTGGAGAAAGACCTGTTCAGATATTGTCTCCAGACTTATTTCGAAAACGTCGACAGACGTTTCTGGGGCCCGTTCCAGAAACAGACCTATGCTCTCTACGGCGATGACTGGGACGCGATGTGCGACGCCCTCTGGACCGACTCCTACATGACTCGTAATGACGGAATCTACAAATTCTTCACGGATGTCCAGATACGCACTTTCAACGATGCCATCGCAGAAGTCGAGAAAGACATGGACCGCACCGACCTTGACAGGGAATATACCAGAGAGAAATACAGGATGGGGCTCAAGTCAGGCATAGCCCAGTATCCTGACGCGAACTCCACCATGAGGCTCACATTCGGCAAGGTGGGCAGCTACATGCGTGATGGCAAGATGCTGCCCTGGGAGACCCGTGCATCCGGAATCCTCGAAAAGGAAGACAGTCTCTCATATGACTTCCACCTGCTGCCTGAATGGAAGGCGGAAATAAAGGAGAGCCTGGAGGCTGGGATCGATCCGGCGGTAGACTTCCTCACCGACAACGACATAACGGGAGGGAACTCCGGCAGTCCAGTCCTGAATGCCAGAGGGCAGATTGTGGGACTGGCGTTCGACGGGAACAAGGAATCCCTCGCCTCTGACGTATACTGGACTGAAGGATACAACAAATGCGTGAACGTGGACATACGCTTCGTGCTATGGACACTCCGCAACTACATGCATGCCGACTATATTCTTGATGAGATGAACATAGACAAGAAAATGACTGAAAATCCGCTTCTTACGGAATCAGCTCTCCCGTACGGGGCCCCACAGTTCGACAAAATCAGGACCGAGCACTACCTGCCCGCCTTTGAAGCCGGAATCGCAGAAGGCAAGGCCGAGGTCGATGCCATAGTGAACAACCCCGAACCTCCGACTTTCGAAAACACCATCGAGGCGCTGGAATTCTCCGGACAGACTCTCGACCATGTAAGCAGTATCTTCTACAATCTGCTTGAGGCCGACACTAATCCGCAGATGCAGCAGATCGCCGAGCAGATCGCTCCCATGATGAATGAATACTCGATGTACATATCCCTCAACGACAGGCTTTTCCAAAGAATCCGCGCCGTATGGGACATGAGGGAATCTCTTGAGCTTGACGGTGACCAGGCAAAACTGCTTGAAGACACCTACCTTTCTTTCAGCAGGAACGGAGCCCTGCTGTCGGATGAAGACAAGAAGACACTCACGGGATACCGTGAAGAACTTTCCCTGCTCTCCCTCGAGTTTTCGAGGAACGTCCTTGCCGCTACCAATGCATGGACACTCAATATCACTGACGAGGAGGACCTCGCAGGACTGCCCCAGTTCGTAAGGGACATGGGGGCATCTCTTGCTGAAGAGAAGGGAGTCTCAGGCTGGGTGTTCGACCTGTCGCAGCCGGTATATTCCGCGTTCATGAAGTATTCGGAACGGCCTGATCTGCGCAAGGAATACTACATCGCATATAATTCGAGAGCCTTCGGAGGACAGTTCGACAACAGCGCAGTATGCCGCCGCATAGCGAACCTCAGGCTCCAGACCGCAAAGCTGCTCGGATACCAGAGCTACGACAGCTACGTGCTTGAGGACCGTATGGCGAAGACCAGGGACAGGGTTGATTCGCTGATAATGACTCTTATGCGCCCCTCGCTTCCTGCCGCAAGGGATGAAGTCGCCGAGATCCTCTCCTACGCCAGGGCCAACGGCTATACGGAAGAAGTAATGCAGCCGTGGGATTTCTCGTTCTGGTCCGAGAAGTACCGCGAAAAGAACTACTCGCTTAGCGACGAGGTGCTCAAGCCCTACTTCCAGCTTGATGCCTGCATAGACGCAGTGTTCGGACTTGCCACAAAACTTTACGGCCTGCATTTCACGCCGCGCCCGGACATACCGGGATACAACCCTGACGTCAGGGTATACGATGTCACGGATTCAGAAGGAAGGCATCTCGCCCTGTTCTACGCCGACTTCTTCCCCCGTGAAAGCAAGCGGGCAGGCGCGTGGATGACAAGCTTCAGATCCCAGAGCATCCGGGACGGCATCGAGACCCGCCCCATAGTAAGCATAGTGACGAATTTCAGCAAGCCTTCCGGTAACGACCCCTCGCTTCTGACCCATTACGAGTTCACGACTCTGCTTCACGAATTCGGTCACTCCCTGCACGCAATCATGGCCAAGGGACGGTATCCGTCCCTGACCGGTACTAACGTGGCGTGGGACTTCGTCGAGCTGCCGTCACAGATAATGGAAAACTGGGCATACGAGCCGGAATACCTAAAGCCTTTTGCAAAGCACTACGTGACCGGAGAGGAAATCCCCGACACCCTGGTGAACAGGCTCGTGGAGTCGCAGAACTACCTTGCGGCGTACTCACAGGTAAGGCAGCTGCACTTCGGCCTGATAGACCTTGCCTGGAACGCCACTCAGACCCCGATAGAAATCTCCGCCAAAGAACTTGAGACTGCCGCCACGGCTCCATACACGGTTCTTCCCGATGTTGCGGAATGCTGCATGTCCACCAGTTTCTCACACATATTCTCAGGTGGATACGCTGCCGGATACTATTCCTACAAGTGGGCGGAAGTGCTGGCGGCAGACGCTTTCGAAGCATTCCGCGAAGAGGGCATATTCAGCCCAGAGGTCGCGAAGTCCTTCAGGACTAACATACTGGAGAAGGGAGGAAGCGAAGACGAGGCAGTGATGTACCGCAATTTCCGCGGACATGATCCCGACCCTGACGCATTGCTGGACAAACTTGGAATTAAACACAACTAAACCCTAAGTACCCATGGCCAAAAAATCAACCATCAAATCCAATTGGCCCAAATATCTCCTCCAGTGGGGAGTGCTGGCGCTGCTGCTGTTTTTCCTCAGCGGGCTCTACACGCTCATATTCCCTAAGGCAGAGCCTGCCGACCCAGAGAAATACTGTCCCTTCGGAGGTCTTGAGGCACTGGGGACATACCTCGCCAGCGACTCGCTGCCATGCTCGATGACATCAGTACAGATTGTAATGGGAATCGTGCTCGCAGCCGCAGTCGTGTTGTTCGGGAAGCTCTTCTGCGCCTTCATATGCCCGATAGGCACTGTGGAAGACCTGCTCAAGAAGCTGCGGACGGCTATGGGATTCTCAGGCATCACGATCAGAGAGACAAGCGTTGCCGACAAACTTCTGCGCGCAGTCAAGTACATTCTGCTTTTCATTGCCTTCAGGATAACGATGGAGACAAGCGAGCTCTTCTGCAAGAACTTCGATCCATACTATGCGACGGCCACAGGTTTCAAGGGCGAGATCACGCTATGGATGGCAATAGTGACAGTCGCCGTCGTTGTCGTGCTTGGATTTGTGATAGACCGCTTCTGGTGCAAGTATGTCTGTCCTCTCGGAGCGATATCCAATACGCTCAAGTTCTGGGGATGGATAATCCTTACTGTCGCCGTCTACTGGGCTTTGTCCCTGCTTGGCGTCAACCTTCCATGGATATGGCTGCTCGGAGCACTCTGCGTCGTAGGTTACCTGCTTGAGATTCTGAGCGGAAGACCGAAACTGCAGCTGCTCGGGGTCATTGTCAACGAGACCAGATGCACCCGTTCATGCAGGTCATGCACCAAGAACTGCCCCTACGGCATCGATGTGCCCTCATTCAGAGGGAAAGTCAACTCTGTCGACTGCATGCTGTGCGGAGAATGCGTAGCCGCATGCCCCACAGGCGCGCTGAGCATAGACGTCAAGTCCGGAGGGGATTCAAAGACGACGAGGAAGATAACCAGATTCCTGCCTCCGGTACTCGCGGTGATACTCGTGGCGGTGGCATATGTGCTTGGCGGACACTTCGAGCTGCCTACGATTGATGTCAAATGGGGCATCACCGACGGCATGAAGATCGAGACTGTGACCCTCACCGGCCTCAAATCAGTCAAATGCTACAGCAGCTCCATGGCATTCAAGGCAAAGATGGAGAACGTGGCTGGAGTTCATGGCGTAAAGACATACGTCGGCAGCCACAGGGTAGTCGTTTCGTTCGACCCGACCAAGACAACGGCAGAGAAGATCCAGGAGCAGGCCTTCGTGCCCTCCAAATTCAGGGTCAGCAGCCCCGATCCGGCACTTTACCCTGAAGTCAAGGTAATTACCATACGCACCGAGAAGATGTACGACAGGATGGACCTCAACTATCTCGGCATGCAGCTTAGGCAGACCGACAAGAAGATTTTCGGACTCGAATCGGTATATGACTGTCCTCTTGTTGTCCACATATACATGGCACCGGACGAAACACTGGACGAGGACTGGATAAGGGAAATCGTCGAGAAGAAGACGCTCGAGATGCCTGTCAGCGGCGGCGGGGTCAGGGAGATACCTCTCGGCTTCGAGTTCGTGCGTCTCGAGGACGGAGCGCAGACAATGGCCATCGCAGACTACCTCAGGATGATGTTCGACTCTTTCAGCGCGGAATACAGCGGGAAATACGAGGAAAACGGCCAGACCGTGGTGCGCAAGCGCAGCGAGGTCTATGCCGGAAAGCCTCAGTGGATATACAGGATTTCGGACCAGAACTACGAGAAGCCGATCATCCTCAGGGGACTCCCCTATCTGAGCAACCATCTCTCCAAGGAAGAAGGAGTGATCGGCGTATATCTGACTCTGGACGACAATCTCGTGCCTTGCATTGAAGTCCGCTTCGCCGCTCCAATGACGGAAGACAGACTCTGGGAACTCATGACTATGGATACCTGGACCATAACTTATTCCGAGGATGACGTGCGCGAGGAGAACGCCAGGATATCCTTCAGCAAGAAGGGTGTCTGCATCCCGTACGAGAACACGGCCGGCAAATAGGACAACAGTATGCTGATTCACATTCTACAGGCCTCTGCCCAGCAGGAAGAGGAGATAATCACCAGCAAGGTCGATTCGGCCATGCTGAGCCTGCAGCATTTTGCCGAACAGATGTCGTCCAACCCCGCCGAGACTCTCCAGGGACTGCTACACCAGTTCATACAGTTCGGCATCAAGGTAGTCGTCGCAATACTGATATACATCGTCGGCGCATGGCTGATCAAGCGCATACGCAAGATGATAGTGACGGCTTTCGACCGCAAGAACGCGGACAAGACTCTCGTATCATTCGTCGCAAGCCTTGTGTCGATTACCCTGACGGCCCTGCTGATCATCATTACAATCAGCACGCTCGGCATCAACACCACTTCCATCGCGGCACTGCTTGCCGCCGGAGGCATGGCCATAGGCATGGCGCTGAGCGGAACCGTGCAGAACTTTGCAGGAGGCATGATGATTCTGGCGTTCAAGCCATTCAAGGCCGGTGATTTCATCGAGGCCCAGGGCTACACCGGAACAGTCACCTCCGTGTCCATAGTCAGCACGAACCTCACGACGACTGACAACCGCTGCATCATCATACCGAACGGCGCACTGTTCAACGGCAACATCGACAACTATTCCCGCAATCCGATACGCAGGGCAAGCTGGGACATCGGTGTCGAATACGGGACAGATTCGGCGTTGTGCACAGGCACGCTGATGGAACTGCTGAAAACAGACCCGAGGGTCCTTTCCGCTTCGGCCACGCCCGGCGCGGAGGACCCCTCGGTGGTCATATCAAAACTTGGTGACAGCGCGGTTATCTTCACCGTGCGGGCATGGGTGAAGAGAGAAGACTACTGGGGGCTGCTGTATGACTACAACAGAAAAGTGTATGACCAGCTTCCAAAGGTCGGAATTCAGTTCCCGTTCCCTCAGATGGACGTACACCTTTATGACAACAGCGTCACGACTCCGGATACTGCCAGGAAGGCATAGACCACCTTGCGCAAGATGTCAATACGCATCTTGTCGTATATCCTGGACCCTATCCACGTACCGAGCATCACGGCAAGCGTAGCGAACCCGAAAGACTCCAGGACCACTGGCGTCACTATCCCCTCGGTGGCCCTGAAAACCGTCATCATCAGATTCCCGATGAAGAAATACCATTGGGTCATGGCGATGTACGACTCCTTGTCTGAAGCGGAAGCCATGAAATAGATTACTGCGGGAGGGCCTTGCATGGCGAACAGGCCTCCCATCATTCCGCTCAGGGATCCCATACCGACCTGCAGAGGGATGGTCGGACGCACGTGGATACGCTCGCTGACAAAAAAGAAATACAGGCTCACGGCGATGAGTACTCCGCCGAGCATATGCTTGAGTTCCGAACCGCCAATGATGACCACGAGCCTGATGGCAATGAATGAGACCACCAGAAAGGTAATCATGATCGGCAGCAGTTTCTTCCATTCGACATGCCGGCGCATCACTATAGCCGGGACAATGGCATTAAGTCCGCCAAGCATCCCGGAAAGCGCGGTTGCCTCCGCATAGGAAGGCATGAGATGAGGGAATACGGCCATAGCTATTATTCCGAAGCCGAAGCCGGAAACCCTCTGCACGCAGCTGGCCGCGACAGACACGGCAAGAATCAGAATCAAAGGGACAATATCCATAATCATTACAAGTTTACAGGCCGCTCTCCTGTGCCGCGGCAAGAGACTCCGGAGTCCCTATGTCCAGAAGGCGCAGGCCTGGAGCCCTGACCCCGGCAATGCGGCCGGAAACGGCGTTCGCAAGATAGAAATCGATAATCGAAAAGGTCGGAGGCCAGCCGTCCATCAGGTCAAGGACCTCGTCCGAAAGGATGTGGATGCCGCAGAAAGAATATTTAAGGCAACTGTCGGGGTCCAGGTCGCGGAAAGGGCTCCTGACCTCTCCAGTACGGAGATTCATCCATCCGCGGAGTATCATATCGTCTCCGAACAGCAGGCGGCGCTCAGACTCGAAGTCCGAGACGAGCAGAGTCGCCATATTCCCAGGCCTGTCCTCTGAGACAAACCATCTCAAGTCGACATCGCTGAGGATATCCACGTTATGTACAAGAAAACGGTCACCTCTCAGGAGGTTGCCGGCATGCTTTATGCCGCCTCCGGTCTCATACGGGCCACCCGGCTCCTCGGAGATGTCGATCCTGACACCGAAGTTCCCTTTTGAAGCGAGGAAACCGGCTATCTTGTCGGCAAGATAACAGGTATTTACGACAAAATCCGTAAAGCCGGCCGCCTTCAGGCGCAATATCACCTTCTCGAGCATCGGGACGCCGCCGACCTCTACCAAGGCTTTCGGGACAGTGTCCGTGAGGGGCCGCAGCCTCGTGCCGAGACCGGCGGCAAACACCATCGCCCTCATAGGCTGACCTTGAATCCGGGCATCAGTGTCGAGCCGTCCCACTCGCCCGCCAGTCTGGCAAGCAGATCGGTGAGATAAGGATACCGGGCGAAAGGAACCGACACAAGTTCACCCGCACACTTGAGCGCGGGACGTATGCAGTCAATGAAAAGCTGCTTTCTCTCGACGAGTCCCCTGTATCCGTAAGCACCGAGCTCCTGCAGCAGCCGCACAAGCGTTATCAGCCGGTATTTCTCCCGGAACGCAGCCTCGTCCACATCGGTGAAGTTCGCCAGAGAGCGCAGGTAGCACTCCTCGAGTTCCGCCCGGAGCGGAGCGCTGAAATGAGTCCCCGCATTCCACAGGAAAGAAGCCAGGTCATACTGCAAAGGTCCCCTGCGTCCTCCCTGGAAGTCAATGAAACAGGGCTCGGAATCCTTTATCATTATGTTGCGCGCCTGAAAATCCCTGTACATGAACGTCTCTCCGCTGAAATCGGTCGAGTCCGCCCGGAGTCTGTCGAAATCGTCCTGCAGACGGATCTCGTCAAACTGCAACGACGTCAGTTTCAGAAAGTCATACTTGAAATAGTTGAGGTCAAAGCTGACCATTCTGTCGTTGAACTCCCTGTCTGGAAAGCACACGCTCCAGTCCATGCCGTCCCCTACCTTGAACTGGACGGCAGGAAGCAGGCACATCGTGTCGCGAAGACGGTCAAGCTGGTCTTCCGAAAAATCTCCGGCCTCGATTCCCGGCCTGAGATACTCGAACAACTGCGTGTCGCCGAGATCTTCCTGCAGGTATGCCATGGAGTCGCCGCTCACCGAATATACCTCGGGAGCATGCAGGCCGTTCCGGCGGAACTGTGCGTCGATGGCGAGGAAAGCCCTGTTTTCGGCAAGGCTGGTACCTATGCATCCGATGAATGTTCCGCCTTCACCGCTAATCCTGTAATATTTTCTGGAACTGCCGGAAAGCGGCAGCCGCTCAGGCTCGCCGGCGCGGCAGCCGGTGAGCTCTTCATACATTTTCAACAATCTGTCCATTGCGGGCCTAAATTTCGCACTTTTTGGGGTATTATCAAAAAGTTTCTAACTTTGCCAGGTTCAAATAAAGGTTTATGCGCAGCACTGTAGCATGAAACTCAAGCCAAGCATACTCTTTCCGGCAGCCGTCACTGCATTCGCACTGGCCGGAAGTTTCGGACTGGGTGCCGCGATCGCCCCGTCACGCCCGGCGTTTTCACCTTCCGGGGCCAGAGACACAGTAATATATCCGGTCGCCGCATACAGGTATGCGCACTACGATGACAGTGCCATAGAGATCGACAGCCTCAACGTAGATGAAACAGCCGAGACTGCTGACACCGCGGTCCAGACAAAACTCAGTCCCAGGGATTCGCTGAAAGCATTGCTCGACTCCACCTTGTGGGACAAGGTCGACTCGATCTACATTGCAGACTCCACGGCAAAGGCAAAGGCCGCCTTCGAGGCATGGTACTCCTCCCTTTCCAGAAAAGAACGCAGGGAATACGATGCCGAACAGAGGATGAACCGCAAGATTGCACGCGCCGATTCCCTGCGCCTCGAAAAGGAAAAACGCCAGGAGACAAGGGACAGCATCATCGAGAACACCCCCAGGATACTCGAGACCTTCGCACTGCCCGACTCGTTGCACTACAAGCGCATCGTGTCGTGGACAACGGACCAGGACTTCCACGACATCAGCGCATACATACCGGACACGACATTCAACTACCATTACTACGACTATCCGTTCCTGCGCAGGGACGTGAACGCAACATGGCTAGGTGTCGCCGGCTCACCACTGCAGTACTACAACTTCTTCGAACGTAAAAGCGACGAGGGAGTAGACTTCTACAATGCCCTGGAGCCCTGGAGCTTCTCGCCGCGCACGCTGCCGAACTACAACAGCAAGACTCCCTACACGGAACTTTCGTATTTCGGGACTCTCCTTTCTGACGATGCAAAGGAATCCGACAACCTGCACATACTCACGACTCAGAACATCACTCCCGAACTCAACTTCGGGATACTGTTCGACCGTTTCGGAGGCGGTGGAATGCTGGAGAACGAAGAGACGATAAACAAGACATTCGCCGTTAACACCAACTATCTCGGCAAGAAATACATGATGCATGCCGGATACATCTACAACATGGTCTCGCGCGACGAAAACGGCGGAATGACTGACGACACATTCATCCGTGACACCTCCCTGGATGCAAGGGACATACGCGTCAACCTCACAAACGCACACTCCAGGCTCAAAAAACACACGTTCTACCTTGAACAGCAGCTGCGAATACCCTTTACCTTCATAGAGAGGATGCGTGCCAGAAGGGACAGCACGTACAACTTCAACGCCGACAGCCTCAACAGGGACATAACTACGGCCTACATCGGGCACAGCAGCGAGATATCGACCTATACCAGGACCTACACGGACGTAATAAACGACGAGGCCGGGCAGGCGTTCTACAACAACATATTCTATTACAATCCGACGACCAGCGCTGATTCGATGCGCGTCCGCAAGATAGACAACAAGGTTTTCCTCAGGCTGCAGCCATGGGCCAGCGATGCCATAGTCTCGAAACTTGACATCGGCCTCGGAGACTATGTCAGGACTTACTTCGACAGTACGGCGACACGGCCGCTGAACCGTATAGAAAATTCCATATACGCTTACGCAGGAGCCAGGGGACAGTTCAGGAACAACTTCTACTGGGACGCGAAGGCGAAGTATGTCTTTGCCGGGAATGACGCCGGCGACTTCAACCTGGAAGGCGGCGGACGGCTGGCCCTTTACCCGTTCCGCAGGAACAGGCACAGCCCGGCCACGCTTGACGTCAGGATAGCGACAAGCCTGCAGGAGCCCACGTGGTACCAGAAGCACATGAGCTCCAACCACTTCAAGTGGGACAACGACTTCACCAAGATATCCACGACCACCCTTACAGGCAGCATCGGGATTCCAAACTGGAAGCTCGACGTGTCGGCCGGCTATGCACTGCTCTCAGGCAACCTCTACTATGATACGGCCGGCATAATCCGTCAGAACAGCGTTCCGATGAGCGTGCTCTCACTCTCGCTCGACAAGGAATTCGTGCTGGGACCCGTCCACCTTGACAACCGCATCCTGGTACAGCACTCGACTGACCAGCAGGTTCTGCCCCTCCCTTCAGTAGCCATGAACCTGAGGTACTATCTCCAGTTCGTCGCCCAGAAAAGCGAAGACGGCAGGGAGAATGTCCTGGTCATGCAGATAGGGGCGAATGCCTTCTGGAACACCTCATGGCACTCCCCCGCATGGAACCCCAATCTGGGAGTCTTCTACAACCAGGACCAGAGACTCTACAACAATGGCCCGTTTTTTGACATATTCATCAACATGCAGTGGAAGCGCGCCTGCATCTTCATCAAGTATCAGAATGCAGGTCTGGGTTGGCCGATGAGAAGGTCTGACTACTTCAGCGCAGACCGCTACATTGTCACCCAGAGCGGGATGGACGGCCTGAAGATCGGCATATGGTGGCCGTTCTACACCCAGCCCACCGGGCGCCCCAGAAAATAAATATGCAGAGGACAAAGGACAGACAGACAATAACGGCAGCATGCATCACGGCAATACTCTGTATAGCGGTCTTCATTGCATCGCTATTCGGAACGAGGCATGACAGAGGAGAGGCCCCGAAACTCAAAAGCCACCTGGACTGCATTATCGATCTCGGAAGCCTTCCTGAAACAAAAAGAGCGCTGCTCGTCGGATACAACTATCTCTTTCTTGAAGAATACGCCTGCAGCAACAGTCAGAGCATTGATATCGGCATACGCAGGAGTCCGGACCAGAACTACCTCGACTCGCTGAGAAACGGCTCCATCGACTTGCTCGTGCTGCCGCAGGACAGTTCCGAAACGGCGCCAGACAGCATCCTGGTTTCAAGGGCCCTTGACAGTGTCAGCGTATTCCTGATGCGCTGCGATGCCGTGGCAGACATCGATTCTCTGAACAGTTTCATCGCATCGTGGCAGAAACGGGAGGACTATGAACAGGTCAGAGACAGCTACCTCAAGCGCTACAATGCGTTCAGAAGCCGCAAGAGAGAATCGATAAGCCCGTACGATGACATCATCAAGGAGCATGCGGACTCTCTGGGATGGGACTGGAGAGCGCTGGCCGCCATCATTTACCAGGAATCGCGGTTCCACATCGAGGCGCGCTCGCACCGTGGAGCCAGCGGACTCATGCAGATGATGCCACGCACGGCATCGGCTTTCGGAGTGGATGACTCGCTCGATCCCGAGCAGAACATATGCGCCGGAGCCAGGCTCCTGGACTCGCTTCTTAAAAAATATTCCGACATCGCGGCAAATCCCCAGGAACGTTTCAAGTTCGCCCTGGCGGCATACAACGCAGGGTCGTCCAGAGTGGATGACATGATAAGTCTCGCCAAATACAGAGGGGTCGATACCGGATACTGGGACAATGTCGCCGCCATAATTCCCCAGATGGCGGATGAATCGGTGCTTGACACGGGCGCGGTCTCACTCGGGACCTTCCATGGCAAAGAGACTGTAGCCTATGTCGACAGCGTGATTGCAGTGTATGAACGGTTCAAAATAATCTGCCCAGAGCAGGAGTAGTGAAACGCATCAGAAAGCCGGGCAGTACTGCCAGCACAAGCGTTCCCAGGCCGATGACAACTCCGGGGGTCCTGGCCAGCAGCATGTCTGACAGGGTCGTGAATTCCCCGCTTCCGAAGGGATTGCCGAAGAATGCCCATGACAGGGCCGCGGCAATTACAACCATCGAACTGTCCATAACGATCTTTACCCTGTCGAAGCGCTTCCCGAGCACAGAAGAGAAGGCGGCCACGGTCATCTCCGCTGACAGCATCCAGGCCTTGGAATGCACCTCGATGCTGACTCCTACCGCCGTAACGGCACCCGCCACAAACAGCAGCACGAACCTCGCCGCGAGGGAGGGATCTTCCAGAACCGCCGACAGCATCCACAGCGAGGCATCCACCATATAGCCGAACAGCAGCGACGCCGCTATCTGCATCAGGCTGACCAGCTTGAAGTTGCGCCGCAGAAGCAGCACCTGGACAAGCATGTAGACCATGTTCACGATGAAAATGAACGCCCCTACAGATATGGAACTGAACTTGAGATTGAGGACATAAGCGGCACATGAGAGAGGTGCCGTACCAAGATTGCACACTATCGAAAGAGCTATTCCGGAAGCCACCAGGAACAGCCCCACGGTGGCGATCGCGTATCTCTTTATCGTATCAAAAGCCTTTGACTTCATATAGGATTCTTAAATCGAATCAAATATCGTCTTTTTTCGTAACTTTGCAAAATACGGTTGTTATCAACGTGTTTTGATATGAAAAAGTTAGTGGTATTATTGCTTCCCCTCGTGATTCTGGCCGGATGCCAGGACAGGGGAAAGAAAGTCCCGGCCATCGACACCTCAGACATGGATCTCAGCGTGGCTCCGGGAGATGACTTCTACATGTATGCAAACGGCGGATGGATCAGTAAGAACCCGCTGAAACCGGAATATGCCAGTTTCGGCTCGTTCGATGTCCTGCGCGAGAACAACGTGGCGAACCTGAATGATCTCTTCGCAGAAATGGCGAAGATGACTCCCGAGCGCGGAACGGTCGAGCAGAAGATCGTCGACCTGTACAAGCAGGGCCTCGACTCAGTCAGGCTGAACGCAGAAGGTGGCGCTCCGCTGAAAAAATATCTTGACAGAATCTATGCCGTCTCCGACAGCAAGGGCCTTGCGGCCGAACTCGCCGACGAGAACAAGTACGGCGAAGGCGGCTTTTTCAGCATAGGTGTCCAGGCTGACCTGATGGACAGCCAGACGCAGATTCTGTACATGGCTCAGGGAGGACTCGGAATGGGTGACCGCGACTACTATGTCGATACCGCCAATGCCGACCTCCACAAGGGATACGCCGACATGCTGGAAAAGCTTTTCACGCTGAGCGGATATGAGGATGCAAGGCAGAAGGCTGAAAATGCCGTAAAGGTGGAGGACATGCTTGCCGCCATCTCATGGACGAGCGTACAGAACAGGGACTACACCAAGCAGTACAATCCCATGAGCACAGAGGAGATCTGCAAGGAGTGGCCGAACTTCGACTATGCGGGATTCTTCAGCGTACTCGGAATACCCGAGCAGGACAAGATCATCGTTCAGCAGCCTTCATACTTCGACGGGCTGGACAAGATCTTCGCATCAGCATCTCTTGACGAACTTAAGGACTATATGGCTGCATGCCTGCTGAACAGCGCGGCCGGGAGTCTCTCAGACGAATACTACGACGCCTCCTTCAACTTCTTCAGCACCCAGATGAGCGGCGTCACCGAAAAGCAGCCGAGATGGAAGCGCGCCATGAGCGTGCCCAACAGCGTGCTCGGGGAGGCCGTCGGCCAGATGTACGTCAAGAAGTATTTCTCAGAGGAATCAAAGGCAAAGATGCTTGACCTGGTACACAATCTCCAGACATCCCTGCAGCAGCATATTGACTCGCTCGACTGGATGTCAGACGAGACCAAGGCATACGCCCGCGAGAAACTTGCCGCATTCAAGGTCAAGATAGGATATCCCGACAAGTGGAAAGACTACAGCAGCCTCGACGTCGACCCTTCTCTGAGCTACTTCGAGAATCTGCGCGCCGCCAGCGCATGGTATGTGGCTGACAACCTCGGCAGGCTCGGCAAACCGACCGACACCGAGGAATGGGGAATGACTCCTCAGACCGTGAACGCATACTACAACCCGACGACCAACGAAATCTGCTTCCCTGCCGCAATCCTTCAGCCGCCGTTCTTCAACCCCGATGCCGACGATGCCGTCAACTATGGCGCGATCGGCGTCGTGATAGGACACGAGATGACTCACGGATTCGACGACCAGGGAAGGCTCTTCGACAAGAACGGCAACATGACCAACTGGTGGACTGCAGATGACGAAGCCGCCTTCAAGAAGAAGACAGCCGTTCTCGAGCAGCAGTTCGACGAAGTTGAGATTCTCCCCGGAGTATACGCTAACGGAGCCCTTACCCTGGGAGAGAACATCGCTGACCAGGGAGGCCTGAGCATCGCATGGACCGCTCTCCACAATGCCCTGAACGGGCAGGAGCCGGAGCCCATAGACGGACTCTCCGCCGCACAGCGTTTCTTCATAGGCTATGCCCACCTGTGGGCCGAGAACTCCACAGACGAGGACAAGGAACGCATGACAAAACTTGACGTACATTCTCTGCCCGAGAACAGAGTCAACGTTACGGTCAGGAACCTTCCGTTCTTTTTCGAGGCTTTCGGCATCGAGGAGGGAGACCCGATGTGGCGTCCCGCTGACGAAAGGGTAATCATCTGGTAATGAACGTCGAAGCATTCATTGCAAAACGTATCGGATTCAAGGGGAAGATGGCTGTCCTTGCGATAGCCATCTCCTTCTTTGTTATTATAGTGGCCATGTGCATCTCGTCCGGATTCAGTTCCGGGATACGGGCCGGGATTGCAGCCCTTACGGGAGACGTCGTGCTGAAATCGTCATATTCCACATTATCGACTGATGCAGCCCCGATAAGCGGATCCCCTTCGTATCTTGACGACATCAAGTCGGTCAAGGGTGTGCAGTCGGTGGATCCCGTAATATATGACAGCGGCATTGTCAAGACGGGCGACGACATCACCGGAGTCGTTTTCAAGGGAACCGGCACTCAGGCCCTCGGAGAGCTCTGTACCTCGATTCCGTCAGATATGGCCCGTGAACTCGGACTGTCGTCCGGAGACAGCTATACAGCATATTTCGTGACTTCCGAAGGAAGGATGAAGATCAGGAAGTTCACTGTCGGGGACATATACGAAACCCCTGTAGCCACAGACATGGGCCACGTCGTCATGGCCAGGCTCCAGGACCTGCGCAGGCTCAACGGATGGGAAGAAGGCGAGGTGTCCGCACTTGAGGTGACGCTTGACGACTCATACCGCACTCAGGAAAGAATGAGGCAGAAAGCCATGGAAATAGGCATGATTGCCGATGCCGGCGCCGAATCTGAGGACGAAATGGTAGCGTCCGTCGCCGCAGTGGACAGCTACGCGACGATTTTCGACTGGATAGGACTGATTGACGTCAATGTCTATGCGATACTCCTGCTGATGACTCTCGTGGCAGGATTCAACATGGTTTCCGGGCTGCTCATACTGCTCTTCCGAAACATTTCGACCATAGGAATCCTCAAGTCGCTCGGAATGACCGACAGGGCAATCGCCTCCGTATTCCTCAGGGTCGGCTCAAGAATAGTCGCCATCGGCATGGCAGCCGGAAACATTCTCGCACTGCTGTTCTGCCTGGTTCAGGGCGTACTGAAGCCTCTCAGGCTCAATCCAGAGAACTACTACCTCTCCTATGTCCCGATACACGTGGACATCACCCGCATACTGGCTGCGGATGCGGCCTCTTTCATCGTGATCATGCTCCTGCTGCTGATTCCGTCGATGTTTATTTCGAGGATCGACCCTGCTTCGACCGTGAAGACTGAATAATCTCCAGGTTCGTCTGTGCCGCATAGTCTTCAGGATCTATCTTGAGAGCCTTGCGGTAATACCTTGCCGCCTTCCTCTCGTTTTTCCTGACCACCAGCCAGTACGATCCGATGTTGTCCAGAAAGACAGGATTCCGCGGGTCAAGTCTGTTCATGACCTCCGATACAGCCAGAAAATACCTGTACCCTTCATCGCTTCCGAGATGAAAGAACAGATAGCAGAACTCCCCCATCGCCTGGCTGAAGCGGTAGTCCGGAGCCTTCGGCGAAGACTCGAGAAGTTCCGAATCAAGGGTCCACTTCCGGGCAGGATCCGACTCAAAGTCTGAAATCAGGTCCAGTATCTCCACGGCTCCCATGTCCGGGCTGTCCTTCTCATATGATATCAGAGCGCTGATCATGTCATAGCGGTAGCGCAGTTCGTCAGGGGCGAGCATCGCCGCTTTCCTGACAGAATTCAGGGCGTCGGCAAACAGGGAGTCATCATAGCTCACCTCCTCGAAATAGTTCACATTCCTGCCAAGAGAATCCTTCAGGGTCAGGACCGGATCCTGGCCGAGATAGCGTCTGCGTTCCTTGGGGACCAGTTCCGTCGTGCGGGACTTGGCAAGCAGGAAGTTGAATCTCGCCTCATATGCCTTGGGATCGTCCGGACACGCCGATATCCATTTGTTCACGATAGTCTCGACCCCGACACCGTCCATTCCGACATTCCTGACCTGCCTTTCGAAATCTGAGAGGAACCCGGCACGGACGGAGCCGTCACCATCCTGCGCGAAAACCGGCACAGCTGATACCGACACGATTCCAAGAATGCACAAAAGCCTGATAATAGCCTTCATAATATGTCAAGCGTTATTAATGTCCATCAATATTCTCCTCGAGGCCGGGAGCATGTTGTTGCATCTCCTGCCCAGATTCTTCACAAAGCCCAGAGGCACGGAACGGTAAGTCACCAGAACATATCCTGACGGTGCGTCAGGAAGTACGATAGTATCTCTGTGAAGATACCGCAGAGCGGTCTGCTTGTCGACATCAGCCTCCGGATATGTGCCGCGCTCGTACTTGATGCTCAGCGCCCAGTCTGCATCCGGGACAAAATCATGGCCTTTCACAACACCTTTTACCAGTCCCGAGCGCAGAGGCTTCAGTCCGGACAGGTCAGAGCGCGCCGGCATCGAATCCCCCGCAGTCTTGACCAGAGCTCCGGCCCACTGTCCTTCGCCAGGAACGACCCCGGCCCTGAGCAGAGACCCGTGCCTCGTCAGTCGCACCCCGTATTCCGGGAATTCGTCCTCGGCAGCCACGATACTCCCGCCGAGCGTTTCCGCAGCCCATTCCAGGTTATCGTCATTCTCGGCTTCTTCATAAGTACATGTGCTGTATACAAGCACTCCGCCCTCCCTGAGCGAAGGCCACACATCGGAAAGTATCCTTTTCTGCCTGGCTGCGCAAAGCCTTACCAGGTCTGGGCTCCACTGTTCGACAGCAACCGCATCCTTGCGGAACATTCCTTCTCCGCTGCATGGGACATCGGCAACTACAATATCGAAAAACGCCCCCAGAGAAGCGAATGCGGCCGGATCCACACTCGTCACGACCACATTGGGATCCCCCCACCTGGCGACGTTGTCATCCAGGACTCTGGCTCTCTCTCTGACAGGGTCGTTGGAGACCAGGAGGAAACTGTCGCCGAAGTGTTCGCGCAGCGACGCTGCAATGTCCGTGGTCTTTCCTCCCGGGGCAGCGCACAAGTCCAGAACCCGCACACCCGGCTCCATGCGTTCCAGGAACTTCCTGAACACGTGACCCACAAACATCGCGGAACTGTCCTGCACGTAATAGCAGCCCGCATGGAAAAGCGGATGCAGAGTAAATACAGGCCTCTCGGCCAGGATTCTCCCGAAACGCGACCATGGCACGGGACTCGAGCCTTCAAGTATCGGCAGCCTGACGCCCTCAGCCTTGAAGGGATTGAGCCTTATCGAGACAGGTATCATTTGCGCAGTCCTCCGGGGATGTCCGGCATTCTTCCCTCCGAAATATCAACGAGAGTGTCCACCGCCTTGTCGAGCGCCCCCTGGATCTTGCCCCCAAGCATCGACTTCATCATGAAATTCAGATTTGCGTCAAGGACGATGCTGAAATCAGTCTTGCCCGGCTCGACCGCAGAGTCAAAATGAATGGCTCCTACAAATTCCACGGGAGATTCGGCACTGCTCATCCTTATGAGGCTGTATGGCCTGCGTTCGTCTATTCTGACCGTTATCTTGAAGCTTTGGACCACTATGGACAGAGAGTCATAGTCCGCAGTTATCTCTGCCTGCACCCCCTCGGGAGCCAGACGCGAAAAGTTGCGCATGTCGCAGAACAACATGTACAATTCTTCTGGACGCCGGGAAACGAGTCCGTGTTTGCTGGCATAATGTGCTGTCATTGGAATAGGATATTTTTCTTAACTTTGCAAAGATAACAATTTTCCGATGCACAAGATATATTTCGAGAAACGCTGCATCATCATCTGCAGCGAGGATGACCAGGCGCTGTCCGATCCCAATTCGATAGAATTCCATATCGGAGAAAGAATCAGCATCCACACTCTGGTTGACATGTTCGAAGCATCCGAATCGCTGAGCAGAATATACATCCCCTGCAAGAACACCGAATGGACGTACAGAAGGGTCTGCGCGGAATTCAGGGAGGTCGATGCTGCCGGGGGGCTGGTCTCAAACAGACGCGGCGACTACCTGATGATTCGGCGCAACGGGCTGTGGGACCTTCCGAAAGGGCACAGGGAGGCCGGAGAGGACATACGTACGACAGCGATAAGGGAAGTCATGGAGGAGACAGGCGTCGACTCTCTCCAGCTCAGGGACCTGATATGCGTGACGGACCACTGCTACCTGAGGGGAGGCATCTGGCATCTTAAGCATACATGGTGGTACGACATGCTCTATGACGCCCCGCTCGACCTGACACCGCAGCGGGACGAGGACATCTCCAAGGCCGCCTGGGTGGCGCGCTCAAGCCTGCCGCCGTTTCTCAAAAACACTTACCCTTCAATAGTCGAAGTTTTCCGCGAAGCCAAAGTATGAAACTTTTTCGGAACCAGGGCCGTATAAGATAAGTATTTTTGATTTATTTACATGAAACTCTCTCAATTCAACTTCGACCTACCGAAAGACAGGATAGCGAAGGAACTGATGCCTATAGTGAACGACAGAGTGCAGTGGAGGGACGAGTGCAAGCTCATGGTGCTCCACAAGGACAGCGGGGAAATAGAACATCGGAAATTCAAGGATATCATCGACTATTTCTCCAAGGACGACAGGTTCGTGCTTAACGACACCAAGGTCTTCCCGGCCAAGCTGCTGGGCAAGAAAGAGAAGACCGGAGCCGACATCATGGTTTTTCTGCTCCGTGAACTCAACAGGGAGCAGCGTCTGTGGGACGTGATCGTCGACCCGGCAAGAAAGATCCGTATCGGGAACAAGCTCTACTTCGGAGATGACGACAGCATGGTGGCTGAAGTCATTGACAACACCACGTCCAGGGGAAGGACCCTGAGATTCCTGTACGACGGACCGTACGATGAGTTCAAGCAGGCGCTCTTCGCACTTGGCAAGACTCCTGTGCCAGAGTGGGTGAAGGAGAATCCCGACGAGAAGGATGCAGAGGAGTTCCAGACCATCTTCGCAAAGAACGAGGGTGCCGTCGCGGTGCCCGCCGCAGGCCTCCACTTCAGCCGCGAGCTTTTCAACAGAATGATTCTCAAGGATATAAGAAAATCGTTCATTACGGTTCACATGGGGATAGGTCACTTCCGTACAGTAGACGTCGAAGACCTGTCCAAGCACAAGATGGACGGTGAGAGAGTCATCATCACGGAAGAAGAGGCCGAGAACATCAACGAGACAAAGCGTTCCGGACACAAGATATGCGCCATAGGCGTAACAGTCATCCGTGCCCTCGAAACCTATGTCACGACAAACGGAGAGATCCGTCCTCTCGACACATGGACAAACAAATTCATCTTCCCCCCGTACGACTTCTCAGTCCCCGATGCAATAGTCTCCAACTTCCACCTTCCGCAGTCCACCATGCTGATGACAGTCGCGGCCTTCGGCGGATATGACAAGGTAATGGCGGCATACAAGAGCGCCCTCGAAAACGACTACCGCTTCGGTCCGTACGGAGACGCGATGCTGATAGTCTGAAATTATTGCTTAACTTTGTCCATGAGACTTAACACTATGGAGACTTATGGACAGAGAAAGACTTTCCACACTATGCGCCATTGCGCTGAACTCCCTTTTCGGGGACCGTCCCGGCGTATCCCGCGGCATCATGGAAATGCTGCGGTCCTGCGGGCATGAGTATATGAACGCAGACGAATCCGTCTGTACACTGCTCAAGGACAGGAAAATAATCACACCTGACGACATCGGACGTGCCGGGGAAGAATACGACCGGCTTTCCGCAGACGGGGTGAAGTTCGCCGGTATCTTCGACAAATGCTATCCCCCTCTTCTCAGAGAGTGCCCCGACGCGCCGTTTCTGCTATACGTGAAAGGCACATCCAGACTCGAGGACATTTTCCACGACGGAGTGTTCGTCTCCATAGTAGGGACAAGGGATCTGAGCGCCTACGGATACAGGTGGTGCCGGGAAACGGTCAGGGCACTGGCTGCCTCAGGTGCAAACCCTACCATCGTCAGCGGACTTGCTTTCGGCACGGACATCACCGCCCACAGGGCGGCCGCAGAATACGGAATACCGACAATCGCAGTGCTCCCAACCGGCATCGACTCCGTCTATCCTAAAACGCATTCCGGGACGGCATCGAGGATTTCGTGCACAGACTCATGCGCGCTGGTGACAGACTATCCCCCTGGCACAGCCCTCACAAAAGCGAATTTCCGCCGCAGGAACCGCATAATCGCAGGGCTGTCACGATGTACGGTCCTGATCGAGTCCCGGACCAGAGGCGGAGGAATGATGACCGCACGCCTTGCCTCCGGATACGGCCGCGAAGTCTATGCTCTTCCAGGACGCATAGACGATGCCCGCTCATCAGGATGCAACCAGCTTGTTGCGGACAAACTGGCTGAACCTCTTGTGAACATTCCGGCATTCTGCACAATGCTCGGACTGGCATGCCGGGACCGCCGGGGCAGGACAGCAGCGCCAGACCCCGCCACAGCCGTGCCGGAAGGATACGCCCCGGAAGACAGAGCCCTCGCCACAAGGCTTGTCAGGCACATCAGTGAAAACCCCGGGTGCGATGCGGATTCGATCAGCCAGGCTCTGGGTCTGCAATACGGGACTGTCTCGGCAATGCTCGAAAGACTTGACGCCGACCGCATCATTTCGTCTGACCTGGCCGGACAGTGTGCGTTGAATGTCAAAATTGATTAACTTTGTGTTCTGATGGAATTCATCGACACACATACCCACAACTACGACCATGCCTTTGAGGGATGCGAGCAGGAAATAATCCGCAAGGGTACCGATGCCGGCGTGTCTGTAATGATACAGGCCGACATCGACTCTCACGAACGGCCGTCCATGTTCGCGCTCGTCGACCGGAATCCCGGTGTACTCCGCCCGATGCTCGGGCTCTACCCCGGCTCTGTCACGGAAAACTGGAGAGACGAAATCGATGCGATGCTCCCCTATCGGGACCGCGGGATAGTCGCAGTAGGAGAGATAGGCCTGGACTACCACTCCGGAGACCACTACCGCAGGGAACAGATGGAAGCGTTCAGGGTCCAGCTGGAGCTGGCCTCGGAATGGGACCTTCCTGTCAATATCCATCTCAGGGACGCCACGGAGGACTTCTTCACCATTCTCAGAGACTGCCGTCAGCTGCACCTCAGGGGAAACCTCCATGCTTTCGGGGGCAGCATCGAGACCTATAACCGCCTGCGGTCATGCGGAGGCGACTGGTATGTCGGAATCGGAGGAGTGGTCACATTCAAGAACTCCTCTATCGGGAAACACATAGCGGAATTCCCTCTTGAGGCGATACTGCTTGAGACAGACGCCCCATACCTCGCACCCACCCCGCGCAGGGGAGAGCGCAACGACAGCTCCAACATCCCCGTCATCGCCGCGTTCATTGCCGAAAGGATGGGGACCGACCTTGAGAGCATAGCCAGAGCAACCACGCACAACGCCAGACAACTGTTTTCACTCTAAGCCCGAAGCAACCATGAAAATCAGCTTCTTCAAGGACATCATGCCGCAGAAATCCGCCGTCCTTCTTATCTACACCGGCGGGACAATCGGAATGAAGGAGGACCCGTCCGACGGGACCCTCAAGCCGTTCGACTTCAACAGCCTGCTTGACGAAGTCCCGGAACTCAGGAAGTTCTCGCTGCGCATAGACGCGTACACTTTCGCCCCCCTTATCGACTCGTCAGACGTCGAACCCTCGATGTGGCAGGCCCTCGCAAACATCATACAGGAAAAATATGACGACTATGACGGATTCGTCATACTGCACGGGACAGACACGATGGCATACAGCGCCTCGGCAATGAGTTTCATGTTCGACCACCTCAACAAGCCCGTCATCTTCACGGGGAGCCAGCTTCCCGTAGGAAGGCCTCGCACGGACGGAAAGGAGAACCTGATTTCCGCAGTCGAAATCGCAGCCGCAAGGGACAGCAAGGGAGGAGCCATGGTCCCCGAAGTCTGCATCTGCTTCAACTCTCAGCTCTACAGGGGAAACAGGAGCACGAAGGTGAACGCCACCGACTTCGACGCATTCGCCTCGCCCAACTATCCTCCGCTTGCCAGCGCCGGAATCAGCATCAAATACAACAACGGCTTCATCCACTATCCGTCCGACAGGAGGAAGAAGCTAGAGATCAACACAATGCTGGACACCAGGGTGTCAATACTCAAGATACACCCGGGAATTACCGAACAGGTTGTAGGCGACATACTCCTCGGGTCAGGAAGCCGGGCCGTGATACTCGAGACCTACGGGTCCGGGAACGCCATCTCGAAACCATGGTTCATCCGCACAGTCAGGGAAGCCGCCGACTCCGGGAAGATTCTGCTGAACGTCACGCAATGTCTCAGCGGAGACGTGAACATGGACTTATACGCCACGGGGCGGAGCCTGAAGGATGCCGGGGTCGTTTCCGGACACGACATTACCACTGAAAGCGCACTCGGGAAACTCTTCTGTCTGATGGGCAACTACGACGACAACGAGGTCGTGAAAAGCTTTCTCGAAAAGAACCTCAAAGGAGAAATATCCAAATAATTATTGTCAAATGAAATATTTTTGCTAAATTGCACCGATTTTAAACGCGAATAATATTACAAACTAATACATTATTAAAAATCATTATGAAAAAGTTTTTCCTGTTATTGGCAGTTGCCGGCGTAATGGCTTTCACTGCCAACACCGTATCTGCTCAGGACGAGCAGGCCGCTCCCGCAGCTGAGGCTACAGAAGTAGAGGCTCCCGCAGCTACCGATCTGGCCGCCCTTACGGCAGCAGCACCTGAAGTTCCGCTTCACCAGGCTCTCAAGACCAAGTTCATAGAGGGTGGCCCGGGATTCATGTCCCTGATCATCATCTGCCTTATCATCGGTCTTGCTCTCGCCATCGAGCGTATCCTCTATCTCTCGTTCTCAGAGACCAACACCAAGAAGCTCGTCGCTCAGGTTGAGGCAGCTCTCAAGAACGGTGGCATCGAGGCTGCAAAGGACGTTTGCCGCAACACCCGCGGACCCGTTGCAAGCATCTTCTACCAGGGTCTCCTCCGCTATGACCAGGGTCTCGACGTTGTAGAGAAGACTGTCGTTTCATATGGTTCAGTTCAGGTCAGCGAGATGGAGAAGGGCCTTACTTGGATTGCCCTGTTCATCGCCATCGCACCTTCACTCGGATTCCTCGGAACGGTTGTCGGAATGATCCAGGCCTTCGACGCCATCCAGGCAGCTGGCGATATCTCTCCTAACGTTGTCGCCGGAGGTATGAAAATCGCCTTGATCACTACTGTAGGCGGTCTTATCGTTGCAATGATTCTTCAGGTATTCTACAACTACATCCTCGCCAAGATTGACTCTATCTCCATCGATATGGAAGACTCTTCAATCTCGCTTGTTGATGTACTTACGAAATACAACGGGAAGAAATAATCATTATTGCAATCCATTATCATGAAACTCAACAAATTATTCAAAATATTCATGCTGGTGCTCATCGTCGTCAGCGTAGTGCTCTTGGTTTGGGGCTTCCTCGCAGGCTTCCTGACCAACGACGCTCAGCCGGTGGACGCACTGCTCTACTGGGCCTACGTGATGGTGGGACTGGCACTGGCAGGATGGGTTGTGGTAGGAGGAGCAATAGCTGTCAAGAACAATCCCAAGGTTCTTGTCAAGGCAGGAATCCTGCTCGTTGCCCTCGTAGTGGTATGCCTGATTGCATACCTGCTCGCACCCGGAACACCTGCAGTCGGCAGGGAGAACATCATACCCGCCGATTCTCCGTCAGTACTCAAGCTTACTGATACTATTCTCAATCTTACCTATATCGCCGGCATCGTTGCCATACTTTCAATCATTGTCGGTGAGATACGCGTATCAATTACTAACAGGAAATAACTATGGGCAAGAAAACACCGGCAATCAACTCCAGTTCGACGGCTGACATAGCGTTCCTCCTGTTGTGCTACTTCCTCATGACCACAACCATGGGCTCCAAGATGGGACTGTCACGCCGACTGCCTCCCATGCCGCAGGAAGGCCAGGAGCAGCAGAACCAGAGGGTGAACAGCCGAAACATCATCATCGTCAGGATCAACAGTCAGGACAGGCTTTTTGCGGGTGGCGAGCCCATTGATATCAGTCAGCTCAAGGACAAGATCAAGGAATTCCTTACCAACCCCAATGATGACCCTAACCTTCCTGTAAGGGAAATGAAGGAAATCGAGGGATTCGGTCAGTATCCGGTCTCACAGGGTGTGATTTCCCTGCAGAACGACCGCAGTACCAGCTACAACAAGTATATAGAGGTACAGAACGTTCTCGCACAGGCAATCAACGAACTCCGTGACGACTTCGCATTCAAGAACTACGGCAAGAAGTTTAGCGCACTCACATCGGAGCAGCAGGACATCGTCCAGGACGCAATTCCGCAGCTGATTTCCGAGGCTGAGCCGGTAGACATCACATCAAGAAGATAAGGAGGCACGACTATGTCAAAATTCAAGGAAAACAACAACAGAGAGGTTCCGGGAATAACCTCGAGTTCATTGTCAGACATCGTGTTCATGCTTCTGTTCTTCTTCATGGTGACCACGCAGTTCCGTGACAGCGAGAATATGGTAAGCGTCAACATCCCTGAAGCTTCCGAGGTTGTAAAACTGGAAAGGAAGGATCTCAACTCATACATCAACATCGGTGTCCCCATCCCCGCATATCAGGGAAGGTATGGTACCGAGCCGCGTATCCAGCTGAACGATTCGTTCCAGACAACGGCCGACATCCGCAACTTCATCGCTGCGGAGCGTGAGTCAAAGAATGAGGCCGACCGCCAGTTCATGACAGTCAGCATCAGGGCTGACCAGAATGTCAGAATGGGTATCGTCACAGATGTGAAGCAAGAGCTCAGGCGCTGCTCCGCACTGAAGATAATGTACTCTGCAAGAAAACCTGCGGAATAGTCTTTCGCAGAAACTCATACGAGCAGCCCCCTTTTCAGAGGGCTGCTTTTTAAAATCCAATAAGAATATGTCGGAAACAGTTAGGACAAAGGTAAAGGACCTGCTCAGCATGCAGGCAGGCAGAAAAGTTCTCGCAAAAGGATGGGTGAGGACAAAAAGGGGTAACAAGGAAATCGCGTTCATCGCACTCAACGACGGCTCCACGATCAACAACATACAGATAGTTGTCGACAAGAATGCTGATACTGAAGGCGTACTTTCCAAAATAACCACCGGGGCCTGCATCGGAGTCAGCGGGGACCTCGTGGAATCGGTAGGAAGCGGGCAGGATGTCGAGATCAAGGCTGAAAAGATCGAGGTATACGGAACCTGCGACCCCATGAGATATCCGCTGCAGAAGAAGGACACATCATTCGAATACCTCAGGACAGTAGCCCACATGCGCCCGAGGACAAACACCTTCGGAGCAGTATTCCGCCTGCGCAGCCAGATGGCCTACGCAATCCATGACTATTTCCACTCAAAGGGATTCGTCTACCTCAACACACCTCTGATTACGGCAGCAGATGCAGAGGGTGCCGGGCAGATGTTCCAGGTCACGACACTCGACCTGAACAACATACCGCGCAACAAGAAAGGAGAACCTGACTATACTAAGGATTTCTTCGGACGTCAGACAAGCCTGACTGTCAGCGGACAGCTTGAAGGTGAACTTGGTGCAACGGCACTCGGAGAGATCTACACCTTCGGTCCTACATTCAGGGCTGAAAATTCAAATACGCCGCGCCATCTTGCCGAATTCTGGATGATAGAGCCGGAAATGGCCTTCTATGACATTACGGACAACATGGACCTGGCCGAAGACTTTATAAAGCACCTTGTCAAGTACGCCCTGGACAACTGTTTCGACGACATCAAGTTCCTCAATGACCGTTACGACCCCGAACTCATTGACAGGCTGCGCGGAGTGATCGGAACAGATTTCGTGCGGCTCGAATATACGGAAGGTATCAAGATTCTCGAACAGGCCGTAAAGGACGGTGTCAAGTTCGAATACCCGGTATACTGGGGTGTCGACCTTCAAAGCGAGCACGAGAGATTCCTCGTCGAGAAGCATTTCATGAAACCGGTGATCCTTACAGGATACCCCAAGGACATCAAGGCCTTCTACATGAAACAGAATGACGACGGAAAGACAGTCAGGGCAATGGATATCCTGTTCCCCAAGATAGGAGAGATAATCGGAGGTTCCGAAAGAGAGGCAGACCTCGACAAGCTCGAAAGGAGGATAGACGAGCTCAAGATGAGCCGCCGCACGCTGGAGTGGTACATCGACACCAGAAGGTTCGGAACATGCCCTCACAGCGGCTTCGGACTTGGTTTCGAAAGGCTCCTGCTCTTCATCACCGGAATGGCCAACATCCGTGACGTGATCCCGTTCCCCCGCACACCGAAGAACGCAGAATTCTGAGATTATGCTTGTAATAGGAATTGCAGGAGGGTCCGGATCCGGAAAGACAACCGTGGTAAGGGCGATTACGGAACGGCTCAAGGCCGAAAAAGTCGTCGTTATCCCGCAGGATTCATATTATAAGGACTCGAGCGACCTCACAGACGAGGAGAAGAGAAACCATAACTTCGACCATCCGGATGCCATTGACTGGGAGTTGCTGTGCAGGCAGCTCGACGAACTCAAACAGGGTAAAAGCGTGGAGCAGCCGGTCTATTCATACATCTCATGCAGCAGGTCCAAGACTGAAACGGTCAGAGTGGACCCTGCGGACGTGATTATCATCGAAGGAATACTGATCTTCACGTGCAAGGAGCTGCGCGACCAGATGGATATCAAGATATTCGTCGACGCGGATGACGACGACCGCCTGATGAGAGTCATGCAGCGGGACATCTGCGAGCGTGGGAAAGACGTAAGATGGGTCATTGAGAGATACTCGAGGACTGTCAAGCCCATGTACCTGCAGTTCATCGAACCGAGCAAGCGCTATGCCGACATAGTGATACCTCAGGGAGGGCACAACAAAGTCGCGATAAGCATTATCACAAACACCATCGAGAAGTCACTGAAGAAACTCCAGACAGCCAAGTGAAAAGGCTAACTCCGGAAAAGCAGGCCGGCATATACCTGACGGTCATTGCCCACCTCGCAGCGCTGATCATTCTGCTCGCCACGGGCCTGGGGTCTGCAATACGGGGAGATGGGAGTTTCGTCGTTGACTTCACCGGAGCCGAACAGGCTGAGCAGGCCAGGGAAGAGACGGAGCAGCTCGCACGCCGGGAAGAACTGCTCCAGCGCATCAACGAACGGCTGGACGAACAGATCCAGTCCTCACAGACATCCGGCCCCAGGAACGTAGCCGTTGACCGGGCCGCATTGCAGGACGACAGAGGGACTGACGCCGAACAGCTCTACAGAGATGCAGCCAGACTCGACCAGGAGTTGAAAAACGGGTTCGAAATCCCGGAAGACAACGATGATGACATCTCTGTTTCTTCCAGGGAATCCGCAGAGGAAATCAGGAAAGACACGCCGGAGTCAAAATATACCGGCCCGTCAGTGATATCATATGAACTGGAGGGCCGGAAAGCCAGTTCCTTGCCTATCCCGGCATACAGATGCATGGGAGGCGGGCAGGTGACGGTAAAGATTATCGTCAATCCCGCCGGCAAGGTCCTGGACGCAAAAGTGGACGACAAGGTATCGGCCGGGGACGAGTGCCTGCGCGCATATGCCGTGAGAGCAGCCAGGCTGTCGAGGTTCTCTGCGAGCACCGGGGCTCCGGCAAGGCAGGAAGGAACCATTGTCTATGAATTCATAGCACAATGACGGAAAAATCCACCGCAATAGTCCACCCGTCTTCCCAAATCAGTCAGAATGTCCATTTGAAAGCAGGATCATTATATATAACTTTACGGCTGAAGCATTGACAGAGAATAACCCATAGCCAATCGCATATGAAAAGATTTTTTGCCTACACAGCCGCAACACTGCTGATTTCCGCGCAGGGCGCGCTGTCAGCTCAGGAGTATCCATTCCAGAATCCGGAACTGCCTCGTGAAGACCGCATCGAGGATCTCCTCTCGAGGCTAACGGTCCAGGAGAAGATAGGCCTGATGATGAACGGATCCCAGGGAGTTGAACGTCTCGGGATACCGGAATACAACTGGTGGAACGAAGCGCTGCACGGAGTCGCCAGAGCGGGACTAGCCACCGTCTATCCACAGGCCATAGGAATGGCAGCCACATTTGACCCTCAGACCCATCTCCAGACATTCACCTACATCTCGGACGAAGCCCGGGCAAAATATCATGACGCAGTCCGCAAAGGCATCAGAAGACAATACTTCGGACTTACGTTCTGGACACCCAACATCAACATCTTCCGCGATCCGAGATGGGGCCGCGGACAGGAGACCTACGGAGAAGACCCGTTCCTGACATCAAGGATGGGAGTCGCCGCAGTCAAGGGGCTTCAGGGAGACGACGAGAACTACTACAAGACACACGCATGCGCAAAGCACTATGCAGTCCACAGCGGTCCCGAATGGAACAGGCACAGTTTTGACGTGACGGTATCGGAAAGAGACCTGTGGGAAACATACCTTCCTGCATTCAAGGCTCTCGTGACGGAAGGTGACGTACGTGAAGTCATGGGAGCATACAACAGATATGCCGGTGACCCTTGCTGCGCAAGCAAGCTGCTTCTCGAGGAGATACTGAGAGGAAGGTGGGGATATGACGGTCTCGTCGTATCCGACTGCGGCGCCATCAATGACTTTTATGTCAAGGGACACCACGAGACACATAAGGATGCGGCCTCCGCTTCCGCGGACGCCGTCAAGATAGGCACCGACATTGAGTGCGGAAGTTCTTATGTGTCGCTGATATCTGCATATCAGGACGGTCTGATCACAGAGGAAGACATAGACGTGTCCATACGCAGGATACTCAGGGGACTGTTCGAAATCGGATTCTTCGATCCGGACAGCATGGTCCCGTGGGCAGGCATACCGTATTCAAACGTTGACTGCACGGAACACCGCGAACACGCCCGCAAGGTTGCTCAGGAATCAGTGGTATTGCTCAAGAATGAAGGCGGTCTGCTTCCGGTCCTTCCCTCTGAAGTGAAGAAGATCGCGGTCATAGGCCCCAATGCTGACGACGAGAAAATGATGCTCGGCAACTACAACGGCATCCCCTCATACACCAGCACTATACTTGACGGTATCAAGGCAGCATATCCGGACGCGGAGATAAGCTACGAGAGAGGCTGCGACCTCGTTGAAGGCTTCGTGTTTGTCGATCCGCGTGCCCAGCGCGGCCTGAATGTCGAGGTATTCATGGGACTGACCGAGGAGGAACAGGCAGAACTGCGTCGCAAGCAGCAGGAAGAGATAGACTCGGCAGTGCCTATCCCGTCTGAGAACTACACGCCGGAAGCTCTTTCTGCACTCGCATCGAGGGCTGCGGAAGCAGATCTGATCATCTTTGTAGGAGGACTGTCTCCGTTTGTAGAAGGAGAAGAGATGAGGGTTGAAGTTGACGGATTCAAGGGTGGGGACCGCGAGAGAATCGAGCTTCCCGAAATCCAGGGCCGTGTCCTGAAAGCCCTCCACGCGACAGGCAAGCCGGTCGTGTTCGTATTGTGCTCTGGCAGCGCAATCGCCCTGGAGCAGAACGAGGCCGACTATGACGCACTTCTCTGTGCATGGTATGGAGGTCAGGAAGGCGGCAACGCCGTAGGAGACATCCTGAGCGGCAAGGTCTCCCCTTCCGGAAAGCTTCCCGTCACATTCTACAGGTCCACATCCCAGCTACCCGATTTCCTTGACTACGATATGGCAGGGCGCACTTACAGGTACTTTGAAGGATCTCCGCTCTATCCGTTCGGATACGGTCTCAGCTATGCAGACTTCCGCTACGGAAAGGCATCTCTTTCCAAGAACGTGATCAGCAAGGGAGAAGACGTTACTTTGGACGTAAAGCTCACCAACAAGGGCAGAATGCAGGCTGACGAGGTAGTGCAGGTATACGTCAGACGTCTGGATGACCCGGACGCTCCGCTGAAGTCCCTCAAGGGATTCAGGCGCGTCAGCCTCGCTCCAGGACAGACCGCGACGGTCAGCATCCAGCTGCCATCGACATCATTCTCATATTATGACGGCTCTGCCGACGACCTTGTTCCAAAGGCCGGCAAATATGAAATCCTATACGGCAGCTCTTCGGACGACAAAGACCTCAAGTCTCTCAGGCTCACCGTAAAATAGGGATTTAGCAACAGCTTTCTCAGGCCCCTTCACCTGCCGGTTTCAGCAGAGATGAAGGGGTCATGTTGAATTCTTTTGTAAAGCACCTGGTGAAGTACTTCGGATCGTTGAACCCGACATCATACGCTACCTCAGAGACGTTGATGTCCCCCGGTTTGCTGCTGCTGAGTATCTCTCTGGCGATGTTCAGCCTGTATGTGCGCAGAAACTGGCCGATGGACATCCCGAAAGATTCCTGCATACGGCTGTTGAGCACACTGCGGCTCATCCCCATTGATCGGCATATCTGATCGACATCCAGTTCCGGATCGCGGTACAGATCCTTCATCTTGTCCATAAGGGCCTCGACGAACTTCTCGTCCCTTGATGGATGTGCCATCACAGTACCCGAATTGAAGACCATCTTGTGGCTTGCCAGCTCCTCATTGAGTTTGAGCAGCAGCTTGTTCTGCTCGACAAGTTCACCTGCCTGCTTCTCAAGCCGGGAGTTATTCTCCGCAAGTTCACGGGTCTGTCTCTGGACTTCCATCCGCAGCTTCTCACGCTGCCGCTGGATCGACCTCGTCCTGATATTGATAATCAGGTACACGGCAACGCACGAAGCTGTCACGAACAGTATCAGGAACCACCATGTCTTCCAGAAATACGGCGTGACGGTGACTGTTCGCTCATCCTCGGAGATGACGTTCCCGGCATGGTCGCACGAGCGCACCTGAAGTGTGTACTTGCCTCCCGGAGGATAGTCATATCTTATGAACTTGTTCTCGCTGAGGACCTTGCGCCACTCGTCATCCAGAGGGACGATTCTGTAGGAATATTCAAAGCCGGAAGAATTGTCAACAAAGGCGAAATCCGAGAACTCAAAAGAGAGAGCAAGATCCCCTTCGTAGAGGTGAATCGATTCTTCGTAAGCGAAATTCACTTCCCTGTCGCCTCCGATTCCTCTTACGAGCCTGACGTCGGACTCCACCGCACCTTTGGAATGCGGGGTGACGCTGTCAGACAGCAGTATCGCCAGTCCGTCCTTGTGGCCGAAATACTTGTATCCGGTCACGTCTGACTTGTGCACGGCCGAATTGCAGAAAATCATCGAAGCCAGGCCGTCTTTCAGACCGAAACTCTCTACCGCCCCGCCAGACAGGCTGATTCTCGAAAGCCCGTTCTCGGTCGTGACGTATACGTAATCCGAATCGGCAAGCAGCCCTCTGACCCTGTTGTCCGCCAGGCCGCTCTCTATATTGTAAAGGATGGAGCTCGTCTTGTCAGGATTTCCGTCTTCCAGAGTAAGCCGGTACACTCCCGTCCCGAAACTCCCGATCCACACGTCTCCTCTCCCGTCCACATCCACGCTGAAGCATACGCCGAATCCGGGATACCGCCGGGAGTCGAGAGATTTCAGGTCAATCATCATCAGTCCGGCCTGAGTACCGACCCACATCCTCTCGGACGAGTCGATTTTGGCTGACATGCAGGGTATGTAAACCTGCTTGAAGACATGAAGTTCTTCGGTCACGTAATCATAATAGTAAAGCCCGGACCTGGAACATATCCACATATATCTGTTGATCCCGTCATAGACCATGGAGTTGATATTGTCGAGACGGTCATCCGAAGACACCGCCTCACGGAGTACACGGAAATGGTCGGGACTGTCAGGGTTCACAATGCTGATTCCGCCGGTCTTGGTGCCAACCCAGAGAAGATCGTTCTCACCGAATGCGAATGCCGTCACGGAATTGCTGACCAGCCCGGAATTCCTCGTATTGAAAGTCCTCGTCCTGTAGTCGTAACAGTCACCCTGGAGGCGGAAAACGCCATATTTCGGCGACCCTATCCATATGGAGCCGTCCCGGTCCGTCGTCACGGCGGAAACAGGTGTGTCAGGAATGGTGAAAAAGCTGTTCTCCCTGTGGTGGATGTCCGTCATGTGAAGGCGCTTCCTCGACATGATGGTAATTCCCTCGAGTTCGGTGCCTACCCACAGAGCGTCACCGACCACCAGAAGACTGCGGACGATGTCATCGGAGAGTATCCTGTCCCCATAACGGTTCACCTCCGCAGAGTATGTCTGGAACGTATCATTCATGGGATTGTAGACAGAAAGCCCGGACATCGTGCCAAGGACGACAAGGCCGCCGGGAGCCATGATCAGGCCCGTAATCTGATCATTGGGGATGCCTTCAAGGTCATTCGAGTCATGAGTGTAGTGCCTGACCTGCCGGGAAAGACGGTCAAAACGGAAAAGCCCCTCGTTTGTCGCAACCCAGAGCTCATGGTCCTTCGCCAGAAAATCCACTGCCTTGTTTCCGTCTCCTATGGGGAAGACCGGACGGACATCAAACCCGGCTCCGTCGACATACTGCACGCGGCACACCATGCCGTCCAGGGACGTCCATACCGATCCGTCGGAATCAATGTCCTTGAACTTGAGACGGGTATTCGAAGGATTCTGGGAGGCTACAAGAGAATCCAGCCGCGATACGTTTCCGGCTGAATCGAAAGCAACGCGATAAAGGACATTCAGGGTGTTGAACCACAGACACCCCGTGGAATCCGTAGCAACAAAATTACAGTACTTCCCCCTCGAGCCTTCGAGCAGGCCGCCCATATCCGAGCAAGTGGTCAGGGAACGCATGTCTATGACATCGAGACCGGATGTGGTCGCCACCCACATCCTGTCGAAGCCGTCTTCACATGTCTCTGTGACATAGTTGCTTCTGATGGGATGCTCGGAAGAAGTCGAAAACTGCACATAGTCCGCACCGTCATAACGGGCCAGGCCTCCCCCGAAGAAACTGATCCAGACAAAACCTTTGCTGTCCTCATACAATCCGTCGACGTTGCTGTGCGGCAGCCCCTCCGATATCGTAAGGAAACGCGAGACATAACTGTCATCCGGCCTGTTCTGGCAAAATGCCGGATTCAATGATACTAATAATAGTGTAATAATTATGCGGTATTTTTCCACCATAGGTATTAATTTTTCCACCTTGCGATTTTTCGGAATCCACCCTTAATATCGGCAAGTCCACTTTCAGGTTCGCAAATATAACAAAATTTACATCACCGAAATAACCGCATAAGCACCAACCAACAACTAATAACAACTAAAATTTCAGCAATGAAAAAGTTACTCTATCTATTCTTATGCTTTTCCGCAATTTTCACATTGTCGGTACCGCAGTATGCTGCAGCACAGGCAAACGTGACCGTAAGCGGAAAGGTTACTGACCAGAACGGTCTGCCGGTAATCGGGGCCGGAGTCGTGCTGAGCAGCGACAGCAGCGTGGGCACGACTACGGATCTTGACGGAAACTATTCGATCTCCGTACCTGCGGGCGCAACATTGAATTTCTCCTGCATAGGCTACCGGGACGAAGCTGTCCAGGTCAACGGGCGTGCAAGAATCGACGTTATTCTCACTGAAGACAACGAGTTCATCGAGGAGACCGTCGTGATCGGATACGGCGTCCAGAGAAAAAGCGACATCACCGGATCAGTCGCGTCCGTGAAGGCGACCGAACTGAGCAACCGCTCGACTTCCGATGCTGCCGCAGCCCTTCAGGGTAAGGCTGCCGGTGTACAGATCATCAACTCGTCCGGAGCTCCCGGAGAGGCCGCGAAGATCCGTGTCCGCGGATACTCTTCCAATTCCGGAAACATCGGACCGCTCCTGATAGTGGACGGATTGAAGGTGGACAATATTCAGTATCTTGATCCATCAATGATCCAGAACATAGAGATACTCAAGGACGCCGCATCAGCAGCTATCTATGGTGCAGAAGCAGGCAATGGCGTTGTCCTCATTACGACCAAGAGCGGAGCTTCCGAGAACGGACGTTCAAGCATCACTTACAGTTTCAAGCTTACCCGCCAGGATCTTGGCAAGAAGGCCGAACTCTTCAATGCAGCCGACTGGATTGCATACAAGGAAGCGTCCGGATTTGACATGGAAGCGACTCTCAAGCAGAACGAGTATGACGGCACGGACACTGACTGGTTTGACGTAGTGTTCGGCCCCAGCTGGTCACAGCAGCATGGCGTGACTTTCCAGGGAGGCAACAACAAAGGGCACTTCTTCACATCAATCAACTACATTGACAACGACGGTATCGTCCGCGGCGACAAGGACGTCTACAAGCGTCTGTCGGCTCAGATAAATGCGGACTACCAGCTTTATGACTGGATCAGCGTCGGCATCAACACCTCACTCGAGAGGTACACGACAAGGTCCGTCTCCCAGCAAGGCAGGTACGGGACACTGATGAACGCCGTGATGACACTCGACCCGCTGACTCCTGTCTACTATTCCGACCCCAGCCAGTTCGCGACGAGCATGAAGGCCGCGTACGACGAGGGCAAGAACATCCTCAAGGACCCTACCAACGGTCTCTACTACGCGACATCCAAATATATTGACGATGACAACGGAAACCCCCTGCTCCAGAGGGACAAGACCGACTCTTCCCGCCAGGGCATCAATGTCCGCGGAACAATGTTCGCAAACCTCACCCCGTTCAAGGGATTCGTATTCACCTCCCGCTTCGGCTACAGGATCACACAGTCCAACTCTCACAGCTACAGTGTCCCTTACTATGCCAACAAGCAGACTTTCAGCGACAACTACAACATTTCCGCCAGCGCCAACAACGGGTACTATTATCAGTGGGAGAACTTCGCCAACTACAACCTCAACATCAAGAAGCATGACATCACGCTGATGGCTGGTATGTCGTATATCGAGAGCTACTCTGACAATGTCAGCGCAAGCGCAAGCGGACCGGACATTCTCCTCGGATACGAGAAGAACTTCCAGTATCTCAACTATGTCAACAGTCTCTCGACAACGACCAAGACTTTCTCCAATGCACCTTCACAGTCGGCCAGCATCGCATACTTCGGACGTCTTACATACAGTTACGACGACCGGTACAGCTTCCAGGCCAACTTCCGCGCAGACGCATTTGACTCTTCCAAGCTCTCTGTAGAAAGCCGCTGGGGTTACTTCCCTTCATTCTCTGCAGGATGGACCATCAGCAACGAGCGCTTCATCAAAGACAACGTCAGCCGCGACATCCTCTCGTTCCTCAAGCTTCGCGCTTCATGGGGACGCAACGGCAACATCAACGTCCTGAGCGGCTACCAGTATGCAGCGACAATCGGATACAACAGCAAGAAGTACCAGTACTCGGTCGACGAGCCTACCTTCACATACGGTTCCGCCCCTACCGGACTTGCCAACCCCAACCTCAAGTGGGAGACTTCCGACCAGGTCGACATAGGACTTGACGCCAGGTTCTTCGACAACAGGCTTACACTTGGTTTCGACTACTACGACAAGATGACCAGAGACCTGCTCGTAAGCATAGCCCCCATACCTGAGATCGGCGTAAACTCAACCTATGTCAATGCCGGTTCAGTAAGCAACAAGGGTGTGGAGCTTGAGCTCTCATGGAGAGATCAGATAGGAGACTTCGCGTACAGCATTTCCGGCAACACGTCTTACCTCAAGAACAAGGTGACCTATCTTGACCCCTCAATCTACAGACTCGAGAACTCACAGTACTCATACAACAACCGAATGAGAACCGCATTCGAGGTTGGTTATCCGATATGGTACTTCCGCGGGTACAATTACCTCGGCGTCGACCCCGAGACCGGCGAGGCGATTTTCGAGGATGTCAACAATGACGGAATCATATCTGACGGCGACAGGACCTATGTCGGCAAGGGCATTCCCGACTGGACATACGGACTCACGATCAACCTCGAGTACAAGGGAATAGATTTCAGCCTCTACGGCACAGGCACCGCCGGGAACCAGATATTCAACCTCTACTACCAGGCAGACGGCCCGATGCGCAACTCTCTCCGCTACTACTATGACCATGCATGGACCCCCGAGAACAAGGGAGCATCAATGCCGAGCGCAAAGGCGGTATGCAACGACTGGGTGTTCTGGAGTTCATCTGCAGCCGTATTCGACGGAGGATTCTTCAAGATCAAGCAGATCCAGCTCGGCTACACCTTCCCTGAGAAACTCACCAAGAAGATCATGATCAGCAACGCCAGAGTCTTCGTGTCACTGGATGACTACTTTACCTTCACCAAGAACTATCCTGGAGCTGACCCCGAGACTGCCACGACCAGCTCGGCTTCGGGCATGGGACTCGACCTCGGCTCCTACCCTACCACAAAGAAGATTGTCTTCGGTGTCAACATCACGTTCTAACACTAATCGAATTTCATAATGAAAAGAATATTATTACCGGTACTTGCCTGCGCACTCGGCCTGATCAGCGCATCATGCAGCCAGGACAGACTGAATATCCCCCAGAAAGGCGTCATACCGATGGAGTCCTTCTACAAGACTGACGAAGACGCCGTTTCGGCAATAACCTCAGTATACCACGGGTTCGCCACCAATGTATCTTCATACAAGAAAGGCAACATATACAATTCATGGATATTCGCCTTCAACCTGCCGGGCGACGACATCTACGCCGCCTGCAAGGAGTACGGCAACAATGACTTCCAGGCCGAGGTAAACGAGTTCCGCTTCGACAGTTCCAACGAGATAATCTCGAACTGCTATGCCCTGCTCTACCTTGCCAACTACTACTGCAATCTCGTGACCGACAATTTCGGAGGAGAGAAGGCTGATACTCCTACAAAAAAGAGATGTGTGGCCGAGGCTCGCGTCATTCGCGCCTGGATACACATGACTCTCGCCATAGGCTGGGGCACACCTCCCCTCGTCGACCATGTCCTGCTCGGATCTGACAAGCCGAGCAATTATCCCGGCACGCAGGCTGATCTTCTCAGATGGTGCGCCAACGAATGTCTTGAGTCAGTACCCGATCTCGTCGAGAGGGAAAGCACAGCCGACAAGGACGCTACGATAATTGCGACAAAGGGACTCGCATGGACAGTGGCAGGCAAGTCTCTGCTGTTCGCAGGCGACTATGAGGGAGCTAAATCTGCCCTGCGCAAGGTCATCGACTCAAAGAAGTACGCACTTGTTCCGGGCGAGCGTTTCAGCGAGAACTTCCACATCGAGGGCGACGGCAATGAAGAGAAGATCTTCGAGACCAACCTTATTCGCAACACAAATACAAGTGAATGGGACCAGATGGCATACTCTACATGGCAGCACATCATGATGTGGTGCTGGAGGACCGACAGGCTGGCCAGCGTTCCGGGCGAAGTCGGAGTCGGCGCCAACGGATGGGGCGGACTCGGAGTTCGCGAGGATTTCGCGGAGGAATTCATCGAGAACGATGGAGACTCATACCGCAGGAAAGCGTCAATCATATCATATGACGAGTTCCTCTACGAGCTCAGCTACGCCTCTGACGTCGATGCGGGCGGAAATACTCTCACCCTCGAGCAGAAGCAGCGCGACCCCAACAGGGGAATCAAGGACATACGCGGACTGTACGGCAACGGATACTACCTTGCATACAAGAGAATCGCAAGCCCTGCCGACGTCGCCGGACACTCGACATGGAGCGAAGCCAACTTCCCTATCTTCAGATACGCAGAGGTCCTGCTCATGTATGCCGAATGCTGTGCAATGACATCTGACGCAGACGGCATGGGGCTCAAGGTACTCAACGACATCCAGAGAAGAGCTGGAGCGAAGCACATCAGCACCGAACTCACACTCGATGAAGTGAAACGTGAAAAGAAGTTCGAGATGTGGACCGAGGGCTGCCGCTGGGCAGACTGCGTACGCTGGGGCGACATCGACGGAATGCTCACGGCAGGTGACAACATCCCTACCCTCTATGACCATTTCTTCGACGCAGAGAACCCTACCGAAGTTCACGAAGGCTATGTCAAGCACTACGACTACAACGCAGACAAGCCTCACGGGTTCATCAAGGGAAAACACGAACTGTTCCCCTTCCCCGACAATGTCACGTCAATCAATCCCAACATCGTCCAGAACCCTGGATGGAACGAGCAATAACCGCAAAAATGGAGGGGCCCGTCTCCGGGTCCCTCCAAAACTAAATGAATATGAACAAAACCCTGATTGCAGCCTGCGCTCTCCTGGCAGGGACTGTCGTCTCGAACGCACAGACAGGAGATCCTTACATCCATGATCCGTCGACGATAGTCGAGTGTGACGGGAAATACTACACCTTCGGCACAGGAGGAGGCGGGCTCGTCTCCGAAGACGGATGGAACTGGAAAGGCGGAGCCGTACGCCCCGGCGGCGGTGTCGCACCGGACGCCATGAAAATCGGCGACCGCTATCTTGTCGTGTATGCCGTAACAGAAAGAGGAGTCGGCAACGGACACAAGTCAAGGGTCTACATGATGTGGAACAAGACCCTGGACCCCAACTCCCCCGACTTCAAGTACACAGACCCGGTGGATATCGCCGGCTCCGACGGATTCGATGACTGTGACGGAATCGATCCCGGACTTTTCATGGGCCCGGACGGAAGACTCTGGCTGTGCTACGGCACCTACTTCGGATATATAAGGATTGAGGAACTCGATCCAGCGACCGGGCTTCCCAAGGCTGGAAGCAAGCCTGTCGACGTCGCCCTTTCCTGCGAGGCGCCCGAGATGACCTACCGCGACGGGTGGTACTACCTGCTCGCAACCCACGGCACCTGCTGCGACGGCGCCAACTCCACCTACAACATCATCGTTGGCAGGTCCAAGAACCCCACCGGCCCCTTCTTTGACAATGTCGGCAGGGACATGGTCCACGGCGGCGGCAAACTCGTCCTCGCCTCTGAACCCAGACGCATCGGAGCCGGTCACTTCGGCAGGTTCATCGTTGAAGACGGAGTGGAGAAAATGTCCTTCCATTTCGAGGCCGACCTCGACCTCAGCGGCAGAAGCACCCTCGCCATCAGGCCCATCGTCTGGATCGACGGATGGCCTGTCGCAGGGCAGATCCTCCAGGACGGCACCTACGGCATCGTCTCTCAGCGCAGAGGCTACGCCCTCGAACTCGCTGTCCCCTTCACCCGTATGGAAGGCTCCATGAGAGGCTTCTTCCGCCCCCAGGGCGAACAGGCTCCCGTTGTCAAGGTCGAATCCCAGAAACTCTCGGACGTCGAGCAGTCCTGGCCCCAGGGAACCACCCCCGTCAAACTCGGTGCTGACATGTTCAGGCCCAACCAGAGCTGGGAAATAACCGCCGTCCCTGATGCCGGCGGATACCTCGGCGGACCATACTACAAAATCGCCATCGCCGGTACCGACAGGTTCCTCACCGCTACCGCAGACCGCGAAGTCGAGGC
>CALUTT010000002.1 GCA_944323775.1 uncultured Bacteroidales bacterium
ATCTCGTACATCTTCTCGGTAGGCTCGCCCACGGCAAGGCCTCCGATCGCATAGCCTTCGGCGCCGGTCTGGACGGCATGGTCCGCAGCCTCCCTGCGCAGATCAGGGTACACGCAGCCCTGGACAATCGGGAAGAAAGTCTGGCTGTAGCCGTACAGAGGCTCAGTCTCGCGGAAGCGGGAGGCGAAGCGCTCGAGCCAGGCCTTGGTCAGATCCAGGCTCTTCCTCGCATACGAATGGTCGGCGTCCCCGGGGCAGCATTCGTCAAGAGCCATCATGATGTCGGCTCCTATGACTCTCTGCGTATCGACGTTGTTCTCCGGAGTGAAAATGTGGCGGGAACCGTCGATGTGGCTGCTGAAAGTGCAGCCCTCCGGAGTGAGCTTGCGTATCGGGGCAAGCGAAAAGACCTGGAATCCACCGCTGTCGGTGAGTATCGGGCGGTCCCACGACTCGAACCTGTGCAGGCCTCCGGCTGCACGCAGTATCTCAAGCCCCGGCCTCAGATAGAGATGATAGGTGTTGCCGAGTATAATCTCGGCACCGATGTCCTCCACGAGGTCCCGGTGGTAGACTCCCTTGACAGACCCGACCGTGCCGACGGGCATGAATATGGGCGTATGTATTTCGCCGTGGTCAGTATGGAGCACGCCGGTGCGTGCGTCGCTGCCCTGACATGTGGCGCCAACTGTAAATTTCATGGCGCAAAGATAGCAAATTCAAAACAGTTTTTTATTTTTGCATGATCATAAAACTAAAGACCAACAATGAAGAATAATACTTCCGCCATCAGCCTCAGGCTGATAATAATGAACTTCCTGGAATTCGCGGTCTGGGGTGCATACCTCACGTCGATGGGAAGTTTCCTCGCCAAGTCCGATTTCGGTTCTCAGATATGGCTTTTCTATGCGACCCAGGGCTTCGTTTCCATATTCATGCCGGCCCTGATGGGAATAGTGGCCGACAAGTGGATCCCCGCCCAGAAGGTGCTGTCACTGTGCCACGGGATATCCGGAGCGGCCATGCTCGCGGCCGGGCTGTACGCGATGGGTGCCGGTGAAGGAATAGGGTTCGGAGTCTTCTACACGCTCTATACGGTCAGCGTCGCATTCTTCATGCCCACCATCGCAATTGCGAACTCCGTCGCATACAACGCACTTGAAAAGAAAGGCAAGGACCCCGTCAAGGACTTCCCTCCCATCAGGGTGTTCGGAACCGTGGGATTCATCTGCTCGATGCTGTTCGTAAACTTCATGACCGGCTCCGACGGTGTCCAGTTCCAGCACAGCTACAACCAGTTCATAGTTTCCGGAGCTCTCGGACTCGTGCTCTGCATTTACTCGCTCTCTCTTCCCAACTGTCCCTGCAAGCCCAAGAGTGCCGAACACCAGAGTTTTGCCGAATCCACAGGACTGAGTGCCTTCAGGCTTTTCAGGAATCCCCAGTTCGCGATATTCTTCATATTCTCGATGCTGCTCGGAGCGGCACTGCAGATTACGAACGGATACGCCAACACGTTCATAACCTCATTCCAGGGTAATCCAGCCTATGCCGATGCGTGGGGCGCAAACAACGCGAACGCGCTGATTTCACTGAGCCAGATATCCGAAACACTCTGCATACTCCTCATCCCCATGTTCATGAGCAGGTTCGGCATCAAGAAAGTCATGCTTATCGCCATGTTCGCATGGGTGTTCCGCTTCGGTTTCTTCGGACTCGGCAACCCGGGCAGCGGAGTATGGCTCTTCGTGCTGAGCTGCATAGTCTACGGTGTCGCATTCGACTTCTTCAACATTTCCGGTTCACTGTACGTCAATGAAAATGTCGACAAGGGGATGCGGTCATCGGCCCAGGGGCTCTTCATGCTTATGACCAACGGTCTGGGGGCATCAATCGGCACATGGGCCGCGGGACTCGTCGTGAACCATTTTGTCTACAATGCCGAGACTCCTGACTGGAGCACTGCCTGGTACATTTTCGCAGCTTACGCGTTCGTAGTCGGAGTACTTTTCATGATCCTGTTCAAGGATCCCAAGAAACATCCCGCCAAGTCTGCAAGATAACTGACCGGGCGGCCCGATACTCCATAAAGAAAAAGACCGGAGGCGCTGTTCCCTGCAACGGAACCTGCCTCCGGTCTTTGCTTATTCGCGGAAATTCCTGCGTCAGGCTCTGGACCTTGCACGGGAATGTCTCTTCTTCTTGTTCTTTCCGGCAAACACGAGCACGACAACGGCTATCACGACTATGGCCGCAATGATGAGCCAGGTAAAGCCGTTGGCATTGTCGCCCTTGACCCTGGACCACATTGCCAGGAGTTCCTCGGTACCGCAGTCGTGCATCATGCCGCAGTGCGCCATGATGGAGGCGTCAGGATACATGATGGGGTTCAGACATGCGCTCTTGCCATTCTCTCCAAAGAAATAGCTGGCATCCAGAGGCTTAAAGGCAGTGCTGTCAGACATTGCTGAGAGTATCTCGTCTCCGCCGATCGCACTCACGTACCCGATGGCATCCATGTTGCGCAGGGCGTTCTCCGGCTTGCACATGAAATCTATGAAATAGCGTGCTGCCTTCACGTTCTTGGCATACTTCGGGATAACCCAGGCATCAAACCACATGGTGCTTCCGTCCTCCGGGATGGCATAGTCGAGGGATACGCCAACGGCCGCAGCCTCTTCCATGGCCCACTGTGCGTCGCCGCTCCAGGTAAGGTTCAGCAGCGCCTTTTCCTTTGTCATCATCTCCTTGCCGAAATCTGCCTCCCAGCCTGCGATGTTGCCCTTCATCTCGTTCAGGTATGCCTCGACCCTGGCGATGGACTCGGGAGAGACGTCATACGAGAGCTCCTCTATCGTGGTTTCTCCTTTGTCGATTCTGTCACGGTTGAGCGCAATGTTGAAAGACGTGTACACGTCGCGGAAGGCCTCCTTCATCAACACTTTCCCCTCGTATTTGGGATCCTTGAGCACATCCCAGGTCTTTACCTCGTCAGGAGTGACGTACTTGGTGTTGTACATTATCCCGACTGTCCCCCACATGTACGGAACAGCATACTCATTGGCATCCTTTCCGTTCCCGTCAACCTGTGAAAGGAAATCGACCATGAAAGGAGCGACATTGACCGTATAGTCGGGAGTCTGGCCGAAGTCTCTGTCAATGGGCAGAAGCAGGTCGGCACGCAGCATGCGTTCGATAATGTAGTCGGAAGGACATACTACGTCGAAATCCTCGTGTCCCTTCTCGATCTTCGAAAGCATCACCTCGTTGATGTCAAAAAGCTGGTAGATGATCTCGACAGGCTCTCCGGTCTGTTCTTCATACCACTGCTCGAACTCGGTGATGAGATCCTCGTCGATGTAATCGGCCCAGTTGTAGATCTTGAGCTGATGCTCCCTGTCTGCAGCGGACATGGAAACGGAAGCCGCCGCGAGGAGGCAAATCATTGAAAGTAGTAACTTTTTCATTTGGTTTATCTGTTGTTGTTCTTTGATCTTGCGGATCTGATGTTGATAATTGTCAGCAGTGCCAGCACTGCCAGGAAAATCAGAGTCATGAGAGGACGCAGCTCGGGAGTCAGACCGCCCTTGCGTGCATCGGCATAAATGTAGGTAGACAACGTTTCAAGCCCTCCGTTGCCTTTGGTGAACAGGGTCACGGCGAAGTCATCGATAGACAGGGTGAAAGCGAGTATGAAGCCGGACAGCATCGAGGAGCGTATCTGGGGAATGATCACTTTCCAGAGAGCCTGCGAAGGAGTGGCCCCAAGGTCAAGCGCAGCCTCATAGATGTTCGGATTCATGCTTCTGAGTCTTGGCATCACCGTAAGCACGACATATGGCGTACAGAATGATATGTGTGCCAGCAGGACGGTGGCGTATCCCTGGGTGACTCCTACCGCCACGAACAGGATGAACAGGGAAATACCTGTAATGATGTCCGGGTTCAGCATCGGTATGTCATTCAGGAAAGTGATGGCCCTGCGGCCCTTGCCTCGCCTCATGTTGTGAATGCCGACAGCGGCTACAGTCCCGAGGACAGTGGAGCAGGCAGCGGACAGAAGCCCTATTGAAACGGTGTTCTCAATAGCCCTGACCATCGAATTTCCAAGGCCTCCGGTGAACAGGCTTTCATACAGCTTGGTTGAGAATCCTGTCCAGTTCCCGAGCACCTTGGCTTCGGTGAACGAAAACACTGCAATGATCAGGATAGGGGCATAGAGTATCACGAGCAAGACCACGAGATACCCTCTTGCAATGAGTTTCTTGATCATATCAGACCTCCTTTCTCGCTCTCGCGGGTATTTCCTTCGTCACCGACAAGTGACGTCAGGCCTATAATCACAAGCATGATAAGTGCGAGTGCCGAACCGTAGTTCCAGAAACCGTTGTTGATGTTCTCCTGGATAGTCGTTCCGAAAAGCTTGACTTTGTTCAGAGTAAGCAGCTCAGCAATGGCGAAGGTCGAGATTGTCGGCATGAACACCATCAGAACGCCGCTCCATACTCCGGGCATGGAAAGAGGCAGCGTCACCTTGAGGAAAACCTGCGAGGGCGTGGCCCCGAGATCCTGGGCGGCCTCAATATATGAACTGTCCATCTTCTCGAGCGAGTTGTAGATAGGATATATCATGAACGGAAGGAAGTTGTACACCATGCCGAAGGTCAGCGCACCCTCGCCGAGAGGCAGCCTCAGGAAGTCAAACAGCGCCACCGTCGCAAGCGTGCGGATCAGCATGTTTATCCACATGGGCAGGATAAACAGCATCACAGTTATCTTCGAACGGTTGAAATCCGACTTGCTGAGTATCCAGGCGGCAGGATACGCGATGACAAGACACAGCAGCGTGGTGACAATCGCGACCTGGATCGAGTACAGGAACGTGTTCAGATCCTGGGGAGTGCTGAAGAAACGTGCGAAGTTTCCCAGAGTGAACGCCCCGGTCTGGGCATCGCGGAAGGCATACACCGCTATCATCAGCAGCGGCAGGGCCACGAACAGTATCAGGAAAACCAGATACGGATAGGCCCATGTTGATCTCTTGACCCTCATTTCACGCCTTCAGTCTGATGTTTTCCGATGCAAAGTTGACACCGACAAGATCACCCTTGTCCCACACATCGTCCGTATCCACCCATATATGGTCTCCACCGTCGGTAAGCACAGTAAGATGATAGTGGTTCCCCTTGTAAAGAAGGAAATGGACTTCTCCGGAGAGCATGCCGTCTTCCTGATGGTCAACGAGTTCCACCTTGTCGAAGTCTACCTCGGCCGTCACCTTGTCGGCAGGCTTGAACTCCGAGGCCGCAGGGCACTCGAACTCCATGCCGAGCATCCTGACATGTCCGGAATCCACCACCTCCGCCTCGAAGCTGTTGCATGTCCGTTCCTTGCGCATTACCTGGATGTCTCCAGGCCTTATGAGCAGGCCGACAGTCGACCCGGGAGCAAAGGCATTGTAGTCCTGGATCATCAGCTCGTAGCCGTTGTCCGTGTCAACGAACATCTCATAATGGACACCCTTGAAGGTGCAGGATTTCACAGTAGCGCTGAACTGTGCGCCTTCGGTCCGGTTCATAATGTATATGTCCTCGGGACGCAGAACGACATCAACAGGCACGTCACATCCGAAACCTTCGTCAACGCATTCGAAGGTATGTCCGATGAATTCAACCTTGCGGTCTTCTATCATCCTTCCGTTGAGGATATTGGACTCTCCGATGAAATCTGCCACGAACGAGTTCTGCGGCTCGTTGTAGATATCGGTAGGCGTACCTACCTGGAGTATCTTGCCTTCGTTCATCACGACTATGGTGTCGGACAGGGTCAGAGCCTCCTCCTGGTCGTGGGTGACGTAGATGAAGGTGATTCCGAGCTGACGGTGCATCTCCTTGAGCTCGATCTGCATGTCCTTGCGCATCTTGAGGTCAAGTGCCGCGAGCGGCTCGTCAAGCAGGAGCACCTTGGGCTGGTTCACGATTGCCCTGGCGATCGCGACCCTCTGCTGCTGCCCTCCGGAAAGGCTTTCGACATCCCTGTCCTCATAGTCCGTCATGCTGACCATCTTCAGGACCTTGCGGACCTTCTTGTCAATTTCGTCCGTGGGAACCCTGCGAAGTTTCAGTCCGAAGGCTATGTTGTCATAGACGTCAAGGTGAGGGAAGAGCGCATAGCGCTGGAAAACCGTATTGAATGGACGCTTGTGAGGAGGCACGTCGGCAATGTCGCGGCCGTCCAAAAGTATCCTGCCCCCGTCAGGCGAGAGAAACCCGGCGATGAGCCTCAGGGTTGTCGTCTTGCCACAGCCCGACGGGCCGAGCAGAGTCACGAACTCCCCCGCCCTGATGTCCAGGCTGATGTCATCCAGCACCGGCTTGCCGTCATAGGACTTGCTCAGGTGCTGCAGTGAGATAACTATGTCTTTGTTCATCGCTTCCTGGCTAAAACAGGCCGAAAACAAGATTGTACCGCACACCGAGACTCAGTGTGACAGCGTTCAGAATCGAATTGTATGCTGCGTAGGCATGCAGCCTGAGCGCGTCGGAATCATGCAGAGGATAGTACTCGAACACTGTTCCGGCCGTCCAGCTGTCGTCGACAAGGCTCTTGTCGTCAGAATATGCATACCAGCCGCGCAGAGCGACATCGAACTTGTCGGAGGGGGCATATGTGAACTTTCCCTGAACGGTGGCACCGTTCACAAGTCTCCAGTTCATTTCGTCAAAGCCGCAGGTGTTGTTCATGTCAAGCGTCAGGTCAAGCCCGTCGCCGAGTTCGAAATTCATTCCTATGGCCACAAGCAGGTCGAAATCCATCCGTTCGTACTCGAGGGCGCTCGCACTGGCGATTATGGAATACCAGTCATACTCGCCTCTCCACTGGAAAGAATATGTCCAGAGATTGCTGATGAAAGGATGTGCCCCATACGGAGAAGTGGTCATCTGGAGCGAGAGTTCCGTATTTTCGGACGGAGATGTCCACGCGACGGATCCTCCCCACTGATAACATGCAAGTCCCGAAGCGAGCGGAGACGAGAAATCCGTGTACAGATCCCAGTCCCAGTCTTCGTACTCGAATCCGCCTGTGGAAATCAGGTCCTTTCCAAGGGAAATTGTCCAGTTGCCGAAAGAAATGTCGGCGAGGAAGTAATCCAGCCAGTTCGTAGTGTCCGAGCGGCCGAGGTCCAGATAGGGCCAGCCATAGTTTCCACCGCTCTGGAGCCAGTGATTGGCTATAGTCCAGGAAAAATGTTCCGAAAGGGAACCTTCAAAAAGAGAATAAATAGAAGAATTGCCGTGGCTGAAACCCATACCGATTGTTGGGTTGAGGTCCAGGCGTGGGATGAGAGTCACCTCGGCATACCTACCGGGGTCGTCAGCCTCTTGCGAGTGCGCAAGCAAGCCCAGCAGCAGAGCTGCGATCGAAAAAAGCAGTTTCTTCATTTTTCGCTACCATAAAAAAGAATTTGGTTGAACTTTTCGGGGGGCAAAGATAGAAATTAATTGTTCAATTTTTTAATTTATTTGAAAAAGTGTGTTTAAATTTGTCGGGTAGCATCTTCACCTGCCCATAACATACTGAAAAATAATACGATGTACAATTTCGACGAGATAATAGACAGAAGAGGTACCAGATGTGACAAGGTTGATTCGCTCAAAGAGACGTTCGGCCGCGCAGATCTGATACCCATGTGGGTCGCTGACATGGATTTCCGCACTCCGGATTTCATTATTGACGCTCTCCGGAAGAGGCTCGACCACCCGATTCTCGGCTATCCCCTGACGGGCGACGACTATTTCCGGATAGTATCCGACTGGGTGCAGGCACTTCACGGCTGGAGGGTCGACCCTTCAGAGTTCCGGTTCATCCCCGGCATAGTCAAAGGCCTGATACTTGCCGAGCACTGCCTTCTGGACAAGGGAGACAAAGTCATAATACAGCCGCCCGTTTACCATCCTTTCAGAAACAACACTCTTGCTGCCGGATTCGAAGTAGTGGAAAACCCCCTGGCACCGGTCTACGGCCCCGACGGATTCCTCGAAGGATACAGGATGGACCTTGACGGGCTCGAGAAAACCATCGATGACAGGACCAGGATCCTGATTCTGAGCAATCCACACAATCCGGCCGGAATATGTTTCCGCAAAGACGAGCTCCAGCGCCTCGCTTCGATATGCCGCAACAGGGGCGTCACGGTCCTTTCCGACGAGATCCATTCCGAAATGGTGCTTTTCGGCAACGAATTCCACCCGTTTGCCTCCGTAAGCGAAGATGCCGCGCAATGCAGCATCAGTTTTCTCGCTCCGTCAAAGACTTTCAACATAGCCGGAGTGGTCAGTTCATACTGTATAGTTACGAACCCGGAACTGAAGGAAAAGTTCTTCGGCTACATTGAGTCGGCTGAAATAGACTGTCCACCAATCTTCTCCGCTCTTGCCGCCCGCGCGGCATACACCCCTGAAGGCATGAAATGGAGGGAAGAGATGCTGCGCTATGTGGAAGGCAACATACTTTTCGTCGAAGAGTGGCTCAAGTCAGAGATCCCTGACATTCATCCTGTCAGGCCGCAGGCATCCTTTCTGATCTGGCTGGACTGCCGCAGGCTGGAACTGTCTCAGAAACAGCTAGTGGACCTGTTCGTGAACAAGGCCAGACTTGCTCTGAACGACGGCACCATGTTCGGCAGCCAGGGGACCGGATACATGCGCATGAACGTAGGCTGTCCGCGCAGCGTGATAGGCTCCGCACTGGAAAATTTAAAAAAAGCTGTACAAACCTTAAAATAAAATTTGGCGATTAAGTTTTTTTGACTACCTTTGCAATCCCGTTAAGGGATCAACGGTGCTGTAGCTCAGGTGGTAGAGCAATGGACTGAAAATCCATGTGTCGCCGGTTCAACTCCTGCCAGCACCACACACGCCTGGAACCCCGATTTCGTAAAGATTTCGGGGTTTTTTCATGTCCTGCATCATTTTTTTATTCTCTATTGCTCTGATTATGAAAATATTGTATATCTTTGTAGTCGGAACTGCATTTAACCGTTAAGCACTGTACCGACAGTAATGAAAATACCAGGACAACAAGACAACTTAAATTTCAAGAATCTTAACAGACACTCTACTTAATACGACCAACCATCAACTTTAACCATTCCACATTTCTGAAACAAAAACTCTCCTCTCTGAAGATATGTACATCGGACAAGTTGCCCGCCCTGAGAATTGGCAGTCATCGATTTCTTTTTAGTCTTGCTTAACAAACAGTTGTGTTTATTGATTGGAAGCCAATGGCCGGACAAGTTTCCGGGTACATATCTGAAGTGAGGAGTTTTTTTAATAAAATCCGTATATTTGGCGAATGACACGCCAATTTCACAAAACCATACGAGAACTTTCCAAGGTGCTGAAGGAAATGGTCAGACACCGGAATACTCTGGATGAAGTATGGATGAACATCCCTCTCGGGAAAAAGGCCATCGATCTTTTCAATTCACTCCCGGACTCGCTTGAGGGAGAATACTCGACCCTGTCCGACAAGGCCACTCTTATCTGCAACATGCTGGAACAGATGGAGGAGACGATGACTCCGAGATTCTGCCTGAGTGTCCGGCGCCAGATTGCCGAAATGGACCCAGGCAATTCAGACAACAATGCCCGCATCAGAATGCTGTCCGATTACATTGACGAAAGCATACCGATGGAAGACTGGTGCGGCCGTTACGGAAGGCACCTGAAGTTCGACCCGGTAGAAAGGACTCCTGCCATGGAGGAAATCGTGTATGATGTCGAGAGACAATGCGCCGAACTGCTTGGCGACGTGCCCCGCTGTATGGGTTTCTGCTTTGCCTACTGGAATGCCCGCAGACAAATCCTTTCAAGTCTCGGAATAAGTTGGAAGAGTCCGCATGAAATGAATCCGGGCGTGATATTCGACTGAAAAACAACAGATGAAACTAGCGACAGTTGGAGAATTCGGCCTGATAGACCGGATCAGCGCACAGTTCAAGGCACCGGAAAATGTCACCGGCATCGGCGACGACTGTGCGGTAATCCCGCAGTCCTGCGGGCTTGACACGATAGTCAGCACCGACATGCTCGTCGAAGGCACACATTTCCTTCTCGAAAGCACCGGGCCGGAAGACCTGGGATGGAAGTCCGTTGCCGTAAACTTGAGCGACATCGCGGCGATGGGCGGAAAGCCCACGGGGACGCTGCTTTCACTAGCCGTCCCTGACAGCCTCAGCCTGGAATGGGCCGACCTCTTCATATCTGGATACAGGCAACTCTCCGACATGTTCGGGTGTCCCCTTATCGGCGGCGACACGACCTCGGCCAAGGACAGGATATGCATCAATGTCACTGTTCTCGGGACAGTCCCCTCCGGAGAGGCACGCACAAGGGACTCCGCAAAGGAAGGTGATCTGATCTGTGTCACCGGATGCCTGGGAGACTCCGCGGCAGGGCTCCGGATACTCTTGGGAAACGGGCAAGGAAATGAATATCCACAACTCGTCCGCCACCACCTGCGCCCGACTCCGCGTATCAGGGAAGGCCTCCTGCTGGCACGCTGCCCGGGAGTCCATGCAATGATGGACATTTCAGACGGGCTGGGTTCAGACCTGCGCCACATCCTCGACGCATCCGGCAAGGGTGCAGTGGTGGATACGGCCTCCGTTCCCCTGTCTGCACAGCTCAGACAATACTGCAAAGCCTTCGGGCTCGACCCGCTTGAACCCGCATTGTCAGGCGGCGAAGACTACGAACTGCTTTTCACGGTGGACAAAGACCAGGAGCGCATTCTTCCGGTCGCCCACACGGTAATAGGATACATAACAGAACCCGGGGAAGGTCTTGTCTGGAAAGGTTCAGACAAAGACTTCCTCGGGTACAGACATTTCTAGGACTCGGATGCCTAGCTTATGAAGAGCATCTCACGATACTTGGGAAGAGGCCATATCCTGTTGTCCACGATCTCCTCGAGATTGTCGATAGGCTTCCTGAGATCTTCGAGGGCCTCCGCTATCTCATGGTAAGCCACGGCCTTCTCGTACTCGTCCTCAATGGCATTTGCCTTCTTGCGGGCAAGCTTCATCGCAGCGGCCTTGACGCGTATCTGCTCAACATAGTCGGAAATCTTTCCGATCAGTTCGAGCTCCGCGGTGCAGTTGTCGGCAGATCCGAATACACTCTTGCACAGAGCCACCTCCTTCAGCAGCCTGGCCTTGTACTCCAGCACGGCAGGTATGATATGGTTGGTAGACATCCTGACGAGCACCCTTGACTCGATCTGGACCTTCTTGGAATACATCTCCCACTTGACCTCATTGCGGGCATGAAGTTCCTCCTCGGTGTAGACACCAGTCTTGGTGAACATCTCCACAGATGCAGGTTCTGTAAATACCTTGATCATCTCGGGGACGCTTGTCTTGACATCGAGTCCGCGCCTCTGGGCTTCCGCCTTCCACTCCTCGGAATAACCGTTTCCGTCGAAGCAAACTACATCCAGCACAGAAGCTATCACAGGCTTGAGAGCATCCATTATCGCGACGTTGGTCTTCTTGCCTGCCGCAATCTGCTTGTCAACTTCGGCCTTGAACAGGGTGAGCTGTTCTGCGACTGCCGCGCTGAGGGTGGTGATGGCACCGGCACAGTTCGCTGACGAACCTACGGCTCGGAACTCGAAACGGTTACCTGTGAATGCAAACGGAGAAGTCCTGTTGCGGTCAGTGTTGTCGACGAAGATTTCAGGAATTTCGACCAGTCCGAGTTTCTTGCCGCGTTTCCCCGCAATCTCGATAGGAGTGTCGGAAGGAACGGTCAGCAACTTGTGAAGCACGTCGGTCATGGTCTTTCCCAGGAACGCAGACACGATTGCAGGGGGTGCTTCGTTGGCTCCAAGCCTGTATGCGTTGGAAGCCGTAGCGATGGAAGCCTTGAGAAGGCCGTTGTGTCTCTGCACGGCGGCAAGGACATTCACGAAGAAAGTGACGAACTGCAGATTGCCCTTGGCATCCTTGCCAGGAGCGAAAAGAGGCACTCCGGTATCGGTTCCCATTGACCAGTTGTTGTGTTTGCCCGAACCGTTGACTCCGGCAAAAGGCTTTTCGTGGAACAGCACCACGAACCCATGCTTGCGCGCTATGGAATTCATCAGGTTCATTACAATCTGGTTCTGGTCGTTGGACAGATTCGCCTCACCATATATCGGAGCAAGTTCAAACTGGTTGGGGGCTACCTCATTATGCCGTGTCTTGAGAGGAATTCCAAGCCTGTGCCCTGCAATCTCAAGGTCGCGCATGAATGATGCGACTCTGGTAGGGATGGCACCGAAGTAGTGGTCATCAAGCTGCTGGTTCTTTGATGAATTGTGTCCCATCAGGGTACGGCCGGTGATCATCAGGTCAGAACGGGCAGAATAAAGGGATTCGTCAACGAGAAAATACTCCTGCTCCCATCCAAGATAGGTTATCACCTTGCTAACCGACGGGTCGAAAAGCTTGCAGATGGGAACTGCCGCATCTGAAACAGCCTTGAGAGATTTCTTCAGAGGGGTCTTGTAGTCAAGAGCCTCGCCGTTGTATGAAACGAAGATTGTAGGGATGCACAGGGTGTCGTCCTGTATGAATACCGGAGAAGTAGGATCCCACGCCGTATAGCCCCTGGCCTCGAATGTAGCCCTGATTCCTCCACTCGGGAAAGAAGACGCGTCAGGCTCCTGCTGGATAAGGCTCTTGCCGTCGAAAGTCTCGATGACACCGCCCTTGCCATCATAGTCAATCAGGGAATCATGCTTTTCAGCCGTACCTTCGGTCAGCGGCTGGAACCAGTGGGTGATATGGGTTACGTGATGCTCCATGGCCCATTCCTTCATTCCGCGCGCCACACCGTCAGCTGTCTTGCTGTCAAGAGGAACTCCCTTGTCGATGCATTCCAGAAGAGCCTTGAGCGTTTTCGCGTCAAGATACTTGTACATCTTCCTGCGGTCGAAAACAAGCTCCCCGAAATAATCGGAAGTCTTGCCCTCCGGCACATCAACAGGTACGGTCTTCTTCTCGAAGGATTCCTTTACCAAATCTAGTCTGTCGATACTCATACTGTTAAATATATAATTAATAAAACCGTTGCAAAAAAAAGAGGCTGATCCTCTGACCAGCCTCAAATTTATTGTCTTACCTGTGAATGCTCATTATCGTGCCCTCCGGCCGGCATTTCAGCGCACGGGAACATCCAGGACCATATTCTGGCTCTGCTGCTGCTCCTGCTGCTGCTGGAAAAACGAAAAAATATAAGCGTTCACTGTATCCTTGCTAAGTTTTCGGGGCGCAAGTTAGAAATATAATTTGTAAACTCAAACAGTTTTTGACATTAAATTCCTAATTTTGCAAAAACAGACTCGATATGCCTGATTATGGATTCGTGAGGGTGGCGGCCGCGATGCCCCTCGTACACGTTGGGGACTGCAAGGCCAACGTCAGTGAAATCGTATCTCTTGCAAATGAACTGGCCGGCCGCGGAGTCGGCATCGCCGTATTCCCGGAACTCAGCGTAACCGGATACACCTGCGCAGACCTTTTCGGGCTGGAAAACCTGATAGAAGACGCTCAGAACGCAGTTGCCGAAATACTTGACAAGACTTCATCCCTCGGAATGACCCTTGTATTCGGCACTCCGGCAAGATGGCACGGCCGTCTGTTCAACTGCGCCGTTGTCGCATGCAGGGGAAAGATTCTTGGAATCGTTCCGAAGACCTACCTCGCCGGGAATGCAGAATTCTACGAACCTCGATGGTTCGAGTCGGCGAGAGTCCTTCCTGAAGAGGGAGTGCGCATATGCTTTGCCGGGCAGGATGACATTCTGCTGGGAGCACGCCAGCTTTTCCATCCACGCGGCAGCCTTCTGACCTTCGGCGTTGAAATATGCCAGGACCTGTGGGCACCAGTTCCCCCAAGCTCATTCGAGGCCCTGTCCGGTGCGCAGCTCATAGTCAACCTTTCGGCAAGCAACGAAATCCTTCTGAAACACGAATACCGCAAGTCACTCGTACAGGCGACATCTTCCAGGCTTTTCTGCGCATATGTCTACTGTTCGTGCGGATTCGGCGAATCCACCCAGGACCTCGTCTGGGCCGGCTCGTCGCTGATATGCGAATACGGCGGCATTCTTGCTGAAAGCGAGCGCTTCAAGATGGAGAGTACAAGCATCATGGCTGACATAGATGTCCAGAGACTTGAGACTATGCGTGCAAAGGAACACAGTTTCAGGCTCGAGTCCATGCCTATGGCCCGTTTCACGGAAACGCAGATCCCTCCGCTCCCTGAAACCGACTTCGAGGCACTGCTTCTGCGTCATGTCGAGCCGCATCCTTTCGTACCGCAGGCCGACCCCGAACACCTGGACCTCAGGTGTCGTGAGATCATTTCATCGCAGGTCGCCGGACTCGCGACAAGACTCTCGCACATCCATTGCAGCCACGCTGTAATCGGTGTTTCCGGAGGGTTGGACTCAACTCTCGCACTCCTTGTCACCGTACTCGCTTTCGATGCCCTCGGAATACCCAGGAAGAATGTACTTGGTGTAACTATGCCGGGCTTCGGCACCACACGGCGCACACACGACAATTCCACCGCTCTGATGACGCTGCTCGGAACCGCTTCGACTGAAATCTCGATTGTCCCGGCAGTAAGGCAGCACTTCAGGGACATAGGGCACGACGAATCCATACATGACCTCACTTACGAGAACAGTCAGGCAAGGGAACGCACCCAGCTGCTCATGGACATAGCGGGCAAGACAGGAGGCATCGTGATCGGCACCGGAGACCTTTCCGAACTGGCGCTCGGCTGGTGCACCTACAACGGAGACCACATGTCCATGTATGCGGTCAACGTCAGCGTACCCAAGACTCTCGTCAGGACTCTCGTTCTGTGGGCGGCCGACAACAGATTCGCCGACAACCCGGAAGCATCGGCCGTACTCAGGGACATCGCAGACACTCCGATAAGCCCGGAACTCGTACCGGCAGACGAAAACGGCCAGATTAAACAGAAGACCGAGGACCTTATCGGCCCCTACGAACTTCATGACTTCTTCCTGTACAATTTCTTCCGCTGGGGTTACGGACCGGACAAGACAATGCTTCTCGCACAAAAGGCATTTGCCGGGAAATACGATTCCGGCACTATCGCCAAATGGCTGAGAAACTTCATGAAAAGGTTCTACTCGCAGCAGTTCAAGAGATCCTGCATTCCTGACGGGCCCAAGGTCGGCTCCGTCGCCCTGTCCCCGAGAGGAGACTGGAGGATGCCGTCCGACGTCTCGTGCCCGTGGGACCTTGCAGAGGCAGAAACGCAGGGTCAGTCAAAATAAGCCTTCGGAAGCGGCCGGCAGTTGTAGCCGCTCGCCATGGACTCGCCATATGCTCCGGCACTTCTGATTGCAATCAGGTCTCCACGGTGGCAGCAGTTCAGCACTGCGCCCTTAAGAAACACATCCGAGCTCTCGCATACAGGGCCAACCACGTCGTATACCTCCTCAGGACCGTCCGAACTCAGATTCTGGATGCGGTGGAAAGCCTTGTAGAGTGCCGGCCGGATCAGGTCCGTCATTCCTGCATCGACTATGGCGAAACGCCTGGTCGTCCCCTGCTTGACATAAAGGACCCTTGTTATCAGGGTCCCGCACTGGGCCACAATGCTCCTGCCGGGTTCGAAATGCACGACAGTGCCCTCCGGTAGCCTGAGATGCCTGCGGAACGTATCGAAATATGACTTGAAATCCGCCACCGGAAGTTCGTCAGGGTGTTCATAGCTCACCCCCAGGCCTCCGCCTACATCAATGTCACCCACCGGCATGCCGGCAGTCTGGAGCCTTTCGACCAGGGAATTGATGCGGTTGCACAATGCGACGAAATCCATCATGTCAAGAATCTGGGACCCTATGTGGAAATGCAGTCCCCTGTATTCGATTCCTGGCAGACTGTGCGCAAGACGCATCACGCCGTCAAGCTGTTCGTAGTTTATTCCGAACTTGTTTTCAGCCAGCCCCGTCGTTATGTTCGCGTGCGTGTGCGCCCCTATGTCAGGGTTTACCCTAAGGCTGACAGGCGCGACCTTGCCAGCCCCGGAAGCTATTCCGGAAATCACCTCCAGTTCGGCGGCAGACTCCACATTGAAGCGTCCGATACCTTTTTCAAGAGCGAGCCGGATCTCCCAGTCGCTTTTTCCGACTCCGGCGAAGAAAATCTCAGACGGCCGGAAGCCTGCTTCGAGCGCGGCGTTTATCTCCCCGCCGCTGACACAGTCCGCTCCGAGTCCGCTACGCGCTATTTTCCGGAGAATCACCGGGTTGAAGTTCGCCTTGATGGCATAATGGACTTTGTAGTCCGGATTCCTGGCGCTCTCCAGGAGCAAGGTGTCCAGAGTCCTTGACAACAGAGAGAGGTCATAGTAGTAGAAGGGAGTTGACCTTGTCATGAAACTCCCGAGCGGGAACCTGCCGTCAAGCATTTTCGAAGAGAGCGTTACGGAGTGACTGCATGGCCTTTTCCCTGTCTTCCCCGCGGACCAGGAAGGAGATGTTGAAGTCGCTTCCACCATAGGATATCATCCTTACGGGGATATCCTTCAAGGCCTCCAGCGCCCTCGACTCGAACCCGACGTTCTTCCAGTCCATGTCACCGACAATGCAGACAATACACATGTCCAGATCGACATCCACCGTACCGTACTTCTTGAGGTCATGCACGATGGCATTCAGATGGAGGGTGTCATCGACGGAAACCGACACCCCCACTTCGGAGGTGCTTATCATGTCGATAGACGTCTGATAGCTTTCAAAAACCTCGAATACCTTGCGCAGGAAGCCATGGGCCAGAAGCATCCTTGAAGACCTGATGCTGATTGACGCGATGTTGTCCTTGGCCGCGACGGCCTTGATCGTTCCGGGCTCCATAACGTTGTCAATCAGGGTCCCGGGCGAAGAAGGATCGCGCATGTTCATCAGCCTGACTGGAATATCCGCAAATTTCGCAGGCTGGATGCAGGTCGGGTGAAGCATCTTGGCCCCGAAGTAGCCCAGTTCGGCCGCCTCGTCGAAATTCAGATGGGATCCTCCGCCGGGACAGCGCTTCAGGAACGGCCCGGTTCCGGTAGAAGCGTCCACGTCCGTCCAGATCTGAATCTCGTCCGAGCGGACCGCGGCTCCGGCCAGAGCGGCTGTATAGTCCGACCCTCCCCTCCTGAGATTGTCAACTTCATCCCTGATATTGCGGCATATGGCTCCCTGGGTAATGAAAAGTCCGGCATCCGGGCTGGCCTCGATCATCGAAGACAGCCTCTCGCGGATATATTTCTGGTCCGGCTCCCCCTTGCCGTCAGTCTTAATGAACTCAAGGGCGCAAAGCTGCACAGGTCTGTTACCCGTCTCCTCCAGAAGCATCGTGAAAAGCTGGGAAGACATCAGTTCCCCCTGAGCCAGTAGAAGCTTCTGCTCGGTCTGGGTAAAGAGCTGGCGGGTCATTGACAGCAGGAACGAAAACTCGCTCTCGAGATAGGATTCCGCACTTGCACGGTACCTTTCTGTCCCGAACAGGCTGGCGATATAATCCATATACATATCCTTGAGCTGCGACAATGCTCCGGCAGCGCTGTCAGCATTGCCGTTTGAAAGGTAGTCGCAGACCTCAGACAGCCTGGCCGTAGTTCCGGATATCGCAGACAGCACGATAATGCTGCGTCCACTGCGAGAAGCAATGGACGCGGCATCTTTCATGCGGCTGGCGGTGCTGAGAGCAGTGCCGCCGAACTTAATGACTTTCATATATGCAATTCAAAGGGCAAATCTACTTCCAGAGCAGCTGTGCGAACTGATAGAGGCTTCTTCTCCAGCTCTGCCACTCGTGGGCCGTCTGCGGCGACACATAGAAATGAGCGTTGATTCCGGCCTTCTTCAAGGCCTCGACATCCTCGGAAGGATCGGATGATCCGGGACGCCTGTTCTCAAGTTCACGGCTTCCATAGCTGATGAACACCAGACGGTTGCCCTCTACGAATCCTTTCGAAGAGCGGGCCTCGTCGGGAGTGATGCTGCCTCCGCTGAATATTCCGACAGAGGAGAAGACTTCCGGATGCGCGAGAGTGATGGCCTTGGTCTGCATTCCTCCCATGGAAAGTCCTGCCATGGCACGATGCTCGCTGTCGGCAATCGTGCGGAAACGGGAATCCACCATGGGGATGATATCGTTGAGCAGGGTGTTCATGAAATTGTCAGCCCAGTTGGATGGAAGGCCGCCACCGGCGCGGCGCTCGGAACCTGCAGGCCTCGTCCAGGTCCCGTTGTCCATAACGATAATGAACGGTTCAGCCTTTCCGTCGGCAATCAGGTTGTCGATAATATGGGCGGTCTTGCCCTGCTCGGGCCAGCCATACTCGTTCTCCCCGCCTCCATGCTGGAGGTACAGGACAGGGTAACGCTTGTCCGTGTTAGTGTCATACTCGGCAGGAGTATAGACAAAGCAGTGACGCATCTGAGAGTTCACCTCGGAATAGTAATACAGTTCACGCATCTGGCCCTGAGGCACATTCCTGAGAGCATAGAAATCCTCGTCAGCGGCCGGAATCTCTATTCCGCTGCCCCATCTTCCCGCACCGTAGAAATACAGGCTGCCCGGATCCGGGACGCTCGCGCCGTCAATATTGATCTGGTAATAGTGGAATCCCTCATCCTGAGGTGCAGACTCGCCCGTCCATACTCCCTTACCGTCATTTACAAGGTCATACTTGACGCCACCGATGTCAAGCTGCACCCGTTTCGCATCGGGAGCCTCGACACGGGCCCTCACCCTGCCTTCGGAATTTACCATGGGATACTCCCGGCCGGGCTGGTTGGCTGTCGATGGCTTGAAATCCTCCTTGACCTGAGCGGAAAGGAAAGATGCGGACAACAGAAGTGCCGCAAGCGTGGAAACGGTGTAAAGTGTCGCTTTCATGATTATTGTGGTTTTAATTGATAACCTCCAAATATACGAAATTCGTTTGTATATTTGCAACTCCAAAGGTGGAGCGGTCTGTCGCCCGGCATTGCCGGGAGGAAAGTCCGGACAGGAAAGGGCACCCCGCTGCGGAAAGCGCAGGTGGAGGTAACTTTACGAGAGCCGTAACAGAAAAAAACAGCCGTCCTGCGGACGGCAACGGTGAAAACGCGAGGCAAGAGCTCACGACACGCGGTCAGCGATGGCCCGTGGGTACGGTTCCGGGGCCTGCAAAACCAAATATACTGGCAGACGAGGGCTGCCCGTCCAATGCCAGGGGGTAGGTCGCGAAGATAAATGGCAGACTAAAACAGAAACCGGCTTACGGCTCCACCTTTTTTCTTTTCTCTCTCAGTCAAGCAGTTCAGCCCAGAGATCATAGTCATCCGCCGAAACTATCCTTACTTTTGCGAACTGTCCCGGCACAAGTCCCTTGCCGTCATGCCTGAGGAGTATCTCTCCGTCGACCTCAGGACTCTCGTACTGGCTTCTGCACACCACCGTCCCGTCCATGATGTCGTCAATCATGACCCTCTCTACGGTTCCGACCCTCGAATTGTTGAATTCCAGAGAAATGAAACGCTGCACTTCCATCAGCCGGTCATACCGTTCTCTCTTCACTTCTTCCGGAACCTCGTCCTTTAGATGAGCCGCTCCCCAGGTCCCGTCTTCTTCGGAATAGGTAAACGCTCCCAGGCGTTCGAAGCGGGCTTCCCTGACAAAGTCGAGCAACTCCCCGAACTCTTTTTCACCTTCACCGGGATGTCCAGTGATCATCGTCGTCCTGAGCACGACACCGGGAACCTTCTCCCTCATCCTGGCAACCAGCGCACGTGTCTGGCGGCTGTCGACACTCCTGTGCATGTTGCTGAGAACGACATCTGAGATATGCTGGAGCGGGATATCGATATAGCGGCAGATCTTCGGATTCGAAGCCATCTCGTCAAGCACGTCTTCAGGAAACGAATCCGGATAGGAATAATGTATTCTGAGCCACTCAATGCCGTCAATCCCTGACAGTTCTCGCAGCAGAGCCGCAAGCCTGCGCTCGCCGTAAAGGTCAAGCCCGTAGTATGTGGTGTCCTGAGCTATCAGAATCAGTTCCTTCACTCCCGACCGGGCCAGTGACTCCGCCTCGCGCACAAGCACCTCCATGGGAACTGACTTGTGTGCACCTCTTATGAACGGTATCGCACAGTATGAGCAGCGCCTGTCACAGCCTTCGGATATCTTGAGATACGCATAACCCTTGTGCTGAGGCAGCCTTGAATTCAGGCTGAGACCGTCCGTATCGACACCAAGCCACTTCAGGACCGGCCTGAGGTCTCTCGCCCCGAACCAGGCATCCACCTCTGGAATCTCCTTTGCGAGATCGGCAGAATATCTCTGGGACAGACAGCCGAACACGGCCACTTTCCCGGCCTGTCCAGATTTCTTCAGTTCCACGGCCTCGAGCACGGCATCCACCGACTCCTGCTTTGCGTCGTTGATGAAACCGCAGGTGTTGAGAAGGAGCACATCCGCCTGCTCGCCCTCACCGGCCAGAACGAACCTGTCAGAGGGCAGCGCGGCAAGCAGATGCTCCGTGTCCACAGTGTTTTTCGAACAGCCCAGAGTGACTATCCTAAGCCTCGTCGCCGCCATCTTCCTTTTTGTCCTGGTCTACGAAATCAAGCGATGCATAGGTCACGAGCTGACCGTACCAGTCAAGCACCTTGCGCATGTGCGAGAGATAGAATCTGTCGCCGTCGTAATCCGGCACCGCCTTGTCAAACAATGAAACTATCTCTTCCGCAGGAGCCTTGGGAGAAGGTGCCGGAGCATCTCCGAGAGCCTCCTTAAGCTTGAGGAAAACCTCGGAAAGCTTCAGCTCCCCTTCCGAAGTGTATATGGCTATGTCGGCAAGCGTGGTTATCTTGCTTGAACCGGAAAAAACGGTTCTCTTTCCGTCGGCAAGGCTTTCGGCAACCGCTCCGCCCCTTGCCTGGGCGATGTAGCGGTAAAGTCCGTGCTGTCCTGAGACAGCCAGTATTCTGCTCAAATCAGTCTGCATATCAGTTGTTCTGTCTTATTATGTAATTCTTCAATACTTGAATTGTTCTCGATTTGGAAGTCTGTCCGGGACATGTCGAATTTCTGGAGGCGGTCACGCTCGGCGGCATGGCTGTTCCTTCCGGTACGCAGTCGAAGGTCTGCAGTCACCAGCAGCACCTTGTCATACAAGGCGTCAAACTGAGGCTTTTCCAGAGCGATGGCAGACTCGATTGCAACCAGCGGGAATGCCGCATGGCAGCGTTTCCAGGCCTTGATGTCTTCCACCACCAAAGGGTAGACTATTCCTTCAAGACGCGACAGCAATGACAGGTCCGAGAACACTTCTCCGATTCTCTCCCACGGCAGCCCGAGTTCAAGTTCTATGCGGGACTTGAGTCCCGGGACAGATTCGTAAAGCCGCTTCGTCCTGGAATCACAGTCATACACCGGAATCCCTCTAGACTGCATGTACCTGCACACTTCCGACTTGCCGCTTCCAATCGGCCCTGTAACAAGAAGAGTAACCATCACCACCCTGAAGTATTTATCACACAGTCAAAGACATCCGGCTCAATGGTATAGCTTATCACGGTCGAAGGCAGGTTGTCCGCATGCGCCACGCAGCGCCCGGTCAGCGAATTGGCGAAATCATCATAGTCGATATAGAATTCTGCCGTCCTTGACGGGTCCGCCGCAGTGGGGAACACGCATTTGAACACGACCTGCGCGGTTGACGGAAGCACCGACAGCCGCACGTTGGAAGGCACATTGCGTGTCTGTATCTTGACCTCTGACCTGACCTCGACATATCTTGACACGTCAAGCGAATACACCACTTCGGAGTCCGACAGACGTATCCCGACGGGAGCATCCAGTCTGACCGTACCGTGTGCGCTGGCACTCAGGTCGGACAGCTCGATGGGACGGGTCAGAATGCGGTCGATGTTCTCAAGACGGGAAGTCTCGCCGTACACGAGGACCGAATCCGGATGGATCGTCATCCCCCTTGTGGCCATGTACTGCGGCATGAAACTGATCGACTGCACCCTCTGCACCGGGACTTTCTTGTATGTCACGGAATTGAACAGGAACTGCGGCGCGTCGGAAACAAATGACTCTACGCTCACCCCGTCACCGAAAATCGCCGACGTGTACTTGTAGAGGTTTGTTATCGGAATCGAGTATATGTCGTCATGGTCATGGCGGAAATCCTCGGGACTGACCTCAATACGGACGGGGCGCTTCCCTCTGGACGCCAGTTTGAGATGTCTGAATCCGGACGCACGCACCTGAGCGGTAACAGTGGCGTCAGTAGACGACTGCTCGGCACGTGCGGCAAGATTGCTGCGCGCGACAACCGGCACACTCACGACACTCACATATGACTGCGAAAGATTGTGAATGAGCCAGATACTCGACGACAGTACCACACAAAGCAGCAACTGGATCCAATTGCTCTTCACCGTGAAGCCCCCGAACTACTTCTTGTCCTGTCCTGCGTTTCCCTGCTGGGCAGCTGCCTCGGCACGGGGATCCTTGGAGATGGATGACTTGTCGACGCGGATCTTGACATCGCCGTCGACCTTCATCAGAACGGTAGTATCATCGACCTCGGCGATAACTCCGTAGATTCCTCCGGCAGTAACAACCTTGTCTCCCTTTTTAAGGGCCTTGCGCATTTCCTCGAGCATCTTCTGCTGCTTGCGCTGAGGACGGATCATGAAAAGCCACATCACCACGATGATCAGAAGCAGCATGATCCACATGGAAAGCCCGCTTCCGGTAGCTGACTGAGCACCCGCCTGTGCGGTAGTCTGTAAAATAGAAACAATCATTTTGGTGTCTTATTTATTGATGAACATTTATCAGTTTGTCAAGCAGCCCGTTCACGAAAGCACTGCTCTCGGGCGTGCTGTATGACTTTGATATTTCAACATACTCGTTGATTATCACCTTGACAGGAGCCGCATTCTGCATGGCGGCCTCGGCCATACCGCAGACAATCAGGGCAAGGTCAGTGGTACAGATCCTGTCGCGGGTCCACTTGGGAGTAAGTTCGTCTATACGGTCCACGAAACTGTCGAAATTGACATACGCCGACCTCAGCAGCCCGAACACGAAAGTCCTGTCGCTGTCGTAACCCTGCCGGCCCTCCATCTCACTCTGGAACAGCGGCAGCAAAGACCACCTCTCCCCTTTTCCCAGGGAACGGACAGTCTTGCAACACCAGCTGAGTGCATATCCAAGGTCGTCGTTCCAGTATATCGACATATCCTCGAGAATATCCGAAAGCTCGGGATTGTCCTCGAATTCCCTCTCGAATATCTTGGCCCAGAGAGCCGCATCCGCCTCAATTCCGGAATCCCCGGATTCGAGGTAATCGTTGAAATACTTTCTCTCGCGCAGTTTTTCATACAGATGGCGTATGAACATGTCGTAGGGCTCCCACGAAAGTTTCTTTCTCGACACTATCTTGCTGAAATCCGGATCCCCCACGATCAGTGGAGCAATGGAATTCTCCGCGAACTTCATGTTCGGATTGAGCTCCTGTTCGGTCGGATTGAATTTGCCCATGGCTGCGGCAATCCTGTTTGCCGCCTCCTGAGTCAGCGGTCCGACGACTGAAAGCATGAAGAGGTAAAGGTCTCTGGTCGACTCGCACGAAAGCTCAAGCAGGGCCTCGGCCTCCTTAATGGTCATTCCGTGATTTTCCGCGTATGCATATACAGTCTTGAAGACCTTGGTACGGAGAATTCTTCTGTTGAGCATGTTTCAAACAATATTTACCCAGAAATAATGCGCAAATATAGCAAGTAATCCACAAAAAATTCTAATTTTGCAAAGCTAATGACATTTATTATTATGTATAGGGACGACTACGATAACGCAAAGTTCGACTCCTTCGACGGAGAGGAAATCTATTCCAAGCCCGTGAGGGCGGGAAAACGCACATATTTCTTCGACGTAAAGGCGACTCGCGGAAGCAAGGACTACTTCCTTACCATCACAGAAAGCAAGAGAAGGAACAATCCCGACGGGACATTCTCCTTCAGCAAGCACAAGATTTTCCTTTACAAGGAAGATTTCGAGAAGTTTTCTGAAGGCCTTTCCGAAATCATCGAATATATCAAGGACAACTGCTTCAACGGAGAGATTCCGAAAAGGGCGGAGGAAGCCGGCAACGGAGAGGCCAAAAAGACTGACATTGAATTCGAGGACCTTTGATGGGAGCGATACTGCTTAGAAACATCACCGCAGGCTCCCGCGCCAGCGACATCCTGATCAGCGGCGGTGTGATATCCAGGATCGCCCCTGCAGGCGAAAGCCGCAGCTGGGATCTGGCCGGAGACCTTGAGATAATGGACTGCTCCGGCAAGGTTGCCGTACCCGGTTTCGTCAACATGCACACCCACTCCCCCATGTCACTGATGAGGGGCATAGGCGAAGACATGCTCTTTCACGAGTGGCTGAGGAAAATATGGGCAACGGAAGAGAAGCTTGACCACGAATATGTCTACTGGGCGACCAAAGTCGCATGTGTCGAGATGATCCGGACCGGCACGACTACTTTCAACGACCAGTACTGGTTCTTCGAGGACTCCGTAAGGGCCGCCAGTGAAATGGGAATGCGCATAGCCACCGGGTACGATATCATGGACAAGGGAGACCCCGGAGAGGCCGAAAGGCAGAAGGCTCAGTGCGAACTCAAGAGTTCACAGTTCATGGGTTCATCTTTCCCGGGCCTGATTTACGGACTTGCATTCCATGCCGTGTACTCCGTCAGCGAAGAGATGATACTGTGGGCCGCCGATTTTGCACGCAGGCACGATCTCAACCTCCACATCCACCTGTGCGAGACCCGCCGGGAAGTCGAGGACTGCAGGAGCGCCCACGGAGGACTGAGTCCGGTACAGTACCTTGACCGCCTCGGTGTCCTTTCGGACAGGGTGATGGCAGCCCATACTCTGTGGCTCGACAGCGAAGACATCAGGACTCTCGGCAAGCGAAGAGTTAACTGCATCCACAACATCAACTCGAATACCAAGCTGTCTTCGGGCTACAGGTTCCTGTACAACGAACTGAGAGATGCCGGAGCCAATGTCTGCATCGGCACCGACGGATGTGCGTCATCCAACAACCTCGACATGCTTGAAGCAATGAAGACATCGGCAATCTTCCAGAAAGCCTGGAGGGAAGACCCGTCCGCCCTGCCGCTAGGTGAACTGCTTGACATGGCCACGATAAACGGAGCGAAGGCATTGCGCTTCGACGGAGGCCGGATCGAGGAAGGCGCGGCAGCCGATCTGAACATCGTCGATACAGACAACACGTTCTTCCTTTCCAACGGTCCCTTCCTGGCCAACCTGATATACTCGGCCCACTCCGACTGTATCGATTCAGTAATCTGCAACGGCAAATTCATAATGCGAGGGCGTGAAATTCCCGGAGAGGAAGAGATAATCGCCAACGCGCGCAAGGTTCTTGCCAAGATACAGTAGCGGACCATATTAATAACAATGAAATTATGGATCAAAGAGTTGAAAGAATCTACAAGGCCGCAGACCACATCAAGGCCTTGATTTCCGGGAAAACTCCGCTTGCGGGCATAGTGCTCGGCAGCGGACTCGGCAAGCTCGCCGACAGAATTGAAGATCCCGTGACCATCCCGTACTCCGACATACCGGGATTCCCGGTGTCGACCGCCATCGGACATAAAGGCAATTTCATATTCGGGAAGCTGGGCGGCAAAGAAGTGATAGCGATGCAGGGAAGGTTCCACTACTATGAAGGATACCCGATGGAACTGGTGACGATCGGCGTCAGGGTCATGAAATGTCTCGGGGCACGCTACCTGTTTGTTTCCAATGCGGCAGGGGCATGCAATCCCGAATACAAGGTCGGAGACCTGATCATAATCAGGGACCATATCAACATGATGCCGAATCCTCTTGTCGGTCCTAACATGGACGAATTCGGGCCGCGTTTCCCCGACATGACATGCGCATACGACATCAAGCTGCAGGCCCTCGCAGAGAGCCTTTGCCCGGAATGCGGCATCCCCGTCAAGAAAGGCGTCTACTTCGGCAGCACCGGCCCCACCTACGAGACCCCGGCCGAGATACGCTTCTACCATGCAGTAGGAGCTGACCTTGTCGGCATGTCTACGGTTCCGGAGGTAATAGTTGCAAGACATTGCGGAATGAAAGTCTTCGGCATGTCAGTGGTGACCAACCTGGCCAACTTCCTCAATGTCGAAAAGAACCTCAATGACGGTGATGATGTCGTGAAACAGGCCGACCTCGCTTCCGAGAAGATGACGGAACTCATGTCACGCATGATCGCGACGCTGGACTGATTTTCTGACTGCAGATTTCAAGTATTCCGGCCGGTATCCGGCCGGAATTTTTAATTATTATACGGTATTGCCCATTTCACGAGCGCCTGTTAACTTTGCCTGTCGGATAAAAAAGACCTGACACATGACAGAAACTTTCAAGGCCGCGGACAAGATGCGCGACATGGTTGCCGGGAACAGCCTCCTGATCCCAGTTCTCGGCCGCTTCGGCATATCGCTGGGATTTGCCGACAAGACAATACACGAGGTATGCCAGCTTCACGGCGTTGACGAAGGGACCTTCCTTGCCGTCGTAAATTTCTGCTCCGGGCGCGACTGCAGCTATGACGATGTCTCGCTTCCCTCTCTGATGGACTACCTGAGGGAGGCTCACAAATATTTTCTCGAATTCAACCTGCCGACAATCAGACGCCGCCTGCTTGATGCCGTCGACTGTTCCTCCGGCAATGATGGAATAGGCATCATGATACTCCGCTTCTACGACGAATATGTCTCGGAAGTGCGGCGTCATATGGAATACGAGAACAACACCGTATTCGTTTATGTCGAACATGTGCTTGAAGGTTTTCTCGAGAAAGACTATTCGATATCTACCTTCGAAGGGACGCACTCCCCCATCGGGAACAAGCTCAACGAACTCAAGGACGTGATAATACGTTATTATCCGGAAAAGAACAGCTATCTGCTGAACGAGGTACTGCTTGACATCATTATGTGCGAGGCGGATCTGAGTTCGCACTGCAAAGTGGAAGACAGCATCTTCGTTCCGGCAGTCAAGAAAGCAGAAAGCGAACTGATGGACAGCGGAAGCGCATCCTTTTCAAGAACGGATCCGTCTGAAAAAGACGAAACCGGCAAGAAGGATGCTCTGAGCGACAGAGAGAAAGAAGTCCTTGTCTGCATAGCCAGAGGACAGAGCAACAAACAGATTGCCGACAATCTGTTCCTCTCGGTTCACACCGTGGCCACTCACAGACGCAACATATCAGCCAAGCTGCAGATACACTCCACAGCAGGGCTGACGATATATGCGATAGCCAGCAAGCTCGTAGACATGCACGAGCTAGGACTCGGGCAGGACACGCGCTAGTCGGACAGGAAATCCACGAATGCGTCTACGTCAAGGTCATAGGCGCGAGGTCCCTTGAGAATGTCGCCTTCGGCGTCCAAAATAAAGTAGTTCGGCTGAGAGTTGACGCCGAACCTTTTCAGCGCTATGTAGGAATTCACTCTTCCGATGTCCTTCAAGGGCTTTCCCGCATCGTTCAGGACCCACTCGGATTCCGGAAGTCTGGTCTTGTCGTCCACATACAGGGCCGCAATTACAAAATCGTTTCTCAGACTCTGCAGGACTCTCGGGTCAGACCATACTCTCTGCTCCATCTCCCTGCAGTTCACACACCCGTGACCGGTAATGTCCACAAAGACACGCTTTCCCGTAGCCGCAGCCGCCGCAAGTGCATCGTCTATGTTGTCAAAGGCCTTGAGGTTGTGCGCTATCGTAAGAGTGGCGCCTGCCGGATCCGATGACGATTCGGCAGCTTCTCCGGACATGGACAGAGTCCCGGAGCCGTTCCCGAGCACGAAGTCCTGGGTCTCGATGGGAGGAAGATATCCTGAAAGAGCCTTCAGAGGAGCGCCCCACAGACCGGGAACAAGATACAGCACGAACGAGAAGCATATTATCGAGAAGAAAAGACGCTTGACAGACACATACTCGACCGGATCGTCGTTCCTGAAACGGATCTTGCCGAGCAGATACAGCCCCAGAAGTGTGAATACGACTATCCAGACAGCAAGGTAGACTTCCCTGTCAAGCAGACCCCAGTGATATGTCTGGTCCGCCGTACTCAGGAATTTCAGGCCAAGGGCTATCTCTATGAATCCAAGCACTACCTTGACGGAATTGAGCCACCCGCCGCTCTTCGGAAGTTTCTTCAGCAGAGACGGAAAGAAAGCGAAAACCGTGAAAGGCAGGGCAAAGGCCACACTGAAAGCCAGCATGGTGACCATTGGAGCCCAGAACTCTCCCTGAGTACTCTTGACAAGGACAGAACCGACAATCGGACCGGTGCAGCTGAAACTTACAAGCACAAGAGTCAGGGCAAGGAAGAAAATGCCGCCAAGACCCTTTCTGTCACTGTTCCGGTCAGCGCTGTTGGTCCATCTTGAAGGAAGGGTAATTTCGAATGCGCCGAAGAAACTGGCAGCGAACACCATGAATATCAGGAAGAACAGGATATTCGGCAGCCAGTGGGTAGAGAGCCAGTTGAAGATGTCGGCCGTCACCCCGCTGCCGCCGAGCAGCCAGGTAAGCCCTATGATGACACAGATCGGGACAGTATAGAGCAGCACTATGAACAGGCCGTACATTGATGCCTTGAAGCGCCCGCGTGCGGGAGTTTCAGACCCTTTCATGAAAAAAGATATGGTCATGGGCACCATCGGGAACACGCACGGGGTCAGCAACATCGCGAATCCCCACAGAATTGCCTCGAGGACGAGTCTCCAGAGAGGTTCCCTCCCATCAGCGGCGCCTGCAGAGACACTTTCCGCAACTTCCGGCTCGTCCGCAGGCTGAACGGCACCAGGCGAGGGCGTCTTGGCAACAGGAAACGAAGCCATTGCAGGCATCTGCGGAGCGGAGGGAGATGCAGCCTCCACATAGTGGTCAAATTCATAGTATTCCGGAGAATAGCAAGAAGTCCCCTGACATGCCGTCACGTCCACCGTACCGGAGACATGATCGACACCGCTGCGCAACTCACCTGTCAGAACTATGCTGTTGACACCATCTGTATTCTTAATCTCTGATTTCCAGACAACATTGGGGTTGGCCTGGAGGGCGACAAGCAGTATAAGAGCCTTGAAAATCATTTTGCAATCGCTACGGAACGGGTTTCACGTATAACTGTAATCTTCACCTGGCCGGGATAGGTCATCTCGTCCTGTATGCGCTGTGCTATCTCGGTAGACAGCATCGCGGCCTGGCTGTCGCTGACCTCATCGGCACCGACGATGACTCTGAGTTCCCTGCCGGCCTGAATTGCATATGACTTGGTGACACCGGGATATGATGCCGCAAGATCCTCCATCCCCTTGAGTCTCTTGATATATGACTCGATGACTTCCCTTCTGGCGCCGGGCCTTGCACCTGAAATCGCATCGGCTACGAGCACAAGCGGAGAATAGATGGATGTCATCTCCATCTCCTCATGGTGCGCCCCGATGGCATTGCAGATCTCCGGACGCTCCTTGTACTGCTCGGCAAGCTTGGCACCGAGTATTGCATGAGGATACTCCGGTTCGCTCTCGCTCACCTTTCCTATGTCATGCAGAAGACCGGCCCTGCGGGCAATCTTGGGATTGAGTCCAAGTTCGGAAGCCATGGTCGCACAGATGTTTGCGACCTCCCTGGAGTGCTGAAGCAGGTTCTGCCCGTATGACGAACGGTACTTCATCCTTCCTATCAGCTTGACAAGTTCTATGTTGAGCCCGTGGATACCCAGATCGATGCAGGTTCTCTTTCCTGTCTCGAGTATCTCGTCTTCAAGCTGCTTGCTGACCTTCGCCACGACCTCCTCGATTCTGGCGGGGTGTATCCTTCCGTCGATGACGAGCTGGTGCAGCGATAGACGTGCGATTTCCCTCCTCACCGGATCGAATGCCGAAAGAAGGATCGCGTCTGGAGTGTCATCAACCACGATCTCGACTCCGGTAGCAGCCTCGAGCGCCCTGATATTTCTTCCTTCACGGCCGATAATCCGCCCCTTGACCTCGTCATTCTCTATAGGGAAAGTAGTGACGGCATTCTCGATCGCCGTTTCAGTGGCAGTGCGCTGGATCGTATTGATCACTATCCTCTTTGCCTCCTTGGCCGCATTCAGACGAGCCTCGTCCATCGTATCGTTGATATAAGCCTGAGCCTCTGAACGGGCCTCAGCCTTCATGTTGTCGACGAGCATCTTCTTCGCTTCATCGGCAGTCATTCCAGCAACGTTCTCAAGATCCTTGTTGACCTGGGCTGTGAGCTTGTCATACTCGGCGATCTTTGCGTCAAGTTTGTTGCGCTGCGCGTTGAGTTGCCCCTTCTGGGATTCAAGGTCGCGCATCTTGCGGTTCAGATCACCCTGCTGGGTGTTCAGCTGGTTCTCGCGCGTCTTGAGCGCCGTCTCTTTCTCGCGAAGCTCATTGTTTCGCTCGTTGACGAGATTCTCATGTTCGCTCTTGAGCTGGAGGAACTTCTCCTTGGCCTGAAGCATCTTCTGCTGCTTGATGTTCTCGGCCTCTACCCTGGCTTTCTCAAGTATCGTATCAGCCTGTCCCTTGAGGATGTACCTGCTGACAAGTATATACACCGCTATGCCGACCAATGCCCCGGCAAATACTGCGATAACGTAAAATATGAACATATTTCCTTATATTTTGTTTATTCGATATGTCAAAAAAAACAGTATCCGCACATTCGCGCAGATACTGTATCCTTAAAAAAGCCGTCAGCCGAACTTTCAGAAAATACACCGAAAGTAAGATTTGGGCTCCGACCCGTACCAAGCTTCCCGTCTCTGCGGGCCTGCCATCCCCGGATCGAGCGGACCCTGTTCCCTTGAGAACTGTTGTTTTCAGAAGATGGGCCTGACGGCTATGGTTTACTGCAACCGTCCAGATATGATGCCAACTGTTCCTCCATCGATCGGATGTCCGCCTTAAGTGTTTCAAGTTCCTTCTCGGCACACAACTTTCCGACTCCGAGTTGAATGGCAACGAAGGCAAGCTTGTCCTCAAGCCTCGTATCCGGGAAACGCCTGTCAAATCCGGAAAGGATGGCATTGACCTGTTCAGCGGCAATGCGCATCATACCCTCCAGTTCAGGAGTGTCCGGGCTGAGCACATGCTCCTTGCCGGCAACCTTCAGTTTAATGTCTCTCGCCATCTCAGCTTTCGAGCAGCTTAATGCATCTGTCAATCTTCCTGATCAGGGAATCCACACTCGCACGTGCCTCTCTGCGGTCCGCGGTGGTCTGGACGGCCCCGGCCAGTCTGAGATTGTCTATCTGTCGGTTCAGTTCAGTTATCTGCTTCCTGTACTCCAGAATTTCCGCCTCCATGTCTGCCTTCCGATGTTCGAGAGCCTCGGCCCTCTGCCTCTCAGCCTCGTACATGGAGATCAGCTTCGCAATATTGTCATGTATATTGTCAAGCATTGCGGTTAAACCAGAATACTGGATGCAAATGTACTAAAAATCAACATAATTTCAAACCTGCACTGGCGCCAGGAAAGAAAAAAGGACAGCCGCACCTGGCGGCCGTCCTTCTATTGTCTAATGTTGCTTTTCAGCAGATTACTTCTTCCTGACAATCACACAGCGTGAAAGCATGTCGGTGTCGAAGAACATAGGATCAACTCCACCATAACCCTTGACCTCGAGCTTCTCGGCAGGAACACCGTTCTCGACGAGGAGATCGTAAACAGCCTGGGCACGCTTCTCTGAGAGCTGCTGGTTGTACTTGGCGCTACCGGTCTTCTTGTCAGCATAGCCGGCAACCTCGTATACGCAATCCTCCTGAGCGGCATTGATAGCCTCGGCAAGCAGCTTGATGCGGGCCTTATCCTTGGAATCGATATTGGCCTTGCCAATCTGGAAGAAGATAGGAGTTGAAACAGGAGCGTCCTTGTAGACAATCTTGTCAACATACTTGACAACTTCCTTCTCGACAACCTTCTCGACAATCTTGGGGTTGTTCTCGAGAGCCTCGTCAACCATTGCCTGGGCAGCCTCCTGAGAAAGGTATCCGGCAGCTGCGGCAGCAGCGGCATCACGGGCGATCTTGCCCCTCTGTCCACCGATGGTCCAGATTCCGTTCACGGTGAAACGTGCGGTACCTGCAGCCTTGCGGTATGCGTCAGCATCACCGAACATTGAAGGAGTCACGCCGAAACGGCCCTCAAGTCCGAGTGCGAAAGCATCGGTGATGTTGTATGCGAGCCCGAGACCTGCAGTGGCACCGGCGCGGAGTTTGAAGCTGTTGTCGGGCTCAACAAGCAGCACAGAAGCGTCCTGAACATCTGAGAACTTGCTGGTTGTCCTAGAGAAGTTGACGGTAGGACCGGCAAAAAGGTATACGTTGAACCTTGCAAGGTTGTCGGTGAAGAGGTTGGAGATGCTGAACATCGCATCGAGATTCAGCTCGCCGAACTTCTTGTTCTTGTAAGCCACGGGATTGCCGTTGATGTCAACTGCATTGCCCTGACGTGCATCAAGATTGATGAGCGGACCAGCAAGGCCGGCACGAACGCCCCATACCGGGGTAAGATACTTGCCGACATATACGTCCATATAGAAATTAGGCGTATTGAGGTTAGGGGTCATTGATGAAATGACGCCAAGACCGCCGCCGACGAATATGTCATTGCACTTTTTCTGCTCCTGTGCATTGGCGGCAACGGTAGAAGCTGCCAGTGCAAGAGTCAATGCCAAAAATTTGAGTTTCATATTCAGTACAGTTTAATTCCGTTATACAAATTATTCACCGTAAACGATTCCGCCGCCAGCATTGGCATTGTCACCGTGAGCACCGTGTCCATAGTGATAGTGACCATGTCCGAGAGGATTGGCGATTTCGATGTACTCCATTGTAGTTGCAACGTTGCGTGCAGGAATCTCGCCGACTACCACGCCGTCAGCAAGGACGCTGATTACATAGTCGCTGTATAATGCCGTCTGCTCTACGGTGTAGTAAGCCCACGCTGAAACAGTGAACTCGTACTTTGCAGGCTCTTCAGAATAGTTGTTGAGAACCTTGGCATAAGAATCAACGATGTTCTTGTAATCAGTGTCGGCATATGTAACGGAAGCCGCATCAATCTTGGTACCGGACATGATAGTGTAATCACATTCTCCGGTAAGCATGAATTCGGTAAGGTTCTGAACCCAGGTGTCAATGCCGTTGTGGCTGTAGTGAGCCGTTGTGTTTCCGTAATGGCCGTTGACATCAGGATTGAGGTAGAACTTGTCTGCGCTCTCTACGGCGTCACCGTACTTGAGAGTAATCTCCTTGTCGCTGACAGGAGAGCCTACGACAATCGTGGTGGCATACGAAGCGTTGCCGCCGGCACGAAGGGCGTTGACCTTGACCTGTCCGCTATAATCTGCGCCCTTGTAGGCAACAGTAAGGGTCACTGTGGTCTCCGCAAGCGCCTTGTTGCCCTCAAGGGTAACGGTATTTCCGTTCACGGTACCCGCTGAAGCAGTAAGGGTATAGCCCTCAGCTGCCTGGAGGGTGTTCACATCGACAACCGATACCTCTATGGTAGCCTGTGCAGGCCTTACCTCAAAAGCGGTCTCGATCTCTTCAGGCTTGCAGGCTGCAAAAACGCCCGCGATAGCCAAGAACATAAAGAGTTTTTTCATTGATGAGATAATTATTAAATATTAAACTAATTTCTAACCATTTACCAAAGTGCAAATTAAATAAAAAAATATGATTTAAGCAATTTTACATGGCAAAAAAACCGGGCGGATTCCCAAACATGGCACCTGATGGCCTGAGGGCCCTCCAGAAGCCTACTTGAGGTATGACTCAATGTAATAGGGGTTGAAATAATTCCTGCTCATTATATTGTCGGAAGCCTCCGTACGGAACTCCTTGTAGTAGTATCGCTCGTTGTTGGAATTGTACGTCATTCCCATCTGCGGAGAAACGCTTACCCTAGGACGGTAGCCCTTGCGCGCATGTCTGTAAGGAGGTAGCGCAATCTGGAAGCGGAACCCCACGTTCATGTCGGCATGCAGGGATTTCTCGGCATACAGCCCCACCGAACAGCGGCTGAAATGCCTTATCATCTCGTACTTCAACCCTATGTCACCGATCAGGAAGCGCTGCGCACGCAGCGTGAACTGGGTCCCGAGCGAAGGCATATAATAGTTGAACGCCACGTTCCAGCGGAAATACATGTTCCTGTCATACTTGAAAATGAAGCCGTCCCAATAGCAGTTTCCCAGAAACGCAAGCTGAGTGTCGACGGAAAACCTTTCATTAGGGAACCAGTACTGCATCTCGAGGGCAAGACCGTAACGGTTGTTCGAGAACGCCCCGGCCGTCAGCTTTCCGCTTATGTTCAGATGCCACGGGTCGCGGAAACGCTGGGAGATGGAAACCATGCCAGGATGGATCTTGTCTTCAAGGGCTCCGTATCCATCGTTGAAGATGGGGAACTTGACCTGGTAGGTAAACTTCATTCCCGGCCAGAGCGAAACCTCGAGCGCGGGATTGAGCTGCCAAAGGGACTGGTACACCTGATTGATGATCAGGTTCTGGAGCGACACCTGAGGATATATAAGTATGTCGGTCTTGGCAATCGAAGAGGCAGTCTTCGGCTTGGACTTCACTTCGTCCCAACTGTCATCGAGCCTCCTTGTCGTGCTCCAGGAACCCGTATGAGGATCATATGTCATAGTGACCTCAGGGACATTGATGTATGTTCCTATCACCTTTATCTCACGGCCGTCGTCACCGAGCATCTGGAGGATAGTCCTGCAGGCCGCGGCATAGCCTTCGGCCGGTATCTTGTATGAATCGCACTCAATGGCGAACACGACGCGGTCTTCGGACTCGCTTGCCCGTATGTTGGAGAATCCGTCACGTTCGAGAAGGGCCACAGTCGAGGCCACAGGGTCGAAGTGCGCAGACGGAACGCCGTCGGCACGAGCCGGCACCATCCCGCACATCAGGACTACATATAAAGATATGGCAAACCTTTTCATCTTATTCATTCCATTTCTATTCCCGTAAGAACCTCGGAAGTCTCGAGTTCCATCCTGTTGTCATACGTGTCATGACGGACCATGCCCGTCCCGCGGGAGTACCATGTCAGAGCCGTAGTGACCCTGTTGCGCCCGAGCCCTTTTTCCGTCTTGTGCTCGCGCACCACTATGCAGTCAAACTCACCTGCCGGAGTGGTCAGAGTTTCGGTCCGGAGAACAGTCCGCGAGTCGACGCGCACACGGAACCCGAGACCGGCGACCCTGACGGTGAAATCCGCATCCGGAAGGCTGTCGCCAGGAACCATGGCAGACGGGAGCACCGAAAGGAAAGGCTTCCATTCCACCATGCGGTCAGGGAGGTAGTTCAAAAACACCGCGGCGACACTCCGGGCAAGATCGACACTGACATCTCCGTTGCTCCCGCACTCGGCCTGAAGGTGCAGGGGTCCGCTGTACATCACCTTTCCCCTGTTGTCGCGGAACGTCGATGAATAAAGGACTCTACCGCCATCGACGGAATCCACGCTCAGCACATGGGTCCACTTGACAGAACCGTCGTCAACGTTGCGGCGTTCATATGTGAGACGGCAGCCCGGACTCATACAGAAGTACGGTTCGGACGCAAACGCAGCGGCACACAGCGACAGCGCGATGGATATGGTTGCAAAACGTTTCAGAATATCTTGTAAGTTAGCCTGAGACTGACATTGGGGTATATTACGAAGTAGTCAAGCAGGGTCGAATCATAGCTGAGTCCAGGAGCATCAGGATCAAAACTTGACTTGGCATAGTCGGAAACCAGATACGGACGGCGGTGATACCACGCGCCTATCTCGAACTGGAAGCCGAACCTGCCGTTCGGGACGCTTCTTCCGAATCCAAGACCGAAATACGGTCTTACCTTTGCGACGGCAAGGCTGGCATCGAATACAGCCCTTCCGCCGGACTCACCTATTCCGTATGTCTTTCCGTCGATGTTGAACACTGGTTCGGGAAAGGCTACGGCCTGATAGCCAGGGACATCAGCGTACTTGGCGTTGATGGCGTCGAGCTCGGCCCTCGCCGAATTCAGATCAGAGAGGAACTGCTCGTCAGAACGCACGTCGACGCTGAGCAGATAGTCCCCCATCCCGAAATATGCACCGGCAACCAGATGGAAAGAACTTTTTCTGAACGGATAATACTCGAGGAGCAGCCTCGCGGAACTGAAATTGACTACGGTCGAAGCATCAAGCCTAACATCAGAAAAACGAGTGTATATACCCTCGTCAATACCCGAAAGCGCAAGCTGCGAATTAACCTCGTCAAGAAGAGCGTTGACTCTGCCGGATGAAACGGTAGTGGAATAGGGAATGCTCAGTGACGGCGCCATGAACCCTCCCCGCAGCACAAGATGGTCGGTTGCCAGAGGCAGCGCAAGATCCACACCGACACCGGTAGTTCCGACCTCGAGCCCCAGGGACATGCTCCCGAAAGCCTTCTGCCCCCAGACAGACACGCCGGAGAGAAAAAGCAGGCAAGCAAGCAGAAAAGTCTTCCTATTATCAATCATTATCGTCGCAAACTCTTTATAATCATTTGATCAGTCTGACCTTGAACCTCGCACCGAAATTGATCCACCTCAGGTTCTGCAGCTCGAACATCAGTTCGAACCTGTTGTCCCAGACAGACGCAATGAAGCCGGCATTGACGGTTCTTGCGTCATATTCGGCAATTATGTCCACCCAGTCGATTACGGGAATCCGCTCCAGCCATACGGGACGCCAGTTCACACCGACAGCCGGACCGTTGAGACGATAATCCGACCTGCGGTTGTAAAGGTATGCCATATGGACTCCCAGCTTGCCCCACGGGGTGGCAAAATTCTTCGAGACGGCCGCATAGATGCGGTTGAAATAACCGTTGCCCTGACCTTCCGTGTTCATGTCGATGTACCCGCCGGAAGACGAGCCTGTGGTAGGATCGCTCACGCCCACCGCCAGCGCCGGCATCCAGGCAAGGCCGAACTCGCCTTCCTTGAGAAGCTGGAACTTTCCGGTAAAGTGGCGGTCCTGGTTGAACATTATAAGGTCCCTGTCCGTGGGATTAGGCTTGCGCTTACCGTCGAATATTGTACAGACATAGCCGACCTCGAACCTGCTCCAGAACGCTATGTTGAATCCATAGGCAAAAGTATCGTAGCCCCAGCCGACCGGTGACAGAGAATGTTTGTTAAGGTAGTTGTTGGTTATCATGAACGTCCCTTCACGTTCGATTTCCGCCGTAGGCATCTGCAGCAGACCGCTCGCACTGTCCGTAAACTGGGCATTTGCAAGCGCCGAGCCTAATGCAAGACCCACTATTAAGGTAAATAACCGCTTCATAACTATAACTTTGCGAAGATACGGAAAAATCAGTAACTTTACAACTAAATATTCTTCCTCACATGGCAGACAACTACCTTGAAAAGAAATTCGAACAGTTCCGGAGCGGGAAGCCCGTATACAGGAAGGTGAATCCGAGCCTTGACACCCTGCTGTCCCTTGCATCGTCTCAGGAATGCCGGGGAGACACCTCAGGAGTAAAGACGGCCCAGCTTGAGGCAATGGCAAGAAGCGCATGCAAAAGCTGTCCAGGGAAAGTGGTGTCGCGAATTGTCCGGGAAGGATCCGGACTGGAACTGCTGTGTCCGGACATGTTCACACTCGGGGGCGCGGTGCTTGCGGCTCGTCTCAAAGCGTACGAACTGCACCTGAAGGCAGTCTGCACCGAGGCGGGCGCCGAGGACTCAGACCGCCAGGCTCGTGCGGTAATAGAAGTGTCAAGATAGAGGAAGGACTTACAGAGTCCTTCCCGGATACGCCTCGAGAGCCTTCTCGAGAACGGTCAGGGCCTTGGCCAGGTCCTCCCGGCAGAGCACATAGGCAATTCTGACCTCCTGCCTGCCCTCTCCAGGTTCAGTATAGAATCCTGCGCCCGGAGCCATCATTACCGTCTGGCCCTCATAGCGGAATTCACTCAGGCACCACATGCAGAACTTTTCAGCATCGTCGACCGGAAGACGTGCCATCGTATAGAAGGCGCCCATAGGCATCGGAGAATATACCCCGGGAATCCTGTTCAGTCCTTCAAGCAGGAAGTTCCTCCTTCCGAGGTACTCTTCATAAACGGATTTCATATACTCGTCCGGCACGTCGGCAGAGGCTTCGGCGACAATCTGTCCGATCAGAGGGGGAGACAGCCTCGCCTGGCAGAACTTCATGACAGCATCATGCACGGCCTTGTTCCTGGTGCAGAGGCAGCCTATCCTGGTACCGCATTCCGAATATCGCTTGGACACGGAATCCACAAGAATAAGGTTCTCGTCCATGCCGTCAAGATGGAAAGCCGACACATACGGAGCCCCGGAATACACGAATTCCCTGTACACCTCGTCACAGATCAGAAACAGACCGTGCCTGACCACAAGTTCCCTGAGACGCTCCAGCTCCTCCCTGGTATAGAGATATCCGGTCGGGTTGTTGGGATTGCAAATCAGCACGGCCCGGGTCCTGGGAGTAATGCAACGCTCGACCTCTTCGATGGGAGGAAGCCTGAATCCGTCCTCGATCCTTGTCTTGACACCTTTGACGACAGCGCCCACCGATATTGCGAAGGCCATGTAGTTGGCATAGAAAGGATCGGTGACAATCACCTCGTCACCCTGCCCCAGACAGGTAAGGAATGCAAACAGTACGGCCTCGGATCCGCCTGCGGTGATAATAATCTCATCCGGACGGAGCACTATCCCGTAACGGGCATAGTAATCCGACATTTTCTCCCTGAGGGAAAGGAATCCGTCGGAAGGGCTGTATTCCAGAATAGTCCTGTCGACGGACTTCAGCGCATCCAGGGCACACTGCGGCGTCCTGATGTCAGGCTGTCCGATATTCAGGTGATAGACCTTGACACCGCTTTTTTCGGCGAGGTCAGAATATGGAGCAAGCTTGCGTATGGGGGACGAGGGCATGCTTGCAGCCCTCTTGGAAATTTCCATGGTCAGTCAAAACAATTGGTGTATATGCGTCCGTTGTGTGCCGGAGGGAAGGCACCCCTGATCTCGAAGAGTTCCGGAACCGTGACGAACTCGAAACCGCGGCGTTTAAGTTCCGGAATTACATACTCAAGAGCCTCGACCGTCTTGTCATTGCCCTCGAAGTCATGCAGAAGCAGCAGGTCGCCGTCCCTGACATTGTCAAGTATGAGCTTTGCACGCGTTTCGACCGAGGTCGAATCCTCCCAGTCATTGCATCCCAGGCCGCAGATGAAAGTCAGGTCTATGGTATCGTGCATGAGTTTGTTGTGATTGATATACGGCGGCCTGAAGAGCACGGGACGGCGCCCGGTATACTTCTCGACGAGGTCGCTTGTCCGTTCGATCTCGTCCTCCAGCTGTCCTGCGTCCATCCTTGACATGAAAGAATGCGTATACGAATGGTTTTCGATGTCGCAGCCCATGCGGGACGCTCTCTGCATGACAAGGGCGCTCTCTTCATCTATGTTCTGCCCTATCACGAAAAAGCTTGCCCTGACCCCATGCCTTTCAAGCAGGTCCAGCACCTTCGGAGTCGTCACGGTATTAGGACCGTCGTCAAAACTCAAGGCGACATATTTCGGGAAATGTGACGGATATGCAAGAAGCTGGTATGCAAGAGTGTATGCAAGTCTCCAGTGGCCGCGGGTGCCGGGATGGAGGCGGTCAGTGTCCGGATTGCGGAAATACCCTCCCTGCTCCTCAACCATGGGGGCGAGACCGCTCAGGGAATATATGTCTATCACAGGCACCGACCATATCTGGCCTGCCTCCCTGATGGCCTGAACATAGTCGTCTATGAACAGACCGCAACCGTTAGAGTAGTCCTCCGAAGGCTGCATGAGCTTGTCGCCGAACTGGGCATATCCCCGGTGGATGGGAGTAAGCAGGATAATCTGCTTGTCGGGATAATGTTTCTTGAGGTGACTCATGACGGCATTCGTCCGACCCTTGAAAGTACTCTGGTCATAGACAAGCTCGCGATGCTTCCTGGTGACCTCCGTTGGACCGTCGATAAATGTCGTCTTTTCCGAAACGGAATACCACTCGCCCATCGGGACCGAAGCATTGTAGTCGTTTGTCCCCACAAATACGAATATGGCGTCCACCCCCTGTCCCAGCTCAGCCTCGAGTCTCTCGGCCTGAGGGATGATCTGGTCCATCCTGTTGCCACTGATTCCGTAGACATACGGTTCTATTCCAAGCAGTTCGGCAAGGCAGTTCCAATATATGTTGTTACCCCAGCCGAGCTGGCTCTCATCGGTAATCGAGTCACCGAGGAAAGCGACCTTGCAGCCGGTCCACTGGTTTTCCGGAAGAGCCTGCGCACGGGAAGGTGCGGCGCAGAGCGACAGCGCCGCGACAAGCACGGACACCTTGCAGATGAAAGAAGTGCGGAAAGTCATATCGGTTCAGTTTTGTGTTTGGCCAAAATTACTAAAAAAAAGGGAAATACAGGACCGGCCCCTACTCCATCCGTCCGAATTTCATTTCTTCCCCGCTTGCGTCGTACTGCTTGCGTTTTCCGGTCGGAGGTGCGAGAAGCGTTATTCGGACAACCACGGTACGGTCAAGACTTCGTCTTACAGCCTCGTCGAAAGCATCCATATGCCCAGGCAGGAAACGCCGGCATATCAGCCTGAGGGCCTCGGTCTTCTCTGATTCGTCCGAAACTCTCTCGGCCTTGCCGAAGGCGATCGCAGAACTGTACTGCAAGGTGAAGCTGCCGTCCCTTGGACCTACCGTCGGCATGCAGCGCGACACGGCAGTCAGACACACGGCAGGACAAGACGCGATGGCATCCAGCTTGTCTCCCACCGGAGCACAGTGGAAATACCACGCTCTACCCTCGGCGCCGCCTGCCAGAGACAAAGGCACTCCGTACGCGCTTCCGTCAGGGCGCGTAAAACTTACTGTAATGTACGGGGCCTTGCGCATCACCTCCACAGCCCACGCACTGTCCATTTCCCTGCTCTTTTTTCTCATATCCGTATCTTCAGTCTTCTTTTCCACGGATCCTGTGCGAGACATGCCTGACGGCATCCTCGAGCGAAGCGAACATCTCCACTCCGTACCTGCCGCACGTAATCCTGACATTGTCATACCGGTAGAATTCCTCCGGGCAGACAACGAGCAGCTTCCCGCCGCGGGCGTGAAGCCCGAGTTCAAGCAAGGTCACGGGAGAACTGCTGCCGGGAAGGAAATTCATTATTATGCAGTCAGCCTCCTCCATATGACCGAGTTCCCAGTTTACCTGATATTCCATCTCACCCTGACGCGACGGGTCCCATTCTTTCTGTCGTGGATTGAACAGCATGAATTTCCCGCAAGGAAGGGCCCTGAACAGAGAGTCAGCCCTGCTCTGCCAGTCCTCCCCGGCTCCCATGTCAATAGTACCGGCAAGGAAAACGGTCAGTCTCCCCTGCTTTTCCGCCACCTCCAGAATCTCCTCGTGAGGATGGACGGTAACGACGGAAACCGGCCCGGCATCCCTGCGCCCTACCCTCTCCCCAAGCCCTGCAAAGCCGGAGACTATCAGGACGGGCAGAAGCACCGATATGACTGCGGCAAGCGCCGTTACGACAACATTCCGTTTCATGTCCCGTAAATATAGGTATTTTTCAGTTCAATGGCCATTCTTGTACAATTAATGTCTTATAAACTTGATAAAATGTAAAATAAACTTGTCATTTTGGAAAATTGGCTTAACTTTGCACATGTAATACCCCAAAAAAACGACAGTCATGTACAAGAATTACCTTCTGCCATACAGGTTCAAGAGAATCGGGATATGGATGTTCTTCCCTTTCTGCGCGGCCTGCGTGTGGCTGCTGCTGAGCGGTGTCCTGGACTGCGACCTGCTCAAGCTTCCGGCAATCGCAATATGCCCCGACGGTCTGATGACAGACTCGGACAAGTTGCTCTACGTGGTCAAGAACGATCCGATAAATGAAATCTCCATGCTCGGTCTGCTCGTGTCGCTGTGCTTCATCGCCCTGTCGAAGGAGAAGGACGAGGACGAGATGACAGGGCACATACGCATGCAGTCTTTCGTATGGAGCTTCTGGGTGACCGCGGCAGTCCTGGCGTTCGGAATCCTGTTCATATACGGCATTCCGTTCATACAGTTCGCCTTTGCCGCAGTGTTCCTTGTATTCATCCTGTATATCGTAAAGTTCAACCTTGCCATGCGCTCCGTCAGGAGGACGGACAGATGAAAAACTGTATAAGAGTTGAGCGTGCTGTCAAGGACATCACCCAACAGGAACTGGCACAGGCAGTCGGAGTCAGCCGCCAGACAGTAAACTCGATAGAATCCGGCAAGTACATCCCGTCGACAGTACTCGCGCTCAAGATAGCACGCTACTTCGGCAAGAGTACCGATGAAATTTTCCAACTGGACGAAAACGACTAAAATCATAATATATGAATTACAGAAGCGCAATCATCACACTCGCATCTGCCGCACTGGCGCAGACAGCGGCCACCGCACAGGATCTCACCCCGTTTTTCCCGTCAGTGCCGGGGACCGTACTCGAATACACCCAGACAGACTCTGAGGGCAACCCGCTGATGTCTCTCAGAGATTCCCTCGCAGAGTTCAGCGGAAACTTCAATGACGGGCGCGCGGTGATAATCCAGAGCGGCAGATACCTGACCGACACGATTGTGGTCAAGGGCCGAGAGCCATTCAGGTTCATTGACGCCGAGGTCATCGCAGACATGGGCTCGCTGATGGAAGAGTCTCTCTCCGACATGATGAAACAGGCTATCACTATGGCAGGCGGCGAGGAAAGCGACCTCGCGGAAGTCGACGAGATCACAAGCGACGTGACTGTCTCGGGAGAGTGCCGCGGAATACCGGCCGAACTTACGGTCGGCATGAAACTGCCGGACTACAAGATGACGGTCAGAATCATGTTCATGAAAATGACAGTCAACTGCAAGAACAGAAAGGTTGTCGGACGGGAGGAACTTTCGACACCCGCCGGCACATTCGACTGTTTCATAGTAGAGGAGACGACTTCGGTCAGGACCATGATGACCAACACGAAAGCCACATCCAGGACCTGGTATGCCAGAGGCTTGGGAATGGTCAGGCGGGAACTGATGGAAGGGAAGAAACTTGCAAGCACGACGCAGCTGACTGCTATACACTGACGGAGCGATTCATAAGTGCCGCAAAAATGTTATATTTGCACAATTGCATAATTAACACATAGCGACCATGATTCAACCCCTTTCCATTCTGCTTGCCGCGGTAGCCGTACTGGGCAGCCCGGACGGGAAGCTCAGCGTCAGGCTCGAGCAGACTCCCGATTCCAAAATTCTCTACTCTGTGGAATATGCCGGCCAGACCATGCTCACTCCTTCGACGCTGGGACTCGTCGGTCAGGACTGCGACTATTCTCTTCTCACCTACACCGGAGTCGACAGCCAGGCCGTAAAGGTTGACTACAGGCTCGACAGGATCAAGGCATCCAGGATTCAGCATGACGCCGTCAGGTACATGACTCATTTCAAGACTCCCCAGGGACGCCTGCTTGACATCGAGTGGCACATCAGCGACAACGACGTGGCATTCCGCTACTGCATACCGCGCGACACCGATACCGGCAGCATCAGGGTAATGAGGGAAGAGACAAGTTTCGACTTCCCGGAAGGTACGACGACCTACCTCTGCCCGCAGAGCGATGCCATGATAGGCTGGAAGCGCACGAAGCCCAGCTATGAAGAATATTACAAGTGTGCCGCGCCGCTCGGGGAGAAATCCCAGTTCGGGCACGGCTTCACGTTCCCATGCCTGTTCAACACGCCGGCCGGATGGGTCCTCGTCAGCGAGACCGGAGTGGACAGCAGATACTGCGGATCCAGGCTTGAAGACTACACCGCCGGGAAAGGCTACAGGCTTGCTTTCCCTATGCCGGAAGAGAACAACGGCAACGGAACGGTTGAACCTGCGTTCGCACTGCCCGGATGCACCCCATGGAGGACTATTACCGTAGGCAACGACCTTGCACCGATCGTCGAGACCACAATCGCCTTCGACGTCGTTGAGCCGAAATACGAAAGCCGGTACGACTACCGTTTCGGCAAGAGCACATGGAGCTGGATAATATGGCAGGACGCAAGCTGCAACTATGACGACCAGGTGACATACATCGACTTCGCTTCAGAGATGGGATACCCCTACTGCCTCGTGGACGCCTTCTGGGACCAGAACATCGGACGCGACAGGATAGAGGAACTCTCGCGCTACGCCCGCAGCAAGGGAGTGTCGCTTTTCCTCTGGTACTCTTCGAGCGGATGGTGGAACGACATCTCGCAGAGCCCCGTGAACATAATGAGCGACCACATTGCCAGGAAGCAGGAAATGCGCTGGCTCCAGAGCATAGGTGTCAAGGGCATCAAGGTAGACTTCTTCGGAGGCGACAAGCAGGAGACCATGCGCCTCTACGAGAGCATCCTCAGCGATGCGGACGACTGCGGCCTGATGGTCATCTTCCATGGATGCACAATTCCGAGAGGATGGGAAAGGATGTATCCGAACTATGTCGGCAGCGAAGCCGTCAGAGCATCGGAGAACCTTATTTTCTCACAATACGAATGCGATATCGAGGCGGTCAACGCAACCATCCACCCCTTCGTCCGCAATGCCCTGGGATGTATGGAATTCGGAGGAACGATTCTGAACAAGAGGCTTGACCGGGCAAACGGGAAACCCCGTCCGAACGGACGCATAGGAGGCACCGAAAGGAAGACCAGCGACGCATTCGAGATTGCCACGGCCGTAATATTCCAGAATCCCATCCAGAACTTCGCCTTGGCACCCAACAACCTGGAAGACGCTCCGGAGGCTGCAATGGACTTCATGCGCAGAGTACCCACCACATGGGACGAGACCCGCTACATCGCCGGCACTCCTTCACGCAGCGCCGTGATAGCAAGGCGCAGCAATGACACCTGGTACGTCGGAGCCATCAACGCCGTCGAGGAGGAACTGAGCATCGACGTCAACGAAATCGCATCCATGCTCGGCATGTCGGAGGCCGTCGCACTTCATACCGTCGACGGAAAACTGATTCGCGAAGAGGGGAAATTCCGCAAGCCGATCAAGGTTTCCGCCAATGACGGCGCGGTTCTGATACTCAGATAAAGAACACCAGTTTCTTCATATAGGAGACGAACTTGTCATAAGTGCCGAGTTCGTCTTCTTTCGTTGATGCAGCGCAGAGCCTGAAAGACTCTCTGGCAGAGGGCTTGCAGACCAGCAGCAGCATGCCGTCACTTCTTTCGAAACGGCTGATGTGCGCCGGACGGAACTTGATGCCTGTTCCGATAGACACATCCTCGCTCCCGTCATTGGCCGACCATGTACTCCATACCGAGATATATCTTCTGCCGACATCGACGGTATCGGCATCGCCGCATGCGAGCCCGCATACGAAGGGAAGTTCCTTGCCAGAAAGCTCGCTCACGGTCAGACAGGCGTCCCTGCCCCTGTCCTGCATTTCAAGCCGCATGCAGATGTCGTATCTGGCCCCCATGAACTCCACTCCGTATGCTACCAGTTCGGCATAGCTTCCGTCCCTTGTGCGGCCGACTCTGGCAGTACGTCCTTCCGTAGCCTTGAGACGCACGAGTTCACTGCCGTCCCAAAGGCCAATGCCTCCGAAACCGAGAGTCCTGCCCACGTCATAGGCATCGACTCCGGCACCCTCAAGCAGAGTCTGTTCACGGCTGGGATACCAGCGGTACTTTTCAAGTTCCAGTCCCCTGCCGTCCTTTGAGTAAAGGTCTATGGCCCCGCTGTCGTTGAAGTACAGCCTCAGGGCGAAATACCTGTTTTCCACGGCGGGGCCGCTGTGCCCCACCGAACCGAACAGCACAGGCGAGGCAGATACGATTTCGCTGACCTGCAGGCTGTCGGAACGCATGAAAAGGCTCGTGGCGGTCTGCGCACGACAGAATGCCCCGGCGCAGAGCGCCAGGGCAGCAACAGCAATACGGTGCATCGTTATGGCGTTCATGACACCGTAAAGATAGTGATTTTATCGGTTTTTCCTCCAGAAACGGGAGGTAATGTCCTCCCCGTGGTGATAAAGCCTCTGGTTCGTGCTCCGTTCATTCAGAGGGCCGCACTCGGCACGGTACGGACCGACCTTCACATAGTCGAACAGCCCGCTGATCCAGTCCTCGACATTTTCGCGGCCGCTGTACAGAGCAAGCTCGATGCCGGGGTGAGAGGTCTTCACATGCAGGGCAGCCTCCCTGAGAGCATCCGGATCGGCCCCCTCGCCAAGAAACAGAAAGCAGTCGACACCGAAATTGGAACTGATCATCTCGTCGATTGCCTCCGGTGTAAGTTCCTCCCCCATGTCACGCTTGAGGAAAGGAGAATGGCACCCGGGACAGTTTCCCTGGCAGTTCGTTATCTCCACCGCCAGAGACACCCTGTCCGGAATCTCTTCGAGGACTATGTCTGTAAGTTCAGGGATATACTTGATCATTGCTGTCCGTCTGCATGAGCATAGTAGCGCTTGTGAGCCTCCACCTGGCGCGGCTCGGCAAACGAAGACACTCTCTTCAGATAGCCAATCACCCTGGTCAGGTAGTCGATGTTGGTGCTGCCGCACTTGGGACACTTGTCGAGGGTATCCTTGCTGATATAGCCGCAATCGTTGCACACGGTGTTGCGAACATTGAATGTGAAGTAGTTCGTCCCGTAGTGGGCCGCAACGTTCAGCAGTTTCCGGTACTGGTCCTTCGAGAGATGCTCTGCCAGGTTCATGTGGAGGGCGGAGCCGCCGTCGAGATACTTTACGAAAGACTCGCCGTGAAGCTTGAACTTGTCGATGATGGACACCATGTCATCCTCCGGATTGTAGAAATACGAGCTGTAGAGATTGTGCTTGGACGATACGAAATAACCATCTTTCTTGTCCCACTTGTAGTTCTTGGCGGCAAGGTTCTCGGCAGGCACGAACTCCGTGTTGAACATGGCCTCGGGCGTGCGGTCCTTGCGGTTGCTGATGTTGATGGTCTCGAGCACGTGGTTCACGAAATCATTGTACTCCTTGTTCGGCGTGATCTCGAGGCCGAGGAACTCGGCAGCCTCGGTGAGCCCGTTGACACCTACGGTCAGGTACTGCTTCTTCATGTCGATGAAACCCGCATTGTACACGTCCAGCATGTCAGCCTTGAAGAAATCCTTTATTATCTCGTTGAAGGCCATCTGGTACTTGTGCACGCGCTCGGTCATCTCGGTAATATCCTTGCAGATGTAGTTGTTGTAAAGATCCTCCTTGTCATAGAACTGGGAGTTGGGGTCAAGCGGCTTTCCGGCAGACAGCGTGACTCCCCTGCGCTCAAGGAAGTACCTGCGCACGGAATCCTGGATAAGGCGGTTGAGATTGATCGTCATCACTGACTTGGAACCTGTCGCCACGGACGCGGTGCCCATCGAATACTGGTGGGTGGTATGGTTGTGCTCGGTATCCTTGCGGTCCTCGAGGTCTGTCAGGCTGTTGCGCAGACGGCAGCAGCTTGAAAGCGAATCCGGACTGTTTGATATATAGCAGAAGAAACTGTGCCCCTTGGACCACATCTCGGCAGTGAAATCGGCGTAATCCTTGTCAAGATAATCATCACCTCCGTCGGTGAGCAGCGCCATGGTCTCGACGGGGAAGGTCAGGATATAGTGGTTGCGCTCCTCGTTGAACCAGTTCATGAAGTGCCTCTGGAGCCAGTCAAGAGTCTCCCATTTCGGTGCGCTGCCGTCAGGGAAGCGGAAATCGCCGAACACTCCCTGGAAATAGTTCTTGTCGAAATAGCTGATGTTCCAGAATACGGTCTGGTATCCCCTGTTGCCGGCAGGCATGTTCATCGAATGGATCACCTGCTGGAAATAGTTGTCGATGACCTTTACGAGAGTGCGCTTCTTGACGTTCAGTTCCACGACATCTTCCAGATGGTCGAGATAGTCGTCACCATAGTCCTTGCGGATGAAGTAGTCCATATACATCAGGAACTCCGGAGTGGCGACTGCACCCATGAACTGCGATGAGATTGAATACACGAGATTGATGAATTCACCGCAGAACGACTTCAGGTCGGTAGGGGCAATCGACACGCCGCCGAGTTCCTTGAGTCCACTGATAAGGAACGGATACATCGTGATCGCGACACAGTATGGGAAGCCCGGGGTGCCGCTCTCGTCATGCTTGTACAGCACGTGCGAATTGAGATCGGCAAGATACTGGTCAGCCAGGCTGCGCCCGTACATCGTCTTGATCTTGTCGCACATGATATAGCGGTTCTGCTTTATGTTGTTCTCCTTGTAGAGTTCGTTGCCGAGGGTCACGATGTTCTTGCGGGTGACGTTGGCATTGGAGTCGAACTTGGAGCCCGTTGCCGCATTGGACGCTGCGATGTAGTCCTTGATGAAGTCACGCTTCTTGCGCAGGTCTATTCCGGCGTCGAAAGTCTCTATGTAGGCGTGTGCGACCTTCTTGTTGATGGACATCAGAGACTCCTCCACCTGACGGCGTATCTCGGCGCTGGTGATGCCCTCGTAGATATACAGATTATTGATGATAGACACTACAATTGCGTCGTCGCAATATTCGCGCGCGGTCTTGTACGCCTGGTGTATTCCCCTCGCAAGTTTCGCCTTGTCGAATTCCTCAATCGAACCGTTTGTTTTCCTGACGTCCATAATTAATATTGAAAGTTTATAAATTCTACGATATGGTTCTGACAAAATTAGACATATTGTCCCACCGTTGAGAATACACCGCGTCCAAGTTATCAACAAGGTTATCAACAGTGCCCTGCAAAGGCTTTGCAGGGCACTTCAAAGCGATATTGAGGCATCAGATCGTGATGCTGACTCCGATGACGGCCTTCCGCATCGTCGGATAGGCCCCGTTGTCGAAGCCTGTCTCATAAGGGTGCATGGCACCCAGCGCCGTGGACGGATCAAGTCCGGGATAGGATGTGAAGGTAAAGAAGTCGTCGAGCGACACGAACAGGCGCAGCTTCTCTATGCAGGCCCTGCGGGTGATGCGCGAGGGCAGCGTATATCCGAACTGCAGCTGCCTGATACGCAGGAAAGAGCCGTCGAACACCATGGCGGAAGACGACCTGAATACCGCCCCGGACGTCTGTATCCCGACCGAAGGATATTCACTGCCGGCACCTGAGGCGAAGATATCAGGCATGTTGCAGCCGAGAAGGTTGGCCCCGTAGAAGATGTCCGCGCCCGCAAGACCGGAAGCCACCACGGACAGGTCGAAACCCCGGTACGAGACGTCCGCGAAAAAGCCGAAATTCCATGAGGGGATGCCGCTGCCGATAATGTCGGCACCGTCACCCTCGAACCCGTCTCCGCCAAGATAGCGGTATCCCGAGAAACTCCAGACCGGCATGCCCTGCATGCATGTGGCCTTGGCCATGGTGAGGGTAGTCTCCTTTGAGATCCCGGCTACACCCTCGTCCATACCCGTACAGGAATTCTTCAGATATGAGACATTGGCCCCTAACGAATAGTCCACGCCTCCGCGGCTGTCACGCCACGACAGTCCCAGTTCTGCGCCAAGGTTGCGTACGCCGACAGAGAAACTCCGTAACGGGCTCACCATGGCCTGCGAGTAAGCGTATGAGGCCTGCTTGTCGAACAGGTCGAAAGCGGCAACGAGCCTTCCGTCCAGGAACTCAAGGTCCGCACCGATGTCGGAATGCGTCAGAGGCCTCAGAACCGCCTCATCTGAACCTCCATCACCGGAAGCCCTCTGGAACAGGCCGTATGAAGCCCTGAGCCTGATGAACTCCCAGGGCCGCCACCCGGCGGAAAGCGATGCCGACAATGCGGCCGGATATGAATACGAAGACAGATATGGCAGTCCTCCCGAACAAGTGTATCTGCCAGATCCCCATGCGAACCTTGCGTTCACCTCAATCTTTCCTCCGTAAGCATAGCCCAGGTCGAGCCAGGCGGTATTGCGCCTTGCCAGTGACGATGCACCAGCCTCCCCCACCGCAACTGCGCCTTCCGTATTCATGTTCCTGAAATCATATCCCAGCGCAGCGGCAATGCAGTGGTCCGAGAATCCGCGCGAATATGAAATCCGGCTGTCCCACTGTATATCCTTGACCGTAGCGCCAAGCGCAAAGCTCGGGTCCCCGAAGCGGTAGCCTACCTGTGTCCGGAAAGCGAGCCCGTCGAGGATGTCCGCCTCGGCATAGGTGATGCCGGCAAGCGCATCGAGAAGGTTCCTGGACCCTTCAAGTTCGCGTATTACGGCAAGAGGATTGGAAAGCGTACCTTCCGGAGCAGCGTCCGGGGACGCTTCCAGAAGCGGAGACATGCGCAGCGCATCCGAAACCAGGGTGTTTTCCTGCCCGAGCACGGCTCCGCGGCTACGGTGCGAGTAGTTGTTGGAAGTTCCTATCTCGAGCCACCCGAAAGGTCTGTACCATGCGTTAAACTGCACCGACATGCGGTCAAACAGGTCAGAACTGCGCGGCATGATTCCGTCTTCGCGGACATAGCCCAGCGCTGCATATACGCCGGCATTGCGCATTGATGCCCTGACATCCAGATTATGCCTCATCGCCCATCCCGCAGAGCCGAGCAGCTCCCCTATCCAGTCCGTACCGGCAGCAGAGGCCGGATCATAATCCAGTCCAGAGTAACCCGAATAAGTCTCCGCGTCCATATGGCGGGGCCAGTGCCCCAGCGATTCGGACACATACTGTTCGCTGTAGCCTACGGAGTCCCCTTTTCCGGAAGATGCCTTCTTCGTATTCTCAAT
>CALUTT010000003.1 GCA_944323775.1 uncultured Bacteroidales bacterium
AATCTGTTTGATGCCCAAACAAATGGGCATTATTTTGTGCGCTATCAAGACAACAGTAAACACAAAAAAGAAATGGCAGTATTTGCGTATGTCAGGGTCAGCACTCAGATGCAGACTCTGGAAAGTCAGATTTATGAAATCGAGAACTGGTGCCAGCGCAAGGGGTGGCATGTAGACAAATGGACAAACGAGTCGGTCTCTGGCACGGTTGCCTGGGAAAAAAGGTCTCTAGGCAGGCTCATAAGAAAAATGAGAAGGGGAGACACTCTTGTCAGCGCCGAGCTGTCGAGGCTTGGCCGCAGCATGTTGATGATAATGTCAATTCTGAACTACTGTGTTCAGAAAGGCATACATATATATACTATTAAGGACAATTTCGAGTTGTCGGACAATATCAATTCGAAGATTATTGCCTTTGCATTTGCGCTTGCTTCAGAAATAGAAAGGACATTGATTTCCCAGAGAACCAGAGAGGCTCTTGCCGCAAAGAAGATTGCCGGCGTGAGGCTGGGCCGACCTCCTGGAGCGACAAAGAAGGTTATAAAAGTGCATGAAGAGATTCATCTGGTCAAGGCTAGGATAGAAGACGGTGAGAGTCTCACGCATATCGCCAAAACATATGGCATTCACCGCAATACGTTGTCGATACATCTTAAGACGGCTTCCAGTGCCATGTCGCAGTGTCCGGAGAACCTTGATAATTAATTTTTTTAAAAATATTTGCCGAATGTAAATTCGTGAAACGCTTAAAAATTATAAGAAAATCAATTGAATAGATTACAATTTTGAAGAAAAATACTCGGTTTGGCAGACATATCCCACACAGGACAATCTGTATCAGATGTTAAAATATTTGATAAAGTGAAATATTCTTCTAATTTTGCAGACAATTTCGCATTGAAAAATGCCCGTTTTAATGGGAATCAAGGCATGAGAAGCAACGTGTAGTTAGTATAATTGTTTAATTAATGTAAATGCTTATGAAAAAAGCGAAACTTTTGCTCGCAGCCTTGGCATTCTGCGCCGCCGCGCTGACCGCGTCAGCACAGAATGTCAATGTCGCCGGTGTAGTCTCGGACTCCGAGACAGGAGAGCCGGTTATGGGCGCAGTCGTGCAGCTGCAAGGCAGTACGACCAAGTATTCGATGACGGATATGGGCGGAAACTACACCCTGAATTCCGTTCCCGCAGACGGCACACTCGTAGTTTCGATCCTCGGCTACGAAGGCGCTGAAATCAAGATCAACGGACGCGCACGCGTAGACATCATCCTCAACCCGGACGTTGAGATGCTCACCGACGCGATAGTCCTCGGATACGGTTCCGCAAAGAAGATCTCCTCAATCACCGGTTCGGCGACAACCGTCGGCGCAAAGCTACTCCAGAACGCCCCCACCGCGAGCGTGGGCGATGCGCTCCAGGGCCAGATTGCAGGTCTGCAGGTATGGTCCAACTCGGGAGAGCCAAGCGAGACGATCTCAATGCGTATCCGAGGCGTGAACTCCATCAATGCAGGTACCGAGCCTCTGTTCGTGCTTGACGGAAGCCCTGTGCCCTCTTCAATCTTCACCGCTCTCAACGCGAACGACATCGAGAACATCACCGTAATGAAGGATGCCTCAGCAACTGCAATATATGGTTCGCGTGCCGCAAACGGCGTCGTTTTCATCACTACAAAGAAAGGACGCCAGGGAGAGAAACCGAGCATAATCGTCCGCGGACAGTACGGTGTATCCAACATGGTAAGGCACCAGATACCGCTGCTGAACTCGGAACAGTGGTTCGACTTCAACGAGATGATGGATCCTTCATTCCTCCAGCAGCCCGGCCGCGCCGCCCAGAAGGAGTTCGCGCTTGCACACAACATCAACACTGACTGGTTCAAGTACTTCTTCAAGGACAACGCACCCACCTGGCAGGCCGATGCGTCATACAGCGGCGGTTCTGAACGTTCAGACTACTACGTGTCATTCGGAGCGCTCAGCCAGGAAGGCAACGCCCCCTTCTCCGACATGACCAGGATTTCAATGATGGCCAAGCTGAACACACAGATCACGGACTGGTTCAAGACCGGTTTCAGCTTCAACCTCGCATACCAGGACATCAACACCACCGGATTCTCCGGAACTGCAAACTCACCGTACAACCCGATGTTCATGGCTTCTCAGATGTACCCGTGGATGAGCCCGTATGAGTATACCGTCAACGAGGACGGATCCCTCACTTATGGGAAAGACAGGGACTACTTCGACGAGATGGGCATGTACAACACCATCTACCTGCAGGAAATCCAGCCTTCCACGACGAACTACATTCGAATGAGCGGCAATATCTATGAAGAGATAACCCCGGTCAAGGGGCTTATCCTCAGAGCCGTCCAGGCACTCAACGGCAACGACCGCAGGATTTCCCAGAAGGCAGAACCGGTAGGACCTTTCGAAGGGGCCGGCACGGCTATAGAGAATTTCTCGAGATACTATCAGTTCACCTTCACCAACACGGCGGAATACACTGTAGACTTCCTGGAGAAACACAGCATCACTGCCCTGATAGGCCAGGAGTCGATACTCAGCAAGACTGATGGGTTCAACGTGCGGGTCGACGGAATCACCGACACCAGAATGGAGGAGATCTCCGACGGTACAATCTTCAACAAGCCGGACCGCACCCTCTCCGACGAGAGCTACAACTCATTCTTCTCACGTTTGAGCTACAACTATGCCGACACGTATCTGGTCGACGCATCATTCCGCCGTGACGGCTCATCCCTCTTCGGAAGAAACAGGCGCTGGGCGAACTTCTGGTCAGTAGGCGCAAGATGGAACCTCAGCAACGAAGCCTTCCTTGAAGACGTCAGCTGGCTCGACAACCTTTCTCTCAAGGCCAGCTACGGTACAACCGGTAACTCAAGCATAGACAACTACCTTTCATTCGGACGCGTCGGAGCATACACGTCACCCTACGGCGGCAACATCGCATGGGGTCTCGGAGATCCCGGCAACAACGACCTCACATGGGAGGTTGTGAACAGCCTGAACATCGGTATCAGCGCAAGAGTGTTCTCAAGCCTCAGCGTAGACGTGGACTTCTACAACAAGGTAACCAGCGACATGCTCATGGAGATTCCCTTCTCCCTGACAACCGGCCACAGTTCAGGCTGGGGCAATGTAGCCGACATGCTCAACAGGGGCGTTGACTTCGAACTGTCCTACGACGTCCCCATGCCCAGGGACTTCTACCTCAACCTGTCCGCAAACTTCAACTACAACCACAACGAGATACTCTCGCTGTTTGACGGACGCGACTACTTCGAATACCCCAACACCGGACTCCGCCTTGAGGTTGGTCACTCGCTCGGCGAGTACTACTATCCGAGAAGCGCGGGAGTAGATCCGCGTGACGGAATGCAGATGTGGTATGACAAGGAGGGCAACGTAACCAAGCAGTTCTCTGAAGGATATGCGGTGTTCACGGGAAAGCAGATGTACGCCCCGTGGGCCGGAGGATTCAACTTCACCTTCGGGTGGAAGGGCCTGTCCATCGGCGCCCAGTTCTCATGGGTGGCAGGAAAGTACACGATGAACAACGACCGCTTTTTCCTTACCAACCCGGCATTCGCAGTCGATGGCAACCTTGCCGAGGAAATGCTCAACATGTGGACCACGCCCGGGCAGGTCACGGACATTCCGTGCTATGAATCAGAGAGGCACTTCGACGATTCTCTGCTCGAGGACTCATCTTTCCTGCGTCTGAAGAACCTTCAGGTATCCTACAGCCTTCCTCAGAACTGGATGCGCAAGAGCGGGGTATTCCAGAATGTAAGGGTATTCGCCGTCGGGCGCAACCTGCTGACAGTAACAAAGTACACGGGATTCGATCCCGAATCTGACAGTAACCTCCAGCTCGGAAGGTATCCTAACTCAAAGCAGCTGACCGTAGGTGTCGAATTAACTTTTTAATCAGGGATATCAACATGAAACACATATTCTCAAAAATAACTTTTGCCGCGGCATTGATACTCGGAGTTTCGGGCTGCAACATGGACCTCAGGCCCTACAGCGTGATTGACCCCGACAATGCACTTGAGAGCTACGCCGATGCGGAAAAGCTCGCAAACGGCTTCAACGTACACCTGAGGAGTCTGTCAGCGGGTTCGATAGTCTATACGACAGAACTTCAGTCGGACCTTTTCCATGCCACCCAGAGCTTCGGCAACCGCAACGGCACGGCATACAGATGGACCTTCACCGCCAGTGAGGGAATCTTCGAGAGCGTGTATCTCGCATGCTACTCGGCGATAGCGAACGCAAACTACTTCATCGAGAAGGCTGCCAGCGTACAGAGCAGAGTGGAGAGCGATCCCGACTTTGCGAAGACATGGACTGAGCAGCAGCTCGAACTCCTCAAAGGCCACATTTCCGAGGCATACTTCCTGAGAGCCTATGCCTACTCGATTCTGGTAGACAAGTACTGCGGTGCATACGACGAGGCCACCGCCGGGAACGAGAACACAGGCATAGCCTTCTCAAACAAATACAATCCTACCTCAGACAAGGCACAGTATCCCGGAAAGTCCACTCTCGAGGCATCATATGACCAGATTTACTCTGACCTCGAAAAGGCACAGGAGAACATCGGACTGCTCAGAGACTCAAAGGCGGGCTCCGCATACATTACCGAAGATGCCGTCAAGGCTCTCAGGGCACGCGTCGCCCTCGCCAGGCACGACTATCCGCAGGCAATTCAGGATGCAACCGAAATCATCAATTCCGGGAAATACGGACTTGTCAGCGGAGTGGACGCACTGAACCAGCTCTGGACAAATGACAACCAGGCGGGAGAAGTCATCCTTCAGTTCTATGTTGCCCTCTCTACCGAGATGCCTGCAAGCAACAACGCGTCATACACTGGATACAATTATCAGAACGATATCTATTCGCCTGACTTTGTTCCCGAAAAATGGCTCGTAGACCTGTACAGTGACGACGACTACCGCAAGGATGTCTTCTTCAAGTCTGCCGTTCTGAACATAGGAGGCATCCAGACAGAGGAGCCCGTGATGCTCTTCAACAAGTTCCCCGGAAACCCCGCCCTGATGAGCGGTCCGTCCGACTACAACTACGTCAACGCCCCCAAGCCTTTCCGTCTTGCAGAGCTCTACCTCATTGCGGCAGAAGCTTATCTTTACTCCGGTCTTCCCAACGGCGTTCAGGAGGCATCAAGGCTTCTTAACGAACTTCAGGGCAAGCGTCACGAAAACTGGGAGACGGTTCCCTACACGCAGAGTTCCCTGCCCGCGGAAATTGCCGACGAAAGGGTGCGTGAACTCGTGGGAGAGGGCTTCCGTCTGAGCGATCTCAGGAGATACGGCAACGGCATGACAAGGTCTGAAGGACAGAACAGCAGCATACTCTATCTTCCGGGAAGCTCCACGACCGAACTTTTCAGCGCGAACAGCGACAATTTCAGATTCGTATGGGCCATACCTCAGGCCGAGATGGATGCAAATCCCAAAATGGTCCAGAATCCCGGATACACCAATTCCAACACCAACAATTAATCTGCAATTATGAAACTCAACAGAATATTAGCAACAGGACTCGCATCCGCGCTGGTTCTCGTTTCATGCCAGCAGGCGGTCACTCCTACCGGTGACGCCACGATAGGATTCGCGACGGCGGAGTTCGACTCCGGACTCGGAACGACATACATCTATATCCCTATCGTGACCACCGGAGAGACCACTGTCTACCCCATCAAGGTCAACATCGAGGTCGGAGAATACACGGGAGCATACGCGGCGAAAGAAGACGTCGATTTCATGATTACATCCAAGGAGATACTCGTCGCCTCGCCGAAGAGCAATCCTGCCGTAGAGGTCAAGCTGGTTAACCCGTCAGATGCAGACCAGCTGAACTTCAAGCTTGTGATCAGCTCTCAGGAGAACGCCCAGAGCATCTCCCAGCAAGAAGTGCTTGTAAAGTGCCAGAAGAGTTTCCTGGACCGCATCTGCGGCAAATGGGATGTCAGCGGAGAGCTGGAGGGATCTGCATACAGCGAAGTCTGGACAATAAGCAATGACGGAGGCACCCCTACGATCAACGGAATACTCGGCGAGACCCAGGGCTCTATCGTAGGCACGCTTGACGAGCAGGCCAGGACTGTCAGCTTCACCATCGGAGAGGGCAGCGGAAACATAACCGGAGCCTATAACTTCACGGGAATCGGCAATGCCTATGTAGGCCCTATCTTCGGAACCTATACATCAGGAGGCATCAGCCTTGCCAGCGGAGAACTTGTCGGACTCATCAGCGAGGATTACAACACCATAACATGGCAGATTCCTTCAGGATACGGCATCGCCACAGGAGTGTTCTCTTACGATGACACCATGGAGCTGCTCGGATACTTCACCGCGCCTCTGATAATCGACCGCAACAAGATTACCAAGCAGCCCAGATAGACCTGCAAGAAATAACAATCACCTGAGAGGAGGGGGCAACACTCCTCCTCTCTTTTTAAATTGAATACATGAGACTTCTGCTCTTTGCGACCCTGCTGCTTTCAGCCGCCGCGGCCTTACATGCACAGGAAGGCACGATAGAGGCATACTCGCGCGAAGACCTGCTGCACAAAATCGACATGCAGACAGCGTACTCGTTTCCCGAGTTCACCGACTGCCAGGTATACTACCTCGACGGAAGCATGACCGAGTCGAAACTCAACATCTGCGCAGCAGACAACTCGATACGCTTCATTTCAGGGGCAGATACCCTGAAGGTCCGAAACACCGGAAGCATCGACCGGATCCTCTCCCCTGACAGGAAATTCCTCGTCAGGGACGGAATGGTGCTGGAACTGATCAGGGAACTTCCCTCACTGTCGCTCGCAGAGAAGAAACGCCTCAGGCTCGACGAGCCGAAAAAAGAAGGGAGCTACGGAACAGTTCCGCCAAGTTCATCTGCCAGAACAACGGCAAGCGATGACTACCGCTCGACGGAATCGCGCTCATACGGCTATCTCGTGAAGATCGGATACCGCGTAAGTTATGACTACTATCTGGTCGACGGAAACGGGAAAGTGACAAAAGCTTCAAGAAAGTCATTCTCGGCTGCGTTCCCCGAGATAAAAGACAAGATCAGGGCGAACGTCAAACTCAGGAAACTCAAATTCGATGACAGGGATGACGTTTCATACCTGTACGACTATTGCATCAACGAAACAAAGTGAAAAGACTGACAACAATCACACTCGCGGCGCTTATAAGCACCGCGGGAGCTCTCGCGCAGGGAGCCTCGTTCCTCGAGAACATGCCGGACGCCAAGTCGCTCGGCACGGCAGGCGCAGACGCGGCACAGCAAGCCACAGCATTCTCAATATGGAACAATGCAGCCTCCAGTGTCTTCTCTGAGGACAGATTCACGGCAGGTGCAGCCTACGGCGTCTGGCAACCGTCATTCACCGACATCCGGCAGATTGCCGTAGCCGGCTACGGAAAACTTGGAGAGAAGCGGCGCTGGAGCGTCAATGCAGGTATCAGATACTATGGCTACCAGCCGGTCGAACTTGCCGACGAAAACGGAATATATGCCGGAAGCTTCTCTCCGTACGGGATTCAGGCATCGGCAGGAGCATCGTTCAGAGTGCTTCCTTCTCTTGCAGTTTCGGCCACTGCCGGATATGTCCGTTCCGACATCGGAGGGACGAAAGCGGCAAACGCAGTATGCCTTGACTTGGGTATGTTCTTCAGGAAAGACGCGTTCAGTGCAACACTCGTTGCGGCCAATCTGGGGACGGCTCTGAATTACGGAGGGTCATCGACCTATGCCTTGCCTGCGAGGCTTGACATCGGAGCCGGATACAGGATAGGGCGCCAGGGCGGAAAACACACGCTCGACATTTCGGCAAAAGGAAACATACCTCTTGCCGGCAAGGACTTCAGGGCGGCAGGAGGCATGAGGTATACCTTCAACGATATGCTCAACCTGGCGGCCGGATACAGCCTTGGACTTGGGAAGGGCATGGCAAGCTACGCAACGGCGGGCGCAGGAATAAAACTCTACGGAGTATCGGTCGACCTCGCCTGCCTGATAGGCAGAAGCGGCGATGCGATGTCCGGCACAATGATACTTAACCTGTCATATGCTTTCTGAAATGATAACGATTAACAGCAAGAACCTACTGTTCGCAATTGCACTCGGCCTGTGCGCCTGCACGGCAGATAATATAGACAAGTCCGCAACTGCGGCACCCGAATACGAAGGAGAAGACTACATAGAGTCCAAAGTCACGGGCGTGACTTATGCCAGGAAAGTCGTCAGACCTGGAATACTGCACGTCAAGTTCAACGCTGACTTCTCACGGCGCGTGGCAGAGTGCGGCTCGTCTGTCGAGCGTCTGTGCACGGACACGAAATCGACGCCCGCCGTCTTCTCGAAATTCCGCCCCAAGTCCATGCGCAGGCTCTTCGAGGATGCCGGGAAATACGAACCCAGAACCAGGGCCGAGGGTCTTGACAGGTGGTATGTGCTGGAATTCGACAGCGAGACAGACATGGCCGAGGCGGAACTTGCATTCCACGGTACGGCAGAGGTCGAAGCTGTCGAGTTCGACCTTGCCGTCAAGACTTGTGCGGAGCCCTTCAATGATCCCCAGCTGAAAAGCCAGTGGCACTACTACAATCCCGGTACCGGACTCGGGATGGTAGAGGGATGCGACATCAACGTATATCCCGTATGGGAATCATTCGCCCCGGGAGCGGCAGACGTTGTGGTCGCAGTCGTCGACGAAGGAATCGACCTGACCCACCCTGATCTCGAAGCCAACATCTGGACTGATCCGGAAACGGGCATACACGGCCGCAATTTCGTGAGTGGCGGGAGCATTACCGCTATGGACCACGGCACCCACGTGGCCGGCACCATCGCGGCAGTGAACAACAACGGAATCGGAGTCTGCGGAGTTGCGGGAGGCGATGCAGGCAAAGGTATTCCGGGAGCAAAGCTGATGTCATGCCAGATCTTCGAAGGGGACTACAGCGTCAGCGGAGCCGAAGCCATCAAATGGAGCGCAGACCATGGCGCGCTGATCTCCCAGAACAGCTGGGGATACTATATCGACCAGAATGAAGACGGAGTCATCAGTGACATAGAGTATGAATGGGCCAAGAACTTCACGATTCCTGCAAGCCTGAAGGATGCCATTGACTATTTCATCAAGTACGCCGGATGCGACAATGACGGGAACCAGCTCCCGGACTCCCCCATGAAAGGAGGAGTCGTGATATTTGCGGCCGGGAACGACAACATGCCGTACGGGCCTCCGGGAAGTGCCTATGAGCCGATAATAACGGTATCTGCAGTCGCCGCAGACTACAGAAGGGCTTACTACTCCAACTACGGGGACTGGTGTGACATCGCCGCACCTGGCGGCGACGCATACAAGAACCAGATGATCCTGAGCACGCTTGCCGGCGGGAAATACGGCACGATGCAGGGAACATCGATGGCCTGCCCCCACGTATCCGGTGTCGCGGCACTGATAGTCGCGAACATGGGAGGCCAGGGCTTTACAAACAAAGACCTGGAGGAGACTCTGCTCGGGACCGCAAGGCCTGACGAGATAAAGCGCTACAACACCGAATACCTCGGCGTAGGGCTTGTCAGCGCCGCAGACGCCGTAAGTGCAGGACGAGACGTAGAGCATACTCTCACCGCTGAAGGAAGCAACAGCATCTCGATGAAACTTTCCCAGACACGCGAAATCACCTTCAACGTAGTAAACCCTACAGGGCACGCAATACAGGTCAGCGTCGAACCGGAACAGCCAGGCGTGACAGCATCTGTCCTTCAAGGCTCGAACAACCGGAAGGTCACCGTGACCATCAACGGGAAAGAAGCCGCTGACGGAGAATGGAACGTCGCTCACACCATTGACGGCATGATATCCGTAACCTGTCCGCAGGAACCCGGCCAGACACATACGGCAGAATTCCACGCGACAATCGAGGCCAACACGGCACCGGTAATGCTGCGCCAGATAGAAGGGCTGGTCGTCGACAGACTCAACGAAGTGACCAGGCTCTCGCTCGGGAACTATTTCTTCGACAGCGACGGCGATCCTCTGACATACCTCATAAGCGAGACACCGCTTGGAGACTTCAGCATAAGCGGCAGCAACCAGATATCATTCTCTGCGGACTCGTACGGGCTTGATACCGTCACCATCACCGCCAGCGACGAATTCGGAGGCAGCATATCGCAGGACGTCCAGATACTCGTCAGAGACGGACAGTCACGGTCTTTCGACGTCTACCCCAATCCTGTAATTGACAACCTCTACATCAGAGGTTCCGAAAAATGTTCGGTCACGGTTGAAATATACTCTGAATCAGGGACAAGAGTGCTGACGGAAAACGTCGAGACATCTCCTTTCTCGCCCGCGAAACTGGACCTCGGCGCTCTTGACGGCGGAATCTACACCGTGATGATTACCGGCGAAAACGGCAACCAGCGTAGCAGGATATCGAAATTATAGCTATATTTACTCAAAATATAGTAGTGTCATGCAATTATTCAAATCCTTTTTTGTCGCTGCAACTGCAATCGCTCTTGCGGTGTCATGTCAGAAAACTCCGGTTGTCGATGCCTCTGTAAGCTTTGAAAGCCAGAACGTTTCATTCATCCTCGAGGACGGTCCCGAGTTCTCGATTCCCCTCACTGTCACGGGAAGCAACATATCGTATCCTCTTACCGTCACCCTCACAGACATTGCGAGCACCGACGACAACATAGTGTACAACGAGAGGGACGTGGACTGGAAGTTCACAGACTCGCGCGTCGTGATCAACTCGGCAGATGAAATACCAGTTGTCAAAGTCACTTGCATCAACCCCGACCTCGAGCAATACCGTTTCAAGATCGGCATAGAGTCTGTCGACAACGGAGGGCAGGTCGGAGCGATAAACGAGACTGAGATTTCGATCAGCACAATCCTCTCCGGAATAGACGGGCTGTACTCCGTAAAGGGCACATACTACACCTCATCAGGCAGCGAAATCCCCGGATATGAAGAGAGCTGGGTTTTCATCAGAGAGGGAAGCACCGTAGGTTTCACCGGACTGCTCGGAATGGACGGCACGATTGACAGCAGCATATGGCCGATAACCGGCGAAGGATTCGTTGTCTCCGAAGGAGAAAATGCAGGGAAAGCCGGGATGCTTTTCGCACTCGGACTTGACAACTACATCAACATTGCCGACATCAGCGGCATGGGAATGTACTACATCGCGCCTGCCGTGATAACCACGACCAACACAGTGTACAGCAACGGGGTATCGCTTGTCATGGAGCAGACTGACGACAGTCACGTCAAGATGACGGCCCTTACTGACGGTGGCAGCATTGTACAGCCTTTTGAAGACAGTTACCGTCTCACCTATGCACTTTACGATGTCGAAACCGAGTCATTAGGCGGATACATCTACGGAGGTGCTCTCAAGGTAGATGACAACACCGTCTCCAAATACGATACCGGCACCAGCGGAGCCACGACGACCGCAGGCACTTCAGACACACGTAAAATCCTTCTGACCAATATCAGAACCGGAGAGAGTGTCGTTGCCGAGGCAAGGACCGTCACTGTCGAAAAGGATTCGATCAGGAAATAAACTGTTTCCAGTCAATAAACGAAAGCCGGCGCCCTGACAAAACAGGACGCCGGTAATGTTTTTCCGCATGCAGATATGCACCTGCGTCTATTCGGCAGAACCTCCGACCAGATCGAGGATTTCGTTCGTGATCTTCTCCTGGCGTCCTTTGTTGTACTCAAGAGTAAGTTCAGAAAGCAGGCGCTCGCCATTGTCGGTAGCGGCCTGCATGGCCACCGTACGTGCGGCCTGTTCCGCCGCCGCTGAGTCCAGCATCGCACCGTGAAGTCTCATCCTGAGCAGCTGCGGCAGCAGGGCCGAGGCTATCTCCGAAGGATCAGGCTCGAATATATACTTCAGCCTGAGGTCCTCGGCATCGGACACGTCTGAGGCCCCCGTCTCGAACGGCAGGAAATTCTCGACAGTAACATTCTGGACCGAAGCCGACACGAACCTGTTATATATCAGGACGACCCGCGAATATGTTCCGGCCATGAAAGACTGGATCATCCTGGTAGCCAGTGCAGATGACTGGACATACGCAGGATGTACCAGCATGTCGCTGAGATCCTGTACATGATCCTGGGGTACCACCTTGCGCATGGCATCGTATATCTTCCTTCCAACTGCCATCACGACAACCTCTTTGCCTTCCAGAGACCTGATAAAATCAGTGGCCGCCTTGATTACATTGATATTGAACGCACCGCAGAGAGAATTGTTGGAAGAAACGGCAATCAGCACTACAGGTGCATCCGGATTCGGAGAGGTACAGATCGAAGCCGATGTAGCGACAGGCGCAAGTTCGGCATATATCTCTCCCAGTGTTCCCTCGTAAGGACGCAGTCCCTCTATCGCCTTCTGAGCCTTGTGGAGCTTGGAAGAGGCGACAAGCTTCATCGCTGAAGTTATCTTTAGCGTATTCCTGACAGAACCGACCCTGTCCTTTATTTCCCTTAGCGACGACATGGATATGGACTACTTTTGTTTCACAAGGCTGCATGCCAGGACAGCTTCACTCTCAATCACGGAAGTCTGCTCCTGACTCACCACACCCTTCTCCAGAGCCTCAAGAACGTCAGCATGGCTGTTGCGCATATGCTCGAGGAACAGCTTCTCGAAAGCCGGGACATCATCTATTGCTATGTCTGCCATGAGGGCATGGGTTCCGCAGTACAGGACAGCAACCTGCTCTCCCAGAGGCATAGGGGAATACTGCGGCTGGACAAGCAGCCTCTCGTTCTTCCGGCCCTTGTCGAGCGTCATCTCGGTAATCTTGTCCATGTCCGATGAGAACTTCGTGAAAGACTCCAGCTCTGCAAACTGAGCCTGGTCAATCTTGAGAGTTCCGGCGACCTTCTTCATAGACTTGACCTGGGCGGCACCGCCTACACGGGAAACCGATATTCCCACATTGATGGCAGGACGGAATCCGGAATTGAACAGAGAAGACTCAAGGTATATCTGTCCGTCGGTAATTGAAATCACATTTGTCGGGATATATGCAGAGACATCTCCGGCCTGGGTCTCTATGATAGGCAGCGCCGTCAGGGACCCTCCTGCCTTGACCTTGCCGCGAAGGCACTCCGGAAGGTCGTTCATCTGTTCTGCGACATCCTGCTGGCTGATGATCTTGGCAGCCCTTTCCAGCAGCCTTGAATGGAGATAGAATACGTCGCCAGGATACGCCTCGCGGCCTGAAGGCCTGCGCAGAATCAGCGAAACCTCCCTGTATGCCACAGCCTGCTTGGAAAGGTCATCATAGACGACAAGCGCATGGCGTCCGGTATCCCTGAAATACTCGCCCACGGCGGCACCAGCAAATGGAGCATAATACTGGAGGGCCGCAGGATCGGATGCAGTCGATGCGATCACTATCGTATAGTCCATTGCCCCCTTTGCCCTTAGAGTCTGGACGATGGAAGCCACAGTGGATCCTTTCTGGCCGACTGCGACATAAATACAGTACACAGGACGGCCCTTGAGGTACTCAGACCTCTGGTTGATTATTGTATCGATGGCTATGGCAGTCTTTCCGGTCTGGCGGTCTCCGATAATCAGTTCCCTCTGGCCGCGGCCGATAGGGATCATCGCATCGATGGCCTTGAGCCCGGTCTGCAGAGGTTCCGTCACAGGTTCACGGAATATCACACCTGGAGCCTTGCGCTCAAGCGGCATGCGCACGGTCTCGCCCTTGATGGCGCCAAGTCCGTCGAGCGGAACGCCAATAGGGTTCACAACGCGGCCTATCAGGCCTTCGCCGGCCGGGATGCCGGCTATCCTGCCAAGCCGGCGCACACGCATTCCCTCCTTGACGAGATCGGTAGGGCCGAGCAGCACCGCCCCGACGTTGTCCGCCTCGAGGTTCATCACCACCGCCTTGACACCGCTGTCGAACTCCAGCAGTTCCCCGGCCTCGGCATTGACAAGGCCGAATATATGGGCGACCCCGTCACTTACGGTGAGCACCTTGCCCATTTCCTCATATTTGAGCGATCTGTCTATACCCTTGAGTTCATCAAAGAGTATCTCCGAAATTTCGCTCGCCTTGATTGTATTGTTCGCCATTGCTATACTATTCTGGTATTCTGTATTACAAACTGCCTGCGGACGCTGTCAAGCTGGCTCCGCACACTGGCATCGATAATGTACTCGCTGTCAATCTGGACGATGAACCCGCCTATTATGGACTCATCCACGATTGTCTCGAATGTCACCTTGCGGCCCGACTGGCGTTCGATCATGCCGCGAATCCGCAACACGAGGTCCTGCGGGGCAGGGACCGCAGTAATCAGGAACGCCTCGAGCTCTCCGCGCGACTTGAAATACATCGAGACGAATGAGGACAGTATGAAGCGTATGCAATCCAGCCTGCCGTGGCGGATGACCATTTCCGTAAAACGCTCAAGTTCGGGCTCAAGTTTCACCGGAGATGATTCCTTGCCGGCAAGCAGCCTGCGCACCTGGGCACAGACTCTCTCGGCGCCGCCTGTATAGTTACAGTAGCGCAGAAATGCGGTGGCGTATCGAGTGGATATTATACCTACATTCATACTAAGACTGTTTCTTGCGCAAGAGAGCAGCCTCCTTGACCAGCCTGTCGACCAGTTCAAGCTGCTCTTCCTCCTTGTTCAGGTCCTTGCGTATCACTTTTTCAGCCACATCGATGGACAGCAGTGACACCTGACGGCACAGTTCGCGGAGCGCATGCTCGCGTTCGGTCTGGATCTCGGCCTTGGCCTGGGCCAGGATCCTGTCTGCCTCCTCAGATGCCTTCTGTTTTGCCGACTGTATCATCTTGTCCCGGACATCGGAAGCATCCTTGACAAGCCGGCTCTGCTCCTCGCGCGTCTGCTCGAGAAGTCTGGCCTGCTGGTCGGCAAGCTCCTTGAAACGATTTTCGGCTTCCCTGGCTTTATTCAGGGAATCTTCAATCTGACGGCTGCGCTTGTCAACCATTCCGGTGATCACGGGGAACCCGAACTTGCCGAGTATGACAAGCACGATGCCGAAGATCAGCGTCATCCATACCAAAAGGCCGAAATCCGGTGTTATCAGCGACATTGTTATTTAGCGATAAGGCAGACAACTATTGCGAACAGACTCACACCCTCGATGAACGCGCTGAGGATGATGGCATTCGTCAGGAACTTGTTGGCGCGCTCCGGCTGACGGGCGCTGGCCTCAAGCATAGACGAGCCGATCTTTCCTATGCCGATACCTGCAGCAATGGCTGCGATTCCGGCGCCTATGGCGGCACCCAACTTTCCAAGTGAGAGGCCTGCTGCAGCCTGAAGGATAACTGTTGAAAGTAACATATCGAATCTATTTTTAACTTGAATGAATTATTCTTCCGTAGTATCAGGATGTGCAAGTCCTATGAACACCGATGACAGCATCGTGAATATGTATGCCTGGAGGAATGCCACAAGCAGATGCAGCACATCCATGAAAACTCCTATTACAATTGAGAGAGCGCCGAGACCGGCATTGATCGCAGCCCCGAGTTCAGCCGATATGAAGATTGTGGCTATCACGCCAAGCAGCATGAAGTGTCCTGCGAGCATGTTGGCGAAAAGCCTCACCATAAGGCTGAACGGCTTTGTGAATATTCCTACGAACTCAATCACCGGGATCAACGGAATCGGAACCTTGAGCCATACCGGCACCTCAGGCCAGAAAATATCCTTCCAGTACTTCTTGCTCGCGAAAAGGTTCACGGCTATGAACGTACAGACGGCAAGGAAAAAGGTAATGTTGATATTGCCGGTTACATTCGCACCGCCGGGGAAGAATGGGATCAGCCCCAGCAGGTTGTTCACAAAGATGAAAAAGAAGGCAGTCATCAGGTATGGCGAGAACTTGCGGTACTGCGGACCGACGCCCGGCTTTATTATGTCGTCCTCCACCATGACTACCAGCATCTCCATCAGGCCGACGAACCCTTTCGGAGCCTCTTTGGACACATCGTGCCTGCGGTACCACCTCGAAGTCCCGAGGATAGTCCCGAGGAGAATAACCGCGCTTATCAGCATACCTGCGACAGTCTTGGTGATTGAGAGGTCCCAGGGACGGATTTCCTGGCCTGACGCATCCTTCTCGACTATCTTTCCCTCATATTTGCTGCCGGCAGGCGCAATGCTGTATCCCTTCCACTCTCCCCCGTCTCTGAGGCGGGAAGACATGAAGCAGCTCACACCTCCCCCGTTGCGGCTGACAAGTATTACCGGGAGAGGGATGCTCACCGGCTTTCCGTTTACGGTAGTGATATGCCACTCGTATGAGTCCAGCACATGACCGTAAAGATACGAATCCATGTCAAAGTCCTCCGCCCCAGCCCTGACAGGGAAGAGAAGGAGCAGAAGAACAGGTAAAATATGCAAAACCTTTGACATAAGCATCAATTCTGCGACGTTTGCGGCACCACGCAGGCCTGCACAGTGTCTGCCTCGATCTTCACAATTCCCGACTTGATCGCGAGCGAGCCGGGAGTACCGTCCTGACCGACCCATTGCAGCTCGCCTGTTACCAGGGATGATATCATGGGGGCATGCTGGGGAAGCACTTCGAACGGGCACACCTTGCCCGGAAGCGATACATTCCTCACCGCTCCATCAAACACCACCTCCTCCGGTGTCAGGATCCTGAGTGTAAGCATTCCGTCCATCACAACAGCGTTCAGTTCTGGGAAACCGCGGAGAGCATCTCCTTTCCTTTCCTGATGGCGTCCTCGATGGTACCGACATTCAGGAAAGCCTGCTCGGGAAGGTCGTCGACTTCACCGTCAAGGATCATGTTGAAGCCCTTGATCGTATCTTCTATGTCTACCATCACCCCGGGCACGCCGGTAAACTGCTCGGCAACCGCAAAAGGCTGGGAAAGGAACCTCTGCACCCTGCGGGCCCTGCTGACGATGAGCTTGTCTTCGTCAGAAAGTTCGTCCATGCCGAGAATCGCTATTATGTCCTGAAGTTCCTTGTTTCTCTGCAGGATCTGGATTACCCTCTGGGCCGTCTGGTAATGTTCCTTGCCGACTATGTTGGGATCAAGGATACGGGATGTGGATTCCAGAGGGTCCACAGCCGGATAGATTCCGAGCGCCGTTATCTTTCGGCTGAGCACCGTAGTCGCGTCAAGATGGGTGAACGTAGTGGCAGGTGCCGGGTCGGTAAGGTCATCCGCAGGCACATAGACCGCCTGGACGGAAGTGATGGAACCGTCCTTGGTAGATGTGATGCGTTCCTGCATCTGGCCCATTTCTGTGGCAAGAGTAGGCTGGTATCCGACAGCAGATGGCATACGGCCAAGAAGGGCGGAAACCTCCGAGCCCGCCTGTGTGAAACGGAAGATGTTGTCAATGAAGAAAAGTATGTCCTTCGGTCCTCCTGCCGTACCGCTGTCACGGAAAGACTCCGCAAGAGTCAGTCCGGACAGGGCGACGGAACTTCTTGCTCCAGGAGGTTCGTTCATCTGGCCGAAGACCATCGCAACCTGAGACTTGGCGAGTTCCTTTCTGTCGACCTTCGAAAGATCCCACTTGCCCTGCTCCATCAGCTTTTCGAACTCCTCTCCGTACTTGATGACTCCCGATTCGATCATTTCACGAAGCAGGTCATTACCCTCACGGGTACGTTCACCGACGCCGGCAAAGACAGAAAAGCCGTTGTGTTTCTTGGCAATATTGTTGATCAGTTCCTTGATAAGCACAGTCTTGCCCACACCTGCACCGCCGAACAGACCGATCTTGCCGCCCTTGAGATAGGGCTCCAGCAGGTCAATGACCTTGATTCCGGTATAGAGCACCTCCTGGGAAGTCTTGAGGTCTTCAAACTTGGGGGGCTCACGGTGGATGGGGAGCCTTGAGGGAGTGTCGATTTCACCAAGTCCGTCTATGGAATCGCCAGTAACGTTAAGCACTCTGCCCCTAATGTCAGTGCCTACCGGCATCGTAATAGGAGAACCGGTACGCACAGCCTCTATACCGCGGCGAAGGCCGTCAGTAGAATCCATCGCAACGCATCGTATGGTATCCTCACCGATATGCTGCTGTACCTCAATGACCAGCTTGCGCCCATCCTGGCGCGTGATTTCAAGGGCTTCATGGATGGAAGGCAAATTCTTGACGTCATCGAAGTGGACATCCACCACAGGTCCAATAATCTGAGAGACTGTTCCTCTTATCTTGGTTGTCATAACTGAAGTCAATTTAGTCCGGCATTATGCTGCAAAAACCAAGCCTGACCGCTTGTACAAGTATATAAAAAGGACCCCCTTGCAAGGATAACCTTGAAGGGGGTCCCGAAGAGCGGCAGCTTCCTACTCTCCCACCTGGTGTGGCAGTACCATCGGCGCCAGCGGGCTTAACTTCTCTGTTCGGCATGGGTAGAGGTGGTTCCCCGCCGCCATAGCCGCCGCAATATTTTACTTGAGAGAGACACCCGGCTCCGGAAGCATCCGGCTGGATGAAAAGATCTCGGGCTATTAGTACGGGTCGACTGAGGACG
>CALUTT010000004.1 GCA_944323775.1 uncultured Bacteroidales bacterium
CACTTCGCCGGCGTGCGTTTTTTTTGTGTAAAATCGCATTAATTTTCTATTTGTGCGCCCATGTCAACGATAAAGTACAATCATGTTTCTAAGAGTTTCTGGTAAAAGGTGGCCATTGAGGACATCAATCTCGAGATTCCGGAAGGGCGGATTTTCGGTCTGCTCGGCCCGAACGGAGCCGGCAAGACGACATTGATCCGCATCATCAACAGAATTACGATACCTAATTCTGGCGAAGTATATTTCAACGGTTCTCCAATTACCCAGAAGGATGTCGAGAAGATAGGCTACATGCCTGAAGAGCGCGGTCTGTACCGTAAGATGAAAGTCGGGGAGCAGGCAATGTATCTCGCAAGACTGAAGGGAATGAGTTCCTCCGATGCAAGGAAATCCCTGAAGGAGTGGTTTGTCCGCTTCGGCATCGAGTCCTGGTGGGACAAGAAGGTCGAGGAACTTTCCAAGGGAATGGCGCAGAAGGTGCAGTTCATAACGACCGTTGCGCATCATCCTTCCCTGATGATACTCGACGAGCCTTTCTCCGGCTTCGACCCGGTCAATGCGGAAATCGTAATGAAGGAGATCCTGCGTCTGAGAGACGAGGGTGCCACCATTATCCTGTCGACTCACAACATGGAGTCGGTAGAGGAACTCTGCGACAACATTGCCCTGATTAACAAGTCTCATCTTGTCATCAGCGGTGGAGTCGACGACATCAGGCGAAGATACGGCAACAACAGCGTCGAGCTGGTGTATACCGACGCGGAGGGACGGCACACCGAGATCATTCCGAGCGAGGCTAACGGCATTCCGGCATTGAAGGCATATCTGGACAAAGGTGTGCAGATCAACTCGTACCGTGAACTTATTCCTCGCATGAACGACATTTTCATCAAACTTGTAACCGGAGGGGAGGATAGACAATGAACCTGCGTACAATAGGAATAGTTATCAACAGGGAATATTCTGTGCGCGTGAGGAAGAAGAGTTTTCTTCTGACCACTTTCATCACGCCGATATTGTTTGCGGCCCTGTGTCTTGCACCCGTCTTCATAATGTCCAACATGAAGGAAGACGCAAAGAGGCTTGCAGTCGTCGATCATTCCGGCATCGTCCTTCCTTTCCTTGAGGACAATGACAGAGTCTCGTATGTGGACATGAGCTCCGAGAATGCGGACAGTGTAAAGCTCAGACTTTCCGAACTCGGATGCGACGGCGTGCTTGTAGTGTCCGGACTTGATTCTCTGAACAAGTCGATTTCTGCGGAGATATTCTCCCCGAGCCCTCTGGGCCTGGACCTTGAGGAAAATCTGGGAAACCGTCTCGACGATGCCCTCGAGAACTACAGGATATCAACATACGGGATTGACGGCCTTGCCCAGATCATGAATGACGTGAAGGCGGATGTCCCTGTCCGTTCATATACGCTTGGCGAGGACGGTGAGGAGAAGATATCTGAGACAGGAGTGTACATGCTCGTGTCGATGATCCTCGGTATCGTGATATACATGTTCATCGTGATGTTCGGGGCAATGGTCATGTCTTCAGTGATCGAAGAAAAGTCCAGCAGAGTAGTCGAGGTGCTCGTCAGCTCCGTGAAGGCTACCGAACTGATGTTCGGAAAGATCATCGGAATAGCGTTCGTCGCCCTGACGCAGTTCCTGCTGTGGATAGTCCTCACCTTTGCGATAATAGCGGTGGTAAGTGCCGTCGCCGGCCCTTCACTCCTGTCCGGACTTGACCCCTCTGAAGTGGGCCAGGTTGCTGCGATGGGCGGTATGGGCGCCGGAAACCTAGCGGAAATGGCCGGGACTTCCGAGCTCGGACTTGTACTTTCATCCCTGGCGAACATGAAGCTGGGAATGATTGCCGTATGCTTCGTGATCTTCTTCGTCCTGGGGTACATGCTGTATGCGTCCCTGTTCGCGGCCATCGGTTCGGCAGTCGAGAATGAAGGTGAGTCATCACAGCTCCAGATGCCTGTGACGATTCCTCTGATGATTGCGTTCTTTGTCGCCCTGTATGCATTCAACGCTCCTGAGAGTCCTCTTGTATTCTGGTGCTCCCTGATTCCCTTCACCTCTCCGATAGTGATGCTGGCAAGGCTTCCTTACGGAGTCCCGGCCTGGGAACTGGTGCTCTCGATAGTGCTGCTTGCCCTGACATTTGCGGTATGTGCGTGGCTGTCTGCCAAGATATATAAAGTCGGCATCCTCATGTTCGGCAAGAAGACAACTTGGAAAGATCTATGGAAATGGTTAAAACAGAAATAGCGGCTCTTGCCCTTGCGCTCGTGCTTTCGTCATGTTCGGACGGAGGCCGTTTCACCTGGGAGAAGCATGTGATGGACGGTCACATGACAGGAGTCACCGCTCCGTCTGCCGACAATGTCCGGCAGGCCCTCGGCGAGATCAAGGACAGCATTTACCTGTCTCCCAACGGGACAGTCTTCCCTGAGGGAAGTTCTGCATATGCCACGGCAAAAGACCTTATTGCCGTTCAGCCCGAGATGGCGGCTCTCAAGCAGGTTATCGGATATTCCACTGCCGAGATGCCCAGGGGAGGGGCGAACTGCGCACTTTCGAACTGGATAGTTGACCACATGAGGGAGGACGTTGCAAGGATCACGGGCAAAAAGGTGGATGTCGCGATATTGAATTCTGGCGGAATAAGAGTGGACATGCCGAAGGGGGACGTGCTGATGGATGATCTTGTGTCCATGCTTCCGTTCAGGAACTACTTAAGCTACGTCGCACTGGAAGGACGTGACCTCCAGGCTCTTTTCGAGACCATGGCAAAAGGCTCTATCCAGCCGGTGTCAGGAGTCAAGATTGTGATAGACAACGGCGCGATAGACACGCTTCTCGTTGGAGGCGCTCCCATTGACCCTGACCGTATCTACGGGGTTGCCACAATAGATTTCCTCCTTGACGGAGGGGACAGGCTGAACGTTGGAAAGAACGCGAGGGAACTTGTCATCACTGACTCTCTTCTGATTGACTCAATGCTGCCTTATGCAATGAGCTATGCCGCGCAGGGCAAGCCCATAGAGTATTCTGCCGACGACAGGGTCGTCATAAAGCACAGTGACAAATGAAACATATACGTACACTCGTTATTTTTGCGGCAGTCCTGACAGTCTTTGCCTCGTGTTGCCGTCAGCCCAGGCTGGTGATTCTGCATACCAATGACACTCACAGCCATATGGAGCCTGTCCGGAGCGGTGAAGATGCCGGAAAAGGCGGCGTGATCGAGCGCGCGGCCTTCATCGATTCAGTCCGCAACGCCGTTGGCGAGGACAGGGTCCTGCTGCTCCATGCCGGTGACTTCAGCCAGGGAACGTCATATTTTTCAGAACTTGGCGGCCGTCTTGAGCCAAGGATAATCAATGACATGCGCTATGACTGCGTGACGCTGGGCAACCACGAGTTCGACAACGGCATCGAGGATCTGACCGAGCGTCTCTCTATGCTGGAGAACACCAAGGTCGTCAGTGCCAATATCGATGTGTCGCAGTTCGAGCTTTCCGAATATGTCCATCCGTATGCGATAATCGAGAAAGCCGGCCTCAAAATAGGAATTATCGGACTTGAGACAAACCTTCTCTCCAATGTCAGTGCCGTGATATCTTCCAGAATACCGCAGCTGGACAATGTCGAGGTTGTCAACAAATGGGCGACTTACCTTCATGATACGGAGAAGTGCGACATGATTATCCTCCTTTCCCATATAGGATATGAGGAGGATCAGGAACTTGTGCCCCAGTCCCGCCATATTGATCTTGTCATAGGCGGACATTCCCATACTTTCGTCGACGGTTTCGTCTATGTCGAGGATCTGGACGGCAGAAAAGTCCCCATAATTACCGACGGCTGTTTCGGTGTCGAGATGGGAGAGGTGAAATATTACTGACAGACCCTCAGACTCTAAATATTCTGCCCGGACTTTGACTGAGTCCGGGCAGTTTGCATATTTGGACAAAAATAATCAGCTATGTTCAAATATTCAAGGGAAGGGGTTTCTGTGTTTGCCGTTCTGGACAGACGCAGGGCCAAGACAAACGGACTCTATCCGGTTAAAATAGAAGTCGTCGAACACAGGAGGCAGAAGTACTATCCTGCCGGTGTGGACATGTCTCAGAAGGATTGGGACAGAATCTTTTCAGGAGAGGGGGATGTTACATGCCGTCGGCTTGTGGAAGACAGGCTCTTCAGTGTGATCAGTGAAGTATCACGCCTGATAGGGCTTGGCGGCTTCTCGTTTTATGCGCTTGACATAAGGCTTGGAAGGCAAGGGTCCTGCAGTCTGAATTCTATCCTGGCGCAACTTGCGGAAGAATTCCGCAGGGGCAACAGGGCGAACACGTATTACAGGTATCGAAGCACATTGCACGGCGTAGAAGCCTATGCCGGAAAGGCCGTGGCACTCTCCTCAATTACGGTTGAATGGCTGCGCGGCTGCGAGCGTTTCTGGCTTTCCAGCGGCAAGAAACTGACTACCGTAAGCATATACATGAAAGGCATCAAGCGGGTTTTCACAAAGGCTGTTTCAGATGGACTTATTGATGAATACTCATCGCCTTTCAGACGGAACGGGTACCGTATCCCAAGGGCATCTGGCCGGAAACTGGCGCTTTCCGTAGAACAGATAAAGAAGATAATAGAATTTCACGGGGATCCGGGCCTGGAGAAGTGGCGGGACATGTGGCTTTTCTCATATCTCTGCAACGGAATCAACTTCCGGGATATGCTGTACCTGCGGTATGCCAATATAGTGGACGGTGAAATATGGTTCACCAGGTCTAAAACCCGCAATTCGGCTTCTGCAAGGACAGTCAAGGCTCCGTTGACGGGAGAGATGCTCCGGATAATAGACAACATCGGCAATCCATTCAGAGGAGACCCCAATGAGTTCATATTCAAGTTTGCCGTCGAAGCTGAAGACGATTTTGAAATAACCCTGAATGTAAGGAAGGTGGTTGCAAGATGCAATCATGCGCTTGCATGCATAGCCAGAGAACTGGACATCCCCAGGTTCACGACATACTCCGCCAGGCATTCATTTGCAAGTATCCTGCAGCGTAAAGGGGTTGATATAACGTATATCTCCGAATGTCTCGGACACACGAATGTCCTTATTACACAACATTATCTGGCCGGGTTCGACAAGGAAGACAGAATACGGAACGCTGCCTTGCTTACTGATTTTGAAATGAGGGAGAGGATATGACGCAGGACAGGAATTGTTCCACAATGTTATAATTGAATATTGTTTCTTGCCTGTCAAGGTATGCCTTCTAAAGGGCATAAACTTTGGCAAAGTTAAATTTTTTTCTCCAAAAACCAAAAAATACTTGAAACATTTGCATTCAATTTTCATGCAGCGGATGTCAGTCTCCGTTTTGTACTCTGCGTGGTGCCGATTAGTCCGGGATTTGTAAGGAAAAACTGTTCCGGCACATGTTACCGTGCCGTTTGAGCCTGTCGGCAGGCCGTATGCAAACTGCACGGACCAGGCTGTGGAAAACTCTTGACCAAAGCCACAAACTGTTGAAAAGACGCAACATCCTGACGGAAATGTCTCGCCGGTGTGTTTCATTGTGTAACAAACAAATTGTAGTTATGAAAAAAATTTTCAGATTGGTAATTGCGCTCGGCCTTTTCAGCGGAGCGCTTGCGTTTACCGGTTGCAACTACGAAAATGACATCAATGCACTTGGTGACCGTATCTCCGCCGTGGAGAATTCCCTTCGGGATCTCCAGAAGAAGATAGAGGACGGTGCAGTCATTTCGTCAGTTACTTCCGGAGAGAACGGTGTGGTGATTACACTGAGCAACGGTGATTCCTACACCATCACCAACGGTGCGGACGGAACCGATGGAACTCCGGGCTCAGTGATTACCATCGGCGAAGACGGCTATTGGTACATTGACGGCGTCAAGACAGACTATCCTGCACAGGGCGCTCCTGGCCAGGACGGCCAGGACGGTCAGGATGGTCAGGATGGTCAGGATGGTCAGGACGGTCAGGATGCCAGCACCGTTTACTATTATCCACATGAGAGTGGCTTCTGGTACAAGGTTACGGTGGATCCTGCAGGTAACAAGACGGAAGAGCCTACCCAGATCAGCTGGATTGCAACGGCAAACGGAGTCACGGCCGTATACAATCCGCTTGACGGTACTCTGACCCTTGCAAACGTTGACGGTTCCGAGGAACCCATCGTCATCAACCTGAATTCCCAGCTCAAGTCTCTGGCATTTGTCCCCGAGACTATGACGCAGGGACTCGGCCTGATACAGTTCTACAGTCTGTATGATGCCAAGGGGGCATTCATCGTCGCCAATCATCCTGAAGTCACATACAGGGTCAATCCTGAAAATGCTGATCTGTCCAAGATGTCATGGGCTTTCATCAACCGTGATGTGACCACCAAGGCAGCTGGTGACGGGACAGGCCTCATATCAATAGTAGGCGAGCCTGTATCTGACGAGGAAGGCGGTCTGGTGTTCACCGTAACGGCCAATTCCGACAAGGATATCCCGGAGGATGCTTCTGCGACTGGAAAGAATGTGCTTGTCGCCCTTCAGGCTACATCAAGCGATACCAAGGAGGAGATTGTCTCTGACTACTCGCTTGTCGAGCAGCAGAAGGTCAACCAGTTCAGCATCATCAAGAATGCCCCTTACTATGCCAAGGACAAGAGTGTGGTTCCTTACTATGTTGCAGGCCTGAACGCCGCTCCTTCTCTGAGCGTTCCCGCAAACATCACACTCGGATACGACGAGACCATCAATGTCATCGACTCTCTCGAGACTTATGCCGCCCAGGTGGCAAAATCTCTCCCCGAGATGTACGTTGAGCCTACCTACAAACTTACTTTCCCCGAGAAGTATCTTGGCTCTGACGGAGAGACCAACCAGCAGCAGTTCGTTACTCTCGATACTGCAACCGGCGAACTTTCAGTGGATGACGAGTGGCTTTCAGAGAGTACCCGTCCTGCAATCGGGCGTACACCTGTGATTTATGTGGAGTCGTTTGTCAAGAATACGGAAGGAAAGGATGTGAAGATTGCCGAATGCTGGCTCAAGGTGAAGATTGCGGGTGAAGATGTCGAGGTCAACGATCTCAAGGTTGAGGTGCCTCACGTCTCATTCGACTACTCTGAGATCCCCGCAGCGGGCAAGCAGATCGTTCTTGGATGGGAGCAGGTCAACACTGACATTCTTGCCGCACTTGGCCTTACATACAAGGAGTTTACCGCTCTCTATGATGTAAATGCCGCCAATACACAACTTACATATTATGAGGATGGCAAGAAACTGGAAGCTGCACCCGCAGGTGTGACTGCCAATATCTCAGGCCTGCTTGACAACACGGCAACCAACGCCGCCGTCGTTACGATCACCAATGCCGTTGATATTAGCATCTACAATAACTATAAATATAGCGGAAGCGTTGAGGTCGTAATCCCGTCAATCGAGCCCAACAGCAGAGGAAATGTCATCGTTACATTCTCCTATACTGTAACTCACGACCATGTATGGCCTGAACTCAGCGACAATTATCTCAAGCCCGGTTCAACGAACACCGTACAGGTAAAGGGCAAGCTCGTCGGCAACAAGTGGGTGATGACATCCGCCATGGCCGAACACTTCGAGAGCTATCTCGAGGACTATGCGGCCGCATACGCTAAGGATGCACAGAATCACAGCCAGATCATGTTCTACCTTCCGTTTATTACAGCTGACGGCGGAGTCGTAACCTGCCAGCAGGTTGTTGACAACAAGATCCCTCAGGGAGCCAAGGCTCAGGAAGGTGCCGTAATCACCGGATTCGACTACACTGACCAGGCTATCACCCTCACCACTCCTCTTGACGGTGCAAGCAAGACTTATGTGGTGACTGCCTACACGATTCTCGCCAACGGCAACTATTGCGAGATGCATTACAATGTCGAGTTCGTCAGCCCGTTCGTGGTAGAAGGCGCAGACATCTCTCTGAAGACCCTCATTGCAGAACCTTCATCAGAAGATCTCCAGAAGAAACTGGTTGTCAAGGATCTTGACGGCAAGACAGTGTTCGAGAAGGGAGCCGTGACTACATACGGAACAAGCACCTACAAGCTCACCGCGGCAGACTTTGGCTTCGACTATGCTCTCGTCTTCAACAATGACAAGAACGAATATCCCGCCTACAACCGTGAGGCCGAGTTTGGTGGAAATCTCACTGAAAACAACGGCGTGGTAACCTGGGACAATGAGGGAACGACCCTCCAGCAGGACATGCATGCGGGTTACGAGATTACTCTTACTGTAAGCGACATATGCGTGATTGACGATATTGCGGACATTACGGTTCTCAGTTCGGCCAATTCAAAATAGTCATTCGGTATTATTCTGTGATTGCAGGGACGGCCTCGTGTTGAGGCCGTCCCTATTTTGTCTTGCCGTCATCTTTAATGTCCAGGAGAGCCGATGAGATCCTGACGGGAGGATATTTCTTCATGGCCGTCTTCCCGGATTCCGTTCTGCGCAGTCCGAATATCTTGCTCCCTGTGCGATAGTATGATATGTCAAAGCAGCTGCAGCATTCATGGGAGCCGTTGCCTTTCCCGAAACCGGTCAGACATCTGCTGTCGAACCCGAGCATGCTGAGCTCTTCGAGCGACGCACCGGCCTGGTTGTCGGTCAGCAGCCCTTCAAGAATATCATAATTGCGGGAAAGCTGCGCGAGTATCTTTTCCCTGTACTGTTTCCTGTCATGGTATCGGCGGTTGTTGTAGTTGTTCTTGCAGGTCAGACTGCAGAATTTCTTGTCTTTCCGGCCGCTGAACTCGGCCCCGCATTCCAGACACCTGCCCTTTCTGAATTCGTCATTGCTGTTTTTCATGTATTTCAGTTTAAACGGTTTTGCCAAAAATAGCCGTTATGGCCAATAATACAAGGAAAGATAAAGTTCTTGAGACGATTTATATGTTTTATTACAATATGATTGTTTCTTAAGTCAGGAAAGAAAAATATTTTTCCGTTTTTGTTGCGCCTTGTTGCAGCTTTTGTTTTCCTTTGTGCCGGGATGATCCGCGCGGATTCCTGAACTTTTAACATGAAAACTTTATGGAACAACTGAACAGAATTGAATTGCGTGGAGCTGTCGGAAGCGTCAGGCTCCAGACTTTCTCGGAAACGAAGGTGGCCAGAATAACTGTGGCCACGAACTATGCCTACAAGGACAAGAACGGCTCTGCCGTGATCGAGACCAGCTGGCACAACGTCATAGCCCGGGAAGGCAAGAATCTCCGGGATCTTGACAAACTGCGCAAGGGCTCAAAGGTCTACGTCCAGGGCCGCCTGCGGTATCAGAAATATACAGGTGCCGACGGAGTGGAGAGACTTGCGGCGGACATTGTTGCCAACAGGCTTGTCATCCTTGACGAAGAGTCTCCGATAAGGTATGAAATGTAGTTCCGTTTCATTGCCTCTTCTCGTGCTGTCTGTCATGGCCCCCGTATTCAGCTCCTGCGCCCGTCAGAACAAGATATCTCTTGTCCGTTCAGGGAAAGTTTCGCCGGCTCTTGATCTGTCTGCGAAAGTCCCGCCTGATACGTCCGTCGGATCACGCGCGCTCCCGGAGCGGGATACTCTTAAGGTGACCGGGCCTGACGGAAGGGAAGTATATGTGATGAACGCCGTGCTGGATGAGGACAGCGGGGAGATGGTGGCTACGGAACGCCTGGCTGCAGCAGTGGTTACTGCCAGGTTCAGCAATGTCGCTGAACGCGGCGGAACAGTGGACCTCAGATTCAGTATCACTGTCCCGGCTGCAATGATTGACTCATACTGGCAGTTGCGTTTCCATCCGGAGATGCACGTGCTCGGTGACTCGGCGAGACTCGACGACATCATCATTACCGGAAGCCGCTACAGGGAAAGGGAACTCCGGGGTTACGAGCAGTACAGGCGGTTCCTGTCACGGATAGTCACGGATTCAACCGAGTTCATAGACTACAGGGACCTTGAGATCTTCATGGAACGCAACCTGCCTGGGGTTTACGCCTTCCGCAACGATTCCTCGTATGTGACCGACTGGGAGTTCCGGTCCGGTTTCGGAGTCGGTGCCATGGATGCTGTCGAACACTATACCCGCAAGATGGCTCTCAGAAGGAATGAACGCCTGAAGTCCCGCAAGGGAAAGATGTATTCTCGGTATGTGAAGTCTCCTCCTGTCATTGGTGGAATACGGCTCGATACCGTAATTGCATCCGGGTGCGGCGACTTCGTGTATGACTATGTGCAGACGCTAAGAGTCAGGCCCGGTATGCGGAAGGCGGACATCTCGTTTTCTGGCGAGGTCCTCGAATACGGAAGAAAACTGCATGACGTCCCGGAAACGGAACCGCTTACGTTCTACATCTCTTCTCTTTCTGCTCTGGTGGACCCGGTCGAGAAATACGTGAAAAGAGTCATAACACGCAATGCCTCGGTCACTGAACACAGACGCATAGCATTTGCGCTCGGAAGTTCGGAAATTGACTCTGACATTGAGGACAATGCTCTTGAGATAGCCGGTGTGGAATCCACGCTCCGTAAACTTGTAACGGATCCTCTGTATGAACTTGATTCTGTGACGGTGGTTTCCTTTGCCTCCCCGGAGGGCGATGCGGGATATAATGCAAGGCTGTCCAGGAGCAGGGCGGAGAGCGTTTCACGTTATTTCAATTCTTTCCTTTCGGATCTGCGTGATTCGCTTGAGGCAGAAAAAGGCATTGAGCTCGCTATTTCAGGGGAGATGCTCTCCGCTGTGGCAAGTAAGGGCCCGGCCTGGCAGGATATCGTCTTTGTCCCACGGGCGGGAGGCGAGAACTGGGATTCGCTGGATGCGATGGTCTGCTCGGACACGCTGCTGACGCAGGAACAGAAGTCAGTCTATTTTGATTCTTCGTCTGAAAGCAGTGCCGATGCACGGGAGTCTTTCCTGCGGAGGCAGGATTTCTACCCGGTGATACGTGAGAGGTACTATCCTGAACTCCGCGAAGTAAGGCTTGATTTTGCTCTCTCCAGAAAAGGGATGATACGTGATACTGTAACCACGACCCAGCTGGATACGGTATATATGCGCGGCGTGCAATGCATACGGGATTATGACTATGATACCGCATTGTCCCTGCTCGCTCCGTATGCCGACCTGAACACCGCAGTCGCATATCTGGCCCTTGACAGAAACCGGTCGGCATTCGGAATCCTGTCCGGGATGGAGAAGACTCCTGCCGTAAATTATATGCTTGCGCTTGTCTATTCCCGTTTCGGAGAAGACGGAAATGCCGTTGAGCACTATCTTCAGGCGTGCCGTCAGGACCGGGCCTTTGTGAACAGGGGTAATCTCGATCCGGAGATTTCCACGCTCATAAGGAAGTATTCGTTAGAAAAGATATTGTATGAAATGTAATTCATGAAATTAATTCAGAAATGAAAAACATCGTTAAATTTTTTGCGGCCCTGGCGGCCCTATCGGCATGTGTGTCATGCAACAAGTCCATCCGTCCCGGAGATGCCGGAGAGCCATGTGTGCTGAACGTGACTCTCGGAGGTGAATTCGGGAGGCTGGCGTCAACCAAGGCTCCCGGGGACGACGAGAGGATCAATTCCGTTCAGATCCTCGTCTTCAACACCCTGACGGGGAAACTCGACGGAGCCGTTTACAAGGACGGGCTCCACGGCTACGGCCAGTGGACCAGCCAGGAAAGGATCAATTGTACTACGGGGCCCCGCCAGGTGTTTGCAATAGTAAACGCGGCACACAATTACGTTGATGGGGAATCTGCTGTCAGCAGACTGAGCGAGATGAGTGCCCTGGCCACAGTCCTTTCCGACAATTCGGCCTCCAATCTTGTAATGTCAGGGTCCAGCCCCGTTCAGACGTTCACGGCACCGGTGCAGAACATTACGGTCGACGTAAGCCGAATCTGCGCGTCGGTTGTGCTCAAGGAAGTCTCCAACCAGATGTATTCCCCAGTGTACAAAGACAGGGTCAGGCTTGCCGGAGCATACCTGATGAACGTCCCGGGGGAGAATCTGCTTGTAGGGGAGAGTGTCAGTGCGGCAACCGTACAGGAAGGGAAATGGTATGCCAGAAATACCAAAGAGTCGTCTTCCGATGTCGCTTCTTTGCTTTGCGCGGAGTATAGCGGCAGTTCAGCCCTGCTTCCATATGGAGAAGCCACGGCACTCGGGACGGTTTTCTATACCATGCCGAACGATCTTGCGGTCGAGGCGGCCGAACCATGGCGGCAATCATCCACCTATCTTGTCGTCGAGGCCGAGATTGACGGGAACCCGTGTGTATATCCTGTCAGGCTCAATGCTTTGGAATCCAACAGACGTTACGAAGTCTCTCTTGTGCTGCACAGGGTAGGCGGTGATCCTGACGAGCCGTTCAAGGAAATCGAGTTTGCTGACGTTACTCCTACAATAGTCGTGACTGACTGGGTGGAAGGCACTCCCATCAACCAGGAGATATGATTGCAAATGTAAAGTTTGTTCGGGCGGCGGCGCTGCTCTCGGTTCCCGGGCTGTTGTCATGTTCGGTGAAAGAGGACAGGTCCGTCTGCCCCTGTTATGTAAGCATGGATTTTGAGAACGTGCGGTCCGTACCCGGTTTCGAGAATACCGTAGCTCTTGTCGAATCCTTATACGGCCTTTCCGTGCAGAGACTGGATCTTGCAGAGCAGGAATACAGGGAATATGAGGTAGCGGTTCCCCGCGGGAAAGTGTGTGCCTCTGCCGTGTTTGGGGACGATGGCATGACTCTCTCTTCAGACACTCTGTATGTCGATGCGGGAAATGCCGTCATGGGCAGTCTTTTTGTCTGGTCTGAGTGTGCTGAATGCAACGGAGACTCGTATCGGTTTGAAGTCAGGCCGCATAAACAGTATTGCGATCTGACATTGATCATGCCGGGACTTGATGTGGCAGCGGCCGGAAACTGCCGGCCGCTGCTGAGAGCAGGATGCAATGCCCTGAGTCTCTTTGATCTTCAGGCCTGCGGGAGCGCCTGCGCAATACCTTCCGTATGGATGGAGGACAGAAAGGCATATCTGCTTCGCATCCCGAGGCAAATGCAGGGGCCGCTGGTTCTTGAACTGTATTTTGACGGAAACGAAGGGCCAGCGATGGTCCCTTCCGTCGCTGTCGACATTTCCGAAGCCCTTCAGGCAGGAGGATACGACTGGGGAAAGGAGGATCTGGACGATGCGGAGGTGGTTCTTGACCTGAGTTCGGCAGAAGTATCCGTTGAAGTCGTCGGTTGGACTGGTGACGGAACAATACATGTGGAGATATGACACTTTAGCCTGAATATATGAGATATGCTATGAAAAATATAATAGGAGTGCTTTGTCTGGCTGCAGTCACCGTCATCATAAACGGGTGTTGTCCCGAGACGTTGCCTGCAATGATGGAATCTGGACCTGCGGATTCGGACAGGATTGCGGTAAGACTGGAAGTAGACGGTATTCCGGGTGCTGGAGCACAGACCAGAAGCCCGATGCTTGAAGGGTGCGAGGAAATAATGAGCGGAGCCTATGCATATGTCTTCTATTCTGATTCCGGACTGCTCGATTCAGTACAGGAGCTTTCTGTCACCTCGCCTTCTTCGGAAATCAGCCTTCCCGTGGGCAGGGGAGTGGACATATATGTCTTGGGAAACCTTTGGGCGGTGGGCAAGTCGGACTCCGGTCGCGTGGAGCTGTCTGAAGCGTTGGGTGCCGCGTTCCCCTCCGATGCCGTGAGCTTTCTGAACCTGGCCTACCGTATTGACGGGGGAAGCATCAATGACAAGTTCCGGAGGGAATCGCTTTCAGAAGTGAAGACTTTAGGAATACCGTTTTCAGGTAAAACTGAAAACTATGTCGCCGGCAGCGGACGGACGGTTTCTGTACAGTGCGGCAGGCTGTTTTCGAAAATCTCGCTGACCATTGACCACGAGGGCCTGGACGGCGGTCTGGACTCGGGTCTCTTTCAAAATGTCAGTCTTCACATCAGACAGGCGAACTGTGTCCTGCGTCCGTTTCTGGAAGAAGGATCGAAGGCGGTTTCCAAAGATGATGTCCTGGACGGGGACTGTGACCCTTCGATGGTAAACACTTCGCTCATGACCTTTGACTTCTACGTTCCCGAAAACATGCAGGGAGACCTGCTGGACGGAAGTGAAGGCCAGCGTGGAAAAACAAAGGAAAACATAGTATCCCTCTGGGGAGAGGAAAAGGCAGGTCTGCTGACTTATGTTGAATTTACAGGCAAGATTGATCCGTCTGCAGGAGGATACGGCGGTGACGTGACCTACAGGTTTTATCTCGGCAAGGACGCTGAAGGAAATTTCGATCTGGAGCGGAACCGCAGATATGACGTGACGCTTGGTTTCAGGGTCAGCTCTCTGTTTGACCCGTACTGGCAGGTAGATTCCGATATAGATGACGGAAGGAGCATTGGAATAGCTGCTGACAGAGAGTTGACTCACTTGCTCCCTTACGGACAGGTGGTTGCCGTACGCAGGAACCGTCCGGCGAAATTTTTCGCATATGTCGGGTCCGCTGACGGCAGGTCGGCCCCGGCGTCGCTGCGTGATGCTGATTACAATCCGGAGAACCTGGCTGACAATTCAATCAGCACTGACTTCATTTCCGAGACAAATGATCCCGGTCTTGTCCCCAGACTCGCTGACTTGAAGGCACTTGGAATAACGCCTTCATATGACGGGCAAAGCGGCATGATCACCTTTGAGGTTACTGATGTCCGGGCTTTCCGGCCCGGAGAGGAAGTGATCCTAAGTCTGAATACGGTTCCCTCAGGGAAAAGCTTTGCTTTCCGTCTCCGCACGTATGACGACATGTCTGTGGAATGGGACAAGCCGGTTTCAGACAAGCTGTATGAAGGTGCAAGCAATGTCCTCCGGCTGAGAGGATATGCAGGCGAGGTCGCGGTGATGTCGGATCAGGGGATTTTCAAATTCGTCCCGACTCCGCAAATGAACTCCAGCTTTGTCCCGAGACAATATATGCCGGAATATTGCAGTACAAAAGACGGCGTAATGACGCTGTACAGGTTCTATTCAGGAACGTCAGGCAGTATTGCCAATGTGAGCATCAGACCGGTCGACAGCTTTAACGACGGCGAGTCCGAAAGTACATTCAGACTTGCGCTTGGAAATGCCGAGGCATATCTTGACATGGCGTCGGCCCGCCTTGACCTTGACATAAGGGGTACGCCGAAGAAGTTCGTAATGCGCCTGAGAGACGCTGCCACACGCAGGGACATTCCGAGGAGCGCTTTTGACGATGCCGTATTCGACAGGGTCTACGGGACTTCAGACGGCATTCCGGATCTGTCGGGTGATGTCTCCGATTCCGAAGGCCCGTGCGTGGCAATCGAGGCCACCGGAAACACCGGCAGCGGCGGATACCGTGAATACAGCATTTTCAGAAGCCGTATCGGAAACAGGTTCGGACTTCAGGGAACGGAAAACTCGAATGACATAAAATGCAGTTTCGGGTATCAGCTCAAAGGTTACTGCGATGTCTATCCGGACGGTGTCAGGGCAGTATATGACGGCAGGCAGAATGTTGCCTTTACGCTGCGTCTGCTGCCTGCAATGAGTGAGGCCGGGGAACTGGGGCTCGAACCGGTGTATGACGACTATACCCTGTGGCAGGGGAACAGGCTGGACGCCGATTACAGCCTGGGCAGTGCGTCAAATCCATTTGTAACCAGAGGGACAATCAGATTCTACCTTGATTCTCCGGAATATTATGACCTTTATGCAAAACCGCTTGCAGAATCCTCATGCCGGACTCCGGACGGGAAGAGTCCCAGCCTGGTGATAATGCAGCCGGTGTCAGACGGACCGGTCAGACTTCATTTTGAAGATGACGGAAAATCAACACTGCATTCGGCTGGACCCCATGCTCTCTGTGTGCGTGTTTCCAATATCCATTCAGGTGAGGTGGCAGAGGAAATCCTCGGGCGGTTCGATGTTTTTGTCCACTTTCTGGTAGGACTGGGGTATGATGCCTCCACAATAGTCCCGTCAGCTGACAAATCAATGCTGTATGTCTATTCCCAGATCGTATCGGACATTACCAGAACCAGTTATGGAATCAGAGAATTCAACGGAGGATACGTTGACGGATATTCCGTCAGAGTAATGTATACCGGGACAAAAGACTCCCGCAATTTCCCGATTCCGTCCGGAAGCGGACTGGAGAATTGTACGATAAGGCCGACCATGTCTGGCGAAAGACGTATCGGGGCTAGTCTGTCGCCGTCGTATGGAAGCTATTTCCAGGCATATGAACTGAGTCTGCAAGGACAGGGAAGTTCAGTGTCGCTGATGTCTTTCCTGGCGGATCTGTCCGATCCTGCAAGTCCGAACCACCAGAGGCTTGCATACAATCTGGGGCGCAACGATGTAGGTCTGCAGTTCGCAAACCCCGTCTATTGGGATGACGGTGACATATCGGCTTCAAAGTGGCTGCCGACCTTCGACCGTACCGGATTCGGCGACCTTTATGTCGCTCCGGAGGCGGCCAGAGGCGATCCGGACTTTATGAGAGGTTACTATGTGTTCCACCGTCTCGGGGATGTAAAGACCGAGTGTGCGGACTGGATACCATACTTCAACTGGCTTGCCCGTTGAGCATGCTTGCGGTGAGTCCTTACAAAAAAAGCGGGCGCATGTGAAAACATGCACCCGCTTTGTGAGTCCTGTATTGTCTTAGAACAAAAATGCGACACCGACATTGAAAGTATTGTTCTTTGTCGTGCTGCTGTCAAGTTTGTCCATGTCCAGAAGACCGAATGTGTATCCGACATTGAGGCGGATCAGCTCTGCGATATCGAATCCAACACCCAGGTCAATGCCGAGATTGAATCTTTTGAGTGAATAATCATTGTCGCCATACAAGTCGATTTCGCTGGTAAAGCCGGCAACTGATCCTGTCGTCTTGGCGGCAAGGCCAATGTTGAAAACCGGACCTGCGTATGCGAAAATGTCAAGTTGGTCAAGTATCGGGAGCGTGTATCTGACATTCACGGGAATCAGGAGGTTGTGGCAGACAGTCGTTGCCTCTGCGATGCCGGCAATGTCGGATTTGCTGGTCAGATATCCGTAATACACACCAGGAACAACCGAGATGTTGTGTCCCAGACCGTAAGCGAAGTCTGCCCCGGCATAGAAACCGTTATAGGTGTCTGAAGATGAACTGTTGGAGATAGTGGTCTTGGATGTCTGGCTGAGAAATCCTGCTCCAATACTGGCCTGTGCCATGGCGCATACAGCTCCGGCGGTCAGCATCAAGATGGAAATAACAAGCTTTTTCATTTTGTTTTGATTGATGAGAATACTTAATACATGATAGATGTCAGCGACTGTTTTTATGTTGCATGTCCATCCTTGGGCATGTTTTGCCCTGATAGTGAAAAAAAGTCGCGGAAAATTGACAAATAGTCGCTCTTTTGTGACATAATGTCTTGGTAATCAGCCTTTTTGCGCTTGGCATCGCTGTTGTATTACTATCAGGTGTCCCGCAAGGGACAAAGAAAAGATAAGAAAGAAATTAAAATTATAGGAGATTTGATTATGTTACCTATCAGAAGAAATGAGCAGACTTGGCTCCCTGACTTTTTCAATGACTTTTTCGACAACAGTTGGATGGAAAAAGCCAAGGCTACGGCTCCTGCAATCAACGTGCTTGATACCGATACGAGCTATCAGGTTGAGGTTGCGGCCCCTGGTCTGACCAAAGATGACTTCAAGATCAGTCTGGACGGTGACGGCAATCTGTGCATCGACATGGAGAAGAAGAGTGACGAGAACAATAACAACAAGAAACATGGACGTTATCTGCGTCGCGAGTTCTCTTATTCAAAGTTCCAGCAGGTCATGATGCTTCCCGAGGATGTCGACAAGGACAAGATAGACGCTAAAGTCGAACACGGTGTTCTGCTTGTAAATCTGCCCAAGATTGTTAAGGCTCCGGAGTCAGCGTCTCACAAGCTTATAGAAATTAAATAAGCCTCCGGGCGTGTCCCGGTAACTACTTTAGAAAGATTTTTGCTATCTTGGCAAAAATCTTTTTTTTTGTCCTATGATCAAAAATGTTGCTTTAGTGGCTCATGATTCCCGCAAGGCGGAACTTCTCAGCTGGGTAAAATTCAATGCAGGGGTCCTTAAGACTTGTACCTTGTTCTGTACAGGAACGACAGGCCGTCTCATTCGCGAGACTCTGTCGTCTGTCATAGAAGACGGGACCATGCCGGAAGTCAACTGTCTCCTTAGCGGCCCGCTTGGCGGAGATTTCGAAATAGGAGCCATGATAGCCGAAGGCAAGATTGACATGCTGGTGTTCTTCTGCGACAATCTGATAATGCAGGGGCATCAGAACGACGTAATGGGACTTGTGAGACTGGCTTCACTCTACAACGTGCCGTTTGCTACGAACCGCAGTACGGCGGATTTCATAATCAGTTCGCCCCTTTTCAAGAGCGAAGAATACGAACGCATCATTCCTTCTTGCATAGAGTCGTACAAGAACCGCAAATTGAAGTGACGTCCTCGCTGTCCATCAGGACGCCCGCTTCAGAGTCAGAATCCGTTGTCGAGGCAGTCATCAAGTTGTCTGATGATTGCCTCCTTGTCCATTTTCTGTCCTATGAAGACTATTTTGATCATTCTGTCTCCGTAGTGGCTGTCCCAGTCGCGTGAAATGCTCGGGTCGTTGAGTATGGCTTCTGCCAGTTCGTCTTTTGGCATCGTGGCATACCACATCCCGGCATCTTTTATCGATTTCTGGATTCCGGCCTGCTCGAACAGGTAGCATTTGTCTGTTTCATCCGAGAAATAACATATCCCCTTGGCTCTGATTATGGATTTGTCCCAGTGCCGGGCGACGTAGTTGTCGAACCTGTTCATGTCGAAAGGCTGTCTCCTGAAATATACGAAAGTGCCGATTCCGTATTCTTCCGCCTCTCCTTCGTCATGTTCGTCATGTTCTTCGGTGTGTTCTATCCCGTCAATCCAGCCCGCGGAAGAAGCTACCTTGTCGAAGTCGAAAAGTCCGGTGTCGAGAAGTAGCGAGAGATCGACATCGCAGAAATTGCATTCGATGATCTGTGCTTTTGGCTGGAGGGTGCGGATAATCGACTTTATTCTGCCGAGTTCACTTTCGCTGACCTCGGAGGCCTTGTTCAGCAATATTATGTTGCAGAACTCTATCTGTTCTATTATCAGCCTTTCAAGATCCTGGTCGTCGAATCCTCCCAGCGGGAGAGCGTCACCGCAGTTGAATTCACTCTGCATTCTGAGGGCGTCGACGACAGTTACTATGCAGTCAAGAGCCACAATGGAGTCCATGTCCCCCATCTGGGGCAGCAGTGTCGGCAGCGCACATATTGTCTGGGCTATCGGTGCAGGCTCGCAGATGCCGCTTGCCTCGATGACGATATAGTCGAATTTCCGGGCCGAGACTATCTCGCGGATCTGTTCCACAAGGTCCATCTTGAGAGTACAGCAGATGCAACCGTTCTGGAGAGCTATCAGGCTGTCGTCTTTCTGGCCTACGACCCCGCCTTTCTGAATCAGTGAGGCGTCAATGTTGACTTCACCGAGATCATTGACAATCACGGCGAACCTGATGCCTTTAGTATTCCCGAGTATTCTGTTTACGAGTGTGGTTTTTCCACTGCCGAGATAACCTGTCAGGAGAAGTACCTTGGTAATGCCCTGCCTGTTTTCCATTGTAGTTATTAAAATTATTTATCATACAAATATACGAATTTGAAACTATTTTGTAAATTTGTCAACCCAAATAACCATAACCAACTGCCAAACTCCAATGTTGTAATGTTCAGACGGGCACTTACATTTTTGCTGTTGCTGTTGCCATCCATTATCTGCACTGCCCAGAACAGTGTCTTTTACGGCAAGGAAAACGGGCTGTCAAGCACCTTGATAAGGTTCCTGTACGAAGACAGGGACGGAATGATATGGGTGGCTACAGAAAACGGGCTCAACCGTTTCGACGGCAGCCGTTTCGTAAGGTATTACCATAATCCCGAAGATCCCCGTTCGATAGCGAGCAATTTTGTCAATTCCCTGTTCGAGGACAGCAAGGGGAGGCTTTTCGTATGCACGCATTCCGGTGTGCAGCTTTACGATCCCCTGACGGATTCATTCTCGGAACTTGCCCTGCTGGATGGAGAACCTTCCGGCCAGGTCAGCGTTGTCGCCGAGCGTTCCGGAGGCGAACTGTGGGCCGTTGGCAACAGGGTGGCGCTTCTGCACGTGGACGGAAATCAGCTTTCAATGTCTCTGCTGGCTTCGGACTCTTCCCTTGGTTTTGCCGACTATGCCATGGAGGACAAGGACTTCAACTTCTGGGTGGTGAAACATAACAGGGGAGTGTACCGGGCGTCTCCTGACGGACGTGTGAGTTCATATCTGACCGACGGCAACTATTCTCTGCTCGGAATATCGGAAAGCATTTCAGGTGATGTCGTTGTCATTTCCGGGACATGCGGAGTCCTCAGGTATGATTCCGTGGAAGATGATTTCGTACAGGTTTCACAGGGCGGGAGCCTGAGTGGAGGACGATGCTTCAGCCAGATCAGTCCCGGTTTTGCTCTCGTGGGATCTGACAACGGAGTCAAGATATTGAATCTCAGGTCCGGGAACAGCCGTGACTACATGCCGCGGGACGGCCAGGTAGACCTGAGGAAATACAAGATAGTTTCGATGTGCCGTGATCTCGGCGGCAATCTCTGGATCGGGGCATACCAGAAAGGGCTTTTCATGATTCCGGCTCAGTGGAACAACTTCCGGTATATCGGTCACAAGTCCCTCTCGGCTGATATTATAGGCGACAATGTGGTGACGTCCATGCTAAGGCTCCCTGACGGACGTATGTATCTGGGGACTGACAATGACGGGATATACGCTCTGTCGGCGGACAACTCCTCATCCAGGCATTACGCTCCCGGAACAGGCATCCATGGTGTACCGGAGGGTATTTCCGCCATGTTCCTCGATTCCCGCGGGACACTGTGGGTCGGGGCATTCGGCGGGGGGATCGCCATTTTTGACCCTGAAACCGGGCGCTGCGTGCCTTTTGCCCATCCTGTGGCGGGGGAGAGCGTCAGCACCGTGTCGGGCTTTGCCGAGGACAATGACGGCAACCTGTGGATTTCAACCATGGGGTCGGGCCTGTATTCAATAAATCTGGATACCGGAGCAGTCATAGACATATCGTCATACAATCATGAGATTCCTCTCTATATCACCAGCTTGGCATTCGCCTCTGACGGCAATCTTTATATAGGTTCATATGACGGAGGATGCATGCTGGACCTTGACGACGGGTTCAAGTTCTTCTCCATATCCGACGACAACATCGTCTATTGTGTCAAGGAGCTCCGCGACGGGAGCATAGCTTTCGGATGCGACAACGGCCTGATGCTGTGGTCCGCAGTCATGGGCAAACGGCTCAAGACCGGTGTCGGCAATGTAAGCAACGAAGTTTACTCGATCCTGCAGGATGACGAGGGTTTCACCTGGATCGCGACCGGGCAGGGGCTTTCAAGGCTGTCAAGGGACTACGAGGTTATGGCATTCTATTATCCGGAGGACGGGATCGGAAGCGGCGAGTTCAACAAGAATGTCTGCTGGGAGGATGACGGGGACGGGTCTCTGTGGTTCGGGGGCCTTGACGGGGTCACATATTTCCGGCCCAGAGAAATAATGAGCCCTTCCAAAAAATGGACAGTGCGTATAACCAGCCTGTATCTTCACAACCATCCGGTGACTGGAGGAATGAAGTCCGGCCGGTATGAGATTCTCGATGCCCCAGTCTATAAGGCTGACGAGATCAACCTTTTCTGTAAAGACAATTCTTTTACGCTGCTCTTCTCGACTCTCGAACACAATTCTCCGGACCGCCTTCAGTTCATGTACCGTATTGACGGAGGTGACTGGATCCATCTCCCTCAGGGGCTGCGTAGGGTGTCGTTCAGCGGTCTTTCTTCGGAAAGGCATTTCCTTGAACTCAAGGCCAGGGACAACAGGGTGGAGTCAGACACTATTGGCCTTACCATAAACGTGCATCCCTCTTTCTGGGCGAGTCCTTTCGCGAAGACGATGTATGTCATCGCGCTGCTTGCCATGGCCGTAATGTTTTTCGTCTGGGAGCGCCGCCACTATCTTGCAAAACAACAGATACGAGAATATCGCCATGCAGAGCAGATAAACAATTTCAAGCTGCAGTTCTTCGTTGACATATATCATGAACTCAAGAGTCCTCTGTCAATGATCATAAATCCGTTGAAAAAACTCATGTCAACCGATGACGATCCATCCCGCCAGAGAAACTACAGGATCATGTACCGCAATTCGGAGCGAATACTTAACCTAATGAACCAGTTGCTTGACTTGCGCAGAATCGATACCGGAGGCTTGCAGCTTGCTTTCAACAAGGTTGATCTCGTCAAGTATCTTTCCGCCATAGTCGAGAGCTACAGCGAGCAGTATTCAATCAAGAACATTACGCTGCAGTTCGTCCACCCAGGCCTCGACAGTCTGGAATCCTGGATTGATCCTGACAATTTCGACAAGATCATATACAATCTTCTTTCCAACGCATACAAGTTCACTCCCGAGAACGGTGAAGTGACATTGAGCCTGGGCAAGGAAGGGAACGGCGAGGACGCCAAGGCGAGGATAGTCGTTTCCGACAATGGCATAGGAATAAAGCCCGGTGAGCTTGAAACCATCTTCAACAGGTTTTACCAGTCCAAGGACGGGCAGAGCGTCTATAAGGGAGGTGCCGGTATCGGCCTTGACCTGACCAGGGCCCTTGTCGAACTGCATCATGGGCAGATACATGCCGAGAACAATTCCGGAGGGAAAGGCGCCAGTTTCATTGTGACAGTCCCTCTGGTTCAGCCAGATCAGGATCCCCGTACTGTTCCGGCGGCCCCTGAGAGTCCCGGGAACGATCCGGTCTCTCCTCGTGCGGGACTGATTCCTGACAGTGTGGACGCCGACAACAGTCTTGCCCTGAATCCCAAGACCCGGATCAAGGTCCTGCTTGTCGATGATGACAATGACCTGAGATGCTATCTGGCTGCGGAGCTGAGTTCGTTTTTCCGGATCATAGAGGCGGAAAACGGGGCCGAGGCTTTCAATACAGCGCTTTCTGTCAAGCCTGACATCATTGTAAGCGATGTCATGATGCCTGTCATGAACGGAATGGAGCTATGCTCCAAGGTAAAGCATAACATCAACATTAACCATATTCCCGTTGTCCTGCTTTCATGCAAGTCTGAAGAGACGGATACCGTGGAGGGACTCAAGACAGGTGCCGATGCATACCTCCCTAAGCCGGTATCGACCGATTTGCTCAAGACCACCATACTCAACCTTGTGCAGAGCCGCCGCATGTTGCGCAACAATTTCTCGGGACAGCAGAATCTCAACGAGAAGCTTTCCGTCCCGGAGATTGATTCCCCGGATGACAAGTTGATGTCGCGGATCATGAAGGCTCTTGAGGCCAACATGAGCGATCCTGGCCTCACAATCGAGAAGCTTGCTTCCGAAATCGGTATCAGCCGTGTGCATCTGCATCGCAAACTGAAGGAGCTGACAAACCAGACGACCAGTGATTTCATAAGGAATACACGTCTTTCACGCGCCGCCAGGATACTCTCGGAAGGGAAGCAGTCGATCAGCGAGGTCGCAGCGCTTGTCGGGTTTGACAACCAGGCTAACTTTGCCACGGCTTTCAAGCGTATGTACGGGGTCACTCCAAGAGAGTATATGAAAAACAACGGCATGTCGGAACCTGAACAGTCTCAGGATACGAAATGAATTCAATACGTCTGGACGGACGTATATAAATGGAGGCGCCGGGATAATTTCCCGGCGCCTCTGTCATGTCTATGCTGGATGGTGGTCAGTCAGATCAGTTGGTCCAGCCTGGATTCTGCGTAAGATTCGGGTTGATTGAAGTCACGGTGTAAGGGAACGGGAAATGCTCATGCTTTCCTTCCTTGAATCCGACGACTGATCCTCTGTCTTTCGCCTCGTGAGTGTCGACAGTGTAGAACCGGCTGTTCTCCTCGCTGCCATACTGCCAACGGACGTTCTCGTCGTTTGCCTGAGGCTCTCGGATAAGCTTGTCGTACATTACCGGCACGGCATCTCCGGCTGTCTTGACAACCTCTGTGTCTCCCCAGCGGACAAGGTCTGCCCAACGGCATCCTTCAAGCCAGAGTTCGAGTTTCTTCTCCCTCTTCACGACATCCATGGTGAGTTCGGATGCAGAAGTGATCACAGTCTTGGAATTCGCCCTTCTCTGGAGCTCCTGTACGTAAGGGAAGGCCTTTTCCGGCTCGTTGTTCATTACGCATGCCTCTGCATACAGCAGCAGAACTTCGGCATAGCGCATGATTGTGAAGTTGTTGAGCCTGACATTATTGCCAGGGTTTCTGAGGTCGGTGGTCTTCGCGATTGGCTTGAGGGGGAGATAGAATGACTGTCCGTAGAGGCCCTGGGCCTTGATGCCGAGCAATGTGCTGTTCTGTTTCTTTTCCTCAAGTGTCATTCCGTCGATTGCCGGATCTCCGTATACTGTGTTGTAGATTACATCTTCTATGTTCCTGATGGATGCCTTGAGCCTGTATGAATCTAATCCGTCGTTTTCAACAAACTCGTCAGCAAATGCTTTTGGAACGCCGCATCCGCCCCATCCTTCAACAGAAGAATATGCCGTAGTGGGGCTGGTGACGAACTTGTCAGAGCGCCAGTTCCACATCTGGCTTTCCATCCAGGTTGAACGGTTAATATAATCCCAATCTCCAAGACTAGCATTGTATTCAAGGTTCGGCTCGAATACTTTCTCTTCGTTCGCGTCACCCTCGATATGGAAGTTCTCTTCAAACCTGTCTCCGGGCACAAGTGCGTAGTCCCCTGAACTTATTACTGCTTCAAGGTATTTTGCGGCACGTTCATAGTCTCCGGCAAAGAGCAGGGCCTTGCCGGCTACCGCGTTTGCAAATCCGGATGTGACTTTTACCGCTCCTGCCTTGTCCGTGGGTCCCTGCCTCTCATCGAGATACGGGAGGGCAAGTTCACATTCATTGGCGCACCATTCGAGCAGCTGCTCATGAGTCATGGGGTTCTCCGGGTTGGTGTTGCAGTTGTAGGGGTTGTCATCTGCCGAGAGTACGTGGTCCACGAGGGGAGGATTGCCCCAGCCTATGGCAAGCATCATGTGAGTGAATGCGCGCAGGACTCTGGCTTCGGCTACTGCCTTCTTCATAATGTCAGAGGCGTCTTCTCTGTATCCAAAGTTGTCGATTACCAGGTTCTGGTAATACAGAGCATAGTACAACCCATTGTATGCATGTCTAACCACGTCATTAGCCGTATCGTAGCGGTATTCGTTCATCGATGCATTAAAGTCATTGTCACCGAACTGTGCGCCAGCGGCATACATGTCATCTCCACACAAATTGAAGACAAAACGATATGGAGTATACGTGGAAGCATCGCCTTTGCTGCAAACATTCCATATAAATCCTTGGTATGCTGCCACAAGGGCTGCCTGTGCGTCTTCATCAGTCTGGTAGAAACTCTCCACCGTCACGACCCCTTTCTGCGGGATCTCGAGACGCTCCGGGTTGCAGGCCGTGAAGAGACCGGCCGCGGCAAGTGCTGCTATGGGAGCTATAAATTTGATTTTCATATTAATTGTGCAGTTTTAATTAGAATGTGAGGTTTACACCGAGAACGACTTTCCTCGTGGTAGGATATGTTCCTGCATCGTATCCCATTCCGTTGTAGTTGCCGGTTGTGGCTGTTTCAGGATCGCATCCGGGGTAGGTGGTGATGGTGAAGAAGTCATCGAGGGAGACGAAGAAGCGCAGGTTGCTGATGAGCGCCTTCTTGGTCAGGCTTTCCGGCAGGGTGTATCCGAGCTGGATCTGCTTGAACTTGAAGTATGATCCGTTGAACATTGAAGCGCTTGAGCTCCAGAAGTTGTTGTCGGTTGCTGCGACTCTCATGTCAGGATACTTCGCGTTGTGGTTCTCGGGAGTCCATGAGTTTCTCCAGTAGTGGCTCAGGGAGTTTACTCTGGGGCGGTCATAGGACGAGAGCAGTGAGAAGATATCGTTGCCTATGGTGCCGGTGCCGAACAGGCTGAAGTCAATGCCTTTCCATCCGAGGGTGATGGTAATGCCGTAGGTTGCGTCGGGGATTGCCTTACCTATGTACTGCATGTCACCTTCCTCGACAGAGGTAGTGATGTTCCCTTCAGCATCATAGAATAGCGCAGATCCTGTTTCCTGGTCAACTCCAGCATACTTGTAGCCGCGGAAGTACCAGATAGGATATCCTACTTCGAAAGAGGTGCGTATCCTGTTGGTGAGGCCGGATACTCCGCCTACAGTACCGTCGATTCGGTCGAGTGACCTGTGAAGTTCAAGCACTTCATTGTGAAGGGTAGAGAAGTTGGCGTTGATTCCGTATGAGAAGTCTCCGATGTCGTCCTGCCATCCGAGTTCGAACTCGAGACCGGAGTTGAGGACGTTACCGGCGTTTACGTAAGTGTTCTTCACACCGATTTCAGGAACAGGGGCAATCTGCACGAGCAGGTCCTTGGTGGTCTTCCTGTACCAGTCCATGGCGAAGGTGAGCCTGTCTCCCAACATTCGGGTGTCGAGACCGACGTCAATCTGGTCTGAGGTCTCCCACTTGAGATCAGGGTTGGAGAGTGAGGTAGGACCTGAACCGTAAGTGAGGTCACCGGTTCCGGTCGACGGGTCAAACTGATACCACTGGTCGTTTACAGCAATGGTTGCGGAGTATTGGTATCCGCTGAGTACGTTGATGTTACCGTTGCGTCCCCATGAAGCGCGGAGCTTGAGGAAGGAGAGTACGTCACGGCTGACGTTGTCGCGGATGAAGTTCTCGTTGCTGATGGTCCAGCCTGCGGAGAATGAAGGGAAGTAGCCCCAGCGTGCCTGCTTTGAAAGCTTGGATGAGTCGAACGCATCGGCGCGGAAGTTGGCCTGGATGCTGTAGCGGTCATCGTAGGTGTACATCAGACGTCCGAAGTAGGA
>CALUTT010000005.1 GCA_944323775.1 uncultured Bacteroidales bacterium
CCTGAGGCATACACAGAATATATCTTGCTTACGGTCAGAGACTCGTCCCTGCTCATCGGGGGGAGAATCCCAGCGGCCGCCTGCGCAAGCGATCTCTTTCCGGACCGGGAGGCCCCTATAATGATCAGATTATGGCCTCCCGAACACGCTATTTCCAGTGCGCGTTTTGCACCGTTCTGGCCTACGATATCAGCCAGATCCGGGATTCCGTCTCTCCGGCAGGACTGCCCGGCATGACGGGCCCCCGAGACAAGACTCCGGCGGGCGGCATCTCCGTCTCCGGACAGCAGAGCGAGCGCCTCGCGCAGGCTGCGGACCCCATAGACCCTGACTTCATCGACTTCACAGGCTTCAAGAGCCGACTCATAAGGCAAGATGACTCCTTTCAGTCCGGCCTTGGCGGCATACTCGGCATACGGCAAAGCACCGGGCACAGGCCTCAACCCTCCGTCAAGGGCAAGCTCCCCCATCAGGAGATAGTCCTCCGGACTGGCAAGCTGGCTGCCCTCCATCGAAGACACTATCCCGACCGCTATGGGAAGGTCATATCCGCTCCCGTTCTTGCGCAGGTCAGCCGGAGCGAGATTGATCACAATCCTTTTTCCGGGAATCCTGTATCCGAGCGCCTCGAGGGCAGTCACTATGCGCAGCAGGCTTTCCTTGACTGCAGTATCAGCAAGACCGACAAGATGTATTCCGATTCCACGGTCAATTTCAGTCTCCACCGTAACGCCTACGGCATCTATTCCCATGCATTTTGCAGCTTTTATGCGGGTTAACATATCATATTTTTATATCTTTGTTTCTCAAAAAAAGGCTCAGAATGAGACATTCCATCAAAATCTCCGGACTGCAGGATATCGGCGATGCAGCACGGGAATTCCTCAGACTCACTTCCGGACGCAGGATCATCGCGTTCCGCGCACCAATGGGGGCCGGAAAGACGACGTTCATAAAAGCCGTATGCGAAGAACTGGGTGTCCGCCCGGACGAGATCGCATCCCCCACTTTCTCAATCGTGAACGAATACATTGACGCATCCGGAGATAGCATATACCATTTCGACTTCTACCGGATAGAAAATGAAGCGGAGGCCTTGGACATAGGGCTGTATGACTACCTTGACAGCGGGAACCTGTGCCTGATGGAATGGCCTGAAAACATCAGACAGCTGCTTCCGGATGAATGTCTGGAAGTGGAAATCGCCGTAAATGACGACGGCAGCAGGACCGTCAGCTGGGATGACTGACATGGAATGAGACGCAGGTCGGATACCCGTGGAACTCCATCAGTGATCTTCCGGCCACGGTATCCCATACAGGATGGATATCGCCGTCCATAGAAGCCATCGCCACCGCCAGCCTGCCGCCCGGGCTGCAGGCGGCACACGAGACGGACGGGAGCAGGCAGTCCCTGAATATTCCATACCCGGCACCGGCCGAAAATACCGTCACGACCCCAGGGTCGGCATCCCGGACCACATGACTCTCCAGGGGTGTCCAGTAGACCCTGCCGACGAGCGGAGCGAGCATCCTGATCGCCGGAAGTCTCCCTGTCCTGACGACGGCAGAATAGCCCTGCCCTTCAGAGACATTGCAGCCGGCCACCGCCAACCCGGAGCTTTTCCCCCACAGCCACGCACTTGACAATTTTTTTCCCGCAGTCTCGGAACAGACAGTGGCAGTCTCGCCCCTGATGCTCTTTATGTCAAGGACCCTGCCCGCATCGTCCCCTTCCTGAAGACAGGCCGTCTCCTCTCCGTCCCTGACTACATATACTTTATTTTCTTCCCTGTAGGAAAAGCACGGGACGCCTCCATCGAGATACAGCGCCCCGGTATCACCGTATGACGGCTCTCCGAAGCCGCCGAAGACGCTGCCGAGACTGCGGGTCAGGAGCACATCCCGGTTCTTCCTGAATACGAACCCCTCCGAGCCGGACACCACAGAAAGAATATACAAGTCACCGCCAAACGGCAGCAGGCCGCACAGCTTCTCTCTGGAGTAGAAGCGGAACAGCTCGCTGCCATTCCTGAACAGCTGTGTCCCCGCCGGAGTGGAATACTCCGTATAAAGATCCCCGGACACGATATGATGGGTGTCTGCTGATGGACTGAACGGCCGCCCGGGACCGGCTTCTATTACCAGGACCGGTTCAAAATCATCATACAGGACAATTTCAAAAGGGACATCTCCATGCAGACTGTCCTTCATCCAGTTATAGTCATCGGCATAGCGCACCGCGGATATCAGCAAAGACGTGTCCGGGCCTGGCATGACAATCCCGTCGCCCGGCGCACCTCTTCCCGTATCGCGCCGAGGCCTGCCGTTAACAAAAAAAGCATCATATCTGTCACAGGAGACAGACAGTACAAGGAAGCAAACTCCCAGAATACCGGACCCGGCAGAGAACCTGAAATGTTTCATAGTCAAAGTTTTTCTGCCAAGTAAGCAATAAAAAACGGAAACTGCATGAAAATACGGAAAAATCACTGCAGCATCCGTCCCTAATTTACATTTCTTGTCTTTCCGTCAGAATGTGAATCGCAATCCTGTATTGAAATTAACGAAAAGAGGCTTCTCGGTCCTGACGCTCTTGGGCTGTGAGCTGTAGAAATAATACTGGAATCCGGGATCCACGAACAGGCCGATCCTGTCAGTAAGGGTGAATTCGACACCAAGGCCGGCGCCTACCGAATACTGGAGTTTCTTCACAGGCTCAGACAATGTCACGTCAGGAGTGGAATACATTGTATACCTGTTTGACACGCACCACTCGACCTCGCCTCCGGCATGAAGGTAGAACTTTATGCGCTCGGAACTTATCACATCGAAATACAGGTTGAGAGGAATACCCACGTACTGGAGCGAGTGCAGGAAAGTTCCGGCCTGATCGTTGTATTCTCCGGTAAAGGTGCGGGTCAGCAGTGTATAGTCAACTCCGGTTCCGGCAGAAACCCTCGGAAGGAAATAGATACGTACACCGAGTCCTACGGTCAGGGGAACCCCGTAGGATGACGCGCTCAACTCCGATATTCCAGTTCCGCTCACTCCGGGCGACATCATCGCGCCCGCCCTCCTGAACATTCCGTCAGAGTTGTTCCCCCCGACAAGTCCCTTCGCATATATGGATGGGCTGTTGGGACTTTTTCTAGGCCTGGCGTCACCGGCCTGAAGGACCGCAAAGGGATCGACCTCGGAAATCACATTCCTGACAGTCCTCTCCGATCCGAGATTACCCTCGGAATCTATCTCATCGATGTCGGGACCGGCGGCAGCATGCCTGCGCTGCACTATGCCCGATCCTGCGACTGTCTCGGCAGTCGCCCCCGCAAGAGCCGATGCGGCAGACCTGCTCACTGTCAGGGGAAGCATGCCCTCATCGGCATACTCATCGAATGCGGTCCCGGGCCCGGCATACTCAGTCATCACCCGCGGAGCCTCGGAGACAAGCACCGGAGCAAACGAGCGCCGCCCTGAATGATCATGCGGCAATGACCAGAAGTGGAAAATACCGAACACGGCACAGGCAAACGCAACTGCGGCGCCCGCCCATCTGTACCAGACACGGCTGCCGCCAGTTTCAACGCCAGCAGACCCGGATGCCGCATCAAGCTGTGCCTCTATTCCCTTCCACACTCTGCGGGAAGGGCTCACCTGCACATCTGAAAGAAGCGAGCGTACCTGACTGTCGAATTCGTTCAAATCTGTGTTTTGCATCTTGTATCAATACCTTTCTTTGATCTTTGACTGCAGCAGCACCCTGGCTCTCTGAAGCTGCGACCTCGATGTCGTTTCGGAGATCCCAAGAGCCTCGGCAATTTCCTTGTGGGAATAGCCCTCGATCACATACATGTTGAAAACGGTCCGGAAACCTGGAGGCAGAGCCGATATCATCTTCATCAGGTCTCCGTATCCGATCTTCTGGATTGCGCTGGGTTCGTCGCTGGCAATGTTCCAGGCGGCATCAACATCGTCCGTGTTCTTCAGGACATCCTTCTTCCTGAGACTCATAAGTGCCGTGTTTACAAAGATCTTGCGTGCCCAACCTTCGAAGGAACCGGTCCCCGAATAGCTGTCGAGCTTGGAAAACAAGGTCACGAAGCCGTCTTGCAGAACATCTTCGGCCGCGTCCCTGTCTCCCATATAACGGAGGCATATGGCATACATTTTGCCGGACAGAGCGTCGTAGATAGCTTTCTGCGATTTGCGGTCACCCCGCCTTGCGCCTTCAATCCATTCCGCCTTCCAGGTACCAAGATGCTTCTTGTTACCGAAAAGTTGCATTCCAAAAATCGAAAGAAAATAAAACGTGCTAAAGTAGCCATTTTTTCCCAATAAAATACATACTTTTGTGATTGTGATGAAAAAGCCCTCAACCATACTGGCATTGTTCCTGACTGCCTGCACCGTAATGACGGCACAGCAGACACCTCAGACCGGAGTGTTCCTCAGAGCCGTAGGCGAATATTCGGAAGGCGAGTACGGATTAGCGCGGCTTAAACTTGAGGCGCTGCACGAAGAGGCCCCGGAAGACGACGCTGTCAGCTACTACCTCGGCATGTGCGAGATGATGGAGAGGAATACCGCGTCTGCCGAACTTCACCTGACCGAGGCTTACCAGCGCGACACCACCAACGAATGGTACGTCTACGCTCTTGTCACTCTGTACAACGCCACGGGGAACAGGCCACGCTTCGCCGAGTACTGCGAGAAACTCGTAAACATGAACCCGGCGATGTACTCCAACCCCTATACCCTCTCGATGATTGCCGACGTAAGGCTCTCGCAGCGGAATCCGGAAGCAGCGATATCATATTACGACAAGGCGCTTGACATCGACCCGGACTACATCCCGGCCGAGCTCGGGAAACTCGAGGCGCTCAGGTACTCCGGGAAATATCCGTCATTCTTCACGCTTCTTGACGGATTCATATCCAAACCGGACACGGACGCTTCCGTCAAGAGCAACTACCTCGAGGCAATAATCACGAACATGGACGCCAAATTCTACTGGGTCTGGGGAAAGAAGATCGGGGACCTCGTAGACACGTGCCTTAAGCTCCATCCCGAAGACGTAAAGTCAAATCTGCTCAAGGTACAGCTCCTTACCATAGAACAGAAGTACGACGAGGCCATGGAACAGTGCTCGGGCCTGGCAAAGGCGGCAATGGCAGCTTCCGACACCGCCAGCCTGGCACTGGCATACAATCTGGAGGGGGACATTGCCTACCAGACCGGTGACACCCGCAGAGCATACAAGGCATACGACAAGGCTCTGGAGACGGATCCGGACTGCGCCCCGGTCCTCAACAACTACGCGTACTACCTGTCCACGGAAAAACGCTCTCTGCGCAAGGCTCTGAAAATGAGTACCAGGGCAGTGGAGCTTGAACCGGACAACGCTACGTATCTCGACACTCTCGGCTGGATCCTGTATCTGCAGGGCAAGCCGCAGGAGGCCAAGCCTCATTTCAAGCGTGCCATGATCTTCGGCGGAATGGACAGCGCCGTGGTGCTGGACCACTATTCCAAGGTTCTCAAGGCCCTTGGAGAGGACAGCCTGGCAAGTTACTACGAGTCTCTCTCGCAACAGAAATCAGGACAATGAAAATCAGCAGAATATTGGCAGTGGCGGCGGCATGCCTTGCAGCGGCGGCAACAGCCATGCCGTTGTCCGCCCAGGACACCCAAAGCCAGGAAATACGCAAGGCAGCCCTCGAAAAAGAGATAGCGCAGCTCGAAAGGCAGCTCAGCGAGAATTCCACGCGAAGCACCAACGCCCTGAACGAACTCACTCTCATACGCAAGAAACTCTCCAACAGGAAGGAGCTGCTCGCAGACAGTGAACGCGAGATCAAGGTTCTCTCAGACAGCATACGCAGAGCCCAGAACCGGGCAGATTCGCTGTCATCGAGAATCGAGGCCATGGGCGAGGACTACTCCAGGCTGGTCCGCGGAGCATACCGCAACAGGGACACCGAACTATGGTACATATACCTGCTCGCGAGCAAAAACCTCGGGCAGGCCGGAAGGCGGTATGCCTACATGAAAAGCCTCTCCTCCCAGATGAATGAGGAAGGGCGCAAAATCATTGACGCAAGGGCCAGGCTCGACACCGTGCTTACCACTCTGGACAGAATGAAACTGCGCGCCGAAAGCCTCAGGGACCGCCGCAGGCAGGAGATGGAAGATCTCAGTGACGACGAGAAACGCTCTGACAACATTATAGCCCAGCTCAACAAGGACAAGAGGAAATACCAGCAGCAGCTCAACGAAAAACGCCGGCAGGTGGAAGCGCTGAACAAGGAGATAGAACGCATCATAGCCCAATACATGGCGGAAAGCGAAAAGAAGGATCAGCCCGGAGGGCAGAAAAAGCAGAACAAGATCGACTACAAGCTCGCCGCACAGTTCGAGAACAACAAGGGGAAACTGCCATGGCCTGCCGACGGCCCTGTCGTGGAGGGCTTCGGGCAGCACACCCACCCCGTATACTCATCGCTTGTCCTCCCGTTCAACAACGGAGTCAACATAGGCCTGTCCCCGGGAGACGAGGTCAGGGCCGTGTTCGACGGCGAGGTGAGAAGCATCATTGTGATGCCGGGCTACAACAAGTGCGTACTCGTGCAGCACGGGAGTTACTTCACGTTCTACTGCAAGCTGTCAGAGGTGTATGTCAAGTCATACGACAAGATAAAGACCGGGCAGCCGATAGGGAAAGTGGACACGATAGACGGACAGACCCAGCTGCATTTCCAGATATGGAAGGAAAGGACGCCGCAGGATCCACAGACCTGGCTCAGGCCGAAAGACTGACAGTTCCGCCTAACCGGCGACCCATACGAGCACGTGGCGGTCGAAAGTCATGTACTCGAGGTGAAGTTCCTCCTCGAAACCGTCCTTCTGAATGAATGTGGCATCGAGTTCCCCCTCACCGCGCAGGTGGAAATTGTCAATCTCAATCTGCTCCGCGAAATCCACGTTGTGTTGGGACATCTTCTTGAAGATGGCCTCCTTTGCGCACCAGTAGATCGCAAGCTGTTCGTTGCGCTTCTCCTCGTCAAGGTCATCTATCTCCTCTTCGGACAAGGCCTTCTTCTCCACGGCGGAGAAATCCCTGTCCAGAGATTCGCAGTCAATGCCCACTTCCTCTGTATTGTTGCATATCACGGCAACATACTTTTCAGTGTGGGTGATGCTGAGATTGATTGAGGAGTTCTCGATATAGGGCTTGCCGTTATCGTGGTGGCTCAGATACACCTTCTCCTCGAAAAGGGCGTCAAGCAGAGCCCTTACAGCCAGTTTCTGTTTTCTGAGAGATTCGCTCTTGACATATGAAATCTCCTCAAGTTCATCTGAAGGCACCGAGCAGAGCCTCCTCAACTCGTCTTCGGTTTCGGTAATCTGCCAGATGCCGAGTTTCGAGTGATAATCGTCGTCAAGATCTTTTATCAGATAGAGTGCCATAAAATATTTTATAACGCGGCAAATATAGTGTTAAATGCCTACATATCCAAATCATTCATCCTTTACGCCACGCATCACCTCGCTTTTGAGCCTGCACAGATACTGAGGCGTGACGCCAAGATATGACGCAATGATCTTGGACGGAACGGCTTCAATGATCTCCGGCCTGTTCCTTATTACAGACAGATATCTGTCCCTCGCCGTACCGTTGATCAGGTACAGCTTGTGTTCGCAGGAGTATAGCTGACCCATGGCAAGGTTGAACATCCAGCGGCTGAATTCCGGGATATCCTGCAGCATCGAGTCGAACCTGGTCTTGGACATCCGGAGCAGAGTCGCCTTCGCCTTGCAGGTCTCGGCAAGCAGGAAAGCCGGCTGCCTCATATAGTATGAATGGGGCGAGAGTATCACGGTCCCCGGGGTGGCAAAGCCGAAAGTTATGTCTTTGCCTTCCTCATAGTGGAACAGCCTTATTATCCCTTCCTTCAGGCAGTACACATCGCTGTTCACCTTGCCGAAATCGATAAGCCTCTCCCTCGGCCGGACCGTTATCTCTTCCATAGAGCCGAGGAATTCGTCAAGAATACTGTCAGAAGGATCGAAATTGCCCTCTTGCCGCAGCAGCCGTTTCAACTCGTTGTACATCCGAATGTTGTCTGATTGTCCTTTGCAAATATAATGAAATTTTGGGCCGCGCGGCAGGAATGGCCCCGCATCTCTGCCAAAAGAGCCTTAACTATTGTTCGGCACACGGCTTTTTAGTATATTTGCGAGGTTTAAATATTGCACTATTATTTTTGATACCATGAAATATCTAACTGACGAGAAATTGGTCATTGTAGGAGCCGCCGGAATGATTGGCTCCAACATGGCCCAGACAGCTCTCATGCTGAAGCTCACACCCAACGTATGCCTCTACGACGTTTACGAACCCGGCCTCAAGGGCGTAGTCGCCGAGATGGACCACTGCGCGTTCGAAGGTGCCAACATCACCTGGACAACCGACCCTGCAGTAGCGTTCAAGGATGCTAAGTACATCATCTCCTCAGGCGGAGCTCCCCGCAAGGAGGGCATGACCCGTGAGGACCTGCTCAAGGGAAACTGCCAGATTGCAGAAGACTTCGGCAAGAACGTCAAGGCATACTGCCCTGATGTCAAGCACATCGTGGTAATCTTCAACCCTGCCGATCTTACCGGCCTGGTAGTGCTTCTCCACTCAGGACTCAAGCCCGAGTGCGTCACCACCCTCGCAGCCCTCGACTCAACCCGTCTCCAGGAAGCTCTCGCACAGGAGTTCGGAGTTCAGCAGAGCAAGGTGACCGGAGCTTACACCTACGGCGGACACGGAGAGGCGATGGCCGTATTCGCATCCAAGGCACTCATCGACGGCGAGCCTCTCAGCAAAAAGAATCTTTCTGCAGAGCGTTGGGCCGAGATCAAGCACAACACCGTCCAGGGAGGCTCCAACATCATCAAGCTTCGCGGACGCAGCTCATTCCAGAGCCCTGCCTACAATGCTGTCAAGATGATCGAGGCGGCAATGGGCGGCGACAAGTTCACATGGCCTGCAGGCTGCTACGTCAACAATGCGGATTTCCAGAATGTGATGATGGCCATGCCCAGCGTTATCGACGCGACAGGCGTTCACTTCACCGCACCGGAAGGAACGGCCGAGGAAATGGCAGACCTCAAGGCTTCATACCTGCACCTCTGCAAGATGCGCGACGAGATAATCTCTCTCGGCATCATCCCTCCCATTTCAGAGTGGAAAAAGGCCAATCCCAACCTCTAGAGGGAACCGGGACTGAAATTTATCCGGACGCTGGCCCGACTAGGATGCCAGCGTCCTTTTTTTAACAGTTGCAACCGGCAAAATTGCAATTCTTGTAAAGAATCCGTATTTTTGAGAAATGACACAGACGGTTAGTTGTTGGGAATTGTTCACCGTATTTGCCAAAGTCGGAGCATTCACGATAGGCGGAGGACTGGCAATGATTCCACTGATTGAGAAGGAGATATCCGACAGAGGATGGGCATCGGCCGACGAGCTCGAAGACATTATCGTGCTCGCCCAGAGTGCTCCAGGCCTTCTCGCCGTAAATGCGGCAGTTTTTACGGGATACAAGCTTGCCGGCCTGAAAGGCAGCATTATGGCATCCATTGGAGCCGTACTGCCGTCTTTCGTAATAATACTTCTGATTGCGATGTTCTTCACCGGCTTCAAGGACAATCCGGTCGTCCAGCGAATATTCCAGGGAGTGCGTCCTGTCGCCATAGCCCTGATATTCGTCCCTGCCGTAAACATGGCGAAGTCCGGATGCAAAAGCTGGTGGGCATATCTCATCGCGGCAGCCACACTGGTCTGCATCGCTTTCCTGAAAGTTTCACCGATATGGATAATCCTGGTGACGATCACCGTCGCATCAGGAGTATTCAGTCTGATACAGCGTGCTAAAAAATGATGCTCGGACTTCTCTGGCAACTCTTCAGCACCTTTTTCGTGATAGGGCTGTTCAACTTCGGGGGCGGGGCCGCCATGCTGTCCCTGATCCAGAACCAGGTCGTACATGCCCACCAGTGGCTTACTGAGGCCGAATTCACGGACATCGTTGCAATCTCGCAGTCGACCCCGGGTCCGGTCGGCATCAACTGCGCGACATATGTCGGCTTCGAAGTATTCCACGAAGCCGGCTACGGCAGCCTCGCATCGATACTCGGATCGGCGGCAAGCACTTTTGCGATAGTGCTTCCGTCGTTCATCGTCTTCTACGCGATAATCAAGATATTCGACAAGTTCCATACCCATCCTGTCTTCGCAGGTACCATGAGTGCGCTCAAGCCTGCTGTCGCCGGCATGATTGCCGCAGCTGCGCTCATACTCACTTTCAACATCGGGTTTGACGCCGGACATCCCAACATCACGATAATCAGGGAGAATTTCCCTGACTGGACCTCCTGGGCACTGTTCGCTGTCGCATTCCTGCTGTCATACACGAAAAAAGTCGGTCCCATACCCCTGCTTCTTGCCGCAGGGGCGATAGGATTAATGATATACTGACCATGAACCACCTGAAATCAATTCTGTTCTCCATGCTTCTTGCCTGCGGCCCTGGACTTTGCGCCGAAGGACTCGACAGCATATGTCCTTCCCCGGACAGCGTCAGTCTCGCAAAGGGCAGCTTCAGAGTCAGCGGAGCGGCAATAAAATACAGTTCCTCTCTGGACGGGACGGCAGCCAGAGCAGTAAGCCGGCTGGCATCAAGACTTTCGCTGGTGAGCGGCAAGGCTTCTCCGGTGTCGTGTCCGGTCGGGCTTGACGAAGCCGTCCGATCAGGCTCGGCAAAAGGGCTCGTCTTTATCATAGACGAAGGCCTCGGAGACGAAGAATATGCAATGGACATCCAGCCACGGACCGCCGTCATCCGGGCAGGAGGCACCCCCGGAATACTCTACTCGCTTCAGACCATCAGGCAGATGCTCCCCGAGGCAATATATGAGGCCACGCCTGAACAGAGCAGACACAGATGGACAGTGCCCTGCTGCACTCTCAGGGACTGCCCGGACACGCCGCAGCGCGAGATACGGGCGGACTGCGCATCCTCATGGGCCTCGCCGGAAGAACTTGAAGCCTTGCTCGAAAGGATGGCCAGGGTCAAGCTGAACGTGCTCAGGCTTGTAATCGCCGACGACGACTGCTGGCGTCTCCAGACCTCATCCGAGCCATCCCTCGCACAGGTCACCGCGTACAGGGAAGCCGGGAAGACATACAGCGGAGACGACATCCGCCTTTTGAGCAGGCAGGCCGCGGATCTGGGCATAAGAATCGTACCCGAAATCCTGTTCCCGGCATCGCTGCTGGCTGAACTCTCTATCGGAGAGCTTCCATCCGAAGTTGTCGGGGAGGTCGAGGCACTGTTCGGAGAAAAATTGACAGTACTAGACGGAGACGAAGCCGGAGGAGTGCCTGAATTCAGGGACGTCTCCGCCCCCGAAGCGATTGAAGCATATGCACAAAGGCTCTGGAAAGCCGGTTCCGAATAGAAAAACAAAACAATAACAACATGTACGATCTTGCTATCATTGGCGGCGGCCCGGGAGGGTATGTCGCAGCGCAGAGAGCTGCCGAAAAAGGATTTAAGGTGATACTCTTCGAACGTAATTTCCTTGGCGGGGTCTGCCTCAACGAAGGTTGCATCCCGACAAAATCTCTTCTGTACGCAGCCAAACAGTATACGCATGCACTTGACGCCGACAAGTTCGGTGTCCATGCCGCCGATGTGAGCTTCAGCTTCGGTGAAATCATGGCCCGCAAGGAAAAAGTAGTCAAGAAACTTGTCGCGGCAATAAAGTCTTCCATGAAACACCTGGGCGTGGAGGTCATTGCCGGCACCGCCCGTATCGAGGCCCGCAACGCCGACGGCAGTTTCCGCATATGCACGGACGCCGGGGCGTTTGACACGGCAAGGATTCTTGTCTGCACCGGTTCCAGCCCGGCAGTCCCGCCGATCAAAGGACTCGGAGAGGAAAACGGGGCTGTACTTTCCAGCAGCGGCATACTCGGGCTCTACACCATGCCTGAGAGCCTGACCGTGATCGGAGGAGGTGTGATAGGGATGGAATTCGCGGCGTTCTTCAACGCCATGGGATGCAAGGTCCATGTAATCGAGATGATGCCCGGGATTCTGGGCCCCATGGATGGCGAACTCGGAGAGCTTCTGCGCAAGACATACGAGAAACGAGGCGTGGAATTCCACCTTGGCTGCAAGGTCACGATGGCCGAAGGGAACACCGTGACCTTCGAGAATCCGCAGGGCGCTGCCGAGACCGTGACTTCCGAGAAAATCCTGGTATGCATCGGACGCAAGCCGTCTTTCGGCGGACTCGGCCTGGAGAATGTCGGAGTACGGACCGGGAAAGGCATTGAAGTGGACAGCCACATGCGCACCAACATAGAAGGAATCTATGCGGCAGGAGACGTCACCGGTCTCTCCATGCTGGCCCATAGCGCCAGCCGCCAGGGGGAGGTTGCCGTAAACGACATGCTGGGCATCGATGACTCCATGAGCTATGACGCGATACCCTCGGTAGTCTATACAAACCCTGAAATCGCATCAGTAGGCCTTACTCTTGGCCAGGCAGCCGCCAAGGGAATAGAAGCCGAGGTCCGCAAGCTTCCGATGACATACTCGGGGCGCTTCGTGGCCGAGACGGAAAGGGAAAACGGGCTCTGCAAGATTGTCTCCGAACGCGGTTCAGGGAAAATCCTGGGAGTCCAGATGCTCGGAGGGCCATGTTCGGAAATAATCTCTGCGGCATGCGTCGCACTGCAGGCCGGACTGTCAGTCGCCCAGCTGCAGAAAGTTGTATTCCCCCATCCTAGCGTTTCCGAAATCCTGAAGGAAACCGCATTTTCAGAGCCGCTCAAGGCATAAACCCAAAACGCCATACGATATGATTAAAAAAGCAACCCTTGCACTGGCATTAGCGCTGTCAGTGTCTCTTGCGGCCACTGCACAAAGGCAGGAGGCCCGGCTTCTGAGATTCCCCTCCGTCGGAGGAGACAAAATCGTATTCTGCTATGCGGGCAACCTCTACAGCGTCGGAATCGACGGTGGAGATGCCGTAAAGCTCACCTCGGATGTCGGATATGAATGCTTTCCCAGGATATCTCCTGACGGAAAGACCATAGCCTTTACCGCCCAGTACGACGGGAACACCGAAGTCTACACCATGCCCATCGAAGGCGGAGAGCCGAAAAGGCTCACATACTCCGCCCTGGTATCCAGAGACCAGGTCGGCGAGAGAATGGGTCCCAACAACATAGTAATGGGCTGGACTCCTGACGGGAAACAGATAATATACAGAAGCAAGCAGCACAATTTCAGCGGACTCAGGGGCAAGCTCTGCAAGGTAAGCGTCGATGGCGGACTCCCTGAGACCATACCGACCACCGAAGGCGGGTTCTGCTCATATTCCCCTGACGGCAAGAAGCTCGCGATGAACAGGATGTTCCGCGAATTCCGTACATGGAAATACTACCGCGGAGGTCAGGCCGACGACATCTGGATCAACACTGTCGGGACGACCGAACTCACAAAGATAACGGACAACGACGCACAGGATATCTTCCCCATGTGGATCGGAGATCAGATTTTCTACCTTTCGGACCGTGACAGGACCATGAACCTGTTCGTATACGACACTTCCGACGGACAGACGCGCAAGATCACCGATTTCAGCGAATATGACTGCAAGTTCCCCTCAAACTCATCCAGGTACATAGTGTTCGAGAACGGAGGCTACATCTACAAGTACGATGTCCTGCAGGGTGGCAAGCCTGAAAAGGTCACCATATATCTCGCTGACGACGACATCTACAGCAGAAGTGAATACCATGAAGGAATCAGCGGCCGCATAGGGTCTGCAGACCTGTCTCCGGACGGCAAGAGAGTCCTGATGGTCATACGCGGAGATATCTTCTCCCTGCCTGCCGAGAACGGCCCGGTATACAATCTTTCTCGTTCGCCCCAGTCACACGAGAGGGAAGCCGTATGGAGTCCGGACGGAAAGACTATCGCATGGTTTTCCGACGCAGAAGGAGAGTATCAGGTCTATGCAGCCCCGAGCGATGATCCCGGGAATGCCAGACGCCTGACCTCGTTCAAGAGCGGCTATCCGTCAAGGCTGCAGTGGAGTCCCGACAGCAAGTATCTCTTCTTCAACACCGACGACAGGAAACTCTACAGACTCGCCGTCGATAACAGGAAACTCGAGTGCCTGCTCACAGGCGAGGTGGGAGGCATCGCTTCATTCACCGTCTCAAGTGACGGAAGCTGGGCGGCCTACACCACTCAGCTTGACAACAGGACAAGCGCCCTGTTCCTTTACGACCTCTCGAAGCGCAAGAGCTATCAGGTCACTGACAGGTGGTACAACGTTTCCTCCCCGGTCTTCTCGGATGACGGGAAGTATCTGTTCTTCTCTTCAGAAACCGAGTTCAGGGCCATATATTCAAGTGTGGAATGGAACACTGTCTACGATACCTCAAGAAGGCTGTACCTGCTGACGCTTTCTGAAGACACGCCCAACCCTATGCTGCTGGACTCCGACGAATATACCCCGGCAGAGGAAGATGGAGACAAGACACCTGACAAGAAAAAAGACGAGGGCAAGTCCGCACAGACTACCATGAAGGTCGATACGGAAGGCATGGCAATGAGAATAGCCGAGCTGCCTGTGGGCACCGGCTACGTCAGCGCCATAGCGGCCATAGACGATGTCCTGTACTACAGGGGCACCGGAGGCGTCAGAACCCTCAACCTTAAGACTCTGAAATCAAGCGAATGCCCCATGCCTTACCCCATGGCCTATACGGCCGACCTCAAGAAGGCTCTGGTACGCGCCAACGGCGACTACAAGATCGTGAATTTCGGTTCCGCGCCAGGAAAGGAAGGAAAGGTTCCTACGGACGAAATAGACATGATCATCGACCACAAGGCAGAATGGAAACAGATATTCGACGAAAGCTGGAGGATAACCAGAGACGGATTCTATGTTGAGAACATGCACGGGGCCGACTGGGACCATGTCTATGAAAAATATGCCCAGATGCTTCCATATGTAAACCACAGGGACGACCTCACCTACCTTATCGGCGAGATGCTCGGAGAACTAAACGTTGGCCACGCCTACATCACTTCCGGAGAGACTCCGCAGATTCCGAGAATCCAGACCGGACTGCTCGGTGCATCCTACTCCAAAGACCCCCGTACCGGAGCCTTCCGCATAGAAAAGATCTTCGAAGGGGCTGTCTGGGACAAGACCCTGCGCTCACCTCTCGCCGAGCCTGGCCTTGACGTAAGCACCGGAGACTACATCACCGAAGTCGCAGGCATACCCTCTGCCGAACTCCCCGATCCGGGAGCCGCCCTTATCGGCAAGGTCGGCAAAACCGTTGCGCTCGTTATCGCTGACGATGCGGCAGGCAACGGGGCACGCACCATATACGTCAAGCCGATAGGAGACGAATCCCAGCTGGCATATCAGGAATGGGTAAAGAGGAATCTGGATATAGTGGACAGCCTCTCCGGCGGACAGATAGGCTACATCCATATTCCGGACATGAGTGTCGAAGGACTTGACATGTTCACCAAGATGTATTATACACAGCTTGACAAGAAAGCCCTGATAATCGACGACAGAATGAACGGAGGCGGAAACGTGTCTCCCATCATACTTGAAAGACTCCAGAGAGAGGTATACAGGGTAAGCATGTACAGGAACGGGACCAACGAGCCTGTGCCCAACCAGGCTTTCTACGGGCCAAAGGTATGCCTTATCGACAAATACTCCTCTTCCGACGGCGACCTCTTCCCTTACGGATTCCGCAAGCTCGGGCTGGGGAAGATCATCGGCACACGCTCGTGGGGCGGCATTGTGGGCATTTCAAGCTCAAAGCAATTCGTCGACGGCCAGGACATGAGGACCCCGTTCTTCACCTCTTACTCTACTGAAGGAGAGTGGATAATCGAAGGACATGGAGTCGACCCGGACATAGTCGTTGACATCAATCCTTTCGAGGACTATCTCGGCAACGACGCCCAGCTGGAAAAGGCAGTGGAGGTCCTGCTCGAAGAACTCAAGGACTACAAGCCGCTTCCTCCCACTCCGGCGGCTCCGGTGAAGAACTAGGTCAAAGATTTCCGAGAATGAAGCCCGCAAGTTCGCGGGCTGTCATTCCGGAGAACACCATCGAAGGATCAGTCCCTTCGAGAGCGGACAGGACAGACTGCTCGTCATAGCGGACTCCCCTCAGACGGTCACACATCGTCTCCGAGGGGAGTTTTCCGATAAAGTCCCCGTTGAAACTTATATGCGAAATGCGTCCGTGGTCCAGATCAAGCCCGAGTTCGACGGTTCCGCAGGCAAACTTCGCACGGCGCCTGAATCCGGCAGCCCCGCTGCGTCCGAAGATCCAGTCCCAGGTCGAGAACTTCGTGTCAGAGAGCCTCTGCACCTCACGCAGCATGGCATCGTCAAATTCCATGCACCTGCCCCCGGCGTCAGAGAGTATCTCCTGCAGGAGAGCCTGCAGTTCAACTACCGAGCGGATCCCTGGAAGTTCTTCCCTGAGGTTCATTACTCTGCTGCGGACAGAAGCGACACCCTTGGCATGCAGCTTCGATTCCGGAGTATCCAGCACTCTGGACAATGTGTCTATGTCGACATCATACATCAGCGTGCCGTGGATTATCTCACGTCTGGAGCCAAGTCGGCGTGCATACCCTGACACCTTCCTGCCGCCGACCAGGATGTCGTTGCGTCCGCTCAGGACGGCATCGACGCCAATCCGGCGAAGGGCGTCGGCAAAAGGCTCAGGACTTATGTTGCGGCCTATTATCGTATAGTTGATGTTCTGCAGGTCATGATACACCGCTCCGCCCCCAGTGACACGTCTTGCAAGCCTGATACCGTTTGCATCAAGATACTGCAGATTGACCTCCGAATAGGCATTCTGGTTGAATCCTATTATTACAGACGGAGAATTGCGCCACAGATAGAAAAAAGGCTCGTCACACGGATACCGTTCGAGGCAGAACTCGTCGAAGGCCATGTTGAACCAGGCGTCATGAGAAGCGTTGAGAAGATAGTTCATTATTCCGTCATGGCCTTCAGGCGCGCAATTGACAAAAGCATTGACTCCGTATCGGTCTCCGTCTGACGGATAAAGGCATCATCGTCGAGACTGCCGGAAACAGCGGACATCTCATCCGCATTGCGGAAAGTGGCCTGGCGGAATACGTTGTCAAAATCCTTCTTCCTGCTGCCGGAGACACGCCCGCATATCTCGCGGCATATCCTTTCCTCCTTCGCGAACACTTCCATCCAGTCCCTGACACGCACACTGCCGTCCCAGCCTTCCAGCAAGGCGAGGCACTGGAGAGCATGGGCGAGCCTGTCCTCCGGGTAACGGGCAAAAAGACAGTCATATCGGGCATGGATGTCATCCCATCCGGCAAGAGATCCGAGAGCCACTTCACGGCGCAGGTCCTCCACATCGCATTCGCGCATAACCTGTCCGCCAAGGTTCACCCACCGTCTCTCACCTGAAGCGCACGCAAGCGCCGAAAGTTTCCCGAGCGACACTTCGCCCCCTCTGTCACGGTAATCCAGGATACACCTTACGGCATAATGCACCACCATGTCGGCATACGCGGCATAGGCCTCGGCAGGCTTCAGGATTCGTGTACGCCTGGAAGACCTTTCCATACCGTATCCAAGGACCTCCAGCCCCGCAAGTGCAGACGGGCCGCCGCCAAGAAGCGCGGCACCCTCTTCCCGGAGGATACGTTCAGGGACACCGTCCGCTGCGGCCCCGGCCCTGCGCCTTGCGGCGGCTCCGGTCCACAGTTCAAGCAGGGACCTCGCCTGCATCACCTGCTCCATACAGTCCGGAGCATAAATGTCGAATTCAATATTCTGCCGTCTTGTCTTCCTCGTATCCCTGGCCTTGTACTTGGCACCGTTCCTTGCAAGTGCGTACATGTCATACATCCACCAGTAGGCAGGCATTACCTCCAGCATGCCTTCCCTCTCATTGTCAGAGACAAGGCTGAAAGGCAGACGGATATCAAGTTCATAGGGATATGAGCCCTTGGAAAGCAGCGTGAACGGCGCAAACGAAGATGAATGCTTCAAGGACACGCAGAGTCCGGGCCAGAATCCCCTGCCGGCGACGAGCTCCCCGTCGTTCCGGCGGCTGTTGTGGTTCGACCCGAGCGTAGCGCCGGCCGCAATATTGCTCTGGCCGCAGACAAGCGCCGCTATCAGGAACGAATTGTTGTGATGCTGCTCGTGTGCGGGAAATATCAGGCTGTTCAGCACCTCGCAGCATGCCGCTGTCCCATTGTCGCCGAGTATGCTGTCGTAGAACCGTACTCCCGACTTGAGAGTGCAGTTGCTTCCGAGTATGAAGTGCCGGGCGGTGCACCCCTCGTACAGTCTGCACCCGAAGCCGACGATTCCGTCTTCGAGAACCGCATTCTCACCGATCCGGACAGGTTCACTGGCTGAAGAGTCGACAGTCACGTTCTTCAAACGGCAAGCGCAGTCCACCACACAGCCTTCGCCGAGCATGGCATTCTCGATGGAAAGCGTATTCTTTATTACTGACGCAGGGCCTATCTCTCCCCGCTTGCCTGACAGGGCGGAATTCCGTCGAAGCGTCATGTCAGCAAGTCTTTCCTGCAGGGCGAGGTCATCACGGTATTTCGCATACAGAAAAGCGTCTGCCGTATTCATTCCGTCGAACGGCAGCACAGCACGGCCTCCGGACTCGTTCATGACTGCTATGCCGCGGTCTGCGAGGGCAGGACATCCGAAATCAGCGTCCGGCCCGGTCGTCATCTGCCCGACATTGAATATCAGGCACCCGTCATGCACGATATAACGGCTGACAATCCCGGCATTGTGGATTGCGCAGTCATCTCCTATGTCGCAATTTTCTATAAAAGATCCGTAGATTCCTGTCGGGAACCTCAAGGATCCGTACTCCAGCAATCCGCGCGTAATCCGCCCGATGCGCACCGTTCCGCTGAAGCGGCAGTTCCGTATCAGATCGGCTCTGAAACCGCTCTGCGGGACCAGGAATGAATTCCAGTCATCACAAAAGTTCCCCCCGGACAGCAGCATGTCAAGCTCGTCCTGACAGAGACGGCGCCACCTGTTGTCCTGACCGTCCATAGAACCGCAAACGGAATGTAGTCTGTCATCCATAAGAATATTGTCAAGCGTCCGGCATGCGGTATTCATACAGCACTGTCGACGATTCAAGCCTGTCCTTTTTCCATGTCTCCTGCTTTATGACACCCACGCCATGAGCATACCATGTCTTCATCAAAGACTTTTCGTTCACCACCATAGCCTTGACAGAGAGCTGTTCCTCGACCACATAGCAGTCAAACGTGCCGGCCGGCGTAACAAGTTTCTCCCTTCCGGACACTTTCCTGTCAGAGACATTTATCTTCACCTTGACGAACATGATCTTCATCGTAATCCCGTAGTCAGGAAGAGTCATGCCCACCGAAATGTCCGAAGGAATCCCGCGGGATTCGCCCGAAACCGTCACTTTATCCATCACTTCGGCGATTTTGTCAGAGTCGGCGTCAGAAGCGTCTGCCACGGCATCCTTCATGGAATCGCGCATCATGGATGCGATATCCGTAATCACCTCGCCTCCGGAGAACAGCATCGGGACACGCATCCTGAACTTTGTCGTATCCTCAGGCTGGACCATCACTGAAAGCACGCTCGCGCTTCCGTCATTGAAGTCACCGCTGAACGCAACGGTCGAGTTCTCGGTAAAGGATACATGATTCCCGGAACCGTCGGTGTCTTCATAGACAAGGACAACGCCCTCTCCCAGCGGCGGGAAGAAAGGCCTGACATCCTGTCCGTACAATACAGGGAGCGAAAGCAGGCATGATGCCAGTATGGCAATAATGGTCTTGGATGTCATGATGTCAGTAATCGATATGCCACGGCTATGGCACTCAAATATAGCAAAAAAAAGTAAGGCCGCGATATCCCATCGCAGCCTTACAGCAATTCTAACCTAAAATTAAACCTATGAAAAAACTATTCGAAAACAAGAAATACAAGAACTGTGCCTATTCCTGGTTATCGTCAAGTTTTATTGTAACAATCTTTACTGCCTGTACCGGACGGTTCCTCTCGTCCGTCTGCACGGCAGCAATGCTGTCTATGACATCAAGTCCCTCGACAGTCTGTCCGAAAACAGTATAGTCCCCGTCAAGTGCGGCACATGCGGCCTCGTCCTGTACCAGGTAGAACTGTGAGCCGGAAGACTCCTTCAGAGGGTTGGCGGCATCACCACGGCGGGCTGCAGCCAGAGCTCCCTTCTTGTGGGTGTACTCAGGGACAAACTCCGCAGGAACCGTATAGTCAGGACCGCCAGTACCCCATTTGGCAGGATCGGAAGAGGGATCCTTCGTAAGAGGGTCACCAGCCTGAATCATGAATCCGTTTATCACACGGTGGAAAAGGATTCCGTCATAGTATCCCTGAAGTGCCAGCCTGGCAAAATTCTCACGATGCTTCGGGGTGCCTGAATACAATTTAACCTTGATGACCCCCATGGTTGTAATAATGTCAAACACGGGTTCGGCAGGCAGAGCCGCTATCTTCTCGTCGAGAAGTTCAGCCTGGCGGGCCGCAACAGAATCGGCGGCAGCCTTGGCCGCCTGTTCCTGGGCCTTTTTGCGCGCACCACCGGCACAGCTGCCGGCAACGGCGACGATACCAACGATGCAGATCAGATAAGTCAAAAACTTTTTCATGACAATTTATGTTTTTTGTTAACGTATATCAATACAACCGGATAAACGGCCAGAAGCAGTGTGTTGAAACACAGCTGAATCCATACAGGCCAGTCTGCGCCGAGCCGGCCCGGCAACACGGAAAGGGCCATCAGGACGGCAGCAAGAACAATGCTCAGAGTGATGGTCTTGAAATCGTAGCTGACAGGGTAGTAGCGGCGGCCTATGAAGTAACTCAGGAGCATCGCCGTTCCATATCCGGCAAATCCGCCCCATGCGCACGCCCAATACCCTATCCTCGGGACAAAGACCACGTTCACCGCTATCATGACAATGGCTCCGATGGCACTTATGACAGCCCCCCACCAGGTCCTATCGGTAAGCTTGTACCAGAATGACAGGTTGAAATACACGCCCATGAAAATTTCGGCAAGCATTACCACAGGCACGACATCCAGGCCCTCCCAGTACGAAGGTCCGACAAAATACTTCAGAACTGGCATGTAGAACATCACGCCGAGGAACGCAAGCAGCGTGAACATTATGAAATACTTCATTCCGTCGGCGAGAGTTCCGGGGCTGTTGCGGTCCGAGGCTTCATTGAAGACGATAGGCTCGTAAGCATAGCGGAAGGCCTGGGTGAGCAGAGCCATGATCATGGCCACCTTCACGCAGGCTCCGTATATTCCCAGCTGCACCATCCCATCCTCCCCGGGCATCAGATAAGGGAAGAGCATCTTGTCGGCGACCTGGTTGAGAATCCCGACTATGCTGAGGACCATCAGAGGGAGACTGTAGCCGAGCATCCTGCGGGCGAGGCCGCGGTCAAAACCGTAGCGTATCCCCGCAGTCTCCGGGACAAGCAGAATCCCGACAAACGCGGTACAGGCCAGATTTGCAAAGAAGATCAGGCCGGCACCTCCGTCATAACGGTCGAAAAGCCACTGAGCTGACGGAATATCCTTAAGCACAAGGAAAATGAAGAGATTGACGAGGATGCTCGGAATAATGAACGCAAACTTGAGAGCCACGAAACGCCACGGTCTGCGCTGCTGCCTCAGACGGCTGAACATCACAGACTGGAAGGCATCCATCGCGGTAATCACTGCAAAGACGCATATATACTCGGGATGTGAGGAATATCCCATGGCCGAGGCAATCGGCAGCCTGAACAGCAGCACCAGGATCACAAACACCAGGGAAACGGTACCGACCATTCTCAGGGCCGTGCTGTATACCATCCTGCTGTCCTCGTCTTTCTTGCCGCAGAACCGGAACAGCGTAGTCTCCATGCCGAAAGTCAGCAGGGCAAGGAAAAACGCCGTATATGCATACAGGTTCGTGACAATCCCATACCCCCCGCTCTCGGAAGCGATCTTGTAGGTATACACGGGGACAAGCAGATAGTTCAGGAACCGTCCCACTATGCTGCTCATGCCGTAAAGCGCCGTATCCTTAAGTAGAGATTTGAGGTTCATTTCATTACAAGAAGTGCGGCCCTTTGCGGCCGCACTTCAGCATGTATGGGGTTGATAAATCAGTCGTTGAGTGAGAAGCGCTTGAACACCACGACTTTGGCGTCCTTGTCGGCTGCCGCAAGGGCATCCTTGACAGAGATCTTCTCGTCGCTCATCTGATAATCCTGCTCAAGCAGAGTCTGCTCCTTGAGGAACTTCTGGACACGTCCGTGAGCGATGTTCTGGATCATCTGCTCAGGCAGGTTCGCAGCCTTCTGCTCGCTGACGGTCTTGATGATCTCACGGGCCTTGTCAGCCTGCTCGGGAGTAATCCATCCCTTGGAGATGTTGGACTCGATATGGTCCTCGCTGTCTACATGCGCAGGATTGATGCCGGCCTTCTTCAGAGCGGCCTCCACGGCCTTCTGGACCTGCTCGTCCTTAGTCTTCTGGACAGCAACCTGATATTCGTTGTCAAGTATCTCCTTGGGGCAGTCGTCTGCCGAAATGGCGACAGGGTTCATGGATGCAACCTGCATCACGATGCCCTTTGCGATGTCGGCGGGCACTTCCTTGTTGAAACCTACGAGAGCACCGAGCTTCCCGTTGATCTTGTGAACGTATTCCGCTACAAACGGAGCCTCCACAAGAGCGTAGCAAGCAAGGACATGCTTCTCACCGGTCTTGCCGGTCTGGGCCTCGATTGCCTGCTCGACCGTGTATCCGTCCGGCATGCGGCAGGCCTTGAGCGCCTCGATGTCGGCAGGGCAGTTTGCCATTGCAACATCGGCGATCGCATCCGCCAGATTCTGGAAATCCGCATTGCGGCTGACAAAGTCAGTCTCGCATCCGAGGCAGACAATAACTCCCTTGCCGCCTGAGACGCGGGTCTTGACTGCTCCTTCGGAGGTCTCGCGGTCCGCTCTCTTGGCTGCAACGAGCTTACCCTTCTCGCGTATGATTTCGATAGCCTTGTTGAAGTCGCCAGCGGCCTCCTCAAGTGCCTTCTTGCAGTCCATCATACCCGCAGAAGTCATTTTACGTAACTTCATTACGTCTGCTGCTGTCATTGCCATAATTATCTTCAATCGTTATTTAATGGAACAACTGCTTCAGACTTATTCAGCGTCTGCCGCCTGTTCTGCGGCAGGCTTGCCGCCTCTGCGTGAACGCAGACGACGGGCTCCGGCAGGCTTCTCCTCAGAGAGTTCCTCTGCAGCCGCAGCATCCTTGTCCTTCTCGATCTTGCGCTCGTCGAGTCCTTCCTGTATTGCCGCGCAGAGCACGTTTACAATGCAGTTGATGGAATCGGTCGAATCGTCATTGGCCGGTATCACATAATCAATCGGTGTGGGATCGCAACAAGTATCAACCATTGCAAATACCGGGATGTTCAGACGATTGGCCTCCTTGACGGCATTGGCCTCCTTCTGGACGTCTACTACGAAAAGTGCTGACGGAAGGCGGCTCATGTCGCGGATAGAGCCGAGGTTCTTCTCGAGCTTGGCCCTCTGACGGTCTATCTGGAGACGCTCCCTCTTGGCGAGCTTGTCATAGGTTCCGTCCTCTTTCATCTTGTCGATGAGCGACATTTTCTTGATAGCCTTGCGTATGGTGGGGAAGTTCGTGAGCATTCCGCCCGCCCAACGCTCGGTGATGGAAGGCATGTTGACTGCGGTAGCCTTCTCCTTGACGATATCCTTTGCCTGCTTTTTCGTCGCGACGAAGAGGATCTTGCGGCCGGACCTGGCCAGCTGCTTCATCTCTTCGGCAGCCTCGTCTATCTTGCCTACTGTCTTGTGCAAGTCTATGATGTGTATTCCGTTCTTCTGGTCAAAGATATAGGGAGCCATCTTTGGATTCCACTTTCTTGCCAGGTGTCCGAAATGTACTCTTGCATCAAGCAATTCTTGGAAATTTGTACGTGACATTTGTTTCTGTTCTGTTTTTAAACTGTCCCCGCATGTTCCCGGGGCCTCTTTTCTTCAAGGCGGAGTAGCGCCGATGCGGTCTCCGGCCTTTTCCGCAGCGCGGCAACCATCATGACAAAAGGGATGGTTTGAAAAACCTGCGCTGTGCCATAAGCCATAATCTGACTAACGTTTGCTGAACTGGAAGCGGCGGCGTGCACCGGGCTGGCCAGGCTTCTTGCGCTCAACCTCGCGAGCATCGCGGGTGAGGAATCCTGCGGCCTTGAGTGCGGGACGGTAAGCTTCCTTGTCAACCTCGCAAAGGGCACGGGCGATTCCGAGACGGATGGCCTCTGCCTGACCTTTGATACCGCCGCCTACGACGGTAACCTTGACGTCAAACTGGCCAAGAGTTCCGGTAACGTCCATAGGCTGGTTAACGATATAACGCAGCGACTCGAGGGGGAAATACACCTCGAGCGCACGGTCATTGACCGTAACGTTGCCTTTGCCGGCTGAGAGGTAAACGCGAGCCACAGCTGACTTACGTCTTCCAAGGGCGTGTGTCTGTTCCATTTACTCTGTTAAATTTCGTCCAACTTGATAACCTGAGGGTTCTGAGCCTGATGAGGATGCTCCGGGCCTGCATAGATAAACAGGTTCCCGAGGACGTCGTCACCAAGACGGGTCTTGGGGAGCATACCCTTCACTGCTCTCCTGACAAGCTCTTCGGGATGCTTGGCAAGGATCTCCTTGGGAGTCGTGAACCTCTGCCCACCGGGATATCCGGTATAGCGGGTATACACGCGGTCCGTCATCTTCTTTCCTCCGAGGGCGACCTTTTCAGCATTGATGACGATGACATTGTCACCGCAGTCAACGTGAGGTGTATAGCCCGGCTTTGTCTTGCCGCGAAGGACAAGTGCAACGCGCGAGGCGAGACGACCAAGAGCGAGATCAGTTGCATCAATGACAACCCACTTCTTGTCTACAGTCGCCTTGTTCAGCGATACTGTCTTGTAGCTTTGTGTGTTCACTGTCTTGATCATTAAATAGTTAATAAAAATTGCGATCCCTACACAAAATAGGGGTCGCAAAGATAATGATTTTTTTGTGAAAAATCAAAAACTATATGTCTATGCAAGGAAATTGGCCTGGATGAACGCATTCACACCGACGCTGACGAACAGCAGGCAGATTATCGTAACTACTACAATACCAATGACCTTGATGCGCTTGAACCATGTCCTTCCGTCCCAGCCTACTGTCTGGAACATGCTCCAGAATCCGTGGGTAAGATGGAACCACACTGCGGCAAACCAGAGAATGTAGATGACGAGAACCCACCAGCGGCCGAAGGTCATCATGAGCAGAGTGTAGGGATTGTCAACATAAGTTCCTATGCCGGTAAGTTCGGGAAGCTGCATCTTTGCCCAGAAGTGGAAAAGATGGAAGCAGAGTATGCCGAGGATTATGATGCCGAGCACAAGCATGTTGCGTGAGGACCATGAATCGGCAGCAGCCTTGCTGGAGACCTCATAACGCTTGTAGCCTCCGCGGGCCTGGATGTTGCGCCATGTGAGCCAGCACCCGTATACGATATGTACAAGGAATCCAAGTGCCAGCACCGGAACCATGATCGTGATGACAGGCGTGGACATGAAGTCACAGCCAAGCTTGAAGAGTCCGTCCCCCGCACTGAACAGCTTGTCGTCCGCAGCGACGACATTGAACTTGCCCGTAAAGGAATCGATTACAGAAAAGAAGTTGATCGTAACATGCAGAAGCAGGAACAGAATCAGAAACGCTCCACTCACCGCCTGGATGAATTTCTTGCCGATTGAAGAGTTAAATATAAACATTTGGTCCAGAATTTAATCTTTAGGACCGCAAATATACTCCTAATCTTGCAAGTTTCATAATTTTCAAATACTTTTGTTAAAACAGTTTTCAACATCAACTGAAATATGAGAGTTCTTCTTAAACTCAGCGGCGAGAGCCTTGGAGGCGATGCAGGGAAAGGCATTGACAGCGAAAGTCTCAAGTCCTACGCCGCTGAAATTGCAGCGGCGGTCCGCGAGGGCCACCAGATTGCCGTGGTGAACGGAGGCGGAAACATATTCCGCGGACTTCAGGGGCTCGGCAAGGGTTTTGACAGAGTGAACGGCGACCGCATGGGAATGCTTGCCACGGTAATCAATTCAATCGGTCTGGCTTGCGCACTGCGTTCCGAAGGTCTGGAAGCAGAGGTGTTCACGGCAACCCCGATGCAGCCGATAGCGCGTTACTACAGGAAAGAGGATGCCGTCGGAGTGCTTGAGCGGGGCGGAGTCGCCCTGATTTCAGGCGGGACGGGCAATCCCTTCTTCACCACCGACTCGGGAGCGGCGCTCAGGGCCCTGGAAATACAGGCTGACGCCCTGCTGAAAGGGACCAGGGTGGACGGGGTCTACAACGCGGATCCCGAAAAGGTCAGGGATGCCGTCAAGTATGACGACATCACCTTCACCAAAGCGCTCTCGGACCATCTGAAAGTCATGGACGCTACGGCATTCGCCCTGTGCGAGCAGGGGCCCATACCTATAATAGTATTCAATGTCGAACAGAAAGGCAACCTCGGCAGACTTCTGCGGGGAGAAAAGATAGGCACCATAGTCCACGCATAATCAATACAGCTAGAATATATGTTAACAGACAAGTCCAAAATTATCGTCAACTCGGCCGAATCCAAGATGCGCGATGCCGTGAACTTCCTTGAGGATGATCTCAAGTCATACCGCGCAGGAAAGGCGAATCCATTGATTTTCAATACAGTGACCGTAGATTACTACGGAACTCCCACTCCTGTGCCCCAGGTTGCATCGGTAACGACTCCGGATGCCAAGACCATCGCCATCCAGCCGTGGGAGAAGAACATGATTCCCAAGATCGAAAAGGCCATCATCGATGCGAATCTCGGATTCACACCCCAGAACAACGGCGAGGTCATCCGCTGCACGGTTCCCGCACTCACTGAAGAGAGGCGCAAGGAACTGATAAAGAAAGCAAAGGCCGCCGGGGAGAACGCCAAGATAGTCGTACGCAACGCCCGCAGGGACGGAATCGACCTGCTCAAGAAAGCTCAGAAAAATGACGGCCTGCCCGAAGACGAACAGAAGGAGGCCGAAGCCGAAATCCAGAAGAACACGGACAAGAACGTCAAGGCCATCGACGAACTGGTCTCAGCCAAGGAAAAGGACATCCTCACGGTATAAGGCGGTCAGATCTCGGTTATAATCCTGTTGAACACGCTTCGCTGCACATCGCTGACGAAGCGTGTTTCCATTGGTACCGCAAAGGTCCGTTCCATTATCTCCTTAGGTAACCCCGCGAAGTCATACAGCCGCTGTATGTCCTTTTCGGTCGTCATAATGGCCGCGGTCGGCTCGCGGCGCATCGCCTGAAGAATGCGGTTTATGTCAGACCAGACAAACTTGTGATGGTCGGGGAACTTGAAACGCGCCGCAATCCTGTAGCTGTCGCTCAGATGGTAGCGGAGGGCCGTGTCCTTGGCTATGCCGCTGACCATAATTACCTTTCTGGCATACGCATATCTGGGATCCGTCACCTCGAACGCGCCGCGTACAGGAAGATATGACACATAAGTGAAGAAAATTTCCTGCGGACGGCCCTTGCGGCTCACACCGGAACAGGTCTGGGGGTCGTAGTTCATCACACCCATTGACGAGACGAACTCACGCTGTTCCTTGATGTCGATGTGCTCAGGGCACTTTGACACGATAATGACGTCGGCATCATACAGACGTTCAGGAAGATCCCTGAGCCTGCCGAGCGGGAGGAGCATGTCACGCATCACCGGGCGGCCGTAATCCACAAGGACTACGCAGAGAGTGGGCTTGAGCTTCCGGTACTGATAGGCGTCATCCAGAATGATATAGTCGGCAGGAGGGAAGCTGGCGTTCCAGCACTTCCCCTTGTAGCGGCCGGACGAAAGCATGGACGGATTGCACAGCAGCTCGCATCCCTCCACCCGGTTCTTGTCTACGGCAACCGTGACCCCGGGGAACTTCTTCTTTATCTGCAGAGGTTCGTCGCCGAACATGGCCGCACTGCCGTCGGCCGTCACCTGCTGGAAACCGCGGCTCTCGCGTCTGTACCCCCTGGAAAGCACCGCAATATTCGAGTCACCCCAGCGGTCGCTCTGCTGGAGCATCCTGAGTATCATCTCGACGTGGGGAGTCTTTCCCGTACCTCCGACCGTAATGTTCCCCACGCAGACAGAAGGCACGCTTGTCACGGCAAGACGGCGCTTCGGGGACGAATAGTAACGGTCCCTCATGCGCAGGTAGAGGTAGTATGGATAGAGAAGAACCTTGTCAATCATAGTTCTGCAGAATTTCGTCAAATATTGAATAAAGTTCCTGCCTGTCAAGCGTGGTGACCATTCGCATCCTCGTCTGCTTGAAATCCGGCAGTCCCTTGAAATAGCAGCTCAGATGGCGGCGCATCTCGTATATCCCGCGCGGCTCGCCCTTGAACCTGAGCGACAGGTCCAGATGCCGGCGCGCCAGACTCACCTTTTCGGCTATGCCAGGCTCGGGCATGGGCTCCCCGTGTTCAAGGAAATACTTGATTTCCCGGAATATCCAAGGATGGCCGAAAGTCGCCCTGCCGATCATGACCGCATCGACGCCGTAGCGCTCGAACGCCTGGAGAGCCCCCGGACCGTCCTTTATGTCCCCGTTGCCTATCACGGGGATATGCATTCTCGGATTCGCCTTGACCTGCCCGATAAGAGTCCAGTCTGCATCACCCCGGTACATCTGGCAGCGGGTCCTGCCGTGTATCGTGATGGCCTGGATACCGACGTCCTGAAGCCTTTCGGCAAGTTCCACGATAATCTTGGACCCTTCGTCCCATCCAAGCCTGGTCTTGACGGTGACCGGCTTGTGCACAGCCTCGACCACAGCCTTGGTTATGGCGACCATCTTGTCGGGATAGCGCATCATTCCGGACCCCGCTCCCCTTCCGGCAATCTTCGTCACGGGACAGCCGAAATTGATGTCGATGACATCGGCACCGTGCCCTCCGGGCATTTCCGAGGCATGTTCGGCCATTCTTGCAGCCTCGACCATCGATTCCGGGATATGCCCGTATATCTGTATGCCGACCGGCGCCTCCTCGTCGAAAGTGCGCAACTTGGCGATGGCCTTGTCCGCGTCCCGCACAAGGCCGTCCGACGGGATGAACTCGGTGTAGACCATGTCCGCCCCCTGCTCCCGGCACAGCAGCCGGAAAGACGCGTCCGTTATGTCTTCCATTGGGGCAAGCAGCAGCGGCCTCTCGCCCAAATCGATGTCACCTATCTTCATTTCGGTGCAAAAATACAAAATTATCGGCTATGCATTATGAATTGAACCGATTTCTGCTTATCTTGAGCAGAATATGATTCCGAAACAATGGGCAATATACACGCAGAAAGGATAGACGCCCTCCGAAGGATGATGCTGTCCAAAGACTGGGATGCCGTAATAGTCACCGGCTCCGACCCTCACTCCAGCGAGTATCCCGCCGCGAGATGGAAACAGGTGGAATGGCTGAGCGGATTCACCGGCGAGGCCGGAGACCTGCTGATCACCCTCGACCATGCCGGGCTGTGGACCGATTCCAGATATTTCATACAGGCCGTCGAACAGCTGGACGGGACCGGGATAGAACTCCACAAGGCAAGAATCCCCGGAGAACCCGACATACCGCAGTGGCTGGAACGCCAGTTCGGCAGCGAGGGCATGGTGGTAGTCGACGGACTGTGCATCAGCGCACAGGCAGCCGAAGCCCTCCCCGGAAACGTAATCAGCATGCCTGACCTTCTCGGATACCTCTGGCAGGACAGGCCTCCCGTCCCGAAGACCCCCGTATACACAGTCGAGACTGGCATGACCAGAGCCGACAAGATAGCCTCGGCAAGGCGCTTTCTCGAAGACGAAGGCTGCGACGCGATTCTTCTCACCGCACTCGACCAGATAGCGTGGCTGCTGAACGTCAGGGCTTCCGACATTGAGTTCAACCCCTTTGTCATCAGCTATCTGCTCGTTGACAGGCATGGCGCAAGATGGTATGTCGAAAAAGACGGAGAACAGGACGAACAGACCTGCGCGACATTCAGCATACTCGAGGCAGACGGCATTGACATCCTTCCATATTCCGACATAACCTACCTTGCCGGAGAGATTTCAGGCCGACTGTGCACGGATCCGTCGACCCTCAACTACACGCTTTACTCCAACCTGCTTTCGATGGGAGTTCCGCTCAAGAAGATGAAGAGCCCGGTGGACATGTGGAAAGCCGTCAAGAACCCTTTCGAGCAGGAGTGCATGCGGAAAATCCACATAGAGGACGGAGCGGCAATGGAAAGATTCCTGTTCTGGCTCGAAAAAAGCCTGGAGTCAGGAAAAAGGACCGACGAGCGCGACGCCTCGGAAGAACTTGACAGGATCCGCTCCGGAATAGGCGGCTACAAGGGCAACAGTTTCGAGACCATATCCGCATACGGGCCGGGAGCCGCGCTGCCACACTACAAGACACCCTCCGAAAACGCACCGGAACTGCACCCCAGAGGACTGTATCTGTGCGATTCGGGCGGACAGTACCTCTCCGGCACGACAGACATAACCAGAACCGTTCCCCTGGGCCCATGCTCCCGTCTGGAAATGGAAGACTACACCCTCGTGCTCAGAAGCCACATTGACCTTGCCAGAGCCGTTTTCCCGAAAGGGACTCCTGGATGCAGGATAGATGCCCTCGCAAGGGAAGCCCTGTGGCGCAGCAAGCGCGACTTCGGGCACGGGACCGGGCATGGTGTCGGATTCTTCCTCGGGGTACATGAAGGGCCCCAGGACATACGCCAGAACCTCAACGCCACCCCGCTTGTGCCCGGCATGGTATGCTCCGACGAGCCGGGGATATACCGCGAGGGGAAACACGGCGTCAGGCACGAGAACCTGCTGATCTGCGTCGAGGCGGGCAGCAACGAATTCGGCTCATGGCTTGAATTCGAGCCGCTGACCATGTGCCACTTTGACACCTCGGCCATAATACCGGAGCTGCTCGGCTACGAGCAGGCGTTGTGGCTTGACGCATACAACGAGAAGGTATACCGGACTCTGAGCCCGCTGCTTCCGCAGGAAATATCGGAATGGCTCAGGGAGAAGACCAGGCCAGTCGCCGGGAGGAAAGACCGGCAGGGGCAGTCCTAAAGAATGAAGTTAGTCACGAAAATCAGCACTACGGCAAGCGGAGCCACCCATTTTATCAGGAAATAGAGTACAGGGAACAGCCTTGCCGGGGTCTTCAGCGACCCTGAATTGGTCACCTCGTCAAACACGTCGGCCCTCTTCATCACAAAGCCGACGAAAAGCACGGAGACAAGTGCCATGACGAAAAGCAGGAAGTTGGACGAAGTCTTGTCAAAGACGTCGAACACCCGTCCGTCAAGAGCACAGAAAGTCCCTGCGGTGCCGCAGAGCACAAGGATCAGCAGACACGCGGCCTTCCTGCCGAGCCTGGTCCTCTCTACGAAAAACGCGACCCCAACCTCCACAAGAGAAATGCTCGATGTTATGGCCGCGACTATCACGGCAAGGAAAAACATCACCGACATCACGGTACTGAGCACCGGCATTCCGGAAGACATGGTCGCAAAAATATACGGGACGCTCCTGAATATCAGTCCCGGGCCGCTTCCGGGCTCGATACCGGCCGCAAACACCGCAGGCATGATGGCAAAGCCGGCAAGAATCGCGAGGCCAAGGTCCGATACGGCCGTACCGACGCTCGATGCCAGTATGTTCTCTTTCCTGCTCACATAAGAGCCGTAGGTTATTATCGCTCCCATTCCCAGGGACATGGAATAGAAACTCTGGCCCATGGCATATGCGGCCGTGCGTGGAGTGAACTCGGAAAAGTCAGGCCTGACAAGATATGACACGCCCGCCGAAGCGCCGGGCAGGGTGACCGAATAGACCGCAATCACCACAATCAGCACGAAAAGTGCCGGAATCGTGAGTTTGCTGAATTTCTCGATACCGGACCTGACGCCTCCTGCAACCACAAGCACCGTGGCGCCCATGAACACAAGATGCATCACGACAGGCATAAGCCCGCCTGAAGTGAAACTGTCGAAGAGCCCCTCGGCATATGCCGGGTCAGAGCCGGTTATGCTCATGTCCAGCGACTTGACAAGAAACTCTATCGACCAGCCGCCTATGACGCTGTAATATGAAACGATGATCAGAGGAATCGCCACCGGCAGAAAACCGACTGCCTTCCAGAACCGGTTGCCGCCGCTCAGACTGGAGAATGCCGAGGCGGCGTTGCACCTGCTGCGGCGCCCTATCACGACTTCCGACACGAAGACAGGAAGAGACACGAACACCGTCGCAAGTACATACACGATAATGAACACCGACCCGCCATGCTCACCGACAAGGTAAGGGAAGCGCCATATGTTGCCAAGGCCTATGGCAGAGCCTGCCATAGCCATTATCACGGCAACACGGCCGCCGAAATTTTCCCTGTTACCTTCCATAGACCACGAACTCGAATGCGATGCCTGACGGACCGTCGACCATCACCTCTGACCTTGACTCCTCTCTGAAGAGTCCCGCTTCGGGCTCGGGGAAAAACGCGTCCGCCCCCTCGACGACCGTATGCACACGGGTGACGAACATCCTGTCCACGAGCGGCACCGCCTCGGCGTAGACCTTGGCCCCGCCTATTACAAAAGCCCGCGGGACATCGCCTGCAGCCGCAAATGCATCTTCAAGAGAAGAAACGCAGATCACATCCATCCCGGAAAAAGCCTCCGGCCTGCCGGTAAGCACGATATTCTTCCTTCCCGGCAGAGGCCGGCCTATCGACTCGAAGGTCCTGCTGCCCATGATGACCGGGCAGCCCATGGTGACTTTTCTGAAGTACCTGAGGTCTTCCCCTATGTGCCATGGCATATCGCCGGCAACACCTATGGCACCGTTCTCGGCGACCGCTACTATCAGGCATTTTTCCATATCGTTCTGATGACTGCAACTGTTCTCTAAACGGCCACCGGGGCCTTGATTGCCGGATACGGGTCATATCCCTCGAGGGAAAAGTCCTCGTATTTGAAATCGAAGACACTCTTTACCTCAGGGTTCAGCCTCATTGTCGGAAGAGGGCGCGGCTCCCTTGTCAGTTGCTCGCGGACCTGGTCGAAATGGTTGAGGTATATGTGGGTGTCTCCGGTGGTATGGATGAACTCCCCCGGGGCAAGACCGCAGCACTGCGCGATCATCATCGTCAGCAGAGCATATGAGGCTATGTTGAATGGGACCCCGAGGAATGTGTCGGCACTGCGCTGGTAAAGCTGGCAGGAAAGCCTGCCGCCGGCCACATAGAACTGAAACAGGCAGTGGCACGGCGGAAGAGCCATGCTGTCGATCTCTCCGGGATTCCAGGCAGTGACTATCATTCTCCTGGAATCCGGATTCTCCCTTATCGTCCTGATCACGTCCGCAAGCTGGTCGATGTGCCGTCCGTCCGGCGCGGGCCAGCTGCGCCACTGATGTCCGTAGACAGGGCCGAGATTACCGTCGGCGTCGGCCCACTCATCCCAAATGGTCACGTTGTGCTCCTGAAGATAGCGGACATTGGTGTCCCCGCTGATAAACCACAGGAGCTCGTATATTATCGACTTGAGATGGACTTTCTTGGTCGTGAGCAGCGGGAAGCCGTCGGCGAGATCGAAACGCATCTGATGTCCGAATATGCTTTTGGTCCCGACTCCGGTGCGGTCATGCCTGACCACACCGGTATCCATTATCGTGCGGAGCAGATCCAGATACTGTTTCATTCCTGGACGCCGAAAGCATAGATTATTGCCTCTCCGAAAGTCTTGCCCGGGTCGAGCACCGTGCTCGGATACTCGGGATGGTTGGGGCTGTCGGGGAAGTGCTGGCACTCAAGCGCTACGCCGTCATAATCCTTGTATATGCGGCCTCTCTTGCCGAGAGCAGAGCCGGTCAGATAGTTGCCTGTATATACCTGGATACCCGGCTGGGTGGTATATACGGTCAGAGTCCTGCCGCTGTGGCGTGACCAGAGGCGGGCTGCCTCCTGCAGCTGTCCGGGGACATACCCGTCCAGCACCCAGCAGGCATCGTAGCCCTTGGCGTAGTTCAGTGCAGGGAAGTCTTTCCTGAGGTCACGGCCGAGGGTCTTGGGGACGAGGAAATCCATCGGAGTCCCGACAACTGACTCGGGTTCCCCGAGAGGAATCAGGGAAGGATCGGTAGGCAGATACTCGGAAGCGTTGAGCTTGAGGTAATGCCTGGTGACAGAGCCGCCTCCGTTCAGATTGAAATAGGCATGGTTCGTCAGGTTCACCACTGTCCTCGCGTCACACTTGGCGTTGAAAGTTATGCGGAGCTCGTTGGATTCCGTCCAGACATACCTCACGACAGCTACCAGCTTCCCGGGATATCCCATCTCGCCGTCTTCCGACACATACTTGAACTCCACTCCGCCGTTATGCTTGCGTGACTCCCATATCTGGTTCTGGAACCCTTCGGGGCCCCCGTGCAGGTGGTTAGGGCCGCAGTTGACAGGGAGCACATACTCCTTGCCGTCAAGCGTGAAACGTCCGGCGGCTATTCTGTTGGCATACCTTCCCGGGCACTTGCCGATGCAGGGAGCGTCCCCGATATAGGATTCCGGCCTGGAATATCCGAGAACCACATCGGACAGCTTTCCGTTCCTGTCCGGGACAATCACTGAGACGATGCCCGCGCCGATGTTGCACAAAGTGACGCTGGCTCCGCTCTCGTTTGCAATAGTGTACCTGTAGACGGCCTTGCCGTCCTGCGTCCTGGTCCAAAGTTTTCTCTTAATGGTCATATTTGTGTCAATTTGTCTGTTCAGTATCCGGGAAAGATTCCGTCTCCAGGAAAGAAAGCACCCGTTCGAGCGGAGCGTCCTTCATCACCACCCGCTTCTCGGCATCGAGGAGGTACAGGGACGGGATTGCCCTGACGTAATACAGTGAACCGTCATTCATCACCTTCCGGAAATCGTATCCGTTGTACCAGTCCGAAGGATATGAAGAGGCACTGTCCCTCCATTTCTCGATTTCGTCGTCAATATAGATGTTCACCACGGCAAGTTCTCCGCGGGACACCATGTCGGCCGGGAATCCGGCCCTCACTATGGCGTCAACTATGGAACGGCACGACTGGCAGCCCGGATTGCTGAAGAACAGCATGGTCCAGTCAGCCCTGATGTCATATAGGCGGTGCACCTTTCCGGCGACATCCTTGAACTCAAAGTCCGGAGCCTTGCTGCCGTATGGATTCATCGCGCACTTCTCGGCCTCGAACCTGTACGCGCCTATCTTGTCTCTTGAAGTGTACGGACTGGAGAGCATCTTGGTGACGAACGGAAGGTAGAGATCCTCGCTGCGCAGTATCGAGTTCGGGTCATACAGGTATGCAGACACAAGTCCGGTCATGGATTCATACACGAGCCCGGCGCTGTCCCTGGCCTGACGGGCCTCGATCTTGTCGAAAAGCGAAGACACGGCATCGGCAGCGTCCGGCACGTCAATGGTGTACAGCAGAGCGAGGTACGCCGACATGTTCTCCTCAAGTTCGCTCCGTCGCACTCCGAGAACCCTTCCCGAATCTGTAGGGCCTCCTCCGGCAAGGAATCCGTCCCAGTAGTGGTCTATGATATAGGCTGTCCTCTGTCCGGGATCTGTCAGCATGGACGGCACACTGACAAGGGGGAAGCTGCGTGACCCGTCACCGGCATCCTTGCCGCCCCTTCCGCAAGAAAGGACCGCAAGGCAAAGGGACAGAATCAGAACGGGATATTTCATATTCTTGAGGTTCAAGGCAGTAAAGTTAGACAAAAATAATTAGTTTTGCATCCGGGAAATGGCTGTTTTACACAATTTGGCTATCAGGTTCACGCTTGTCCTGCTGCTGTCGGCTGCTGCAGGACAGGTGGCCGGCGCACAGTTCTACACCTCCGGCAGCGACAAGGCGCTGGAATGGATGCACTTCAAGACTCCCCACTACGACATTATCTACCCTCTGGGGATGGATTCGCTGGCCCACAGCTACGCCGTGAGTCTCGAAAGATATTCGTCTTTCACGAACCCGGGCCTGCTCGCGAGCACGAAAATACCGGTAATTCTCAGAAACAGGACAGCATACTCCAACGGACTGGTGGCACTCCCGCCGCTCCGCGTGGAACTCTATACAACGCCGGATCCGTACGACCCGCTGCCTACGCCATGGCAGGAACACCTCAGCGCGCACGAGACAAGGCACGTCAGCCAGATGCTGGCCACAAGGAGAAAACCGTGGAACATCGTGCGTATCCTGGCAGGAGGGCTGGCAGACGGTGCATACGTGGCGCTGAACGCCGACCAGTCCATGTACGAGGGGGACGCGGTAGACGCGGAAACACGCCTTACACTGTCCGGAAGAGGCAGGACCGCAGATTTCCTCGAATACTACAGGGTCAGTTTCGCCGAGGGGGACAGGCGCAATTTCTACAGATGGCGGTACGGTTCTCAGAAGCTCTACACACCTGACTACTACCGCGCCGGATACATAGCCATGGCCGGCATGGGAGACAGGCCGCACTTCACCGGACTGCCAGGCAAGAGGTTCACCGCACATTTCGACAGGAACTGCGATTCGCTCGAGGCAAGCTGGGCAAGAGACGAGCAGGCCAGAGCACCTTTCACACCGTCACGCCAGGTCACCCGCACACAGGCCTACTATACCGAATACACCAGCCTCGCGGCACTCGGCGGCAGGATCTACGCAATCGAAAACGGTCTGACCAAAGCCCGTTCGCTGGTAAAGATAGGCACAGACGGCAGCGTCGTCAGAATAAGGTCCTTCAGCCAGAATGCCGGCAGGCTGCGTCCCTGCCAGGCTGACGGCAGGATATACTGGAGCGAATACCGCCCCGATGTCAGATGGGAATACCTCTCGCACTCCGACATCTTCTATGCCGACTCTGCCGGAAACTTTCACAGGCTCACCACACACGGCGACTTCTTCAACCCGGCACCGTCTCCGGACGGACGGTTTGTCGCGGCTGCAGAATACTCCGAGAACGGCCAATGCTCAGTATGCATACTCGATTCCGCAAGCGGAGAAGTGCTGGACAGACTGCCCGCTCCGGACGGTGTCCAGCCTGTAGAATGCTGCTGGGCGGCAGGCAGGCTATACGTAAGCACCGTCGACAGCACCGGATTCAGCATCCGCCCCGCCGACGGATCCGGGCCTCAGGCCAGGCTCGGCGCGGTCAAGGTCAAAGGGCTGTACTCCGATGCAGGCCGCATAATGTTCACGGCAGACCTTACCGGAGTAAACGAACTCTATTCCCTTGATCCCCGCACAGGCAAGACGTACAGGCTCACATCATCAAGATTCGGAGCGTCGGAGTTCTGCAGTGCGGGAGATTCCCTGTACTTCTGCATCCCGTCGGCAGCAGGCAGGATGGTCCACAGCACAGCCATGGACTCCATCGTACTGTCAGAGTCCGATTTCATGACTCCGCCGGACTATCCGCTTGCCGGCAGAAGGAACGCCGCACCTCGTAACGGGCAGACCTCCTTCCATGAAGCGGCAAGGTACAGAGGCAGCCTGATTCCCAAGATTCATTCGTGGCTGCCGTTCTATGTGGACTTCGACTCCGTGGACGAACTCTCGGCCTTCAGCCTGACCAGCTCCCTCGGACTCGGCGCAAGCGTCTTCTTCCAGAACGTGCTCGGGAATCTCTACGGCAATGCGGCAATACATCCGTTCCAGCAAATCACAGGAGGATGGAGGACCGAATATGACTTCAACCTGACCACTGACGCACTCTACCCCGTCATCGAAGCCAGGTTCAACGGCAACGTCAGGGACGCTTACGAATATTCGCTGGCCAAGGACGAGGACGGGAACAACACTGTCAGCGTCCGGACCTCTTCAGCCCCGGCACTCAACCTGTCCCTGAAGGCATACGTTCCCCTGAACTTCTCCCGCCACGGGCTCAGCATAGGGCTTGTCCCTTCAGTCTCGGCCAACCTGTCCAATGACCTGATATCGGTCCCGGGAACGGAAGACGTCCCGGTCAGCATGAAGCGTGTGACCGCAAGCGTCAGGGGATATGTAATGGAGAGCATACCGTCATCGAGGATATACCCGAGATCCGGCATAGGCGCCGAAATCGGAGGCAGCACTCATCCATGGACACTCGGTCTGATAAATCCCGAATTCTACGCCTTCGTCTACGGCTACCTGCCGGGCATTTCACAGACCCAGGGCATCAGGCTAAGCGCACTTGTGGACTATATGCCGGGAACCGCACCACTGATGTGGAATTACGTCACATGCGGGCCGCGAGGCTTCAGCGGCAGCACGCAGTCGCTTGTATCGTCGTTCAGGACAAAGATGAAGTTCAGCCTCGACTACGCCATTCCGTTCGGCGCAGTCGACTGGAGTTTCCTTTCTCCAGTAGCCTACATACGCAATTTCGAGCTGACCCCGCACGCCGACCTGTCTCTGCTCTCAAACGGCCGGGGAGCTGCACATCTGTACAGTGTGGGGGCCGATTTCTGCGTGAGGCTCGGAAACCTGCTGTGGATTCCGTTCGACACCCGCATAGGCGTCTCCTACAATTACAACGGAGGCAGCATCTTCCCCGCTCTCGTGAATGCATGGTACGAGCAGTCCCCGCACAGTGTCAGCCTCCTGCTGAGCATTGACCTCTAGGTCACACTATACTCCGCTGAACGAACTGAATCCGCCGTCAACGGGAAGCACGACTCCGGTGACGAAGGCGGAAGCGTCGCTGCACAGGAACTGCGCGGCTCCGTTGAGTTCGGTAAGGTCACCGAACCGGCGCATCGGAGTCTTCGCCATGACTTTCTTCGACCTCTCGGTAAGGGTGCCGTCCTCGTTGAGCAGGGCCGCCCTGTTCTGCTTGCCGATGAAGAAGCCGGGAGCAAGGGCGTTTACCCGGATCTTGTCGCCATACTTGATCGCCATCTCGGCAGCAAGCCACCTCGTGAAGTTCGACACGCCCTCCTTGGCGGCTCCGTAGCCTGCCACCCTCGTCAGCGCGTCATATGCGGCCATAGAAGAGATATTGAGTATGTTGCCATAGCCCTGACGGGCGAAAATACGGGCAAACACATGGCATGGATACACCGTACCGTTCAGGTTGAGGTCAAGCACCTTGTCCCAGTCCTCGAGTTTCATGTCCCAGAAATTCTGGTCCGGCATGACATTGGCCCCCGCGACATTGCCGCCGGCAACGTTCACAAGTATATCCACCTTCCCGTACTTCCTGCAGACATCATCCGCTATGGCCGACAGAGCGTCAGTGTCCATCACGTTGCAGGCATATCCGCAAGGATTCCCGCCGAGGCTGCGAAGGCTTTCGACGGTAGGGTCAAGCTGTTCCGGACGGTGCACAAGGGCGACGACGTCGGCTCCCTGGGAGGCAAAATGACGGGCCAGGCTTCCGCCCAGGGCTCCGGCTGCGCCGCTGATCACGGCTACCTTGCCTGAAATAGAAAAAAGTTCATTCATATTCGTTATTCATGTGGTTTGTTCTTCAGCAGCACCCCCGGGCCAGCTCGTCCCTGACGGCACACATCATTCCCTCGACCTGGCCGAGAGCGAGCATCCTGCCGTGGAAACTGTACCCCGGATTGTATCCCTTGTCCTCGTCTCCGAGCATGGTGCGGCCATGGTCCACTCTCATCGGGAGGTTCCGCCCCTGCTTCTCGAAGATGCGCACCAGCTCGACAAGGTTGACTCTGCCAGCCGTGTGCGGAGCCTCGACGAAGTTCCCTCCCCCGAGCAGCCTGCATGTGCGCAGGTGCACGAAGTGCGTCCGGGGAGCGAACTCCCGGGCCATCGCCTCCACATCATTGCCGGCGCCTGCCGACAGAGAGCCTGCACAGAAAGTCAGGCCGTTGTGGAAATCGTCCACGGAATTCAGGATAAACCTGATGTCTTCGGCGCTTCCTGCGATTCTGGGCAGTCCGAACACCTGCATCGGCGGATCATCAGGATGTATGCACATGTTTATTCCGTACTCCCCGCAGACCGGCATCACGGCCTTCAGGAAATACACGAGATTCGCCCTCAGGGCGGCGCGGTCAACACCGTCATAGAGCGAAAGCAGCTGTCTGAAATGTTCCACAGGGGCCGCGTCACCCTCCGAGATGTTGCCGTTCACGAAGCCCTGGGTCTTTACGATCAGAGAATCCACGAGAGCATGCCTGTCCTCAGGCCCCATCACCGGATCGAGGGCCTCGACCTTGCGGAGGACGTCGTCGGGATAGTCGGCTTCTGCTCCCGGACGGCAAAGAATGCGGATATCAAAATATGCAAACCGCGCATAGTCGAAATACAGGGCTGTCGTTCCGTCTTCCATCGGATGGGCGAGATCAGTGCGCGCCCAGTCGAGTACCGGCATGAAGTTGTAGCATACTGTCTTTATCCCGCACTCCCCGAGATTGCGCAGACTCCTGATGTAGGATTCAATGAGAGCATCCCTGTCCGGTCCGCCGAATTTGATGGACTCGCTGACGGGAAGGCTCTCGACGACAGACCACCTCATGCCGCAGGCGGCAATCATGTCTCTAATTTGCGCGATGTCTTCTTTCCGCCACATTTCCCCGTTGGGAACATCATGAAGTGCCGTCACTATGCCCTCGACACCGATCTGACGGAGCATCGGGAGGGTTATCTTGTCCTTGGGACCGAACCAACGCCAGGTTTTTTCCATATTCCGATAGTTTGATTATAAACCGTAATTCCTTACAAACAGAACAAAGTTAATATTTTTTCTTACCTTTGCTAACCGTAGTAGTTTAAACGTGTATTATTATGGCTAAAACCCGCACCAACCTGTCCCAGCTCTGGAAGACAGAAGATTGGCTTGCCGTATGGATAGGCTTCATAGTCATTGCTGCCGCCTGCGTCGCGGTCCTTACGAAGGCATTTGATTTCTCAGCCCTCAACTTCGCCACATGGTCCTGGGGAGAGCAGCTCTCCCAGACCCAGGCCGCATCAACGACTCCGCTCGCGGCACAGCTCGCCAGCGGCGCTTTCTGGGGCAAGTTCATTCTTACATTTGCAGTCCTTGCGATACTGTTCTGCTCGGGGGCCGGCCTTATGGGCGAGAAGGCAAGGAAATTCTTCCCCGCCTTCACCGGACTTTTCATACTTGGCGTCATCGTCCGCCTCATAAGCGCCGAATTTACGCTCAACCGGTATCTTGAATGGGCGTTCTGGGCACTCATAGTCGGGCTCCTCGTGTCAAACACCGTCGGAGTCCCGAAATGGCTCAGGCCTGCAGTCAGGACAGAATTCTATATCAAGACAGGCCTTGTCATAATGGGATTCTCGGTGCTTTTCTCGAACATCGCCAAATTCGGGCTCTACGGGCTCGGGATATCATGGATAGTATGTCCGGTCTGCATCATCTTCATGTGGTGGTTCGGCACGAAAGTGCTCAAGATCGACAACAAGCCTCTCGTGATAACCCTTGCGTCCGCAACCAGCGTATGCGGGACTTCGGCCGCAATAGCCACGGGCGCCGCCGCCAACTGCAAGAAGACGGATCTCACGGTCGCAGTGTCGATATCCATAATCTTCACAGTGCTGATGATGGTGTGCATGCCTCCGATCATCAAGGCGACCGGAATGTCTGAGATAATGGGTGGAGCCCTTATCGGGGGCACCGTCGACAGCACCGGAGCGGTGGTCGTCGCCGGCACGGCCCTCGGAGAAGTGGCACAGACGGCGGCAGTGCTGGTCAAGTCCATTCAGAACATCCTGATCGGTTTCGTGGCGTTCTTCGTGTCGCTGTTCTTCGCCACAAGGGTAGACAACGACGGGAGTGTCGAGAAAGTCGGAGCGATAGAAATATGGAGACGCTTCCCGAAATTCATCATCGGCTTCTTCGTGGCGTCGCTGGTCGCATCGTTCATTATCCAGCCCGCTTTCGGGGCCGACCAGGTTTCGCAGATAAACAAAGTCCTTGACCAGTACAAGAACTGGGCTTTCGTGCTGGCATTCGTCAGCATCGGACTCGACACCAACTTCAAGGAAATAATCAGCCAGCTTCATGGAGGAAAGGTCGTGTGGCTGTATATAGTAGGGCAGCTGTTCAACATAGTCCTCACGTTCGCTATGGTCTGGCTGCTGCTTTCAGGAAAGATATTCCCCATACCGAGCCTTGGATAGAAAGAAAAGACACATTCCGTTCTGGACACTGGCGTGCATTGTCGTATGCGCAGTCAGCGTCGGGGCAGTGATATACATAATGGCCAACGGAGTGGGACTCCAGGACAGTCTTGACTTCGGGGCAGGGGCCTACTACTATGCCGACATACCGGAATTCGACAAATACCTCGCATGGGACGCCTACAGCGAGACCCTGCCGTTCTGGGTATATCTCGTCATCTTCCTGGTATGGTGGATTGCAGTGTACCGCATCTGGACAGCCGTGGACAGACATGGAAAACGCAAATAGCATGGAAGCATCAGACAGACTCACACAGCGCTGCGCATCATGCGGAGAAGAGCATGAAATCGAATTCAGCCACAGCGTCAACGTCACTCGCAGGCCGGAGCTCAGAGAGAAGATTGCAAGCGGGGAATACTTCGTCTGGGAGTGCCCCCACTGCGGAGCAAGGAACCTGATACGCGAACCGTTCCTGTTCCATGACGAGAAGGAACGCCTGATGATCCTCCTTACGGAGGCGGACGTAAAGTCAGAAGGACTTCCGGAAGGCTATACAGGAAGGCTTGTCCACAGCGCCGGCGAGCTTGTCGAGAAAATAAAGATCTTCGACGCCGGACTCGACGATGCCGCCGTCGAACTCTGCAAGTACATCACCTCCAGAGAAATGAAGCTCGACGTGCCGCTCAGGTTCGTTTCCGCCGGAGGCCCCGACTCCGAGATCATCTTCACATATCCGAAAGAATCCAGGATGGAGATGATAGCGACCGGATTCAATGTCTACGAAGACTGCGCTGGAATACTCCGGCGCAACCAGGACATGGTACATGCCACCGAGGGACTCGCGTGTGTGGATTCCAACTGGCTTGCCCGCTTCATTGCATGACGGCGCGCCGCCAGCACTAAAGTTTTCTGGCGCCGTCTGATATCACGACTTCATAGACCTTGGCCTCATGGCTGAACTTGTCCTTGAACCTGGCCCTGGTCTCCGAAATGAACTCCTCGCGGACACTGTCGCTTACGAGGTTGATCGTACAGCCTCCGAATCCTCCCCCCATGACTCTTGACCCGGTGACGCCGAGCTTCCTGGCCATGTCGTTCAGGAAATCTATCTCCGGACAGCTCACCTCATAGATTCTGCTCAGTCCGAAATGTGTCTGGTACATCAGTTCTCCAAGAGTGCGGTAATCCTTCCTCTCAAGAGCATCACAGGCGTCCAGCACACGTCCCTGCTCCGCAATGACATATTCCGCCCGCATGAAGTCATCCTGCCCTATCAGGCCCCGCACGTCCTCAAGCCACACCCTCGGGCACTCTCCGAGAGTCTCAAGCTCGGGGTGGTATGACCTTATGGCCGCGAGCGCCTTCTCACAGGACTTGCGCCGTTCGTTGTATGCAGAAGACGCAAGTTCATGCTTGACACGGCTGTCTATCAGCACAAGCGAGTACCCTTCGGGAGCAAAATGATGATACTCGTATTTAAGGGTCTTGCAGTTCAGACATATAAGCTGGTCCTTGCGCCCGAAGCAGGAGGCAAACTGATCCATGATGCCGCAGCGGACACCGCAATAGTTCTGCTCTGCACTCTGGCACAGCCTGGCTATGTCAAGCAGCGGGAACCCGCACTGGAACACATCATTGAGGGCATATGCGAAACAGCATTCAAGGGCGGCGGAAGAAGACATTCCGGACCCTATAGGCACGTCTCCGTTGAATACGGCGTCGAAACCTTCTATCCGGGCTCCCCTGCCCATCATCTCCCGGCACACTCCGTAGACATACCGGGCCCAGAGGGCAGAAGGCATCTCCGCCCCGTCGTCAAGGCTGAAAAAACATCCCTCTCCGAAATAAAGCGAATATATTCTCGCGAAATGAGTGCCGTTGGGCTTGACTTCAGCCATCATGCACTTGTCTATCGCGCCGGGGAAAACGAATCCTCCGTTATAATCGGTGTGCTCACCTATCAGATTGACCCTGCCGGCCGAAGCATAGAATTCACCGCTGCCGCCGAAAAGGCTGGAAAACTTATCGTGAATGAGATTTTGCATAATACATATTCAGGTCTGCAAATTTAGTCAAATTTCACAATCATAACAAGCGGAAGATGGTCACTCACACCGCCTTCATACCTCGGACCGGAGAAACAGCGGCGCGGCCTGAGTCCTCCGAACACTCTGTCCTCCGTAAGCAGGGAAGCGTCGGCAAAGGCTTCCTGAGTCACGCAAATGTCTCCGAACGTGAAGCATCCGTCGATCTTCTCCCAGTGCCCGTTGTATTTTATTGTCCCTTCACGCGGCCCGGCAGGCTCCCAGAGGGTGTCGTTGAAGTCCCCCAGGCACAGCACTCCAGAGCAGCCTGCAAGCATCAGCGAATCCTTTACGCAGAGCATCTGCCGCATCGCAGATGATCTCAGTTCCGACTTGCCTCCCCCCACCTTCGAAGGATGATGGTTCACGACCACGCAGAAACGGCCGAACCTCGCTACAAGGAAATCCCTTGTAGCGACAGGAGCCAGGTCATCGCCGAGCAGATGCCTTGCCGACGGGAGGCATGACGGCAGCGTCCCGTTCCTGTACAGAAGAGCACAGTCAATGCCGCGGTGGTCAGGCGAATCATAGTGTACAATTGAATAGCCCAGCTTCCGGAGGAGGGTCGATCTGACAAGGCTCTGCGTCACGGAAGGCTTCTCCACTTCGGCAAGAGCAACGATGTCAGGAATACGGCCATACCGGTCGGCCACGGAGAGCAGGGTCTTGCATATCGCCTCGCACTTGGCCTCGAAGCGCCTGCGGGTCCAGTATTCAGGCTTGTATTCGCTGTCGGAGCGGTAGTCAAAGAAATTCTCGACATTCCAGAACACGACAAGCAGGGAATCGGCGGCCGGCGATGCGGCCGTCCGGAATGCCGCCGAGAAAGCGAGCAGAAGTACAGTCATAGTCCGTTTCATGATGCAATGTACGAAATTTTAGTAACTTTGCAGCCTGTTTTAAATCTTCACAAGAAATGTCTCTCAAATGTGGTATAGTCGGCCTCCCCAACGTGGGCAAGTCCACACTCTTCAACTGCATAAGCTCTGGAAAGGCCCAGAGCGCCAATTTCCCGTTCTGCACCATTGAGCCCAACCTCGGCTCGACGAACGTACCCGACAAACGGCTCGAAGTCCTTTCTGAAATCTGCAAGCCCCAGAGGACAATCCCCGCAACCGTGGATATCGTTGACATCGCAGGACTCGTCAAGGGAGCCAGCCACGGAGAGGGCCTCGGGAACCAGTTTCTCGCCAACATCCGTGAGTGCGACGCAATACTCCACGTCCTAAGATGCTTCGACGACGGGAACGTTGTACACGTTGACGGGTCCGTGGACCCTGTCAGAGACAAGGAGGTCGTCGACCTCGAACTCCAGATCAAGGACCTTGAGACAGTCGACGCAAGGCTCGCCAAGGCCGAGAAGGCTGCAAAGGCCGGAGACAAGGAAGCCAGGAAACTATCAGACCTGCTGACCCGCTACAAGTCGGCACTCGAACAAGGCAAGTCCTGCCGTAGCGTAGCCCTCGCAAACGAGGAGGAAAGCGCAATTGCAAGGGATCTTTTCCTGCTCACCAACAAGCCTGTGCTGTACGTCTGCAACGTGGATGACGCCTCTGCCGCCAAGGGCAACGCCTATGTCGATGCAGTCCGGGAAGCCATCAAGGACGAGCAGGCCGAGATACTTATCATATCGGCGCGCACAGAGGCCGAGATTGCCGAAATTGAGGACTATGACGACAGGCAGATGTTCCTGCAGGAAATGGGACTTGAGGAATCCGGAGTAATACGCCTGATACAGAGCGCATACCACCTGCTCGGGCTCCAGACCTTCTTCACTGCAGGAGCCGACGAGTGCCGCGCATGGACTATACACAAGGGGGACAAAGCCCCCAAGGCGGCCGGAGTCATACACTCCGACTTCGAGAAAGGCTTCATACGCGCCGAAGTCATCAGTTACGATGACTTCGTCACGTACAAGACAGAAGCTGCCGTGCGCGCAGCCGGAAAGATGGGCATAGAAGGGAAGGACTATGTCGTCAGGGACGGCGACATAATGCACTTCCTGTTCAACGTATAGAAGAGACTGGGGTCAGCTTCAGGACGCCGACGGAATTCTCCGGCATCTTGAATTCGAACTTCTTCCTCACAGTTCCCAGGTCAACGGTATGAGGAACGACAGCCTCGAGGTAATTCACCCGGCGGAAACGTCTCGCCATTTCCCTCAGGCCGGGCCTCTCCCCAGCATCCGGGCCCGAAACTGTCAGATAGTCGGCATAGTCAGGATGGTTGGAGTAGTAGTTCTGGTCACCCTGGTTCTTGACCGAGGCGTCATGCGAGGACATGAATTCCAGACTTGCCTCATATACGGTTCCGCTCCCCGTCTTCACGGTGACGATCTTGTCCACCTGTTCGGAGTTCACGAACTTGACGTATATCTCTCCGGTCGCGGTATCAATGGTTGAAGACGTGAAGACAGTCGTGTCCACCTGCTTGCCGTCCATGACATCGGACATCTCGAAAGCCCTGTCACCCGCCTCAGAGAACAGTTTCTGGTAATAATAGTTGGCGGTACGCCAGAGCCCCCTGTTGTCGAACCATATCAGGTTGGAGTTCCACTTGTTGAAACCCTTCTTGCAGAAAAGCGGGGCATAGGCAGCCATCACGACCATGTCGGAGTTCCTCTCGAGGCTCAGCCAGTACGCCGCCTCGGCCATCGCAGACGCATAAACATTGTTTGTGCCGCTGTTAGCGAATTCCCCCACGAACACCCTGGTGGGACGGCTGCGGTCATAGCTGAAGCCGTCGGCACCGCGAAGCTTGCCGGGGGCATACCTGTCCGAATTGGTATAGAACCACTCGTCGCTCTTGTAGTAGTGCTCGTCGACTATCGTGTCCGGGTACTTGTTGTCTATTTCATGCATGTTGGCATCAAACTGAGCCCCCGAATCGAATGCGCCGGCAGTGGTGACCACAGTGATTTCCGGATACTTCTCCTTAATCGCATTGTAGATTATGTCAAACCTCTCCCAGAACTCCTCTCCTGTGTTCTCGTTGCCGATGCTCAGATACTTGAGATTGAAAGGCTCCGGATGGCCCATGTCGGCACGCACGGCGCCCCATTCCGTGTCGACGGAACCGTTGCAGAACTCTATGAAGTCAAGTGCGTCATCCACGAAGATGTCCTGGAACCTCTGCCTGTCCTCTTCCGTATCGAGCGGAGCCACATACTGATGGCCCGCGAACTGGCATGTCACGCCGTTGTTCAGTACAGGCAGCGGAGTCGCTCCTATCGACTCTGCCATCAGCAGATACTCATAGAAACCTATATATTGCGAAGTCCAGTAGCCCCAGTGGTTCCTGAATCCTATCCTTTCCTCGACAGGCCCGATGGAATTCTTCCAGAATACCTGCCCGAAATAGTTCGGGCCCTCGGACGCGCATCCGCCGGGGAAACGCATGAACCTTGGATGCAGATCGGCCAGAGCCTGGAGCATGTCCTTGCGGAATGGACCGTATTTCCCGTCCATCCAGAGTTCGGACGCCTCCGGAACGAGCGTGACGAAATCAAGATAGAATGTGCCTGCGGAATCGGCCTCGACAACCAGACGGCTGTCCATGGTGCGCACGGCAGTCAGGCGCCCTCCGTACTTCTTCCACTCGCCGCCGAGTCCGGAGAACTCGAGCACGTTGGAGTTGGGCGCACCCGTGGCGTCCTCAAGGTAGACGGAGACCGTACCCGTATAGGAATCGCCCTGCAGATAGAGGCCCAGGTCATAGCCAGTCCCCTCATTCACGGGAATCGACGGAATCTGGGTATTGTTGGAATAATTCGCCCCGCGTTCTCTCGTGTAAGGTGCTATTCCGAAGCCGTTGGCGGCAATTCCGAAGCCGTCCCCGGGATTCTCCACATCGAAACGCACACTGTACTGGACATAACGCAGGTCATCATCATATTTGTCGTCCGGATCGAAGTCATAGTGCCTCGGCAGGTCCTTCACAAGCGGATGGTCGCTGACGGCGCGTGCGGTGCCGCTCGCAGCCCCTCTTCTGAGCACCGTCCATCCGAAGAACACGGTATCGCAGGTCGAGAACTCTGACGCATCGGGGACATTGTACGCCTGGAAGGAATTGTTCTGGATCAGCTGCGCCGAGATGCCGCCGTCGACAGACTGGTTGATGTCCTCGAAGAATATGCCGCTGAGCGTAGGACTGACGCTTATGCCCAGTTTGCGAGGCTTCAGGGAGACAGTCCTCCTTTCCGGCTCGCGAAAGCCCTGGAGCTGGAGCATCTCGTCGGCAAAACGGTAGCCGAGCAGGCGCATTCCCTCGGTGCTGAAATGGAACTGGTCGCCCGTGCTCTCACAGCCGAGCGCAGAAATTATGTGGGCGCTTGGAAGCACTTCCGGCAGACGCGGCATTATGGTAGTGTTGAAGTCCGCACACACGCCACCCTGCTCGGCATACTTGAGTTCCCCGGCAAGCAGAGGCGTTGACTCCGGGTCGAGGCCAAGATCACTGCAAAGGTCATCATAGATCTTCTTGACCTTTTCCGGCCAGAGAGGATCAGTGGAATTTGACTCCCCCTGGTGCATAAGAATACCCTTGATGACACCGTCTTTCTGGGCGATGCGGGCCATGTCGACCAGCCTTTCATAAGGATTTCCGCCATACTGGGCGACGATCGCCTTCATCCAGTCCCTCTCGGAATCGATATATTCCTTGTAGGCATCCTTGTCCCAGAGCTCTATCCTGGCTCCGGCAACCGAGACATTGATCACTCCCACCCTGTACTGCTCCGGCAGGCACTCGATCATCTTCCGGCCAAAGAAATCCACGGGGCCGAGATTGTTTCCCTCCCGGCAGATCGGAGGCACGGCCGTATACCAGTGCCCCATTTCCCTGCCCAGCGAAGGCATGTCAACGGCGGCCATGAAGCTGAATCGCGGATCATTGAAGCCTTCATCCTGTGGGGCCGGAACGGCACCGGCCTCCATATTGGACTGGCCTATGCAAAGATAGATGAAAAAGTCAGGGTCAGGATTCTGGGCCGGCAGCGGCATGCAGAACAAGGTCGAGACGACCGCAAGAACAAGTAGTTTCTTCTTCATTGGATTATTGTGTTTGTGGCAGTACAAATATAGGAAAAACGCAGACTCAGACAAGCATCTCCACAATAGAATCAGAGATGAAGAAGCGATCCTCGGGGATGCGGACCCTTGAACCCGCATCCCCGCAGCGGACAAGCAATCCCTCTGAGAGCAGCCTATCAACCGTCAGGGCGTCACAGACATCAGGGACGATACCGTCGGAAGTCCGCAGGCCGAGCATTATCGTTTCCTCCCGGGCCTCGGCAGGGCCAATACTCTCGGACCCGGCAGTCCATGAGGCAAGCCCGCACGAATTCCAGGACCGCCGCACTCCGTCAAACGAATGGGCCGAAGGACCAAGCCCCACATAAGGCAGGCGTTTCCAGTAGGCAGAATTATGGACAGCCCGGAATCCTGCTCTGGACCAGTTGGATATCTCATAGTGTCCGTATCCGGCCGAGGACAGCCGCCTGCAGACCAGAGCATACTGTTCCGCGCATTCCGAATCCGGCGTTTCGGCATACAGTCCCTTCTCTGCCAGACCGGCCAGGGCGCTGCCCTCTTCGATACTCAGCTGATATGCCGACACATGCTCCGGGCCGAGAGACAGCAGAATGTCGAGCGTACGGTCAAGGCACTCACAGTCCATTCCGAAACCGCCGAAAATGAGGTCCATGCTGATGTTCCGCACTCCGGCTTCACGCAATATGCCGAAAGCCCTTCTCGCGCCCTCGGAGGTATGCCTCCTGTGCATCTTCCCGAGAATCCCGTCATCGAAGGACTGGACCCCCATGCTGATCCGGTCAACCCCCATATCAACCAGGGCACGGACATAATCCGCCCCTTTTTCAAGTATGTCTTCAGGATTCACCTCAACGGTAAACTCGCTGAAACGGTCAGCCGGCAAAGCCCTCAGGATCCTGGCCAGCACGGAAGGAGGCAGCACCGAAGGGGTGCCGCCTCCAAAATAAAGCGTATCCACATCCAGCGTCGCCAGAATCTCGTCCCTGCGCGAAGAAGCCTCCCTGCAGAGAAAGCCCGCATAGGCCTCTATTGCCTCCGCATCCCTCCCGGCACACGCGACCTCAGAGTAGAAATCGCAATAGGAGCAGAAACTCCTGCAGAACGGGACATGGACATATACCATTATCGGAGAAGAAGTTCGGCAGAGCCAAGACGGGCCTGTTCCGTAAAGGCCTCAACCGTATATATACCCTTCTCGAACGCGGGAATGTTGTTTACGTAGATGCCGAGGTCCACTTCAGCGCCCTGATAGTCGATCTCCCTTGAAGCCGTAGCGTCAAGCGTCTCGCCATTGAAGGTGAAAGTCGTCATGTTGCCGTCCTGGAGCAGATTGCCCTCCGGGTCGAACACCCTCACGTAAATCCTCACCGGGCCCCTTTCTGCAAGCTCGTTCTCGATTATGCTCATCGTGACAAGCAGCCTCTCGACCCTGCCGCTGCGGTCCGTCTGCCTGTCGGAAGACGTATATCCCGCCATGCCTATTCCGCGGGCCTTGAGTATCGAGCCGACGCTGACGCGGCCTTCCAGATCCTCAACCTGCTGGGATAGCTCCTCGTTCATCCTCCGGCTTTCAGCCGCTTCCTTGCGGGCCGAAGCCGCCTCGGCGGTAAGCTTGTGGTTAAGGGTGTTGAGAGAGTCTATCTGCTCGATATACCCGCGCATTATCGACCTCAGCGTACCGAGTTCCTTCTCATACTGGCGGATTTTAGTACGGTTGGTCGCCTCGGTCTTCCTGACCCTTTCCACGAGCAGCGCTATCTCCTCGCGGGACGAGTCAAGCTGCGCATTGATGGCGTCATAGTCGGACGAGAGTCCCTCATAGTCGGTCTGCAAAGCGATTATCTGCGCCGTGAGGTCATCCTTCTCGGAGTTGAGCTGGCCTACAAGCCTGTTCTTTGAGACCAGGACATATGCGAATGCAGCCGCAAGCAAGGCAGCGACCACACACATCACGACCGTCAATGCCCTGAGCCCGCCGTTTGTCTTTCTTTCGAGTTCCTTGCGTTCAAGTCTTGCAATAGGATCTTCCTTTTCCATAACAAATAGTTTTATCGTTTGACTTCAATTCCAATGTTTCCACTGTTACAGATGCAAAAATAAAAAGAAATGTATATTTTTGCGGGTGTTTAAACATTCAAAGCGATGAAATATCTTGTCAGAGCCATAAAATACTTCTTCTATCTGATTATCCTGCTCGCGCTGGTGGTTGCCGTACTGGTACTTTCAGGATTGGCCGAGGGCGACCTGTCCACCATGTTCGTCCACGGATACGACTCGTACTGGCAGATGGCGCTGGTGGCCGCCGTCCTCGCCGCGATATATCCCAGGATGGGATACAGCACGCACAAGGCACACATCTACGGAGAACCGGCAGAAGTCGAAGACAGAATACGCTATGTCATGTCTGTCCGCGGCTATGTAGAGAAAGAAAGGGACTCGCAGGGCAGGATGCGCTTCGTGAAAGCCTCCCCCCTGAGCCGCGCACTGAAGATGTGGGAAGACACCATAACGATGAACATCTGCCCCGCATGGGTCGAGGTGGAAGGTTCCACGAGGGAAGTCGTACGCATAGTATCTGGGCTCGAGGCAAACCAGAGAGAACAGGAATAACAGCTGAAGGGGTCTCTATTCCTCTTCGGCTCCCCCGAGGATATGCCCGGCCGCGGCTTCCAGAGCTTCATAGAAATCAGCTCCGAAACACTCGCTGAGCGGCTTGCACAGGAAACGGTACACCCTTATGCCTTCTCGACGCCCTTTCTCGAAAGCAGGACGGCAGATGTCCCAGTGATGTACGTTCAGGGCAAGGCCTCCGCCGCTGAGACGGGTCACGCGCACAGGATACAGGCTGCAGGACACAGGCTTGCGAAGCCCGCACATCTCTATCGCGCACAGACACTCCCCGTCCGGCCCCCTGTGGCAATAGGCACACTCGCCGCTCCTGCCGACAAGCGGAGTCACCGTATCACCGTCGGCATCCACTTCAAAAAAACCTTTCTCTGAGACGGCACGCCTGCCCGCCTCGGACATCAGAGCGCTGAAGGTCGGATATCCGGCAGCCATGTCTTGTTTCTCAGACTCCTCCATCGGAGCGCCGCTGTCCCCAATTATACAGCACGCCCCGCGGCACACGGGATAGTCGCATGCAAAAAAATCGGTCACGAGATCTTCCGACACAAGAATGTCTCCGATCTGGATTATTGTCCCGAACCTGCGCTTAGTCATATTATCACATATTCTACTTCCGCACCTGATGCAAGCATGCCGAGAATCCTGCTCACGAGGGCGGCATCCACGGATTCTATCGCTTCGGAATATCCTCCCACGACATCCTTGCCCTCGCTGTAACGGACAAGGGCGGCATCCATAACCTGGCCAGGATTCGACATGGCCTGAGAGAAACTGCTGCGCAACTCTTCCTTGTACGCTCGCAGGTCTTCTTCCGATATCACTATGTCCGTCAGGTTGGATGTGACCTTCCTCACGACGGGCAGCAGTTCAAGCGGGGAGCAAGCTTCGATCCCAGCGGGAAGCCCGTCATTGCGGCACGGCTTGCAGCTGATGAAAAGAGACACCCTCTCCGAGGGGAACACCTCGAGGCTGTCAGCAATGCCTACATATGCTCCGCGCCCGGCAAGCACTCTGACAAGCTCTCTGCGGATGCAGGACACCGCCATGCGGAAAGCCATATAGTTGCGCATGTTGTACGGCAGCAATGTCGACATGCCGACATTGACGCCTATCTCGCCGCCTCCGACCAGACCGGGAGCAGACTCCACGGTATACGTGACAGAGCCCGTAGCCATTTTGCTGCGCACACGGGGCCGCTGCGCAAACTGCCGCATGGTCCGGAAACTGCCGAGAGTCCGGCAAAGTTCCCGCTTCAGCACATCTTCATCGAGATCGCCGATGAAGACAAACAGGCCGTCATTCACCTTGGAAAAAAGAGACTTGAAATATTCTTCACTCCTCTGCGGCAGGTCGGAGCCAAGATTGTCAATGTATTTTCTGGAGGTGAAGTAATAGTCTGGACGCATTATGCTGTCCATCAACGAATTGACATCACGCGGAGACAACGCGGCCATATCAATGCGCAAGGCCTCCTCCGTCCTGTATCTCGAGAACGCAAGGCTGTCCGGCTCACGGAGCTCCGCGACCGAAAGCAGTGAACGCATCAGCAGGGGCAGCTTCGAGGTCGGAGCCATCCCGCCGATACGAAGGTCGGATATGCCGGCCTGCTGTTCCATGGTGATTCCGTTCGCTCCAAGCATTGCCATGAAGTCAGACCCGGTAAGGGAGGCTATCCTGTTCAGGAACAGCATGTCGCCGACAAAGGCACTCTCTCCCTTGCCAAGATCCGGGACTGCCGCAGAACCGCCCCTGAGCATCATGCAGTAGCGGAACTCTCCCCTCTCTGAGGATTTCTTGTACAATACCTTGATTCCGTTGGAGAAAGACCAGAGCTTTCCTCCGGTAATCGGTTCGTCTATCTCCCCCATGATCTTCACCCTGCGCCGCCTCCGTGGTTCAAAAAGGCTCAGCGTGTCACTGTAGTCCTCCTTGAACTGCATTGCAGCGCCGGCATCGCCAGCCCATTCCTGCTCGAAGACAGACCTGGCGACCCTGCGGTCAAGGCCAAGGTTCGGCACATCAAGACGCACTGTAAGATTGCGACCCGGATCCAGAAGTGCTGATACGAAAGAGTTAAAGTACTTGAGCTCGTTCCTGGGGTGCATGCTTTTCGAAGCCAGGAAACCGCTGATGACTGATTCGGAAGCCAGGCTGGCGCCGTAAAGATAGGAAGCGACGCACTTATCGACATATTCCCGGTTAGACAGCACCCTCCCCCTTCCTGTCATCTTGGATTCATTGACCAGTTTCTGTTTTGCGTCTATGAACTCAGGCAGAGACGCCCCGTTCTCGTCAAGATCCGACAGAAGCGCAGAAAAGATACCGACTGCATCGTAGATACGGTCAAAGGACGTGAAGACCGAGAATGAATACCTTTCAGGTCCCGGCCCTTTCGAACTGTCATCATAAAGGTATCTCGTTTCAGCAAGCGGAATTCCCGCAGCCTGGAATGCCTGTTCGACACGGCGGGTGACTATCTGGCCCAGGACATAGGCATATGCACGAGAGACAAGAGGCTGAGGCGTGTCCATCATCTCTCGCGGCAGTCTCGCGGCGGTAAACATGACGTTTATGGCCGCCACATTCAAAGTGGAATTTCTCGAAACGATGAAAGTCATGCTGTCACGGACCGCCCATCCGGACCGCTCCGGCGGCATGGAAGTTTCCAGACGGGGGACCATCATCGAAAGCAGGCCCAGATTCTCCCTGACCTCGGCGACATCGATGTCCCCGCTGACCACTACCGCCTGGGGATGTCTGGAAGTGGAAGCGATATCCACCAGCATCAGCAGCACCGAATCTGCCACGCTCTTGTCATAAACGGGCACATTCCGGAAAGAATAGACAGCGGCATCTCCGGAATGTTCGATATATCCGTCCTCTCCATATCCTATTCCGTTCCCGGCAAGAAACTCATATGGCTTTCTGTTCCCGAAATGAGGCAAGGAGGAAAGTACGGAGCGCTCGGAATCGATGTCGCAGAACCCTTCGCGGACAAGGGCGAAATCGGCAAAACCCTTCTGGCCGGGATTCGTCACGAGATAGTACCTGATGCCGTTCGGAAGACTGCCAGCCGTTATCTCTTCCGCAACGCCAAGGGACGGAAGAGACTGCGCATGCATCAATACTTGTGCATGCACGGCCAGAAGCAACAGCAGTAAAGCGTACTTTTTTATTACATTCGGATTCATCCCAACACAAAATTATAACATTTTTACTAATTTTGCATTTGCCGCACAGATTTTGCATAACTAATCCATTGCCTTTCGGACAATAAACACATAAACCATACAATATGAAAAAAATCTTAGTATTGCTCGCAGCCATGTCCCTGTCATTAGGCATCGCACAGGCTCAGACCCTCGAAGAAGTCACCGATTTGTACAACACCGGAGCCTCCACGCTCGCCACTGGCGACAAGGAACTCGCCCTCAAGGCATTCGAACAGGCTTACGAACAGGCGCAGCTTCTCGGTGCTGACGGCATGGAAATGGCCGACAAGTGCAAGGAAGTGATTCCTGACCTCTACCTCTCGATAGCGAAAAGTCTCGTGAACGATACCAAATACACTGAAGCCATAGCAGAACTTCAGAAGACAGTGGAAGTTGCACAGAAATTCAGCGATACCGGAGTGGCAGACGAGGCAAGCGCCCTCATCCCAGTAGTGCTCAAGCAGAACGGCGGCGTGCTGCTCAACGCAAAGGATTATGCCGGAGCCGCCGACGCCTACAGGAAAGCACTTGAAATCGACCCCACTGACGGCGTTGCAGCCCTCCGTCTCGGTCTCGCCCTCAATGGAGCGGACGACCTCGAAGGAGCCAAGGCCGCACTTGCACAGGCAGCCGCAAACGGCCAGGAAGCCGCGGCCAACAAGCAGCTGGCAACCATCAACCTGAAGGAAGCTGCAAACGCTCTCAGGGCCAAGAAATATGCCGATGCGGTAACCGCCGCCCTCGAAGCCACGAAGTACGACGAGAACGTACAGGCATACCAGATTGCAGCCTCGGCTTCACAGGCCCTCGGAAAGAGCAGCGATGCCATCAAGTACTTCGAGAAGTGCCTCGAGATTGCTCCCAATGCCAAGAACGCCACGCAGATTGCATTCACGATAGGAGCGCTCTACCAGCAGGCCAAGAACAACGAGAAGGCTGTCGAGTACTACCAGAAGGCTGTTTCCGACCCCGCACTCGGAGCACAGGCCCAGCAGCTGATCAACGCTTTGAAATAAGCCTGGGGGAAATGCACCAGCTCGAACTTCTTGCCCCCGCAAGAAATATGGAAATCGGCATCGCGGCCATCGACTGCGGTGCCGATGCCGTATATGTCGCAGGTCCCGATTTCGGTGCACGGAAAGCCGCCGGCAACAGTTTCGAGGACATCGAGGCCCTGTGCAGGTACGCGCACAAGTTCGGGGCAAGGGTCTTCGTCACATACAACACAATAGTCGAGGACTCCCGTCTGGACGAGCTCAAGGCCCAGATGCTGCGCGCCCAGGAGGCTGGAGCCGACGCATTCATAATACGAGACGGGCGTATCTGTGCATGGGACGAAATAAGCATTCCGCTCCACGCCTCGACCCAGTGTGCAATCAGGGACCTCGAGAGGGCAAAACTGTTCCAGGACGTGGGCTGCGGCAGAGTCGTTCTCGAAAGGCAGCTCTCGCTTGAAGCCATTCGCAGCATCTGCGCCGGACTGGAATGCGAAGTCGAGGTCTTCGTGCACGGGGCCCTGTGCGTCTGCTACAGCGGCGACTGCCGCCTGTCCGAGCGCATCGACGGCAGACGCGCAGACAAGGGAGAATGCATACAGGCATGCCGCTCTCTCTATGACCTCGAGGACAGCTCCGGACGCAAGCTCGCCAGGAACAAGGCACTGCTGTCACTCAAGGACCTCAGGCTCAGGGACAGGCTCGAGGAACTCGCGCTCGCAGGGGTCGCCTCATTCAAGATAGAAGGCAGGCTGAAGAATGCCTCCTACGTCAAGAATGTGGTGAGAGACTACGACATCGCCCTCAACGCAATAGTTGACAAGTACCCCGAACGCTTCTGCCGAGCATCTTTCGGCAGAGTCACATCAGGTTTCGTCCCGGACACCGGCAAGACCTTCAACCGTGGATACACACAACTGTTCATCGACGGGCGGAGAAGCAGGGGATGGGCCTCCATGGATGCAGCAAAATCCATGGGAGAGGCCGCAGGAACGGTCGAGGCGATACGCCGCCATCCTGACGGCATGGAAATCCGCGTCCGCCCATTCAAAATGGACACTGAGTTCCACAACGGGGACGGCTTCGCCTTCCAGGCAGGGCCGGAAGTCATGGGGTTCAGGGGAGACCGCTGCGAGGGCAGCGTCATTTTCTGCAAGGACATTCCCGCACTGCGCAAGGGCATGACCCTGTTCAGGAATATCGACGCCGCATTCGAGAAAGTGCTGCAGAACCAGAGCCCGAGACGCGAGCTCAGGGTGAGCCTCGAAGCGGAAATCAGCGGAGACTACGACATCACCCTCAGGGCCACAAGCGAGGACGGACGCAGTGTAAGCAGCAGCTTCAAGGCAGACCTCGAGCGTGCAAACAATCCGGACAGAATGTCCGCGCTGCTCCGGGAACAGCTGTCGAAACGGAGCGGACACTATTCGTTCATGCTCGAATCGATTGCGGTACACGACACCCCGTCCGGGAGCCTTCCCCTTCTCAGCACCTCCACGATCAACGGAATCAGGAGGCTCGTAGCCGAAGACCTCGATGCGCTGCCGTGCAGGATGCGGGAAATGAACTCGCCCCTGCGCAAAGGACAGCGCGAAGACCTGCTGAATGAAGCAGCAGCACGCCAGACAGGACATGCCGACGAACTGATGCGCACAAGATACTGCGTCAAGTTCGAACTCGGGATGTGTCCCCGCCACCAGGGCGGCAAAGACAGCGGCAGCCTGTTCCTGACCAACAACTCACGCAGGTTCGAACTGAAATTCGACTGCCGGAACTGCGAGATGGCCGTCCGAGAAGTCAGCGAAGTTCAAAGGTAATCTCCACGTCTCCGAACCTGTCCGTCGTAAAGCGTCCTCCCCGCTCGAAGAAAGAACGGGACAACTGCCCCCTCCACACTATGTCATCCCTGTCCCTGTATGGAATGTTCAGCGTGAAGCCATAGGACTTGGACTGCCATTTGACCGTAGCCTCACATTTCCAGTTCTCGATTTCGCCGCCGTCATCCTCAGTCACGAGAAAGGCTATCTTCTCCATCTGCGGCGTGTAGTCCGTGAGCAGCAGCACACCGAGCGGGATGTTCATCCCGAGCTGCCGGCGCTTCACGACAACGACGCAGTCGGTCACCGAAGGCCTGTATTTGGCGAGGTCCTCCTCGCTCGTGGCCCGGAAGCCGTCGACGGCACCGCACTTTATCATGAACTCGGACGCACCTCCGAACCATGAATCATAGTTGCGCAGCATCTTGAGGGATCTGATGTAGAGCATGTTGCCGGGGAGTCCCTCCTCCAGGGCAGAGACATCCGCCTCCGGAATCCCGTCCAGGAAAACGGTCCTGACAGGATCGAGATGTGAATCGCCGTTGTTGTTGATGACCCATACTGGACGTGACATGGCCACCTGCTCATCGACATATACCGGCTCCTTCTCGAGCTTTCCGTCGGCTCCAGGCCCAAGCTGATAGCCGTAATTGTATTCCGAACCGTCACCCGGATCGAAAGTGATTATGGGAAAAGCCTCGCCGTCCCAATCCTCCGAATACGGCCAGTATATCTGGATATCCGAGGCCTCAAGTATCCTCATACAGGCCTCGGCATCCGGCGCAGATCTGGTAGAGGCCGGAGCTGTGGAACGGAAATACTCCGCAAGCAGGTCCCGGAGCGGTCTGGAATACCGGGACGCCTTGCCCTGAGGCCTGGTATCCCCCACTCCGGCGCCAGGGTTGCCGACAAGGTCGGAAAGCATGTATTCCTCGTCATACCCGTTCTGCGAAGAGGCACTGACGGCATCGAACACCTCTGCAAGATGGGACTCCTCCATCGGGAGCTCCGACATGATTTCCGCGACATCCCGCAATGAAAATACAGACTCAGCCTGCCCTGGTACGGCATCCTTGCCTTTCGCGCACGCAGTACAGGCCAGCACAAGCACAAACAGCGGCACGACAGCCGCAACATGGTTACTACAATCAATCAAAGTTTTCATAGCCGTTGGTTTCTGGTCCATGGCAAAGTAAGCTAATTTTCCCGGAATACCCACAATGACAATCGTTTAATATTCTTTGGATATTCTTTTCAAAAAACATATATTTACATCAGCTACTGACCAAGACACTAAAACGCACTTATGGGAAACACACTACACATACTGCTCCCGGCCCTCTCCCTTGCCGCTGTACTATCCGCCTGCTCCAGGGAGATGGTGATGGACACGATGGAGGAGCCACGCGTTGTCGTGGAATGTGTGATCTCGGACCGGAGCGTGCAGACGCTCGGCCTCTACTACACCAAGGGCGCGTCCATGGACGAGGCCCCAGTACTCAGAGAAGCCGAAGCCTCGCTGACAGACCTCACCACAGGGGAAGACGCCGGCAACTTCGTCAGGCAGGACGACGGGACATGGACCCTC
>CALUTT010000006.1 GCA_944323775.1 uncultured Bacteroidales bacterium
CATCGCGTACGGCATCAACCCGTCTCTGACCATGAATCCTCTGCTTGTGGAGAAGCACTTTTCGAGCAAGCACGGTCCAGGGGCGTATTACGGACACGCAAAGAAAGAAGACAACAAGTAATTAAACTTTTTTATCACTATGGTTAAGGCATTTGAAAATCTTGAAGTGTGGTTTGTCACAGGAGCCCAGCTCCTTTACGGTGGTGACGCGGTAGTCCAGGTTGACGGACATTCCCAGCAGATGGTTGACGGAATGAACGAATCAGGCCTGCTTCCTGTCAGAATCGTTTACAAGGGGACGGCGAATTCCTCCGCAGAGGTTTCTGACGTAATGTCCAGGGCCGAGGCGGATCCCAAGTGCATAGGCGTGATAGCATGGATGCACACCTTCTCTCCCGCCAAGATGTGGATTCACGGGATGCAGCGTCTGCGCAAGCCTCTGCTTCATCTTCACACACAGTTCAACGAAGAGATTCCATGGAACACCATGGACATGGATTTCATGAATCTGAACCAGAGCGCACACGGCGACCGCGAGTTCGGCCATATACTTGCCCGCATGCGCAAGGGACACAAGACGGTAGTAGGTTACTGGAAAGACAAGAAGACCCTCAAGCACATCGCTGTATGGGAGAGAGTCGCAGCTGCATGGGCAGACGCCCAGGACTGCCGGATCATCCGTTTCGGTGACCAGATGAACAATGTCGCGGTAACCGACGGCGACAAGGTCGAGGCCGAGATGAGGCTCGGTTATCATGTCGACTATATGGCATTCAGCGATGTCATGCCGTATTTCGACGCTGTCAAGGACGAAGACGTTGACGCTCTTGTCGCAGAGTATTTCCGCCTGTATCAGCACGACCCCAAACTGGAGGACAAGTCTACGGTAGAGTATACCAAAGTCTGGAATTCCGCAAAGGCGGAGCTGACTCTGCGCGCTGTCCTCAAGGATACCGGAGCCAAGGGCTTCACCACGAATTTCGATGATCTCGGTGATGTGGATGTCGAGAAGACAGGCCGCGGTTTCGACCAGATTCCGGGACTGGCTTCACAGCGCCTTATGGCAGAGGGATACGGCTTCGGCGCCGAAGGCGACTGGAAGACCGCAGCTCTGTACCGTACCGTATGGTACATGTCCCAGGGACTCCCCAACGGATGTTCTTTCCTCGAGGACTACACTCTTAATTTTGACGGAAAGAATTCAGCCATACTCCAGAGCCACATGCTTGAGGTATGTCCTCTGATTGCAGAAGACAAGCCCCGTCTCGAGGTTCACTTCCTCGGTATCGGAGTGCGCAAGACTCCGACCGCAAGGCTTGTGTTCACAAGCAAGCAGGGAGAGGGCGTTGCGGCAACCGTCGTTGACATGGGCAACCGCTTCCGCCTTATCGCTGCCGACGTGAAATGTATCAAGAGCAAGGCTCTGCCCAAACTGCCGGTGGCATCAGCTCTCTGGGTTCCCGCCCCCAACTTCGAGGTCGGTGCCGGTGCCTGGATCATGGCCGGCGGAACCCATCACTCTGCGTTCTCATACGACCTTACCGCAGAGTACTGGGAGGACTACGCGGAGATTGCCGATATCGAGATGCTTCACATCAGCGAAGAGACTACTACCGAGAACTTCAAGCGCGAGCTGCGCCTGAACGAAGTGTATTATCTGCTCAACAAGGCTCTCAAATAGTCCGTAATGAACATCGAAGCCAAGAACATTATCGAATCGGGGAAAGCTGTCCTCGGTATCGAACTGGGCTCTACCAGAATCAAGGCGGTCCTGATCGACCCGGCCGACAGGCCGGTCGCCCAGGGCAGCTTTGGCTGGGAGAACCGTCTTGTCGACGGCCTGTGGACTTACGGTATCGATGAGATCTGGCACGGCCTGCAGGCCTGCTATTCCGACCTGCGTGCCAATGTAAGGTCTGCCTATGGCGTGGAGCTGAAAAAGCTTGCGGCTATAGGCGTAAGCGCCATGATGCACGGCTACATGGCTTTTGACAGGAACGAACAGATCCTTGTCCCTTTCAGGACATGGCGCAATACCAATACAGGACCTGCCGCAGCGGAACTTTCGAAGCTTTTCGTATACAACATTCCGCTGCGATGGAGCATATCACACCTCTACCAGGCCATTCTCAACGGTGAGGACCATGTCGGGAAAATCGATTTCCTGACTACTCTCGCCGGTTACATCCACTGGCAGCTTACAGGTGAAAAGGTGCTCGGCATAGGCGATGCATCCGGCATGCTTCCGGTCGATCCCGATACGAAGGCCTATTATGCGACGATGGTATCAAGTTTCGACAAGCTCGTGTCCGGGTACGGGTTCGGGTGGCGTCTGCTTGATATTCTGCCGTCGATTCGCCTGGCAGGGCAGGATGCAGGCAGGCTGACGGAGAAAGGTGCCAGACTGCTTGATGTCTCCGGTAATCTCGAGCCGGGGATTCCTCTCTGTCCGCCTGAGGGTGATGCCGGTACCGGCATGGCCGCTACCAATGCCGTCAAGCCCCGTACAGGCAACGTGTCTGCGGGAACCTCTTCGTTCTCGATGATAGTCCTTGAGAAGGATCTGTCCCGTCCATATGAGATGATCGACATTGTGACCACCCCGGACGGCAGCCCCGTTGCGATGGTACACTGCAACAACTGCACGTCAGAGCTCAATGCCTGGGTAGGTCTGTTCAAGGAATACCAGGAGCTCATCGGAGTCCCCGTGGATATGGACGAGTTGTTCGGGAAGCTTTACAACCATGCCCTTGAGGGGGATGCGGACTGTGGAGGCCTGCTTTCATACAACTATGTGTCTGGAGAGCCGGTGACCGGATTTGCTGACGGAAGGCCGCTTTTCGTGCGTTCCGCAAACGACAGGTTCACCCTGGCGAACTTCATGCGTGCACAGCTGTACGCATCGATAGGTGTCCTTAAGATCGGCAACGACATCCTTTTCAATGAAGAGAAGGTCAGGGTCGACAGGATTACCGGACACGGGGGACTGTTCAGGACCAAGGGTGTAGGACAGAGGGTGCTCGCTGCAGCTCTGAACACTCCTATTTCCGTAATGGAGACCGCCGGGGAAGGCGGTGCCTGGGGTATTGCCCTGCTTGCCGGATACATGGTCTGGAACAGAGACAATCTCAACCTTGCGGACTATCTTGACAAGGTCGTCTTTGCAGGCAACACCGGGACATCGGTCAGCCCGCTCAAAGAGGATGTCGCAGGTTTCGACAGCTATATCGAAGCCTACAAGGCGGGATTCCCTATCGAGGCTGAGGCCGTCAAGTGCAAGAGATAGCTGCGATGGACCGGATTTGGGATCCGCTTCGCAGGAAATTCGTCACTGCCACACCCGAAGAAAGGGTGCGGCAGTGGTTTGTTAATGTGCTTGCGACATCCGCTTCAGTCCCGTATCACATGATGCGCAGCGAAGCGGGCTTCCTGTTCGGTGAGAAGAAGTACAGGGCGGACATAGTCGTCTATGGCCGCAATGGACGTCCGTTGTGCGTCGTCGAGTGCAAGCGGCCGGACGTTGAGATAGATGCGCGGGTTGCTGAACAGGCCATGAGATACAATTCAGTGCTGGACGTGAAGTTTTTGATGCTGACAAACGGAAATTTGACATATATTTACATTTTGGAACGCGGAACATTTGTGCCGTTCGACCATATTCCGTCATATGAGGAAATGCTATGCCGACAGTGACTTCCCAGTTTTTGGATAAACCCATATTCCGCATCGTCAGCGAAATTGCCGAGGAGCAGGGGGTGCGGGCCTATGTCATAGGCGGTTATGTCAGGGACTGCTTTCTCGGCAGGCCCTCCAACGACATAGACATAGTCGTCGAGGGCAGCGGCCTTGAATTCGCCAGGGCCGTCGGCGCAAAGACCGGCAAGAATGTCTCCTATTTCAAGAATTTCGGCACCGCCATGCTCCGCTATCATGGAGACGAGATCGAATTCGTCGGTGCACGCAAAGAGTCCTACAGACGTGATTCCCGCAAGCCCATAGTGGAGAACGGTACCCTGGAAGATGACCAGCTGCGTCGCGACTTCACCATCAACGCGATGGCGCTGTCCCTCCGTAAGGAGGACTTCGGCGAGCTTGTCGATCCGTTCGGCGGCATCAGGGATCTTGCGTCCGGCATCATACGCACTCCGCTGGATCCTGATACGACATATTCGGACGATCCGCTCCGCATGCTGCGGGCCGTGCGTTTTGCCGCCAAGCTCTCGACACCCGGGATGACCTTCAGGATCGTGCCTGAATCCATAGCATCGATGCGGCGCATGTCCTCGAGACTCGAGATTCTCTCGAGCGAGAGGATAGCGGACGAACTCTGCAAGATGCTGGTAACGCTGCGTCCTTCCATTGCATTCCGCCTGCTGGACGAAGGTGACCTGCTGGGAGGGATACTTCCTGAGATCGCGGCCCTGAAGGGCGTCGAGACAGTCGACGGGAAGGGCCACAAGGACAATTTCGAACACACACTGGCCGTAGTGGACAACATCAGGCCCGAGAACGTGGCCGTACAGCCTGACAGGGATCATCTGCTGTGGCTGCGCTGGGCCGCACTGCTGCATGACATCGGAAAACCTGCAAGCAAGCGCTTCGACAGACAGGCAGGATGGACTTTCCATGGGCATGACGTGATAGGGGCAAGGATGGTGCCCAGGATCTTCAACCGCCTGAGGCTTTCCCTGGATGAGATGAAATATGTCGCGAAGCTTGTCAGGCTCCACCTCAGGCCCATAGCCCTGGTCGATGACGGTGTAACCGACTCTGCGGTGCGCCGGCTCCTTTTCGACGCAGGTGACGACATCGACGACCTCATGCTGCTGTGCAATGCCGACATTACTTCCAAGAACGAGGCTAAGGTCGCAAGGATACGCGCGAATTTCAGCCTTGTGCAGCGCAAGCTGGAGGAGGTGGAAGAGAAAGACGCATTGCGCAATTTCAGGAATCCCATTGACGGGGAATACGTGATGAAGGTCTATGGAATCCCTCCCGGACCGGTGATCGGACAACTTAAGGAAATGGTCAAGGAAGCCATACTGGACGGCGTGATCGGGAACAACTTCGAGGAGGCCGACAGGTTCATGCGCTCCAGGGCGGCCGAGCTCGGATTGAATGAAAAGGTCTGACTATCTGGACTATCTGCGCGAGCAGAGGCGGTATTCTCCACGTACATGCGAGATTTATTCCGGAATCCTGGAAGATTTCGGCCGTTTTACGGGATGTCCGCCGGAGACGGATCTTGTGCCTTTCCTCGATTTCCAGACCATACGGTCGTATGAGGTATACCTGATGGATGAAAGGCGTGAGAGCCCCCGTACAGTATCCCTTGCGCTGAGCGTGCTCAGCGGCTTCTGCCGCTACCTGATGAAGGACGGTACTCTCAAGTCGAATCCGGTGCGGCTTGTCAGACGTCCCAGGCAGGAGAAGCGCCTCCCTTCTTTCATACGTGAGAGTGCGCTCGAAGAGTATTTCCGCTCGACCTCCGGTGTCATGGAATTCGGATCGCACGAGGCTAAACTCGCGCGCGTCATAGTCAGTATCCTTGCCGGGACGGGCATCAGACGGAGCGAACTTGTCTCTCTGGACAGAAAATCCTTCGACCGTTCGCGTGCCGTGCTGCATGTCAGAGGAAAAGGTGACAAAATGAGAGAAATTCCATTGGTGGCTTCTCTATGTGACGAAATTTCGTTATATTTACAATCGCAAGATTCTTTGAAAAGTGCGCGTTCGGACCCTGAGTCGCCGCTTATACAGACTCCCAGAGGTGCCAGGCTGTACCCGGTATTCATCGACAGGGTGGTCAAGCAGGAGCTCGGGAGCATCGCGGATATCAGCGGGAAGAAATCTCCGCATGTGCTCAGGCACACCCTGGCGACCGAACTGCTTGACGAAGGAGTAGGCCTGAATTCCATCAAGGAACTTCTGGGGCATTCTTCTCTTGCTGCCACTCAGGTGTACACGCACACTTCAATTGAAAGATTGCGCAGTGTTTATAACAATGCCCACCCAAGGGCAAAAAACGGAGGTAAAAATGGAGATTAGACTCAAAGCCCTGAAATTCGACGCCAGCGAGAAGCTCGCCGCGTTCGTCGAGAAGAAAGTCGCCCGCCTGTCCAAGTTCTTTGACGGCGTCGCGCAGGCAGCGGAGGTTTCCCTTGAAGACTGCAAGGAAGGAAAGAAGGCAAAAATCCAGATTGTAGTACCGGGAGACACGCTTATCATCGAGCGGGTCGCAGACACATTTGAAAATGCCGTCACTGCCTGTGTGGATGCGATGAAGGAGAAGATGACAAGGGCAAAGGAAAAGAAATACGATAAATGAAAAGTCGGGCCGTTTTTCGGAACGGCCCTTAATTATATTCCATACAATAACCGATATGCACCCATTAAAAACCACTCTGCTGGCCCTGACCCTGTCAGGTCTTCCACTTGCCGCGCAGGAGTCCGTGTCCATTGACGTAAACTCCTCATCGCTTACTGGCAAGATCAATCCGCTGCTTTACGGGCAGCTTTTCGAACACATCTATTTTTCTGCCAACAACGGTGTATGGCAGGAACTTGTCTATGGCCGCTCGTTTGAACCGGAGCATTTCCCCGGCATCGCACCGAGAGACGGATATTTCGACGGCTGGTATGCCGATGACGACGATGTGCTTCATTCCCCGACGCGTTACGAACAGCCCATTGACCTTACTACGGTGGATGCTGACAACTATGACATAAGCATGGATGTCAAGTGGCGTTCCTATGTGCTTCCCGGCAGGCTCTGGAGCGGCGGTCTGATGGATCTCCGCTTTGCGGTCAAGGACGGGTCTTCAGACGGCCCCTACTATGTCAGGATTCATGACCCCCGCTATGAGGCGAAGAGGCTGGAGTTGAACCAGACTCAGTCTCAGATAGATGCCGCCAACCGCGAAAAGGCGCTGAAGGCGGTGCAGAAGGAGCTTGACGTGCCCAATTTTTCCGTTTCCGTCAAGCGTGAGAGACAGGTGAGCGGCTTCGGGGGGAATCTCAGGAGCATTGTCGCTGTCGAACCCCTTAAGGCTGTCGAGGCCAGGAAAGGGCAGCTGGACAACGGTGAAGAATGGCACAGTCTGAAGATCAGTTGCCGTGAGCGCAGCATCCGCGTGTGGTGGGACGGAAAAGAGGTGCTTTCGTACAGGACTCCGGACGACGCCCTGCCAGAAAACAACATTGTGCTTTGGGAAAACTATACCGAAGCATGCTACCGCAATATCAAGGTTACTTCCCCGGACGGGAAGAAGGTATATTTCAGCGGACTTCCGGAAGACGTCAAGACTCCGGATGTAGGACCTCACTGGACGGCGTTCGGTGACGGTTCTTTCTCTCTGGTGAAGGGTGATGCCGTGAATATGGACTATGCCCAGAAAATCGATGCCGGCGGTTCCGAAGCCGGTATCACCCAGGGACCTCAGGATGTGGAGGCTTCTGAAACATTTGTAGGTTCTATCTATGCCAAAGGAGACGGCCTGCTCAAGGTAGGCCTCATGAAGGACGGCAAGTGGCTGTGTTCGCAGGATCTGGGAAGACAGTCCGTCCAGTGGAAGAAACTTGACTTCAGTTTCAGCGCCGGAGAATACAGCGGTGACGCGGATTTTGCGGTGGCGGTGCGTGACGGAAGCGTGACCGTTGACCAGGCAAGTCTTGCAACTGCGTCCGGACTTGCGCTCGGCGGATTCCGCCCTGATATTTTCGAGGCTGTCAAACAGCTTCATCCTACCTGTCTGAGATGGCCAGGCGGCGGATATGTCGCCCAGTATAACTGGAAGTGGGGCATAGGTTCGCAGGAAGACCGCCAGAGATGGCCGCACTGGATGTGGCTCGACTATGACCAGAATGCATTCGGTACCGACGAGTTCATCCGTTTCTGCCGTGAGATAGACACCGAGCCGGTGATAGTCGTCAGTGTCGGATTCGACCGTCCGGAATCGGAACGTGCCGAGATTCTCCAGAATGCATGCGACTGGGTGGCATACTGCAACGAGCCTGCGACCGGCAAGTGGGGCAGCGTCAGGGCAGCCAACGGCCATCCTGAACCCTACAACGTAAAGTACTGGGAGATAGACAACGAGATGTGGGAGATGGGCATCGAGCGTTATGAGGAATGCGTACGCGAGTTCTCTACAGCCATGCGCAAGGTTGACCCGGACATCAAGATAATTGCCTGCGGAGGTTTCCGCGGTGAGGATGAGGGCTTCCTGAACCGCTCCGGAAGGTACTTCGATTATCTGAGTCTCCACCATTACGAACAGGTCGGCGGATATGCGACCGGCCCCGGGAAACTCCAGGAGCAGTACCTGAGGTATGCCGACATGATTTCCAAGTGCCCTAACCCCAATATCAAGCTTTTCCTGTCCGAATGGAACCTCAACAGCATTGACTGGAGGACCGGACTGTTTGCCGGAGGCTTCCTCAACATGTGTGAAAACACTGACGTAGTCGCAATGGGTGCCGCTGCGCTGTTCATAAGGAGGACCGATGCTCCCGACTGGAACAACGCGTTCATCAACTTCGACTATAAGGACCTTTTCGTTGCTCCGAACTATCAGGTTACCAAACTGTGGCATGATCACTTCTCGACCGACAGGCTTGGCTTTGAGGGTGATACCAAGGACCTGAGCCTCAGTGTAACACGTGCGGAAAATGCCTCGAGCGTGATAGTCAAGATAGTGAACGCCAGTGAGAAGCCGTACAGGCTGGACGTCGGAGGCGACTGGAAGGGCGTCGGCACTCTGAGCTACGAGTACTATGCTCCGGGCTCTCTGACTGTTGCGAACAGCATGGAGGACAAGGACGCCGTGAGTCTGAAGACAGGAACGGCCTCTGAGTCTGACGGACGTGTCGTAGTGGAAGTCGAACCGCTTTCGGCCGGAGTTCTGGTAATAGGGCTGGAATAAGCTTTCAGGCCCTCAGGATCTTGGAAACAAGCTCTACGAAGAGCTGATCCTGAGGGACCGGGCTCCCGCCTTTTGAGAAATAGTCATATTCACACAGCAGCGAGATGATCTCCATGCATTTGGCAGGAGGATACAGTCTCGCTGCTCTGTCATATTCCCGGTAGAAGTACGGGTTGACTCCGGAAAGCGCCCTCGCCTTCATCTCCGGGCCGGGGTTCGGGTTCGACTGGAGCATGGCGCCGTACCGCAGTATCCTGCTGAAGTTGGAATACAGCATGGCCGTCGCAGCCGGCATCGAGAACCTTGCTGCAGTGCCGATGGCGCAGGCTATCTTCAAGGCCTTGGCAGCTCTGCCGGCCGAGAGTTCCCTGCTTAGTTCGAATATGCTGTACTCGCGGGAAAACCCGACATTCTTTTCGACGTCCTCCTCAGTGACGTTTTTTGCACCTTCCGGGAGGTTTCTGAGCAATTTGTCGGTTTCCGTTGCAAGCCTGGAGAGGTCCGTGCCTGCATGCTCGGCCAGGAGTTCCGCTGCCGGAGGTGTTATCGCGAGCCCTCTGGAAGCGTAGTACGAGGCTATCCATTCCTCTATTTCATAATCTCTTACTGCAGGGGAGTCCACTATGGCTCCGATCTTTTCGACAGCCTTGTACAGTGCGCTTCTTCTGTCTATTCTGGCGCCGCGGAGCAGAAGAACCAGCACCGTGCTTTCCAGCGGGTCCTGGCAGTAGATTGCCAGGCTGTCAAGTTTTGCCATCGACTGGGCCTCCCTTACTATGATCAGCTGTCTGTCAGCCATCATGGGATATCTCCTGGCGAAGGAGATGACCTGGGCGGCGTCGGTCTCGCTGCCGTAGCATACCGTTTCGTTGAAGTCCTTGTCCTCCTCGGGAATGCAGCATTTCTGGATCTCGTTGCACACAAGATCAGGATAATAGGGCTCTTCTCCCATAAGCAGGTATACGGGCTTGAATTCGCCGCGTCTCGCATCAGAAATTATACGGTTGCAGACGGATGATGTATTTTCGGACTTTTTGGCCATGGCATCGCGAAAATAAACAAAAAAATTCATAAATTTGTGCGATAGCGCTTACTGATGACTAATTTCACAACAATCAAATTCATATGAAGATAATCACTTCCATTTTCGCAGGAGCGTTCATGCTTGTCTGCGGCGCTTCCCTGAATGCACAGGACGCTACAATCCGCATCCACGACGCGGGCACCGGCCAGATTATCCCGGCAGCGATCTACGGACAATTCTCCGAGCATCTTGGCCGCTGCATATATGGCGGTCTCTGGGTCGGGGAAGACTCTTCGGTCCCGAACATCAACGGCTACCGCAAGGATGTCTTCGAGGCGCTCAAGGCGCTCAAGGTGCCCGTAATGCGCTGGCCGGGAGGCTGCTTTGCCGATGACTATCACTGGATGGACGGAATCGGACCCCAGGAGCAGAGGGCATATATCCTGAACAACAACTGGGGCGGCACTCTCGAGGACAACAGTTTCGGCACCCATGAATTCCTGAACCTGTGCGAGATGCTTGGCATCGAGCCGTACATCAGCGGCAATGTCGGCAGCGGCAGCGTCGAGGAAATGGCTGACTGGGTTGAGTACATGACCTCGGACGGCAAGAGCACGATGGCTGACCTGCGCCGTGCGAACGGCAGGGAGGAGCCCTGGAAAGTAAAGTACTTCGGTATAGGAAACGAGGCATGGGGCTGCGGCGGAAACATGACTCCTGAATATTATTCCGACCTGTTCAGGCGCTACGGGACATACCTGCGCAACTTCGGAGACAACCGTCTCTACAAGGTTGCCAGCGGTGCATCCGACTATGACTACAACTGGACCAAGGTGCTCATGAGCAATCTTCCCTCGAAGGGAATGAACGGCATTTCGCTGCACTACTATACGGTTATCGACTGGGTCGACAAGGGTTCGGCCACCGATTTCACGGACAAGGACTACTACAACATCCTTTCCAAGACCATCGAGATCGAGGACGTGCTCAAGAAGCACATCGACATCATGGACCAGTACGATCCTCAGGGCAGGGTTGATCTCCTGCTGGACGAATGGGGAACATGGTACAACGTCGAGCCCGGCACCAACCCCGGACATCTCTATCAGCAGAACACCATGCGTGACGCCATTGTGGCTGCCCTCAACTTCGACATCTTCCACAAGTACACCAGAAGGCTCAAGATGGCCAACATCGCACAGGTTGTGAATGTCCTTCAGTCCATGATACTTACCAACGACACCGAGATGGTCCTCACACCTACGTATCATGTGTTCGAGATGTACAACGTGCACCAGGATGCCGAATATCTTGCTTCAGACTGCCTTACCGGAAGGGTGGAGTGTGACAGGGAGATTCCTGTTCCCGAGGTTGACGTGACTGCATCCCGCAAGGACGGAAAGATGAACATATCGCTTGTCAATACCGATCTCAAGAAGTCCAAGAAGGTGCTTGTCACGTTCGACAACCCCGAGGCTGTGTCCAAGGTTTCAGCTGCCAGAGTCCTTACGTCCAAGAACGTCAGGGACTACAACGACTTCGGCAAGGCCAACGTGGTCAAGCCTGTCACCTTCAAGGACTACAAGCTCACCAAGAGCGGCCTTGAACTGGTTCTGCCTCCTTGCTCTGTAGTCGCCCTGACCGCAGAATAGCCCGCCTGAGTGCGAAGACTGCAAGTCGCCCCATCGACGGGGCGACTTTTTTTGCTGTAAAATCGCCTTAATTTTCTATATTTGCGCCCATGTCAACGATATTGTGCAAACATGTTT
>CALUTT010000007.1 GCA_944323775.1 uncultured Bacteroidales bacterium
GACATATGTACTGCTGCCCGTCGGTGCACCGCTGACATGGTGCGCAGTAAATGATTCAGACATCTTCAATATGGACCGTATCAAATCATTCTGGAGGAAATGGAAGAGCCGCGTAAAGCGAATCTTCCGTCCTGTACGCATAGTCTACATGGGCACGCCCGAATTTGCCGTCGAGCCTCTGGACAGGCTCATCAAGTCCGGCTACAAGGTTGTCGGCGTGGTCACGGTAGCGGACAAGCCGAGCGGAAGAGGCCTCAAGGTCAACAGCAGCGCCGTCAAGAGATACGCTGACGAGCACGGGCTTCCCGTTCTTCAGCCGGTAAGGCTCAAAGACCCTGAATTCCTCTCGCAGCTAAAGGCGTGGAAGGCCGACATGTTCGTCGTCGTGGCGTTCAGGATGCTCCCGGAAGAAGTATGGAAGATGCCGAAACTCGGGACGATAAACCTCCATGCGGCCCTGCTTCCCCAGTACAGGGGTGCGGCGCCCATAAACTGGGCCGTCATCAACGGCGAGAAGATAACCGGAGTGACGACTTTCATGATCGACAAGAATATCGACACCGGAGGCATAATCCTGCGCCAGGAATGCAGAATCGGTCCTGACGACACAGCCGGCGACATTCACGACAGGCTGATGGATATCGGCGCCGACCTTGTCGTCCAGACAGTTGAAGGCCTGATACAGCACAATGTGGATATCCGCCTGCAGCGTTCCTTCATACAAGGCTCGGAAGAGCTGAAGCCGGCGCCGAAAATCACTCGCGAAGTATGCCGCATCGACTGGACTCGCAGCAGCGAGAGCATCAGGAACCTGATACGCGGGCTCAGCCCGTACCCGACGGCTTTCACAGAGCTGTGCCGGCAGGATACAGGAGAATCCGTAGTCCTCAAAGTGTTCAGGGCCGAGAAGACGGACATGAAAGGCGAGCCCGGGCAGATACTTACCGACGGTAAGACCTACTTTGCCGTCGCCACTTCCGACGGGGCGCTCAATCTCACGGATCTGCAGCTCGCAGGAAAGAAGAGAATGGATGTGAAGACCTTCCTCAGAGGCCTCAGAGAACCGGAAAAATATACCGTTAAGATATGTTGAGAAAAACCAGAATCACACTTGCCCTGCTGTTTGCCACGGGACTGACGCTGCTCTTCTGCGGCATAGGTGCGCAATGGTGGGGATGGATGGCAAAACTTCAGTTCCTGCCGTCATGCATGGCCCTGAACTTCGGGGCAATCGCAGTCATTCTGCTGATCACCTTCATTCTTGGGCGTATATACTGCTCGGTAATATGTCCTCTGGGGGTGTATCAGGACCTTATCGTTTTCCTCAGACGCAGATGGGGGAAATTCGTTGACAGACGCCGCGCCGTCAGACTCAGGGAAATGAAACAGAAAGGAATCAAGCCGGCCAAAGTCAGACCGACCGCCACCAAAGTGTTCGCATACAAGGGAGAGCACAAGATTGTCCGCTATGCCGTTCTTGTCTTCGCGCTCGTGTGTGCATTCACTTCACTGCAGTTTCTGCTGGCTCTCATAGCACCATACAGCGCATACGGCAGGATGGTTCATACCGTTGCCGGGCTTGCAGGGAAAGGAGGAGTCACCACGGGGCTGGCAGTTACTGCGGCAATCACTTTTCTCGTCATCACCTTCCTCGCCTGGAACAGGGGCCGGGCGTACTGCACTACAATATGTCCGGTAGGCACCGTCCTCAGCCTTGTCTCACGGTTCTCGCTCTTCAGGCCTGTAATAGACGAGAGCAAGTGCATTGCATGCGGAAGATGCTTCAAGCGCTGCAAGGCAAGCTGCATTGACGGCACAGCCCACAAGATAGACTATTCACGTTGTCTTGTCTGCTTCGACTGCCTCGACAACTGCACGGAGAAGGCCATCAGATACAAGTTCGTAGGATTGAGAGGAGCTTCCGCAGGTCCTGACAAGACCGGCACGAAGCCTGCGGACCTTTCACGCAGGACATTCATGGCAACGGTTGCGCTTGCAGGTACGGCACTGGCCGCCCAGGCACAGAACAAGCGCCTTGACGGAGGGCTCGCTCCCGTCATAGACAAGGCCGAACCTGAACGCAGCGAACGCCTCGTCCCGTTCGGAGCACTAAGCGTAAAGAACTTCTACGACAGATGCACGGCATGCCAGCTATGCGTAAGCAACTGCCCCAACCATGTACTGAGGCCCTCTACTGACATCTCTCATTTCCTCCAGCCACTGATGGGATACGAGAACGGATACTGCCGTCCAGAGTGTACAAAATGTTCGGAGATCTGCCCCGCCGGCGCGATTCTCCCGATTACCAGGGAGCAGAAGGCGGGAATCAAGATAGGCACTGCAAAAGTCAATCTTGACCTCTGCCTTGCAGCCAAAGGCGAGGCCGGATGCGGGAATTGCTCAAGGCACTGCCCCTCAGGCGCTATCAGGATGGTTGCAAGGGACTCTGACGGACGCAAGGTCCCCGTCGTGAGCGAAGAGCAGTGCACAGGCTGCGGAGCCTGCGAATTCCTGTGCCCGTCAAGGCCGATAAGCGCCATTACGGTCAACGGGTTGTCAATCCACAGAAACAAAACCTCATAAGAATTATGGACAGACGTGATTTTCTGAAGACGGCAGGCGCCGGGGCTGCAGCCCTCGCGGCCGCATCTTGCACTTCCGGGATTCTCGGGAAAGGTCCCGGCAAGGGCAACAGACTAGCCGAAGAAGGGAAAATGCCACAGCGGATGGAAGGTGTAGGCCTTCTCGGATACGGATGCATGAGGTGGCCTACAGTGCAGGGAGATGACGGCAGGCAACATATCGACCAGCAGGAGGTGAACCGTTTGGTGGACTATGCCATCGAACATGGCGTCAACTACTTCGACACGTCACCCGTATATCTGGAGGGCGACAGCGAGAGAGCCACGGCAGAGGCGCTGAACCGGTACCCGAGAGAGAAATGGCTGCTCGCTACAAAACTTTCGAACTTCTCCGACGCATCATATGACAATTCGGTAGCGATGTATCGCAAGTCACTCGAGATATTCAACACCGACCACGTCGACTACTACTTGTTGCATTCCATAAGCGGAGGCACTGCCTTCGAAGAGCGTTTCGGCTCTACCGGAATCATGGATTTCCTGCTTGAGGAGAGACGGCTGGGACATATCAGGAATCTTGGATTCTCTTTCCACGGGCCGGAAAGCGGATTCGACGAGCTGATGGCTCTGCACGACAAGTACCATTGGGATTTCGTACAGATACAGATGAACTACGTCGACTGGACTCATGCCGGCAGAGGAAATGCGAACGCTGAGTATCTCTATGCCGAGCTTGACCGCCGTGAGATACCGATCGTGATAATGGAACCGCTGCGGGGCGGAAGGCTTGCAGACCTGCCTGCAGGGATATCCGACCGTCTCAAGGCCAGGGAGCCGGAAAAGTCACTCGCCTCCTGGGCATTCAGATTCGCGGCCAGCTTCCCGAGAGTAATGTGCATTCTGAGCGGAATGACATACATGGAGCACCTCCAGGACAATGTGTCGACCTTCCTCGGACTTGAGGAGCTTGACGACGAGGGGAAAGCTTTTCTCGAGATGATCGCCGAACAGATGGAAAACTACCCTCTGGTCGGGTGTACCGGATGCCAGTACTGCATGCCGTGTCCGTACGGCATCAACATCCCTGCGATATTCAAGTTCTACAATGACAACGTCAACGCCGGCACCTATGTGGTAAGCAAGGAGCAGCAGGGATACGCACGCACAAGGAGGCGCTATCTGCTCTCATACGACAAGGCCATTCCAACGGTACGGCAGGCTGACCACTGCATCGCCTGCGGAAAATGCGTAGAGGCATGTCCGCAGCACATACCTATTCCGGCTCAGCTCCGCCGCATAGACCAGTACATTGAAAACCTGAAGCGGGAGACGTTGTAACGCCTCCCGCCAGGAATCAGTCGGTCTCAGCCTCAGTATCAGAAACTGTAGCTGAGACTTACTAGCATGCTGTTGCCGAGAGGAGATCCGGCGACAGGTGCGATGTATGCTGCGTCAAGCCCCACTCCCCAGAGCTTCACACCGAGGCCACATGAAAGGAAGCCCGGAGCAGGAGCAGTACGGGAGGCGACACGGTATCCGGCCCTCACGAAAGCCATATCCTTGAACGAGTATTCCACACCAAGAGCGGCGGCCATCGCGTTGCTCAGGTAATAATTGAGGTCAAGGTCGGCCTGCAGGCTGTGGAGATCGGAAAACTCGAACGAATAGTTGCCAGAAAGCAGGACAGAGGAAGGCAGCGAGTACTTCTGTCCGGAGATGCCCTTTACTGCAGGTCCAAGGTCCTCGATGCCGAGCGACACTCCAAGTTTGCCTGAACTGTATCCGAGATACAGAGATCCGGAAAAACCGTTATACGACTGTTTTGCGGCAAGACTGCTTTCAAGATACTTCGCAACCACACCGACAGACATGTTCCACGGAAGCCTGAATCCTGCTCCGACGGCAAGTTTCATGTCAGATGGGGCAAAGGTTCCACCAAGTTCACCGCTCTCTCCTACCACTTCATACGCCGGATGGAATATTCCGGAATATGACACTCCGATTCCGAACTTGCCGGAATTGTAGGCGGCTGCCGCTGACATGCGGCTGTTAGGACTGCTCGCGGGCATCCAACTGCCGTAACCGGCCTGGACTCCGACCATCTTGTCCGAGAGAACCATCGCCGCAGGATTTGCCCCCGCAGTCCACGCTATATTGCCGGAACTGTCCTTGCCGGTGCCGGCAAGTGCAGCGCTCCTCGCATCCATATCAAACGAGGCAAAGCTGAAAGCCGCCCCCTGGGCATTGGCGGCCAAAGTAAGCAGCGCCGCTGCAACAGCCACAAATATCCTTTTCATATCCATCTCACACTAGAGTTTTACAATTCTTTTAACAACAGACTCGGAGCCGAACTCGATGTTGACCGCATACTCTCCCGGGGCGATACCGGAAGCATCCACCTGAACAGGGCCAAACGCACTCGCCTCGACAGTCTTATCATATACAGTCTGGCCGGTAACAGATGAAATGATCCTGATATTCACGTTCTCCAGCTCCTCACCCGTGCCTACGGTAAATGAATCGCTGACCTGGGTAGGATAGAGATCGACTTTCTCACCTTCGCGTCTTACGACCACGCGGAAGCTCTGTTCAGCAGAGGCATTGCGGGGATCCTTGGCAGTCACCGTGACCACAGAGGTCCCGGGATTAAGCGCAACAAGGTAGACATTCGTCTTGTCTGAAGTCACATGCAGAGACGACGGGCTTGAACTTGAGGTAGAATACACAAGGGCATCACCGTCAGGATCCGTGAAATACTCCGACATGGCAAGGTCCGCCTGGGCACCGGCATAGAACAGCCTGTCACCGATCTTCTCAAGTATCTGAGGAGGATTGTTCTTCAGCATCTCATACTTGAGGACAAACGTAGAAGACGCGCCGTATTCATCTGTCACCGTGAGGCGTCCTTCGTAGACGCCCTCGTCAGCACCGCTTCCCTGGATATGCACAAGGAACGATGACTCGCCAGACTGGCTGTAGATCTCAGCCCCTGAGCCCGGCTCATATTCCATGGTGAAGGAATGCCCGTCAGGATCCGATACCGAGAAGGTAACGTCAAAGACATCGGAAGCCTTAAGCGCAATATTGTCCACATCCTTGTCGGGGACAATCTCAGGCGGGTTGTTGCTCTGAGTCGTCACCTGAACCGGTGCGGGGAATCCGCCAAAATGTCCGCCATAGTTATAGGGGGCGACAGTAACGTAATAGTCGGTATCGAAATCGAGTCCCTGGACGGTTGCACTCGCAACGTCTCCCGGCTTCATGCCTGAAGTGACGGCATCAACGATCGTGAGGCCGCTTCCAGGATTGGAGGGGACAAGGTTCTCCAGAGCAGACTTGTCCTTGCTCACATAGACCTTGGCTCCGTATGCAGCAGTCACGCCATCCTCCTTGGCAGGCACAGTCCAGCTGACATTGATCATGTTGGACTCAGCTTCCGCACTGATCTGCTCGATTGCCTTAGGTTCGGATTCATATCCGTATGATACGGCTCCGTAAACGTCAAGGAGAGGTCCTATGTTGGTCGCACGCACCTTGTCACGGTTGGCACCGTTGAGAAGGCACTCTACAAGCATGTCATTGGTAAAGCCGTACTGGCCTCTGATCGAGAGGACCAGGGCGGCAGCTCCGCTGACGTGGGGGCAGGCCATTGAAGTTCCGCTCATCGAACCGTATCCGCCGACAACAGTACTTGTGATATCTGAACCCGGAGCGCAGATATCCACCCAGTCACCATAGTTGGAGAAGCTTGAACGGGCTCCGCTCCTTTCAATGGAAGCTACAGCGATAACCCTCTCATAGCTGGCAGGGACGCCATAAGGGATATTCTCGTTACCGGCAGAGAAGAAGACTACCCCACCCTTCATCGGAGAGTCGGGCAGCTGGTTGCCGTCATCGTCACATCCGGCATAGTCAATGAAATAGTCGATGGCAGCCTTCATCGTACCGCTGATCTTGTCGTTTTTTGCCCGCTCGAGTTCGCTTCCGCTTACTACACCGTCATCGTTGGTGTCATAGTAGTAACCCCAGCTGTTCTGGCATATCACTGCGCCGTTGTCGGCTGCATAACGTATGGCATCGGCATCACCGCTTTCAGACGCGCCATACTCTCCCATGAAGATCTGGCATGAGAGTATCTTTGCTCCGGGGATGCCCTTCGCGGCATCTCCGCCTGCAATACCGCAGACTCCGCGTCCGTTGTTGTTGGATGCAGCGATGACACCTGAAACATGGTAACCATGGTCACCCGGCACTATCCTGGTGGAGCCGGTAACGAAATTACGGCTGCCGTTGGAGCCTGAAGCGATCACCGAAGGAAGGTCCTCATGATCGGTTGATACACCCTCGTCGACGACAGCGACGATGACATTGTCAGACCCGCAGCCGTAATTCTCCCACACGTCAGTCACGTTGATATCGATACCTGACGCCTGGCTGAAACCCCACTGCCTTGAAAAATACGGATCGTTGAAGTCATTGAGCCGGATCTTGCGGCAAGGCTCGGCCTCCGAGATGCCTGAAACGGCCGCAAGGTCGCCGGCAGCCTTGGTCATGGGAAGACTGGACGAACCGTCAAGTTCCACTCTGTACCACAGGTGCAGACCGGCACGATGCTGCCGTCCCAGATACCTTTCGTCGTCACCGAAGACGCGTTTGATGGACTTGATACCAAGCTCGTCAACGAGCTCGTTGAATGACATGGACTTCGTGTAGACCTTACCCGCATCGAAATCGGATGCAACCTCGGCAGCCATTTCCTCGGTAAGTTTGATGTCAATCTCCGAAGTGTAGAAAGACAACTCATTTCCGTCCCCCGTGTTGGAGGCCGGAACCTCTGGTTCGACCTTCACGCATGAGGCGAAGACAAACATCGCCGATGCACAAAGCGGCAAAAAACTAAATTTCATAATACAGACAACTATTGTAAAGTGTTCAGATAGTCAAGCAGCGAAGCAAGGTCCTCGACTTTGCCGAATCTGATTTTTTCTTTCTTGAGGTATTGTTTTACAAGGTTCTTGTCGATACCGGGAATCTTGAGAACATCGGACCTCGAAGCAGGCACGAATGTCCCTTTGTAATACAAGCCCATCACGGTACTCAGGACGAGCGGCTCTCCGGACGAACGCTCGGAAAGCAGGTCGTCAAGACTCCGGTTCACGGAATAGTCCATGCCCGAACTTATCGCCGAAAGCGAAAGGTTGCTTGTCGAGGCTATGGATGACTTGCCGTACCCGATATCGGCACTTGCCATGGCATCTGTGTCTATGGTGGTCCGCAGCAGCACCGCTCCGGATTCCGTCCTCTGAAGAATCTTGTACATTCTTCCCCCGACGCAAATATACGAATCGTTTCCGATTTCCAGCAATGCAATCGTATTCGGATCGGCCTGCATTATTATCCCGTCCTGGACATAATGGGTCTTTCCGCTGACAAGGTTGACGTTAAGTTTGTCATAATCAATCTCTGACCCCTGATGGGTCACGATCCTGCCAGGCGAGAATTCCTCATAGACATACGGCCAGTTTGTCTTGGGCACATACTCTTGCGCCGAAACAGGAAGAACTGCGGACAGCACCGCAAGGGAAAAAAGCAATGTTCTCATTATCATGGCATATTTAGTCAAGAAAGTCCGCACAGGCCCTCAAGGCTCATACGGACTTTCATGGTATGAGTTTCAGTCGGTTGGATCCGACGGTATTACTGCTTGGTCCATTTCATGGTTTCCGGATCGACAAAGGCTCCCATGTAAGCCGACATGGCCTTGAGAGGGATGAAGATCACACCCTGGTCTGTGGTGTAACCGCCGTTGTTGTCGGAGGTCATCACGATATTGGTCTCCGCAGACGAGATGGTAAGGTCGCCCATGTACTCGCAGAACACGAACGGATCGTCATCATCGTAAAGGAGAGAAGTCTCCTGAGGAGCAGGGAAGCTGATCGTCTTGAGATCCTTGGAGACAACGCCGTAGACGTCCATAGCTCCGGCATAGTCTACCGCATACGGTGTCATGGCGTCAACCCATACTACAGACTCGTCTGACTCGTCAGGAGAAAGGGTGACAGTCCAGTTATAAGGTGTACCGTAGCATACTCCGGACGCAGAATAAGTGCCAAGGATAGAAGCAAGAGGATGGTCGATATCCTTGATGGTCACGCTCGCCTCCCTGGCCCCGCCAAGGGTATACTCTCCTGAAGCTCCTGTAATGCGCACGATGAAGTTCTTGTCACCGGTACGGACTCCGGAATTGTCAGTCACGTTGATCTTGATGGAAGCGGCAGATGTGCCGTCGAAAGTCAGCAGCCCGTTGGCAGGCTCGACGCTGAAGTCGACATCCTTCTTTGCTGTGCCGTCAACAACCTCGAAAGTAACGGTGAGATTGGCGTTGTCACCCCTGGGGAAAGCGAAATCACCGTCCTTGGTGTATGCATAGACAGGGATGTTCAAGGTACCGGCGTCCTCGTCTACGATGATGCTCGTATTGTCGAAGGATACGAACGACTCCGTATAGAACTCAGCCTTCTGGTTGCAGGAGGCAAGACCAAGTACGAGCCCGGCTCCCAATATCATTTTGAAGTATCTGTTCATAACTGTAATCAATATTAATATTACTCAGTCGCGGTTGCGCCATATCCTGGATTCTGCACGAGATTCAGGTTGGTCTGCATCTCATAGGTAGGCACCGGCCAGAGGAAATGGTAGTCGTCGGCAGGCATTGACTTGTCGAGATACTCAGTCTGTCCGGTTGCCACTACATTGGCGGCGCCAGTCTGCGCGGCCCTGCCTTCAAAGCCTATGCCCCATCTCTTGAGGCAGCTGAACCTGAGGCCTTCGCCCACGGTCTCGCGATACCACTCGTTGCGGATATTCTCCTGTGATGCAACGGTAGTGGCAGCTCCGCGGCGGGTCTGGAGAGCATTGAGCACCGTAGTAGCCTGAGAAGTGTTGCCGGATTCGAAATATGCTTCAGCTGCGATCAGGTACATCTCGCTGATCAGGAACGGCTTGACAGCCTGGGCAGAAGTCGGGGTGTTGCCGGAATAGAGATCCGGATTGCCGTAGTACTTCTTGAAGACATAATAGTCGAACTTGCCGTCGTTGTACCATATCGCATTGTGGTATGAGGGATGCTCTCCGGCATCAAACCACTGCGCAAGCCTGAGGTCTCCCTCGTCATATGCATCTACAAGCTTCTTGCAGGGGATGAAATAGGGCTTGTAGTAAAGACCCTTGTCGGGATCGATACCCATCTGGGTGTAAGCGCTGTGACCGCCTGCTCCTTCAGATACAGAAGCGTAGAACTGCATGATAGGCTCTGTACCCTTGTCGTTGAGCCATTCGTCCTCCATTGCCTTGGCAGTTGAGGAGATTGAGTACTTGTGGGTGTTGATCACAGCCATAGCAGACTCCGCAGCCTTCGCGTAATCCTTGGTATCAAGGTAATAGCGGGCGTACATTGCATTCACGGCATCTATAGTAGGCCTCTGCGCGCGGACTTCGCCGGGAACGTTGGCAAGGAGTACAGCCGCTGAATCAAGATCTTCCTTGATCTGACCGTAGACTGCGGCGACAGTGGCCCTTGCAGGACGCGCTGACTGGTCATATACCGTAACGAGAGGGACACAGAGGTCCGTTGATGCTGTGGCAGCAGAGTATGCGGGGCCGAAGTGCCTTGCAAGGTGCATGTATGCGAAAGCCCTCGCGAGGAAGGCCTCGCCCCTGGCGATGTCCGCATCTTCCTTCAGTTCAGCGGGCACGACCTTGGCACCCTCGATGAAGATATTGAAATTCTTGATGTAGCTGTAGGGATATCGCCAGTTGTCCTCAATGTCATAGTCACCTGCGCTGAAACTGGCATCGGTGCGGTGTACGGGGCCATAGTTGTTGGCGAAATCGGACATCGCGTTGAAATAGTCGACCATCACGTCTGAAGCGATGTCGAAGTTACCATACTCCAGAGCCCTGAAGCAGGCCATGATGTTGGCCTCGAAGCCGGTCAGGTCGGATGCGCTGGTGATAATCTGCTGTCCCGGCGTATAGCTTATCGAGTTTTTCGGGACGAGGTCCATGTTGCAGGACACAGCGGTAGCCAGAATTGCACCGGCTGAGATGAATTTGAATATTCTGTTCATTTCGCAGTCATTTTAGAATGTAATCTCAATTCCGCCGAGCAGCTGCTTGGAGTTACCTGCGACTCCGTAGGAAAGGTTGCTGTCCACCTCAGGATCGATACCTGTATAATTGGTGAACGTCAGCAGGTTGCGCGCGGTAAACGTGATCCTGAAATCCTTGATAACGCCGTTGGTCCAGTTAAGCCACCTCTCGGGAAGGGCATAGCCGACCTGAAGGTTCTTCAGGCGAAGGAAAGAAGAGTTCTCGAGCAGATGGGTATCGAATTGCATCTGATATCCCTTGCCCCAGTCCGGATACTTTGCGTCGGTATTGTCCGGTGTCCAGAAGTCGCTCGCTGCCTTGCTTACATTGTAAGTAGGGCTCATCGCAGGGTTGAGATAGAAATACGCATCATTGTTGATCATGTATTTCCCGAGCACATAGGAGAAGTCTGCCTGGAAGGACAGTCCCCTCCATCCTCCGGCCAGAGAGAAACCTCCGTTTATGGGAGCATACATGCTCTTGCCGGTATTCTGGGTAAGTGAAGCCTCGTCGTAAGTCTTCGTTGTCTTGTCCATTGTCGTGACGTCCTTGTCATCGCCGGGGAGGTACCACATCGGAGCACCGTCTGCGGGATCCACACCTGCATAGATAGGATAATAGAACGATACTGGCTGACCTACTACATAGGCTACACCGGTATTGGCAACCTCCCACCTGTCACGTCCGTCGAACAGGGACAGAACAGTCTGTTTGTTGTAGTTGAAGGTCGTGCTGAAGCGCAGGAAATAGTCCGCGCCGCTGAGGATATCCACACCGAGGGTGATGTCCACACCGCGGTTGCCGAGCTCACCCACATTCTGGGTCACACTTGAGAAACCGGTGGTGTAAGGGTTAGGCACAGACATCAGCATTGAAGAGGTCCTTCTGTCATAGAACTCGAAGGTGAAGTCAAGGGCATTGAATACGCGGCCTGAAAGCGAAGCGGTAAGCAGGCCCTGCTTCTCCCAGGTAAGCATGTTGTTGGCAGCCTGGGTGACAGCCGTACCTACAGTCTCGGCATATGATCCGCTGGTTCCGATGAGTCCGAGGGAAGAGTAGTCGCCGATGGCGGCATTACCCTGAGTACCGTAGCTGAGCTTGAAGTCAAGGGCGTTTATCGCACCTGAACCGGCGAGGAAAGACTCCCTCTTGAGGTTCCACCTGAGTCCGGCTGACCAGAACATCGCGTTCCTGACGGCAGAACCGAACCTTGAAGATGCATCGTTACGTACGGTGACGTCCGCATAGTATCTGTCGAAAAGCGAATAGTCGGCATGGCCGAAGAAAGAAAGGAACTTCGACTGGGTTGCAGACTCGCTTACATTATACGTAGACTGGAGACCGTTGTTGAGGATGAGGGTCCTGTCATCGGTCTGTCCGGAAGAAGAAGCCGCAAAAGCGACATAGTCACTCATGATGCCCTCCTGGCCGACGAGCACGGAGAACTTGTTGTTGACGTTAAGGTTCCTTGAGTACTCGAGGGTATTGGTGATGGTAGCGGTATATTCGAGATAGTTCTGCTTGATTACTATCGCGCTTCCTCCGTTCATACCGTATTTCTGGACTGCACTCGGCATGGCAGCAGCGTCGCGGTTCCTGATGTAGCCGTCAAGTCCGGCCCTGCTGACGAACTTGAGGTTCTTCACAGGCTCGATCTCAACGAACACGTTTCCGTTGGCGCCGTAGCGGTTGTACACGTCCGGCATGTTAGCCATATAGTAGTTCGGGTTGTAAGTGCCGATTTCGGAGAAATATTCCGGAGAGATGTTGCCGCTCTCGTCATAAGGAGAGTAGAGAGGGTTCCACATGTATGAAAGACCTCCGGAGAGATAATTGGACATGGAGCTGGAGTTACCCCAGTTGCCGTTCTGCTGAGTCATGTCGAGCGAGAGGTTCAGGTTGAGACCGAACTTGAGCCAGTTCGTCGGATGCCCCTGGACGTTTGAACGTGCCGTGAAACGGTCATAGTAGTTGCCCGGGGTGAAGCCTTCCTGATGGTACTGGGAAGCTGATACCATGTATGCCACCTTGCTTCCACCGCCCTGGATCGTGATGTCGTTCTGGTACTGAGGGGTAACGAGGTTCATGAATATCCTGTACCACTCGGTATTTGCGGTGTAGCCTGGATCGATGAAGTTGGTCTTGACCCATGACTCGCTGTGGATGCCTGACCTTACCCAGAAATCCATCAGCTCGCTGCCTGACATCATGTTCTCGTACGGAGTCAGATTTGCAAGAGTAGATATACCGTACTGAGAACGTATGGTGACTGAAGCCTTCTCGTTGTATGAACCGGTCTTGGTAGTAACGTAGATTACACCGTTTGATGCACGCGAACCGTAGATGGAAGTCGCAGCCGCATCCTTCAGGATACTGATGCTCTCGATATCGTTAGGGTTCATCGCCATGATGGAACGGCTTGATGAAGGAATACCGTCGATTACATAGAGAGGCGCGGAACTTGTACCGAGCGAGCCGACACCGTGAAGGGTCATTGACACCGCGTTGTCTCCGGCCACACCGGAAGACGTGAGGACCTGCAGACCCGCAACCTGTCCCTGAAGCTGGTCAAGGGCAGAAGATGAAGGCGCATTCCTAATCGTCTCGGAGCGCACCGTCTGCACGGAACCGACCAGGGAGCTTACCCTCTTTGAAGAGCCGTAACCAACAACAACAGTCTCTTCAAGGACTTCTGAATCCGGCTTGAGGTTGACGGAGATCTCTGACCTGCCGTCAACGGAAACCTCCTGAGCCTCATAGCCTATGGCAGAGAAGACCAGGACAGCGTCCGAACCGGCATTGATGGAATAGACTCCATCAGCGTCAGATGCCACGCCGGTCATGGTGCCTTTGACAACTACCGATGCAAAAGGCACGCCTTCGCCTGTGTCAGCGTCTGTGACGACTCCGCGCACGGTGCCTGTTTGGGCGAATGCGCAAAGCGACAGCAGCGTAGCAACAGCGCTAAAAAACAGTTTCGCTTTTTTCATAAGCATTTACATTAATTAAACAATTATACTAACTACACGTTGCGT
>CALUTT010000008.1 GCA_944323775.1 uncultured Bacteroidales bacterium
GGCCGTCAAGTATGCCAGGAAATATGTCGAGGACGTTGAATTCTATGCCGAGGACGCGGGACGCACCGACGACGAGTATCTCGCCCGTGTCGTGGAGGCCGTCATCAAGGCCGGCGCCACGGTCGTGAACATCCCGGACACGACGGGCTACTGCCTGCCGTCCGAATATGCGGCCAAGATCCGCTACCTCGTCGAGCACGTCGACGGCATCGACAAGGCGGTACTCTCGACCCACTGCCACAACGACCTCGGAATGGCCACTGCAAATACTGTTTCCGGCCTGCTTGCCGGTGCGGGTCAGTGCGAGGTCACGATAAACGGAGTGGGCGAGAGGGCCGGCAACACCGCGCTCGAGGAGATTGCCATGATACTCCGCTGCCATTCGGACATTCCTCTGTCCACGAACGTGAACACCACCCGCATCTTTCCTGTGAGCAGGCTCGTCTCCAGCCTCATGAACATGCCTGTCCAGGCCAACAAGGCCATAGTCGGACGCAACGCGTTCTCGCACTCATCCGGCATACACCAGGACGGGGTGCTCAAGGATGCTTCCACATATGAGATCATAAGCCCCAGGGATGTCGGCATCGACGACAGCCACATAGTCCTGACGGCGAGGAGCGGCCATTCAGCGCTGCGCTACAGGCTCGAGCTGCTCGGCATCAGCCTTGACGGGAAGGCTCTGGATGACTTCTACCGCAGGTTCCTCGAGCTTGCCGATTCCAAGGGCGAGGTCGGCGACGACGACCTGCTCACTCTTGCCGGAGCACAGAGGAAGGAGGCCGGACACATCAGGCTGGATTACCTCCAGGTCACCAGCGGCAAGGGCCTGCGCCCGACAGCAAGCATAGGAGTCGACATAGCGGGAGAGAAGTTCGAGGCGGCTTCGCGAGGGAACGGCCCGGTCGACGCCGCGATCAGCGCGCTGCGTATCATCGTCAGGCGCAAGACCCAGATCAGGGAATTCACTATCCAGAACATCACGCGCGGCTCGGACGACGTCGGAAGGGTCCATATGGTGGTCGAATATGACGGCAGGCCGTACTACGGGTTCGGGGCCGATACTGATATAGTCACGGCTTCGGTAGAGGCTTTCATCGACTGTCTGAACAAAATAACGCAGTAGGCCATGAATACCATTTTCGACAAGATATGGGACGCTCATGTCGTCAGAGAACTTGAAGGCGGGGAGTCCCAGCTGTACATAGACAGGCTGTACTGCCACGAAGTCACCAGTCCGCAGGCTTTCGAGGGCCTGCGCTCAAGGGGTATCGGATGCCTGCGTCCGTCCCGTGTGTTCTGCATGCCAGACCACAACATACCGACCATGGGCCAGGACAGGCCGATCGCGGACCCCGTGTCCCGGGCCCAGGTAGAGGCTCTGGAACGCAATGCAGGAGAGTTCGGCCTGGAGTATTTCGGTATCAAGGATGCGCGCAGCGGAATAGTGCATGTCGCGGGCCCGGAGCAGGGGCTTTCGCTGCCGGGGATGACCATAGTGTGCGGTGACTCCCATACGTCCACCCACGGTGCTGTCGGCTCGATCGCTTTCGGAATCGGCACGAGCGAGGTGGAGATGGTCCTTGCCAGCCAGTGCCTCCTGCAGCAGAAGCCGCGTACCATGCGCATACGCATTGACGGGAAGCTCGGCCGCGCTGTCACGGCAAAGGACCTGGCCCTGTATCTTATGATGAGGCTCACGACTTCAGGAGCCACCGGATATTTTGTCGAATATGCCGGCTCTGCCGTAGAGTCGCTTTCGATGGAGGGACGGCTCACCCTGTGCAACCTTTCGATCGAGATGGGGGCGCGCGGAGGCATGGTCGCCCCTGACGAGAAGACTTTCTCGTATCTCAAGGGCAGGCCATACGCCCCGAAGGGAGAGGAGTGGGACAGGGCAGTCGCATACTGGAGGACTCTGCGCAGCGGCGATGACGCCGTGTTCGACAGGGAGGTCAGCTTTGATGCTTCGGATATCGTACCGATGGTCACCTACGGCACCAATCCAGGCATGGGCGTCGGCATTGACGGCGTGATTCCGGACGACGCGCCGGCGGCGGCGCTGGAATATATGGGATTCTCTCCCGGCGAGAGGATGCTCGGCAAGAAAGTGGACTATGTGTTCCTTGGAGCCTGCACCAACGGGCGCATCGAGGATTTCAGAGCCTTTGCCTCGATCGTGCGCGGCCGTCACAAGGCTGCCGGAATCACTGCCTGGCTTGTCCCCGGATCATGGCAGGTGAGGGCGCAGGTAGAGAGGGAAGGTCTTGACAGGGTGCTGCGCGATGCCGGATTCGAGCTGCGGGAGCCTGGATGCTCGGCATGTCTGGCGATGAACGAGGACAAGGTCCCTGCCGGCAAATACGCCGTCTCCACCAGCAACCGCAACTTCGAGGGCCGTCAGGGCCGGCTGTCGCGGACTATCCTGGCCAGCCCCCTTACCGCCGCTGCGGCTGCGGTCACGGGAGTGCTGACCGACCCGAGGGACCTTTTGCAGGAGGAATAGCTTATGAAACGCAGGTTTGACATTATCGAGAGCTGCTGTGTGCCTCTCAGAATTGACAACATAGACACGGACCAGATAATCCCGGCCCGCTTCCTGAAGGCTACGACGCGCGACGAGGGCTTCTTCGGGGAGAATCTGTTCCGCGACTGGCGCTACAATGCCGACGGGACGCTCCGCGAGGGTTTTGTGCTCAATGATCCTCTCTACAGCGGCTGCGTGTTGGTGGCCGGGAAGAATTTCGGCTGCGGGTCGAGCCGCGAGCATGCTGCATGGGCTCTGTCCGGCTACGGGTTCAGGGTAGTGATAGCCCCTTCGTTCGCCGACATACACCGCAACAACGAGCTGAACAGTTTCGTGCTGCCTGTGGAAGTGAGCGGGGAGTTCGTGGAGAGTCTGTTCGACAGCATACGGAAGGACCCTGCGACCAGGGTCAGGGTTGACATCTCGGCTCAGACGGTCACTGACCTTTCGGACGGCAGGACGGAGAGTTTCCCGCTGAACGCCTACAAGAAATATTGCCTTATGAACGGGCTTGACGACATAGACTTCCTGCTTGAAAGGAAGGACCTTATCGAGAAATACGAAAACGAAAGATGGAACTCAAGATAGCCATACTGCCGGGTGACGGAATCGGCCCGGAGGTCATCGCCCAGGCCGTCAAGGCGGTCGAGGCCGTATGCCGCCGTTTCGGGCACACCCTCTCGTCAGCTAGCGCTCCTGTCGGGGCCTGCGCCATAGACGAGTTCGGGGATCCCTTCCCCGAGTCGACTTTCAGTCTCTGCTCCCGGAGCGATGCGGTGCTTTTCGGAGCCGTGGGTGACCCGCGCTACGACAATGACCCTTCGGCCCCGGTGCGTCCCGAGCAGGGCCTGCTGCAGATGCGCAGCAGACTCGGCCTGTACGCCAACATACGTCCTGTCAGGACATGGCCCTCGCTGCTCGACCGTTCTCCGCTGAGGGCTGAAATCGCGAGGGACGTTGATTTCGTCTGTGTCAGGGAACTGACCGGAGGGATGTATTTCGGCGAGAAGGGGAGGCGTGACGGTTCTGACACGGCGTATGACACCAATGTCTACAGCCGCTCCGAGGTGCAGCGCATACTTGACTATGCGTTCCGCCTGGCCCGGATGCGCGGCCATCACCTTACCGTGGTGGACAAGGCGAATGTCCTCGAGACCTCGAGGCTCTGGCGGCAGGTCGCGATGGAGATGGAGAAGTCCTACCCCGATGTGCACACCGACTACATGTATGTGGACAATGCTGCGATGAGGCTGGTCTGCGACCCGCGTTTCTTTGACGTGCTGGTCACTGAGAACACCTTCGGTGACATCCTCACCGACGAGGCGAGCTGCATCCCCGGTTCCATGGGCCTGCTTGCGTCGGCTTCCGTGGGCGGGCGTACCGCTGTCTATGAGCCGATACACGGATCATACCCGCAGGCTGCAGGCAAGAACACGGCCAATCCCATGGCGGCGATACTGTCGGCGGCCATGATGTTCGAATACACGTTCGGACTCTCTGGCGAGGCCGAGGCCATACGCTCTGCCGTCGCCCTGTGTCTTGAGAACGGAGTCGTGACATCCGACCTTGCCGCCGGGGAGAATGCATGTTCGACCTCGGATGTGGGTGACTGCGTCGCTGAATACATAATGAAAGGAACAATCTAACACTTGAAAGATATGCAGAATTTGGACTGGTCAAACTTGGGATTTGTCTACAGGAAGACAAACGCGATTATCGTAAGCAGGTTCCGTGACGGGCAGTGGACTTCGCCCGAGGTATGCTCAGACTTCGATTTCCATTTCAATGCCTTTGCCGGTGTGTTCCATTACGGCAACTCATGCTTCGAGGGGCTCAAGGCTTTCCGCGGGGCTGACGGAAAGGTGCGTATTTTCCGTCCCGACGAAAACGCCCGCAGGCTTGCGCGCAGTGCCAAGAGGCTTGGCATGGCCGCACCCTCTGAAGATCTTTTCATACGCATGTGCTGCATGTGCGTGTCGGAGAACATCGACTTCCTGCCGCCTTTCGGATACAATGCCTCGATGTATATCAGGCCGGTGCTCGAAGGGTCGAATCCCGATATCGGCATCAACTCTTCGAAGGAGGTGGTTTTCGCCGTGATGTGCGTTCCTGTCGGCAACTACTCCAAGGCCGGCAGTCTCTCGCCGGTCAGGGCAGTGATTTCACGCAACTACGACAGGGCGGCCCCGAACGGCACCGGGTCATTCAAGATTGCTGCGAACTACGCCGTTTCCCTGTATCCATATAATCTTGCGCACTCGATCGGATATACGGAACTCCTCTTCCTCGATCCCGCGACCAAGACAAAGGTTGACGAGTTCGGTTCTTCGAACTTCATCGGAATCAGGGGGAACAGTTTCGTGACCCCTCTGTCCGACAGCGTTCTCCCGTCCATTACCAACAAGTCCCTCCAGACTATAGCCGCCGACATGGGGATGAGTGTCGAGAAAAGGGCGGTTCCCGTTGAGGAACTCGCGGAGTTCGACGAGGTTGACGCGTGCGGAACGGCAGTAGTCATCACCCCGATACGCTCGATTGACGACAAACCGGCTCTCGAAGCTCCGGAAGTGACCCGCACCTACGAGATTCCTGTCGGCGATTCCTGTGGGAAAGTCAGCCGCAGGCTATACGAGACTATTCGGGGAATCCAGAACGGCGAGATAGAAGACTCTCATGACTGGTGCCTTGTGCTGTAGCCATCCTGCGATGAACCTGAGATGAAAGAAAACAGACTGCACATAGACAGGCCTTTTGAATTCGAATCCGGAGAGAGCCTGCCTTCACTTGACCTTGTGTACCATACTTCCGACCGCCCCTACCGCAAGGGCGAGCCCGTCCTTTGGATCTGCCATGCGCTTACAGGCAATTCGGATCCGTCTGACTGGTGGCCCGGGATGGTAGGTCCGGGCAAGCTCCTGGACACCGACAGGTACTATGTCGTGTGTGCCGGCATGCTCTGCTCTCCCTACGGCCCGAGCAGCCCGGCGAGCATCAATCCGGAGACGGGAAGACCTTACATGCTCGATTTCCCCCGGACGACGGTGCGCGACATGGTGCGTGCCGAGATACTTGTCAGGGAGCATCTCGGAATAGAGAGGATTGATCTGATGGTGGGACCGTCGATAGGTGGGTTTCAGGCATTGGAATGGGCTGTAATGGAGCCGGAGCGCATCTTGAATGTCGTGTTCCTTGCGACTGCGACGAGGGTTTCTCCTTTCATGACGGCCTTCAATGAATCTCAGAGGATGGCCCTTCTTGCCGACCCGAGCTTCCTGCAGGCGGAGGACCTTTCCGGAGGAAGGAAGGGGCTTGCCTGCGCCCGCTCGATTGCACTGCTTTCTTACCGCACGTTCGACGGCTACAACCTGACTCAGGAGGAGAAGGATCCCGACACGCTGTTTGCCGACCGGGCCGGCTCATATCAGAGATATCAGGGCAAGAAGCTGGTGGACAGGTTCGATGCGTACTGCTACTGGTACCTTACCAAGGCCCTCGACAGCCAGAACATCGGAAGGGGCAGGGGAGGTGTCGGGAAGGCGCTTGACCTGATTCGCGCGAAGAGCCATGTGATCAGCATCGACAGTGACATGCTCTTCCCCCCTTCGCACGGCAGGGCTACGGCGGCTGCGATACGCGGAGCCGATTATCACGAGCTCAGCTCGCTGTTCGGGCATGACGGCTTTCTGGTGGAGAACGACGCCCTGCGCTCGATCATGGAGCCGATAGTGCTCGAGGCCATGAAGCAGGGCTGAGACAGTCTACTCGGTGTAGAACTCTATCATTCTCATTATCGCCCTCTGGCATACCGGGCAGAATTCCGGCGCAGTGTTGGTCTTCATCCTGCAGTCCGGGAAGGCTCTGTATGCACCCTTGGACATGTAGCCTGCGCCCTCGTAGACTCCTATGAAGTCCCTGCGTACTTTCATGGCGGCATCCTCATTTCCGTCCGCTATCGTTTCCCACAGCACTCTGTCTTCTACGGGCGGAGTCGGGATTGCCGTATCTTCGGGGAGCATGTCCTTCCATTTTGAGCCGAAGTCGGCGAGGGTGCTGATGTTCTGTTCCCAGGGCTCCACGTCGGGATAGTAGTAGGGCGAGTACATGTCGTCGTAGTAGTATTCGTCGGCGAGCCCGGCAAAACTGTGCCCGAATTCATGTACCACCACCGGCTCGAACGCGGCGTGGCGGGACGTTGTCAGCGTATAGAAGTTGTAGATGCCTCCGCCTCCGTAGGTCTGGGTGTTGGCAAGTATTATCAGATGCTCATAGGGGATGCCGCACAGCCTGTCGGCGATGTTCCCGACCTTGCGGGTGGTCAGGTAGCGGTCCATATGGAAGGTGCTGAAGTTCGACTGCAGCGCCGTGTTCCTCCACTCTCCCTGCAAGGGCACGCTGACCCCGCTGTCCTCCGATTCCAGGGCGACGGCTACGAAGTTGAACCTGTCCCGGAAGGTCTTGAACGGCTCGTGCGAGAGTATGGCGTCAACCGCCTTCTGTGCATGGCTGTAGAACAGCTCCTTCTCGTCCGCGGTGTAGCCTTCCGCGACTATGGCTACGTCGATGCAGTCCTCGGCGCTTCCGCTCTTCAGAATGTATCTGTATTCCGCGTCTGCGGGGCCGGGCCTGCGTATGAGGATTTCGCTGGGATCGATTGTCTGCTCAAACGTGGCGCATACTTTCCCGTGTGTGTCGAACAGCCTGACCCGCAGGAGAGCCTCCCTTGACGGGAAAGGCATCAGCAGCACGTTTTCGAATGCCTGGCGGGAAACCGTGGCCTCTTCGGTGGTCTGCCATTCCTGGAACAGGGTCGAGAAGCTGCCGGCATATATGGTCCTGCCGTCCTGCTTGTCCACGAGTTCGAACTGACCGTTTCCTCTCAGAGGGAGCTGGTCGAGCCTGTGCCTGCGGCCGGCCCAGCCGGGGAAGGAATACATGTCGTCGAGATAGATCGCCTGGCTGCCGCTGTCACCGGCGAATATGCAGTCCACCCTGAGCGTGCTGTCGCGGAAGCAGTCGCTGAATTTGACATCCTGCCCGCTGAGGGCGAGTGCGGGGCACAGGCTCAGAGCGAGCAGCAGTGCCGATATTGCGCCAACTTTCATGATTTCTGTGATTTGTCTGCAAATATTGCAAAAATATCCGAAAATGATAAACTATATTTTTCGTTTATAAACTAATAATTTAGTTGTATAATTAAAAAAATAGTTTTACTTTTGTGCCGAGGGGGCGGAGTCGAGCCTGAGATGCCCTTCGTTGCGGAGCATTCAGGAACTCGCCTCACCATCACAAGTTAAACCGAAAGGCAAGATCAAATATGGGTGAAACGGTAAAGAACAGGACTCATGAACTTACGAGGGCGGAACTGGAAATAATGCAGGTCCTCTGGAAGAGGGGCAAGGCCTTTGTCCATGACATAATCGGGGAACTCCCGGAGCCTAAGCCGGCATACAATACTGTCTCGACGATAGTGCGCATACTCGAGAACAAGGGCTTTGTGTCGCACAAGGCTTACGGCAGGACATACGAGTATTACCCTGCCGTAAGCAAGGGGGAATACACGCAGGTCTACATGCGCAATGTCCTGGACAACTTCTTCGACGGCTCGGTGAGCCAGATGGTCAACTTCTTCTCCTCCAGGAAGTCTATTTCGGTCGAGGAGACTGACGAGATACTCAGGATAATGAATTCGGGCAAATAGTGTGCATGAGTCATGAACATCGCAGGATACATGTTGGAAGTGCTGATATGCAGCGGAGTCTTTCTGGTTGCGTACAGGTACCTGCTTGCCGGCAAGGTCGCTTTCCGCATCTGCCGTGCCTACATAGTGGCTACCATGCTTCTGTCTGCCGTTATCCCGGCACTGGACATTCCAGTTTATTCCCAGTCGTCTGCAGCTGCGCAGATAGTTCTGCTGCGCGAGGCTCTGGTCCCGCTCCCTGACGAAGCCGCCATTGAAGTGGCTTCTGCCGGCGGTCCCGCCCCGGCCGTGCCGGCGTCCGGCCATGGTGTGTCCGTCTTTCTTTTCCTGCTCTATGCGTCGGTATCCGCTGCCTCTTTGGCCTTCGTCTTCACCGGCATAGTGAAGATACTGCGTATTCGTCTCAAGGCAAAGCTGACACGCCTGGGGACCTTGACTCTTGCTGAAAGCGTACAGGTCAGGACGCCGTTCTCGTTTCTTAGGACTGTCTACATCGGTCCTGCCTGCGCTCCGTCCGAGCGCAGCATGATAATCGCACATGAATCGAGCCATGTCCGCCATCTTCATTCTGTAGAAAAGCTGGCAATGTCGCTGCTGCGCTCCCTGCTGTGGTTCAACCCGTTCATATGGATGGCCGAGAGGGATCTTTCCGAAGTCCAGGAGTGGGAGGCGGACAGGGATGTGCTCGACGGCGGCACCGACCTTGCCTTGTACAGAAATACCATATTCAAGCAACTCTTTGGCTATAATCCGGATATATCCTGCGGGTTGAATCATTCACTTACCAAAAAAAGATTTGTCATGATGACCCAGAAACAGACTGGACGCCATGCCGCACTCAGGCTGGCATCCACTATCCCATTACTTGCCGCTGCGCTGCTCGCTTTCGGATGCGGGACGCGTACCGTGGCAGCAGACCTCTCCGGCAATATCCAGGACAGGGCAGATGCAGACACGCTGATGCTCGAACTTGTCCTTGACGCCGATGTCCCATGTGTCATTGCCGACGGAAACAGACTGTCCCTTGACGAACTTGAAGACCATGTCAGGTCGAGGGTGGAGCAGGGGAGAGCGAGTCTTGTCAGTATTAATGCTCCTGGCAGTTGTCCAATGGGCCTGATAACGGACCTTAAGCAGATACTCAGGGAGGCAGGTGCCCTGCGTGTGCAGCTGGGTGTTGTGGACGGCAGGCCTTCGGCGGAGCAGAGGCTTCCTCCGTCACTCCGGAAGTCCGCGGACAGGACGGTGATACCTGTCACAGAGGTGACGCGCAAATGGCTGCATGAAGTAAAACTGCGCTCTGACGGCAGCGTATTGCTGGACGGGGACAAGGTTGCGGTGGACGCCCTTACAGGAAGGGTGGCCAATGTGATTGTCGGCGATCTGGACGCTGCCGGACCGGGAACGGCTCCTGGAACCATATTTTCAATACAGTGTGACGCTTCCGCCCCATACGAAGCCTATGTTGCTGTCCAGAAGGCTTTGAACAATGCCTATGGAGTTGTCAGAGACGGCTATTCCGAGGAACATTTCGGGCTTCCTATGGATGAGCTTGACGATGACCGCAGACAGCAGGTCATCGATGCGGTGCCGAAGAGAATCTCCGAGGCCGAGCCCGCGGCATGAGTCTTTTTGAAGGATGAGCCGTATTTGTTCCGCTGAATGCCGTTATCGTAAAGTTTTTTGCATATTTTTGCAAAGTCGGTCACAGGACGGGCATGTCATGTCATGAAAGAACTACACTCATCCTTGTGCGGGCTGCTTCTGGCCGCGCTTTCCACCCATACATGGAATCTTTCCGCGCAGGACGCGGAGGGGTTCCATGTTGCTGATACGATTCCGCAGGCCACAGTAACTGCCCTCAGGCCTGCCGCCGCATATACCGGCCTGGTCAGGCTGGACTCCAAGGATCTCTTGAAGGGAGCTGCGCTTTTCGGCAGCCCTGATGTCATCAAGGTGCTTCAGAACTTCAGCGGAGTCGCTGCCGGAATGGAGCTTTCCTCAGGCCTGTATGTCCATGGAGGTGACGGAAGTGACAATCTTTTCCTGCTTGACGGAGTGCCGCTTTTCCAGGTCACCCATCTTGGCGGACTCTTCTCCGTATTCAATGCCGATGCCGTCGAATCCCTGTCGTTCTACAAGAGCGGCTTCCCCGCGAAGTACGGCGGGAGACTCTCGTCGGTTGTGGATGTGAGCACCTCTGACGGGTCGGCCGACAAGTTCGGAGGCTCTTTCTCAATCGGGCTGATAGACGGCAGGCTGTTCCTTCAGGGGCCGATAGTCCGGGACAAGCTCTCTTTCAGCGTCGCCATGCGCCGCAGCTGGCTTGACGCCGTGCTCGTTCCGATGATCGCGATTGCCGCAAGGCAAAACGACATGCCGGAAGACACAAAGGCAGGATACTCGATGTTTGATACCAACGTCGGCCTGACATATACCCCGACGCCGCGTGACAGGCTGAGCCTGAGGTTCTACTGCGGAACCGACGGACTGCACTATTACGGCACGGATACTGAAATCCAGGACTCTCCTGAAGGGGTTCACAGGCTCGAGGACAAGATGTCCATGGCCCTGGACTGGGGCAATCTTGCCGCGTCGGCGTCATGGAGGCATCTCTTCCCTGGAGGTGCGGAGCTGAATGCCCTGGCATACTGGTCCCGCGGGTACTCCGACATGACAGGGGAGATAGCTTCCGAGAGCTTCGAGGACGGCATGGTGTCTTCCCAGAAGTACAACGAGAAGATCTTCAGCAGCGCCAGTGTCGCCGGGTTCAAGTCTATTGCCGTCTTCAGGCTGGATCGTCACGTTCTCAATGCCGGTATTGAATACCGTCACGAGTGGTACGACCCCGTTCGCACGGTGACGGTGTCCATGCCCGCAGCCATGCCTGGATCCGTGCCTGGAATGTCAGAATCGGTGTTCTATCGTGCCGACGGTTTCTCGATGTTCGGGGAGGACGAAATGCAGTACGGTCCGCTGACTCTGTCGGCCGGCCTGAGGCTCGATCTCTTCGCCCAGGGAGGAAAGGTTTATTTCCGCCCTCAGCCGAGGCTCTCGGGCAGCTATGCACTGAGTCGGGGACTGCTGCTGAAAGCCTCGTACGAATGGACATCCCAGTTCACGCACCTGCTTTCTTCGGTATTTCTCGACCTCCCGACCAATCTCTGGCTTCCTGCTACGGCGAAGGTGAAACCTGCCGATTCGCGCCAGGTCGCTCTCGGGCTTCATGCAAGCCCTTCCCGGAACTGGCGCATCGATGTCGGAGGCTATTACAGGACTATCGGGAACTGCATACTTTATTCGGGCGGATTGTCTCTGCTGCCTCCTCTTGAAGACTGGGAATCGGTGTTTGTAAGCGGAAGGGGCCGTTCATACGGAGCGGAACTCGAGCTTGGATATGTGGCCGACAAGTTTGACGTCACGGCCTACTACACTCTGTCATGGACGACGAGGTTCTTCCCGGAACTCTACCATGACTGGTTTTTCGACCGCTTCGACAACCGGCACAAGCTCACCCTCGTGTCTACCTGGCGCATTGCTCCGGGGGTGGAGCTGGGAGCTACATGGAATTTCCACAGCGGGAACAGGGTTACTCTCCCGGAACAGTATACCGTCAACGGAGACGGTTCCAGGACTCTGCTCTATTCGATGCCCTACAATGCGAAGCTGCCGGCATACCACAGACTCGACCTGAGCTGCAGTTTCCGTTCCGTGACCAGACGCGGTAGGGAAAGGATATGGAACATCAGCGTGTACAACGCCTACTGCCGCATGAATCCTTCGATGATAATGACGTCCATTCCTGATGACGGGCCGCCAAAGGCATACGCATATTCGCTTGTGCCTATCCTGCCCTCGGTAAGTTATACCCTGAAATTCTGAAGAAATGAAAAGAATCCTTGTCATATTGCTGGGCGTGCTGCCTTTGGCGGCATCCTGCGAGAAAGAGATAGCCTATCCCATAAAGGGCGGGGACCGCAGCCTGCTTGTCGAGTGTATCGCATCTAACGGGACGGACACTACATTCATCAGTGTGCAGCCGACTTACCCGATCGGAGGCGGCAGGGAAGGGGCAGTCCACGGCCTGTCCGCCGCAATGAGCGTAAACGGGAAGGAAAGGGATGTGGAACTTGTTTCAAGGGACGGGGAGATCTGTGTGTTCGGCGTTCCCGGTCAGCTGGGTCAGGGTGATGCCGTACGCGTAGATGCATGGGCAGACGGAATAGCCCGGGTATCAGCTTCAGGGGTGGTTCCCGCTGCCTTGCAGCTTGACTGCGAGCGCTCCCTTGAGGACGATAACCTGATACGCTACAGGATGGTTGTGCGCAGGCCGGACGACGGTGCCTCCAGGCACTGTTACGCAGTACTGCTGCGTTCGATTTCAATCGCCGAGGAAGCCATGTGGTATTCCGGAGTCCGCGAGTACACTTGCGACACGCTCGAACAGCGGGTCAGCTACTTTAATGTCGTCGCTGAGCAGCCGTACACGCTCTGCACGCTTGAAGGACGTCCGGCCATGCTTTTCGAGGCTGACGAGAATTCCCCGTCCATGGAGATAGTCTTTGACGCAGGTTATGACGAAGACTGCGTCTATGCTGCGACGCCGACGGATACCTCTATCGTGCGCTACATGTATGACGTCCAGCTGCTGAATGTCCCTCCGCTGCTGTATGACTATTACAACCCTCCTGTCAGCGACGTCCTTCTCGGGGCAGGTCTTGTGCCTCCTTTCGTGAATTTCAGCAATATTGACGGAGGGTACGGCATCCTCGCCTGCGCCGGCAGGAGCTCTACCGGATGGACCCCCGGCTTCGACCCGCTCCCGCCGCTAGGGCAGTGAGTGTCTGATGTCAGGCGTCTTCTTCGCTGGTAAGGTTTCCTGTCCTGGAGACGCTCAGTTCGTACCATCCGGAGCAGGGGACATATTCGTAGGGGACATACTGCGAACACTGGACGAAAGCCTTGTCTTTCTGCCTGTTGTAGAATATGTCTACCTTGAGTCCTTCGTCGGACTCCCTCTGGCTCCAGTCGAAGCCTGAGGCACCGTTTTCAAGGGCCTGGATTATTTCAGGCTTCATGTCGGAAGAGAAGAACTTTGTCACCTTCCGGTAGCGGATTCCGGTGTCGGCATCCTTGCGTCCTGTCCTCAGGACAAAGGCAAGGACCAGACCGATGAATGTCACGAAAGCGCCAAGTATGTTTACTGTTGCTGGCGTCGGAATGACAAGACAGACTATGCCTGCGGCGACAAGCACACCGGAGAGCGCCATGTCTTTGGCGCTCCGTACTCTCAGGAATTTCTTGTCCATCAGCGGTGAAGGAGTCTTACTTTCCTGCTACGGCTTCAATCTCGACCTTGGCTCCCTTTGGAAGTGCAGCCACCTGGTAGCAGACTCTTGCCGGCTTTCCGTTGGGGAAGTATTCGGCGTAGACCTTGTTCATGGCATCGAAATTACGGATGTCGTCAAGCAGCACCGTAGTCTTGACTATGTCTTCGTAGCCGAGGCCGGCAGCTTCCAGGATGAAGCCTATGTTGTCCAGCGAACAGCGCGTCTGCGCCTCGATTCCTTCAGGTATCGTTCCGTTTGCGGTGTCTACAGGGAGCTGGCCTGATATGTACAGGGTGCCGTTGAGCTCGACGGCCTGGGAATAGGGCCCGACTGCGGCCGGAGCCTTAGGAGATGATATTGTGGATTTCATTTTTCAGCTGTATTATGATTTTGTTCCGTTTGAAGGCAGGTCGGCGAGGTTGATCGTCCTCGGCTGCTCGTTTTCTCCGGCGGCTATCGGACCGAAAGTCTCCTCGTATTTGCGTATGTTCTCTGCAAGGAGGTTCAGCAGGTGCCTGCTGTGTTCAGGAGCCATTATTATGCGGCTGTGAATGTCCGCAGAGGGCATGCCCGGGAGCATGGTGCCGAAATCAATTATGAATTCGTGCCTGGAGTGGCCTATGATCGAAATGTTCGCGTATTTTCCGGTCGCGACATCAGGCTTCAGGGTTATACTTATCTTTTTCTTTTCGTTGTCCATCGTGATTTCCAGTTTAAGGACAAAGTTACGGAAATTATGCAAATATTGCTAACTTTGTCGCCCCGCAATCCTACCCTCTTTCTATGAAGATTTGTCTTTCCGGGCATTACGGATACAGGCGTATCCTGTTCACGATGGCTCCTATGGTTGCCACGATGATCATCACGTCGGCCTACAGTGTGGTTGACGGTCTTGTCGTATCCAATTGTGTAGGCAATACTGGATTTGCGGCCATGAACCTGATATGGCCGGTGCTTGCTCTGATTGCGGCGTTCGGGCAGATGATAGGTGCCGGAGGCAGCGCTCTTGTGTCAAAGTCCCTCGGCGAGGGCAGGATACGGAAGGCGAGGGAGATATTCTCGATGCTGGTAAGGGTTACCGTTATGGTCGGGATTATTGTGGCCGTGCTGCTTGTAGTCTTCATGGAGCCTGTGGTCAGGGCGCTCAAGGCCGACGAGGCGATGCTTCCGTACGCCGTTTCTTACGGACGCATAGTTGCCGCGGCATTGCCGCTGTACATGCTCCAGATGGCCTTCCAGTGGTTCTACATGTGTGCCGAGATGCCCCAGGCCGGCACTGCCGTCAGTGCAGTGTGCGGGATACTCAATGTCGGGCTTGACTTGCTTTTCGTGCTTGTCTTCGGCTGGGGGCTTGACGGTGCGGCGGCGGCCACTGCGGTTTCTCTGGCCTTCGGGGGCCTGTTCCCTCTGTTCTGGTTTTCATCCAGGCGGAATGTCAGCCGGCTTCGGCTTGTGCGCTGCGGCTCCGACCTTGCCAGTCTTGCCAAGACCTGCACCAACGGTGCATCTGAATATGTCGGGAACATATCGCTCAACGTGGTGGGAATCTGCTACAACCTTCAGCTTATGAAGTATGTCGGCGAAAACGGAGTGTCGGCCTACGGAATAATCATGTACGTGGCGTTCATCTTCGCCGCGGTGTTCATAGGCTACAACTCAGGGATTTCCCAGGTAATAGCATTCAACTATGGCTCCGGGAACAGGAAGGAACTGACAAGCCTGCTGCGCAAGAGCGTTATTCTTGTCGGGGTCGGGGGGCTTGCGATGACATTGTCCTCGGAACTCCTTGCCGGAGTGGTGTCCGGATTTTTCGTGGCGTCGGACCCGTCCCTTCACGAGTTTGCCACGCGTGCGATACGGCTGTACATGCTGAGTTTCCTGCTCTGCGGTTTCAACATGTTTGCCTCTGCGTGGTTCACGGCCCTTAACAACGGCGTCGTGTCAGCGGTATCGGCATTCGCAAGGACTCTGGTATTCGAGCTCGGAGCTGTGTTCATTCTTCCGGCGCTGCTGGGTGTGGACGGAATATGGCTTTCCGTGAGTCTCGCCGAGGTCTTTGCCTTTGTTATGTCTGTAATATTGATACTTTCATTCAGAAAGCGCTATGGATACTGAAAAAGCCTTGCCCTGCTATGACGATATCTTCGAGCGCGCGCGTTCCCTGGTAGGGGACAGGGTGCAGGATGCGATAAGGAATACCCGGGTCATACTGTTCGGTGTCGGAGGTGTAGGGAGCTGGTGTGCCGAGGGGCTGGTCCGTTCCGGCCTCGGTGAGCTGACCATCGTCGATTTCGACAAGGTGTCGGTGAGCAACATCAACCGCCAGAGGATGGCGGACGTGACGACTGTCGGCAGGCCGAAGGTTGAGGTCCTTGCCGAAATGTTGTCCCGCATCAACCCATGGGCGAGGATCAACCCTCTCATGGAAAGGGTCAGCGCCGATACTCTGCCCTCGTTCGGACTTGACTCTTACGACTATGTGGTCGATGCGATTGATTCTCTGAAGGACAAGGCGGCCTTGATCCGCGCTGCTACTGCCTCCAGGGCGACGTTCTTCTCTTCTATGGGCGCCGCACGCAAGATTGATCCCACACGCATCCATGTAACCAATTTCTGGAAAGTCCGCGACTGCCCGCTCGGAGCCGCGCTGCGCAAGAAACTCAGGCGCGAGGGCGGCATGCCGGAACACAGCTTCCAGTGTGTATACGGAGACGAGGTGCTGGACAGCGAGAAAGGCTCGCTTGTGCACATCACCTCGATCTTCGGAATGACGCTCGCCGGACTTGTCATCAGCGACATCTGCGAGCGGAACAGCGCCTAGTTCTTGAAACTGTGGATAGGTGCCGGTATCCGGCCCTCCCTGCTAATGAAGGCCTCGCAGCTGAAGCGGTTCACGGGCATTACCGGAGCCTCGCCGAGCAGGCCCCCGAAGACAAGCGTGTCTCCGACTTTCTTGCCTGCCGCAGGTATGATGCGCACTGCGGTAGTCTTCTGGTTGACCATTCCTATGGCCGCCTCGTCAGCGATTATTCCTGAAATCGTGGAGGCAGGAGTGTCGCCTGGAATGGCGATCATGTCGAGCCCCACAGAGCAGACGCAGGTCATCGCCTCGAGCTTCTCGATGGTGAGCGCCCCGCATTTCGCGGCCTCGATCATGCCCTGGTCCTCGCTGACCGGGATGAAGGCGCCGCTGAGCCCTCCCACGTATGATGAAGCCATGACCCCTCCTTTCTTGACCTGGTCGTTGAGGAGGGCGAGGGCAGCGGTGGTTCCCGGAGCTCCTGCCTGCTCAAGCCCTATTTCCTTCAATATGTCGGCAACCGAATCGCCTATGGCAGGTGTCGGTGCAAGCGAGAGGTCTATTATTCCGAAAGGTATTCCCAGCCTTGCCGAGGCTTCCTTTGCCACCAGCTGTCCGACACGTGTTATCTTGAAAGCTGTCTTCTTGACTGTCTCGCAGAGGGTCTCGAAATTCGCGCCGCGCACTTTCTCGACTGCGGCCTTGACGACTCCGGGGCCGCTGACTCCGACGTTGATCACCGCATCGGCCTCCGTGACTCCGTGGAATGCTCCTGCCATGAAGGGATTGTCGTCCGGGGCGTTGCAGAGGACGACAAGTTTGGCGCAGCCCATGGAATCGTTGTCAGCGGTAAGCTCAGAGGTTTTCTTGACTGTCTGACCCATCAGCCTGACGGCATCCATGTCTATCCCGGTCTTGGTCGAGCCAACGTTGACGCTGCAGCATATTCTCTCCGTACCGGCGAGGACTTCAGGCATGGACTCGATACAGAGTCTCTCGCTTGCCGTCATTCCCTTTGACACTACGGCCGAGAAGCCTCCGAGGAAATTCACGCCGACTTCCTTTGCCGTCTCGTCAAGTGTCCGGGCAATGCGCAGATAGTCGTCTGTGGTCTTGCAGCAGGATCCGGCTACCATGGAGACGGGAGTTATTGAAATGCGCTTGTTGACTATGGGGATGCCGAACTCGGCGGATATGTCCTCAGCCGTCTTCTTCAGATTGGACGCATAGCGCAGGATCTTGGCCCTGATGTTGTCGCAGGTCCTGCCGAGATCGTCGCTGGCGCAGTCCAGCAGGCTGATTCCGATTGTTATTGTACGCACGTCGAGGTTGTCCTTCTCGATCATGTCGTGTGTTTCGAAGACTTCGTTGATGTTGATCATGGCCTGACGGTTAGATTCTGTGCATTCTGTCGAATATGTCGCTTCTCTGGCACCTGACCTCGACGTCAAGCGTGTCACCGAGGGCGATCAGGTTGTGCGAGAAGTCCGCAAAATCGATATCGAGATTCTCGGTGTTCACTATCATCATCATGTTGAAATATGAGTCGATGATAGTCTGGGTGATGTCCATGATGCTTACGTTATGGTCGGAAAGGTAGGTGCAGATTTTGGCGATAACCCCGACCTTGTCTTTTCCGACTACGGTAATGATGGTCTTTTTCATCGTGTTGAATGTTATGGCTTTTAAGCATACAAATATAAGGAAAAAGAGACAAATTGTTCCTGGCTTTGGCACAGTTTTAGAACTATGCCTTTGACGAAAACTAGTCTAACAAGCATTTACACTTTTACTTAATTCAAAAGGGAAGGCCGGGTAGTGATTACCAGGCCTTCTCGCTTTTTCCCTGACACCGGACACTCCCTGTCCTGCTATACTCTGCGGACGTCCATCGCGCGTATCGCATTGAGGACCGCAAGAATCATGACTCCCACGTCCGCGAAGACCGCGAGCCACATGTCGGCCAGGCCGAAAGCGCCGAGTATCAGGCACACAAGCTTCACACCTATGGCGAAGCATATGTTCTGCCAGACTATCCCCATGCATTTCCTGGAAACCCTGATGGCGGTCGAGACCTTGACGGGGTCATCGTCCATCAGAACAACGTCCGCCGCCTCTATCGCCGCGTCGCTGCCCATCGCACCCATGGCGATTCCTATGTCGGCCCTGGCGAGTACAGGTGCGTCATTGATTCCGTCGCCTACGAAAGCGACCTTGCTGCCCTCGCCTGAATCTGACATTATCTCTTCCAGGCGGCTTACCTTGTCGGAAGGGAGCAGACCGCCATAGACCTTGTCGATCCCAAGTTGAGAGGCGACGTTCTCTGCAACGGCCTCGGCGTCTCCGGAAAGTATAACCGTCTGCCTTATTCCAGCCTTGTGCAGGGCATCGACAGCCTCTCTTGCCCGCTCCTTTACTACATCGCCCATTACGATGTGCCCTACATACTTGCCGTCAACCGCAATGTGGACTATGGTGCCTATGTGGCTGCACCTGACCGGCTCTATGCCCAGGGACCGCATCAGCCTTTCGTTGCCGACCGCTACATGCTGTCCGTCGACTGTTGCAGTTATGCCCTGTCCGCCGGTTTCGTGGAGATTGGTCACCCTGCTGCGGTCAAGTGTCTTTCCGCAGGCCTTCTGTAGAGACTTGCTGATCGGATGAGAGGAAGAACTCTCGACGAGGGCCGCAAGTTCGAGTATGTGCTGTGCCTCTGCCTCGAGATCGTCGTCGTTCCCGTCATGCATGGCGTTCACTTCGAATACTCCCAGAGTGAGTGTCCCCGTCTTGTCGAAGACTACGGTCTTCACTTTGGAAAGACTCTCCAGTATGCTGCCTCCCTTGACGAGCACTCCCTTGCGGCTTGCTCCTCCGATCCCGGCAAAGAAAGACAGGGGAATGCTGATTACGAGAGCGCAAGGACAGCTGATGACAAGGAACGTAAGCGCCCTGTATATCCATGTCTCGAATGTGCTGAAGTCCAGGGGGAAGTCCCGTACAAGTATCAGAAACAGCGGCGGAAGCAGGGCCAGCGCGAGTGCGGCAAAGCAGACGGCCGGAGTGTAGATCCTTGCGAATGAAGTCATGAAATCCTCTGACCGTGCCTTTCTGGAGGATGATTCCTCGACAAGGCGGAGTATGCTGGATGCCGTGGATTCTCCGAATTCCCTGGTTGTGCGTACGTGGAGCACCCCGTCGAGGTTTATGCACCCGCTGGCTATCTCGTCCCCCGGCATGGTCTGGCGGGGCAGTGATTCTCCGGTCAGCGCGGATGTGTCAAGCGTGGATTCGCCTTCGGTGACAATTCCGTCTATTGGCACTCTCTCCCCGGGCTGTACGACTATTGTCTCGCCGGGCCGGACTTCGCCTGGCGAGACTCTGACGAGTTCACCGTTCCGTTCGATGTTTGCATAGTCCGGCCTGATGTCCATCAGTGCCGTTATGCTTTTTCTGCTCTTGCCGACCGCATAGCTCTGGAAGAACTCTCCGATCTGGTAAAACAGCATTACAGCTATGGCCTCCAGATAGTCACCGCTCTTTTCGTATATGGCGAGCGCAAAGGCTCCGAGAGTTGCGACGGCCATCAGGAAATTCTCGTCGAACACCTTTCCCTTGAAGATTCCTTCTGCAGCTTCAGCGAGTATGTCATACCCTATTATGAGGTAGACTGCAATATAGGCCGCAAGCCTGACCGGCCCTTCGGGCTGGAGGGCAAGCAGTAATGCGCATGCAGCTGCGGTGACTGCGATTCTGGCGAGTACGAAACGTTGTTCTCTGTCCATGTCCTGATTGAGATTGCTGATCTTCCGCGAAGGTATGACAAAAGCTCTGCAACCGTATTGCAAACTGCAAGATGCCGCGCATTGCTGCGCGGCATCTTGAAGGATAGTGTTGCATGGAGAGGTGACTCTACATGCCTACACGGTAAATGTAGTTTGCCTTTCTCGGCTTGGGCTGGGGATCCTCCCCGCTGTTGTAGCCGAGTATGCAGTTGCCGATACCCTCGTAGTCGCCTTCGATGCCCCATTCCTTGAGCAGTGCCTTGCCTTCCTGGGAATCGAAGACTTCCTTGGCACGGTGGATCCAGCAGCTGCCGAGTCCGAGTGCGTGTGCTGCATTCATCAGGTTGCCCATCACAAGCGAACCGTCATACAGATACGTGGGGACAGTCCTGTCAGCGAGCACTACCAGCACGACAGGAGCTCCGTAGAACGGGTCTGACTTGCTGCCCATGACTTTCGCGTTGAGTTCGGAAAGTCTGTCGCGTACCTGCGGGTCCGTCACGGCGACTATCACAGGCGACTGTGCGCCCATTCCTGTCGGGGCATAGGTGCCTGCCTCAAGCACTTTTTCTATCAGTTCCTTGTCGGGCATCCTGTCTTCATAGGTCCTGACAGCCCGACGGGTCTTCAGGACTTCGAGTGTCTGGTTTTCATTCATGTCTGTCGCAGTCTTGTCGTTTGTGCAGGATGACGCGAGCGCGAGCATCACTGTTGAAAGTAGCAAAAGTATCTTCTTCATACGGATGTCCGTCTAGTGTCATCTGCCGAATTTTGTCTCGATGGTCCAGCCGTCGCGCTCGAGTATGCCGGCGGGCCTGCCGATGAACATCATGGCTGCCCTGCGGTCTCCCTTGAGCATCCAGTCAAGCCATGCGAGGGCAACGACGCTGAACTCTCCTCCATGAGGCTGGCGGTATGTGCCGCCATGGCCTACAGGATAGTTCACTGCGACTGCAAGCACATGGTTGATGCGATTGAAGTCGTCCATTCCGTTTTCATACGCGATATCCTCGGGACCTCCGAGCATGTACAGCACAGGAGTGTGTATGTCGTTGAGTCTCTCCTTTATCGGCATAGGCATGTTGGGTACAGCGACGCCTGGGTCGATGAACAGGCCGCTGTTGCATATCATTATGGTCTTGAGCCTCGGATCGGCTGCGTTGTCCAGGGTCTGGAGTCCGCCGCAGGACATTCCTGCCGCAGCGATGTTCTTGAGGTCGAGCTTCATGAAATACGGGCTTGACGGATCGGAATTGACCTTGAAGGCCCAGTCAATGCCTTCAATCTGCTGGTCTGAAGTCGACATGGGGCCCTGGTATGCGGATCCGTCCTCAGGCGGCATGTAGCCGGTGGCCACGACGATGTATCCGTGGGAAGCTATCTCGCTGAGGAAGTTCTGGTGCTCCCAGGGAGAATTGGTGCAGGCTCCGTTGCCCCATACGATGACGGGAAGGGGATTGTCCTTGCCGAAAGCACTGAGGTCTCTCGGACGGAAAATGGTATGTGCCTCCAGGCTCGGCTCGGTAACCATGATTGCGGGATACTCTCCTGTGCCTCCGTCCTCGACAACGCGGACTTCGCTTGCCGTCTCGGCGCAGTTATGCATGTATATGGTGTATGTCTTTACGGCTCCCTTGTAGTCGAAGCGTACCTTGGCCGTGCCGTACTTTGTCCTGCACTGGGTGATTGATATCTTCACGTCGGGATTGTCACACCTTGCGCTTACGACAGGCGCTCCCTGGAGGTCTGCGGGTACGCAGTAGTCTGTCTCATAGAGGTCATAGCCGGTGATGCCGTTCTCGTTCGTGAACCTGACAGGTATTTCCGGGACGTTGACCGGGGTGCCGTTCACGCTGATGCTGACCTTCGGAGGTGCGGGATATTCGAGCTGGACATCCTTGGAACTGAATCCGAGGCCGTAGAGAGTGCAGAGCCTGCCTTCCTGGCCTTTGGCTATGAGGTAAATCGCATGCTTGCCCTTGAGCTTGTCGACCTGTTTCGCAACGTCGACAGTGAACTTGGTCACTTCTGCTGTCTTTCCGGCAGGAACGGAGATCTCGGCGATTTTCTTGCCTTTCCATGTGTCATTGTCCCATGGTCCGTCCAGCCATACCTCTACTGTGAAAGGCTTGTCGCTTTCGGGAACGAGGAACAGGTTGAATGCAGTCTTGTTGCCTCTTTTTGTACCCTTGAACGGCTTCAGCCCTTTCTGTGCCTTGTCAAGCCCTCCGAATCCGAAGTACTTGTATCCTACGATGTCTCCTCCGTCCATCGTGACTGGCATGCTGTTGTCCCAGATATCCCATGAGTCCTGCTGTGCCGCTACGTTGGACAGGTAGCAGGCGTAACCGGCAGAATAGTACTTGTAGGGGTCGAGTCCGAAAATCTGGAATCCCTCTGATGTCACTTCAGCTCCGGTGTAGACGTCTCCGTTGCTTGCGGCTGCCTGCCATATGCCGTCCTTTGCATAGGGGTCATAGCCGTGGATCACAACCTTTCCTCCCTCTGCCACGGGCTTCTCGTCCCACTGGATTGTCACGGGAGCCACCATTGCCTGACGTGCGAATCCGAATCCGCGCGGAGGACGGTGATAGAACACGTACCACTGTCCGTTGATCTCCTGGAGGCTTCCGTGGGTGTTGTGCGCGGCGTTGGTGGTAGTCAGGGCCGTGCCGTCTTCATTCAGCACGACGCCTCTCGAGTCGACAAGCACTCCGCCGCTTCTCCAGGGTCCGAGAGGGCTGTCGCCGTATGCATATCTCAGTGACGAGTTCGTGCTTCCGAGTCCGTAGTCCGGTCCGGAGTATCCGGAGAAGATCATCACGTACTTGTTGCCTACCTGGCGGATTGACGAAGCCTCGAAGAAGTTGAAGTCGCGGGGATCCTGTCCCTTGTAGAGGGCCGGATATTCTGTCCCCTCAGGGTCCCTTACCTCGCCGTACCTTGAACTTGCAGGGATGAAGTAGGGGATTATCTCGGTTCCGGGCCTTACGGAGTACATCGTGTCGGGGTCGAGCTCGGCTGCCGATGACCTCTGGAAGCCCCAGAATCCGTATGCCCTGAATCCTGTCTTGTAGTCCGGGTCATTGGGATCCGTTATTTTCTCTATGAAGATGGACGGGTCGAAGCCGAGTATGCTTCCCTTGACGGTCCCGCGTCCGTCTTCAGTCAGATTCACAGGAGTGAAAGGTCCGTCGGGACGGCTTCCCTTGCAGACCATGGCCTCCCTTCCGGCTCCGCGGCTGTGGGGATAGAGGTAGTATTCCTTGACCCCTCCTTCGCGCACGACCTCTACCAGGTCAGGTGCGTACATGACGTCCCACTGGTTGTCCACGTTGTATGTGAAGATCGGGCCCTCATCCCTCCAGTCGGTAAGGTCTTCCACCGGGGCGGACCACATTCTGATGTCGGCTCCGCAATATGCCGTGTAGGTCAGATCGTGTGAGCCGATTATGTATGCGCGGTATTTTCCCGGATTGTCGGGGTCTTCGAAAACGCGCGGCTCTCCGTCCGGGAGATGCTCCCAGAGCGGAAGGTACGGGTTGCCGGTGCCGACCGGAGTCTGCGCCGACGCGGCCGGTGCCGACAGCGAAAGAATCGCCAGAGCGGCAAGGGTGCAGTCAATTAGTTTTGTTTTCATTGTGTATTTGTGTTGATGTTGGTTTCCGTGCGTAAATATACTAAATACTCCAGACATGACTGCTTTGTACTGTCATGTATTTGTCATAAATTTGGTCTTTGGCAAAACTGTTACGAGTATGAAGATAGTCTATCTTGACGAGTCGTCAGTCGGGAGTACCCCGCTTGACGAGATACGTTCTCTTGGAGAATATACTGGTTATGCGACAAGTTCCAGAGCCGAGGCTCTCGAGAGGGTCTCGGACTGTGATGTGCTCATCGTGAACAAGGTCCGCGTGGATGCCGAACTCATGGACCGTGCGCCACGGCTGCGTCTGGTGTGTGTCTCTGCGACCGGGACCGACAATATCGACCTCGCTGCCGCCGGGTCGAGGGGCATCAAGGTAAGGAACGTGGCCGGATACTCTACGGAGTCTGTCGTGCAGGCGACTTTTGCGCATCTTCTCGCTCTTCTGGGACGGAGCGCATATTTTGACAGGTACGTCAAGGACGGGGAATACAGTGCGTGCGGAATGTTCACGAATGTGAGTCTGCCGTTTATGGAGCTGTGCGGAAAGGCGATGGGTATAATAGGCATGGGTGCGATAGGCAGCAGGGTGGCCTCCGTAGCCGCAGCGTTCGGCATGAAGGTGTCTTATTTCTCGACATCCGGGACTTCCCACTGCCACGAGTATCCGAGCCTTCCGCTTGACGAACTTCTGTCGGGAAGTGATGTCGTCAGCATTCATGCTCCGCTCAACGAGCGTACTGCCGGTCTTCTGGGACGCCGCGAACTTTCGCTGATGAAGCCTGACGCCGTCCTTCTGAGCTTGGGCAGGGGAGGCATAGTGGATGAGGCTGCTCTTGCGGAGGCTCTGGATGCCGGCCTTATTGCCGGGGCCGGACTCGATGTGTTCTCCAGGGAGCCGCTTCCCGCGGACAGCCCTCTTCTGAGGCTTGCGCACCCTGACAGGGTGATACTCTCTCCCCACAGGGCGTGGGCCAGCCGTGAAGGACTTGCGAGGCTGGTGTCCAAGGTCGCGGAGAATATCCGGATGGGCTGGTAGGGATCAGAACAGATATCCCGTGCTGATATAGAAGGCGGCCGGTCCGTCCTGGTTGTACAGCGGGTTGCTCTTGGAGTAGAATTTGCTCACCGGCAGGCCGTATTCCAGCGCCACTATGAAGTTCTCGTTCATGATGAATCTCAGTCCTGCTCCTATCGTAATGTGCGGGGAGTCGGTCTGTGCGCCTTTGGACATGTATTCCTCATAGGACTCGCGGAACTTCTCCTCTCCTCTGAAGGACATGTCCCTGCCTCGCGTCACCATGGTGCCGTCGCTGAAGAGGTTCAGCGCGAATGCTATGTTCTGGTTCAGCAGCTGGAATCGTGTGAAGCGCCATCTGAGTTCGGCCGTGTAGGTAGCCATGTCGAGTCCGAAGACCCTGTCACGCATCATGCCCCTGACGGTACGGTATCCTCCCATGCCGTCCCTGTCATAGAAATCGCCCATTACTGTCATGTAAGGCAGTATGTAGAACGGGGCGCTGTCGCCGAACGTGCCTTCATAGTTGATCCTGTATGCGAATGTCAGGACATCATTGTCTATCAGGGGGAGGTAGTGCCTCCATGTAAAGGAATAACGCCAGAACGGATTGCTTGTCCCCAGCCATTTCGGAGCCGCGGTGACATGGCCTTCCGCCCATATGCCCCTTGTCGGAGCCCCTTCCTTGTCTCTGGAATCGTAGACGAGACCCAGCCTGACGCTGCTCGTGATTCCGCCTCCGGCCTCTTCGGGACTGATCAGCCCCCAGTCAATATAGTTCTCATAGAGTGTGGGCTGGGAGTCGGGGAAGATATTGTAGCTGTCCTTGCCCTTGTTGATGGCCGCCCTGTCAATGGGGCCCTGCCTGAAATAGCTGAAGTGGTATCCCGCTTCCCATTTCAGGTGGGAGCTTATCTCGCCGATGAAGTCGGACTTCGCTATGATCTGAATCCTGTCTGTCTTGTAGTAAGGGGAGAATATGTAGTTGTCCGGGTTCTGGGTGTGCTTGTTCTGCTTTCCGAGGCTTATCCTCCCGTGGTCGTAATAGGACATGTATCCGTTAAACCCGTAGAAGTCCATTGCCTTGTCCACGGTGGCGAAAACAGCCGAAGACCACCTTACTCCGGGAATCAGTGTCTTGTCGTCATAGCTGATGACGTAAAGCTGCGAGCCCTTGGTGAAGAACGATGCCTCCAGGTACATCTTGGAATCATAGTTGGGGTAGTTCGACCCGTCTCCGTAGTTGAAGATGTTAAGCAGCGCACCGTACTGGAACCCCTTGTCCGCATCGTAGGCTACAGCAGGCAGAGGGCCGAGATTGATTCCGGTCTTGACTATGTCTTTTTCCTGTGCCGCGGCGCATACGCACAGCATGGCCGGCAGCAGGGAGAGTGTCAGGGCTCTTCTCATTTCGTGATGTCGTTAATTGTGTCCTTTGTGAAGTTCCAGAGCAGGTTGAACATCCAGTGGAACGGGATGAAAATCGGAAGGATGAGGTGGAATGCGAAATGGACGGTATGGCTCCAGGCCTTGTCCTTGAATTTCCGGAGGAGCAGCGCCGCAGGAAGCCATATCGGGAATGAAAGTATGCATGTAGCTGCGGTAAGCGGCAGCAGGATCAGCGATGCCAGAGCCCTGAGCGGGACGAGGCCAGTCTTCCTCTCGGGGACCTTCCCGATCAGAGACAGGATCCTTGCCTGCAGTTCGTCGCAGAGAGTGTGGTATATGGCGGCTTCTCCATGCACTTCGCCGCGGGGCATGTAGTCCTCCATGTTCATCGGCTTTCCTATTCTTACGTCAACGCTGCCTCCCTGGCGGAAGAAGTACTGGTAGTCAAGTCCTACAGGCACGATGTATACCGGTCCGCCGAGCCTGTCAAGAGCAAGCTTGCATACTCTGAATATCCCTTTCTTGACAGGAAGCATGCCGCGTTCCGGCCGGTGCCTGCCTTCGCTGAACAGGCAGAAAGGGACTTTGTGGGCCATGCAGTCGACTATTTCGTCGAAGGTCTCGAAGTTGCTGCTTACGGACCTGATGCCGTCACGCTCCCTTGCTATCGGCAGGATCCTCATCCAGTTCAGTATCCTTGCGATTTTCGGATTGCGGAAGATGTCGTACCTTGCGCCGAAAGCCACCGGGCCGTGTACCGCGAGCAGCAGCATTAGAGGGTCCATAAGCGTTGAAACGTGATTCGGGGCGAACATTATGTATCCGTCATCAGGGATGTTCTCCAACCCGCTCACGCGGACTCTACGGAAAGTCGACCGCGTGCAGAAATTGACGTATAGCTTTAGCCTGTCGTAGCTTTTGTTTGGTTCCCAGACTTTAACCATGGATGTTTGATTTTATTGACGCTGTCTGTCTCTGGCCAGTTGTCTTTTGTCCGAGAGATAGAACAGGTAGCTTATAGCGAGTCCGCTGACAATGTGCCATACACCCCACCATGCTGTAATCACCAGGGTCCCTCCGTGCGGGGGAAAGTTATCGAAGATGGACGTGCCGAGCAGCAGTACAAGACCAAGGCCGCTGTTCTGGATGCCTGTCTCGATGGTAAGCGTCCTTCGGTCCCTGCGGGGTACCCTGAAAGACGATCCGACACACCAGCCTATGGCAAGCGCGAGCAGATTGTGTATGATGACTATCAGGAAGATGTATTTGATGCACTTGAGGAAGGCGTCGATATTGCCTATGAAGGACAGTATGACCATCGCCACGAAAAACGCTATGCTGAACCACTGCATGGGCTTCTTGAGCTTTCTGGCCACTTCCGGCAGGAAATGGGATGTCGCAACACCAAGGACAAGGGGGATGCCGAGCAGAATCACTATGGTCTTGAATACGTCCCACAGCGGGATGACCAGATGGGGGACCTCGGATGCGATGTCAGCGTACTTCAGGTAAAGGTTGCCGTAAAACCAGAAGTTGAAAGGTGTGGTGAATACCGCGAGGGCCGTGCTGATAGCGGTGAGACTGACGGAAAGTTCTATGTTTGCCCTGGAGAGCGAACTCATGAAGTTCGATATGTTGCCTCCCGGGCACGAAGCCACGAGTATCATGCCGAGAGCCATTGTCCAGCTTATTGTCTTCCCGAACGCGAGAGCGAGGAGAAATGTGAGCAGGGGGAGCAGCACCATCTGGCAGACCATTCCGAGAATCACCGACCTCGGGTTCTTGAACACTTCTATGAAAGTTCTTGGTCTGATGCCGAGTGCGACGCCGAACATGACGAAGGCAAGGACTATGTTTATCGTGTTCATGCCTCCGGCATTGAGGCTGACGTTTATGCTGTCGATGAGCTGGGCAGTCTGTGTCGTCATATCTACTATCTCAGGATTCAGGTGGCAAAATTAGTATTTTTCTGTAAATAAAATGTTACGTAATTCTCAAATCGGCCCTCATCTGTCAGGCCGCAGATGCGGCCTGACGCGGCAGGAGGCAGGAGCGAAAGCTCGCTTTTTATGAAAATAAATTTTATTCAAAATAATTTTATTAATTCAATACACTGATTATCAATTTGTTATAGAATTAATTAATTTTTTTCAAAAAAAATTATGCGAAAAGTTTGCAAAATGAAAATATTGTTGTACCTTTGCAGTGGGTTGAGTAAGCGGTCGTTCTGATCCATCAGCCTATTGGTTATTAGTTTTAGTGTTATTAATTATGTGGTTAGTGTGAGTTGTTGCCGTGAGGTCACAACTCATTTCTTTTTTATCTCCATTACGAATCCTCCTCGCGGGAGCAGTCTCAGAGACACTTTCCCGTCTGCAATTTCCACGTCTCCCTCTACGAAGCCTTTCCCGGTCGGAGTGTCTGTATATGATACCGCGGAGTCTTCCTGTATATCGCCGAGTCTGTCGAGGCTGAACCCGAGTTCCCTCGGGGTGTCGGAGCCGTTTATTCCTGCAATGTGCCAGGTATCGCCTTTGAGTCTGGCCATCACCGCATATTCTCCGGGGTAGCCAGCAAGAAGGCGTGTGTCGTCCCATGCTGTCGGAAGGCTTGATAACAGTGAGCGCACATCTTCCGGCAGGGATCTGTATGTTTCCGGCCTGTCAGGCATGTGCTGGATTCCGGATTCGAAAAGAATTGTGAGTGCCAGCTCGTGGCAGTCGGTGGTGATGTGAGGATGCTGCGAGTCGCTGAAGGTTCCCGGTGTGTAGTCCATGGACCCGATGACGTTCCTGGTAAAGGGGAGAGTCGCGTTGTGGCGTGCGGCTTCGGTCGTCAGAAGGGGAGTGTTGTTGTACCATTCGGCTCCGTATACGCCCTCGACGCTGACCAGGTTGGGATAGGTTCTCTGCCATCCGCGCGGAATCGTAGCACCGTGGAAATTGACCATCAGAGAGTAGTCGGCGGCATCTTCGAGCAGGTCCAGATAGTAGTCCATGTCTTCTACCTTGTCTCCTCTGAAGAAGTCTACCTTTATTCCGCAGACGCCCATCTCCCTCAGCCATGTGAACTCCCGTGCTCTGTCTTCCGGTGTGTTCAGTCTGTAGTGAGGTGTAGGGGCTCCGTCTATCCAGTTCGTACTCGAATTGTACCATACGATTGGCTTGACCCCCTTCTGCCTGGCGTATCGGAGAGCGTCTTCCATGTCTCCTCCACCCTGCATGGTGTCCCAGCCGGCGTCGATAAGGTCATAAGGCCATCCCATTTCCGATGCCAGGTCGATGTATTCCCTGACGATGCGGTAGTCTGAAGATCCCTGGTTGTATGCCCAGTATACCCATGCGGCCACACCGGGCTTGACCCATGATGTGTCGGAGATGGTGCATTCCGGGCTCAGGTCGGTTATGAGAGTCGATTCGACGACCTGGTCGAGAGTTCCGGAAATCATGACCCTCCAGGGAGATTCCCATGAAGTCTGGCCGGATGCTGAGCAGCTGTCGGCCGTCATCACCCTGTAGGATTCATTGTCGTCCGTGTTGTCGAGGTAGGACCCGCAGTGTCCGCGGCGTATGTCCGCCTCGCTTATCAGTACGAACACCGAATCTGCCGGTTCGAGCAGCGCCGGATAGCCCCAGACGTTTGCCGGGCGCCATTTGCCTCTTGCCGAGCCGTCTGTGGTCAGTGGGAAGAACGCTTCGTATCCGTCTTTCTCGTAAGTCTGTATCCAGCGTCTCGTACCGTCAGGGATACGGTATGAACTGTATTCAGCACATACTGTCTCTCCTTGGCGTGGATGAGGTATGGCGTATCTGAAGGCTGCGCCGTCATCGGCGATCCTGAATTGCACGAGAAGGGTGTCTCCGCAAGGATTCAGTACAGTCCAGGTCTTTTCTGCGAAGGTGTTCGAGCAGACGAGCCTCTTGCCTGTACGCATCCTGTATTCTTCGGTAAAGTTCTCCTGCGGCGAGACGGAGACTATCTGCAGGCTGTCAGTCCATTTCCGCATGTCAGTCTCCAGGCCCAGGCGGGAATCCTTGAGAAGGGGAGTCCCGTCTCTCGAGAGGTCGAAGGCGAGCACCCCGCCGTTGTCTTTAACATTGAGAAGCAGCTTTCCGTCAGGGGAGGAAAGCTCAGCCCTGTCTGCGCATGAAACCAGCGAAGACAGGGCGATGAACATAGGGATGAAACGTATCGTCATTTGTTTCCGTATTTGATTGCGGCCTTGATGAACGCCGAGAAAATCGGTTGCGGATGTTCCGGCGTACTCTTGTATTCAGGATGGAACTGGACACCGATGACGAACGGATGTCCCTGGAGTTCCATGACCTCGACAAGTCCGGTCTGAGGATTGCGTCCGGTAGCCTTGAGCCCGACTTTCTCGAATTCCTCGAGGTATTCTGAGTTGAACTCATAGCGGTGGCGGTGACGCTCGAAAATCCTTTCCTTGCCGTATATCTTGTATATGAGGGAATCTTTCTGGAGTGCGCATTCGAATGCCCCGAGCCTCATGGTGCCGCCCTTTATCGTGGTGGATTTCTGGTCTTCCATAAGGTCGATGACAGGATGGGTCGTCTTGGCGTCGACTTCTGTGGAGGCAGCATCCTTGTATCCCAGAACGTCGCGTGCTATTTCGACGACGCACATCTGCATTCCGAGGCATATTCCGAAGAACGGGACGCCTTTCTCCCTGGCGTAGCGGATTGCCACGACCTTGCCTTCGAGTCCGCGCTCACCGAATCCGGGCGCAACGAGGATGCCGTCCATCCCCGAAAGGAGCTCTGCGACATTGTCGTCGTGAATGGTTTCGCTCTGGATCGTGTGGACGTTGACTTTGCACTCGTTCACGGCTCCGGCATGAACGAAGGATTCCAGTATTGACTTGTAGGCGTCCTGGAGCTCGACATACTTGCCGACCAGCGCGATGTCAACCACGTGCTTGGGATTCTTGAGCCTTTCGAGGAACTTGTTCCATTCCTTGAGGTCCGGCTGGGTGAAGTTGTCTATCTGAAGGTGACGCACTACCAGTTCGTCGAGATGCTCTTCATGCATGTTCAGTGGTACCTGGTATATGCTCCAAGCGTCTATTGACTGAATGACGTGGCCCGGCTTGACATTGCAGAAAAGGGCTACTTTCCTGCGGAGCTCGGGCGAGAGGGGATGTTCAGTCCTGCATACGATAACGTCAGGCTGGACTCCACCCTGCTGGAGCATCTGTACGGAGTGCTGGGTCGGCTTGGTCTTGAGTTCCTTGGCCGCGCTCAGGTAGGGGACCAGAGTGAGGTGGATGCACATGCAGTCCTCTTCGGGGAGTTCCCACTGCAGCTGACGGATCGCTTCGATGAAGGGCTGGCTCTCCATGTCGCCTACGGTGCCGCCGACTTCGGTGATTATCACGTCGTATTCTCCGGTCTTGCCCAGGAGCAGCATCCTGCGCTTGATTTCGTCAGTGATATGGGGTACGATCTGTACGGTGCGGCCCAGATAGGCCCCTTCACGTTCCTTGGTGATTACTGTGTAGTAGATTTTGCCGGTGGTGACGTTGTTGGCCTTGGATGTATGCACTCCCAGGAAGCGCTCGTAATGTCCGAGGTCGAGGTCGGTTTCGGCCCCGTCCTCCGTGACATAGCATTCACCGTGCTCGTACGGGTTGAGCGTACCCGGGTCTATGTTGATGTATGGGTCGAATTTCTGGATTGTGACTCTCAGGCCGCGAGCCTGAAGCAACTTCGCTAGTGAGGCCGCGATAATGCCCTTGCCGAGCGAGGAAGCAACTCCTCCCGTAACAAATATAAATTTTGTATTCATACGGGCCACAAAGATAATCAAAAGGCCATTGCCGAACAAATTTTTTTGGAAGTCGGAAAACCGTTCTAAATTTGCAGGTGAAACAGATTATATAAGATGACAAGGATCTTCAAAGCCACTATACTGTCTGCCTTTGCGGCGGTGACGATCGCCGCGACGCAGTCCTGCAATGCGAAAGTAGAGCAATACAGGATAGAAGTCGTCGCGCAGTTCCCGCATGACACCGGGTCCTATACGCAGGGCCTTTTCTTCTATGACGGCACTTTGTATGAGACTACCGGGCAGTACGGGGAGTCTTCGATCCGTACCGTGGACCTTGAGAGCGGGAAGGCTCTGCGCAAGCTGGATTTTGCGGAAAAGTACTTCGCCGAGGGGTCGGCAGTACTGGACGGCAAACTTTATGTCCTCACGTGGACAAACAGGGTGGCCTATGTGTATGATGCCTCGACGCTTGAATATGTCAAGGCTTATTCATATCCGAGACAGGGCTGGGGCCTGACCTCTGACGGAAAGGTCCTGTATGCTTCCGACGGGAGTTCCAGGATATTCGTGCTGGATTCGTCGCTCAACCTTGTCCGTTCGATCGATGTCAGGATGGACGGAAGGCCCGTGCGGTATCTCAACGAACTTGAGTGGATCGACGGCAGGATATGGGCCAATGTCTATACTACGGACATGATCGTGATCATAGACCCCGAGGACGGCACCGTCGAAGCGACTCTCGACTGCTCCGGATTGCTTCCTGAGAAACTGCGCACTCCCCGTACCGATGTGCTGAACGGCATCGCTTATGATCCGCAGAACGGCAAGATCTACCTTACAGGCAAGTACTGGCCCAGACTCTATGAGATAAAGCCTGTCCGCTGACGTTACTGCATCTGCTGCATCTGCTGGCCGGCCGTAGGGTGCTGGTATGCCCGGATGGCATTGCGGTACGCTATGACAGCGTCAACATGTTCGGTCGCCGCCTGTCTGTATGAGGCTTCCGCTGTCAGCAGGTCGCTGACGGCGATGAGTCCCGCAGCGTAGTTCTGCCTTGCGACATCGAAAAGCCTTGTCGCTATCCCGAGGGATTCTTCCGAGTTGAGCATCGCATCGTACTTCGATTCCATGTCAAGCCACAGCGATGCCACCATGAGTGTCAGCTGCCTCTGCAGGTAGTCGCGCTGTTCCTCTGCCTTGTCGACCTGGGTCTGGAGTCTCTGAAGCTTTTTCGAGGTCTTTCCCCAGTCGGATATCGGAATGCTGACAGTGGCTACTGCCAGGGCGTCGGAACGTCCCTTCCCGAGGAAGTCTGAATAGCCAGCCGCAACTCCTACCGCTACCTGGGGCAGGGCCTCTCCCAGAGCCATTTTCTTCTGGAGTCTGTTTGCATCGACCTGGAGGTCCAGCAACTGTGATTCAACCAGCGATGATACGACCTCCTGCTCGTCCTTTCGGTAATGTTCGGGACTCAGGAGCGTGTCTTCGGAAAAGGCGAGAGTAATGTCGTCCAGATAGGGCTTCTCGCTGCTCGAAAGAGTCTTGAGGACTGAATACTGGACCCCGATGGAATTCAGCAGGTTCATCTTGATCAGTCTTATGCCGCTCTCTACCTGCTTGAGCTGGGACCTTGTCTCCGAACGTCTCAGGCTGAGCTGGAGTGCGTCTGTCTCTGCAATCAGTCCGGCAGCCACTGCCTCGTCGGCGCTTTCTCCGAGCTCGTCAAGTATTTCGATGACCCTCTCCAGCGTGGTTTTCTTGTCGGCGAGTGATGCGGCCTGCCACCAGGTCTGCTCAATGCTGCTGACGGTCTGGAGCCGGCTCATCTCGCCGGTGAGCTCCGCCGCCCTGACACCGAGCTGTGCAAGACGGTTGCCGTTGACTATCCTGCCTCCGGCATACAGCGGCTGCATGGCGACGATGCCTACCATGTAGCCTTTCTGCATGGCGGTATATCTGAACGGAATGCCGAGTTCACCGCCAAGTCCGGCCAGAATGTTGTCAAGGTTGTTCCCGAGATCGTTGTTCCCGACGATGTCCTTCACCCCGAGGTCTATCAGGGGGTTCAGTGAGTAGAACCCGAATCCCGTTGCGCTTACGCGTGGAAAGTATTCCGCCAGGGCCTCGTCTTTCTGAAGTTCTGCCGCCCTGATGTCCAGCCTGGCACCGCGGATGTCGGCATTGTTCTCTTCTGCGAGGCGGACACAGTCCTCGAGTGTGAGTGTAAGGCCGGAGGAGACTCCGCTCCCGTCTCCGGCCCAAGTGGCGGCACAGCTGCCGATCAGCATGGCGGCTGTCAGTGTCAGTATCTTATTCAGCATGGCGTCTTCTGAAAATCAGCCAGTATGAAACGGGCATAATCAATGTAATTAGGACAACGGACAGCAGTGTCCCGAAGCATATTACGACTCCCATCGGCATCCACATGGTATCTCCGCTGAGTATCATGGGGAGCACGCCGAGGGCTGTCGTGCACGAAGTCAGGAAAATAGGACGCATCCTGCGCTTTCCTGCCTCCTGAGCGGCCTCCTTGAGGGGGATGTTCTTGTCGAAACGCAGTTCTTCGGCATATTCGAAGAGGATAATTCCATTCCTGACGATGATGCCGACAAGGCTTATGAGTCCGAGCACTGCGGTCATTGAGAAATCAAGCTTGAAGATCCACAGTCCGAAGAATGCCCCGAAAAGGCACAGGCAGCTCAGGACTATGGTCAGCACGGCCAGCGAGACTTTCTTGAAGTGGAACAGCAGGAAGAAGAACAGCACGGCCACTGCGGCGAAGAAAGCCATCACGATTTCTGGGATGATAGCCCTGTTCGTGCTGCTCAGTCCGCCGGATGTCACGGTAATGCCTTCAGGGATGTCAAGGTTCGTCTTGATGTACTGCTCGATCTGCTTCGAGATGACGGGCTGGCTTGCGCCTATCCTGGTGTCAGCCCCCACGGAGATGCATGTCTCCCCGTTCTGGCGGCACAGACTCTCAGGCAGCCACTCTGGCTCCATCGACGATACCTGGCGCAGGGGCACCATGGTCCCCGGCATTGATGTGGGGACAAGTGTGTTCATGATTTCGTCATAGTCGCTGTCCGGCCCGATAATGGTTCCGTACAGGTTCACGGGAATCTCAGAATTCCCCTCGCGGACCGTCATCAGCGGTACACCGGCCATGGACCCGGCGAGAGATATGTTCATCATGCTCCTGTTCACCCCAAGTCTCGATGCCTGCTCCCCGTCGAGGTCTATGCGTATTGCCGAAGTGAGGAAGTCGGCATCGCTGTGAACCCACTTGAGTCCGTCCAGCGTCAGCATGTATGACTCCACGGCACCGGCAATCTCCCTGACTTTGTCATAGTCGTTGCCGCTGATCTTGAATTCGACAGGCGTGGACGTGCCCTGGTAGTCCATCTGCTTGAAGTGGATGAAGGCCTCCGGAAACAGGTGTTCGTATGAGGATTCGTACTCCTTGAGTACTTCTTCTGTGGCCTTGTTGGACTTTGTGTTCACTATCAGCTGGGCAACGTTCGGGCCCGGCAGGACAGGGGCGTACGTCGCATGGAAGCGCGGTGTCCCCGTTCCAACGAACTCAGTGACTGAAAGCACGCGCGGATCCTTGCGCAGCAGGGTTGAAAGCGAGTCGGCGACCTTTCTTGTGCGGTCGAGTCCGCATGAAGGGTCAAGGTATACCTCGACGGCGAAAATCGGCCGCGGTGCCATAGGCATCATCTGGATGTTGCTCTGGGAGAACATCACCAGTCCGAGTACGACGGTGCCGACAGCGACGCCTATCGTGCCCCAGGGGTGCCTGAAGCACTTTGACTGAAGGTATTCGTATCCCTTCTGCATTCCCTTGAAAAGCTTTGCCTGGATCCGTGTGATGAAGTTCTCGTCATTGCCGCTGGATTTTCCGATGAACCTTACCTCGAGCGAAGGCACTGCGAGAACGGCATAGGCGAGAGATGTCATCAGCGAGAACGCGATTACCCAAGGGAAAGTCCCTACGAACTCGCCAAGGTATCCGGTAATAAGCTTTTTCGCGGGGAAAAACATCAGCGAGATCGCAGACGTAGCCATCAGCATGGGCATGAAAAGTTCCTGTGCACTTGCGCAGGCTGCCTGCATCCGGTCCATTCCCTTGCCGATCTTGTCCATGTAGCCGTCCATCGTGATCACGGAATCGTCCACGATCATTCCCAGTACCACTATGAGCGCGGCAAGGGATACGGTATTGAGCGGAATTCCTGTCAGGAACATTATGGCGAGCGCGATAGCCGTGCAGACCGGAACCGCTGAACTGGCGATCAGGGCTGACTTGAGCGGGAACAGCAGCAGCATGACTGCGATTACCACGAGCATCGATATCACAAGGTCTCTGAGGAAAGACCATACAGAGCTCGCGACGACCTTGGGCTGGTCGGTAATCTTGCAGAGCGTGACACTGTCCGGCAGCCCGGCTGTGAATTCGGAAATCACCTTGTCGACTTCAGCGCCGAAACTGACTATGTCGTTGTCGGGACGCATCTCGATAGAGAATATCACGGCAGGAACCCCGTTGTATTCAGCAAGTGATGACGGGGCCGCCTGTCGCCTTTCGACTGTGGCGATGTCGCGTAGCCTGAGGACTTCGTTCCCGTCGGGCGAGATGTATACTATCTTGTTGTAAAGCTCTTCTTCGGTTGACACTGTTCCAGGCACATGGACCGGAGAATTGGCGTACCCGGTCTTGAAGCTGCTTCCCAGGGCCTGTATCGAGGAGGTCTGGTAGTCCAGCATCAGCGATGCCGGCGATATCTTGTATGCGGCCAGCCTGTCGGGGTCTACGGTGACGGCGATCTCTTCCTGCTGAAGGCCTGATACTGAAACGTTAGACAGAGTCGGTATCTTCTTGAGCCTGTCGCAGAAGTCATCCGCGTAAGCCTGCAGTTCGGAATCTCCCTTGTCGTCGGAAACCATGGCCACAAGTACGCTCGTGAGTGCGCTGAAATCGTCCATGACGACAACGGCGAGCACTCCGGGGGGCAGGCTGGATTTGAACGCGTCGATGCGCAGCTTGATTTTCGACCATATTTCATCCTTCTTGCTTGAAGGCGAGAGCAGGTCGACATATATGTAGCACATGCCGTCCTTTGAAACGACCTTGGTGGTCTCACGGTTTACTTCGGAGAAGGAGAAGAGGAGTTCCTCAAGAGGCTTCCCGACCTCATCCTCAACCTGATGTACGTCCGCTCCAGGATAAACCGCCGCAACTAGACCCTGAGTGATCTCGAATGTGGGCAGCTCGTCCTTGTTCATCATTGCCAGGCCGACAATGCCGACGATGATGAAAGTGACGGTGACAAGCCTGAAGATGGACTTGAACCTTATGGAGCCACGGACAATTGAGGTTATCGCTCCGCGCTTCTGATTTGAATCTGTCTCGGGCATGGTCTACTGGATTATTTCCACCTTCATGCCGGTGCTCACTTTCGCGGCTCCGTCAGTGATTATCTTTTCCGAGCCGGACAGTCCGGAACTTACCACGACTCCGTCGGCGGCGAAGCCTCCGACGGTCACCCTGGTCTTGCAAACGGTACCGTCTTCGCCTACGCTCCACACGAACCTTCCGTCTGCGTCAGTCCTTACGGCGGCAGCGGGAATCACGATCATCTCTGCGGAAGAGGGGGAGTAGAACCTTACCTTGCCGACCATGCCGGGAAGAAGGCCTTCAAGCTGGGCAAGAGGCCTGAGTATGCAGTCGTAGTTGTGAGCCACGGCGGAAGCGACAACGCCTTTGCGCACCAGTTCCGCCTTGATGCTGACGTTCCCGAGGGCGGGGATGCTGATTTCAGCAAGAGATCCTTCCCGCATAGACGCTATTTCGGTTTCCGGGACGGGTATCACTATCTCGAGCGAGTCGGTGTCGACAAGCTGCATCAGCGGGGCAATTCCATCGACGTCTTCAGGGACCGCAACGTAGACTTTGCCGATTGTGCCGTCATAGACTGCCTTGACATCGCAGTCCTGCTTGGCCTTCCGTGCCACTGCCGCCATGGACTTTGCCTTTGTCAGGGCGGTCTCGACCTCGACTATCTTGACTGCGGGGACGCTTCCCGTCTCCTTGACGGAACTGATCCTGTCATATGCGTCCTGTGCCTGGAGCAGTGTGGCTTCGGCGGCCTGAAGAGATGATTCTACGGTTTCCGAACTCAGGCGGGCAAGTGTCTGGCCGGCCTTGACTCTGTCTCCCTCGTTGACGTCAAGTTCCACGACAGTGGCAGAGAACGGGGCGGTGAGCACGACTGACTTCGATGCTCTGACAGTCCCGACGTAGCTTTTGCCGGACGTCACGGGGACTGAGCTGGCCTCCATGACCCTGACCTTGACTGTGCCTGACGTCGTGCGGACCTCGTTTCCGTTCCTGCAGCCGGAGACTGCGCCCGTAAAGATCACTAGTGCGGCAACCCAGACGGCTGCGGCGGATGAATTATGTCTCATGGCTAGTTCTCCCTTGCAACGCATTCAATGCTGGACCCGAGTATGCGGTACAGGTACAGAGTCCCTTCGGTCTGCCCGCCGTAGTTAAGGTCGAATATGACGACATCGTCGTATTTCTTCCCGCTTCCGCTGACTTCGAACTTGAATCCGAGCGATGTTCCGTCATGAAGAATGTTCTGGTGTCTCTCGGCGCTCTCTATGATGAGAGAGTTGTTGTCCGGCCTGGCCTCCATTTTGTTCACGCTTCCTGCCAGGGCGTTCATGGTCACAAGCATGTTGCCGCTTCCGTTGTCCATGTTCAGGATGTACATCTGCCCGCTCTCGTTGGGCAGAGTGATTGTGACGGTGTCCTGAGGCTGGTCCGGTGATGTCAGCGGACTCCTTTCGACTTCGAGCGTGCCGCTGAGCTTGTATGAGTAGTAGCCTTCGAAAAGCTTGTTCCCCGTCTTCGTGCATGATTGTACGGAGAGTGCGAGCAGTGCGGCCACTGCGGCAAAACTTAGGAAATTTCGAGTATGCATGATGTTCAACGTTTAATCTTTGAAAACCTGTTAGGATGATGCAAAAGCTGTGCTAAACGTTGAATCCCGCGTGGTAAAAAGTTGTCAGCAGCGTTCCGGGACCACGCCTATGAATTCAAGGTCGGAGTCCGAATCGTTTACAAGGCTGTGGGTATGCCCCTTGGGGCAATAGTGGACGTCTCCCTCATGTATGCCGGCAGTCTCTCCGTCATAGATTATGCTGCCGTGCCCCTTGAGTATCAGGATCGTCTCGCAGTTTGTCTCGTGTGTGTGGGGCCCGATCGAGGCTCCGGGGACGAGGAGGCCTTTGAGTATCTTGTTTGTCCCGTCATCGAATATGCGGGCCCTGAGGGCTTTCTCTCCGCCCTTGAAATTTGGAATGATGGATTCTGGAATCCTGTCGAAATCTATAGTCATGTCTTTGATGTGTGTTTCAGTATGTCTTTGCGGGGAGCCTGAGAAGATCTCCGAAACGGAGCCCCCAGCTCTCCGGACGGAAATGTTCGAATCCGCCCCCGTGGAAGAAAGTCATCTCACCGAAACGTATGCCGTTTCCGATGAGGTAGAGGTCGACCCTCACATGAGGGATGCCGGCAGCCAGCTTCTCGGAAAGAGATATCATCTCGTCCAGGACTTCCGGCCGCGGGACCTCGGTCGAAGGGTCGCGTGGATATTCTATCTCAAGGTCGGTGAGCTCCCAGGAGGTGGTGTAGACGTTCCGCCGGTGCCTGCCGAATCTGTCGATGTCGACCTGGATGTAATGCGCCTTTCCGTCGAAACAGAAGAACTTGTAGTCATATATAGGCTCTCCTGCACCGAGCAGCTCTTCCGCGAAAACCTTGCGGGGAACGTCATGGTAGGGATATTCCCTCCATATGCGTGAGAAATCAACGGACATCTGGGCTGACAGGGCGGAGACGGCGGATGCGGTGTCAAGTGCTGCCTTGTCAGGGCAGATGACAACGTTTCCGGAGCCGTGGTTGCACTTCAGTACGAACTGGCGCGGCAGCATGCCGAAATCCACGTCTTCGGCCCTGTCCCATGCTGCGATAGTGGGGGTGACGTACTGCCTTCCGGCGACGGAGGCGACGAAATCCTTGACTGCCAGCTTGTCGACCAGTCTGCAGTAATCCTCCCTCCGGCAGTTCAGCTTGAGCCACTGGAGTTTTTCGTTGAAAGTGCGGGGAGTCTTCAGGTTCAGCGGAGTGCCGAACTTCAGGTACCACAGACTGCGCAGGTAAAGGCGGTCGCCGAGACAGTCGCCATGCCTGAGTAGCTGTCTCAAAAGGCTGTTGCGTATCTTCCGGCTGAGTGGGCCGGCCAGTGCCACGTCTACCATGGCCGCAAAATTACCTCAAAAAAACATGACGTCAAAGTCTTTTTGACCTCTGCCGGTATATCAGCAGGGCAATCATCAGGAGTGTGAACATTATCGAGGACACAAGCCTGAATCCGACTATCTCCACTGTCGGGCTTGTCCCGTACGGGAGCAGTATCTGCAGCAGGCAGCAGGCGTCGTAGATTGTCGAGGCCATGGTCAGGCATGTCATGAAAAACAGCAGCCTGTTCATTCTGTTGTCGGCCAGTTTCTCGCTCTTGCTGGTTTCCTGGGCTATCATGTGGTAGAGGTCGTCCTTGTCCCTGTCCGACTTCAGTCCGCGTTCGACTATGCTGCAGAATTCCTCGGGGAGGAAGTTGTAGGAGATCTTGTGGAACGAGCAGTTCCTTTCGAAATCCACACTTTCCTGTTCGAGCGCGGTGCTGTTCTGCCTCTCGAAGCGGAAACGTCTTGTCAGCCTGAACAAGTAGTTCCTGCGGTACAGCTGCCAGATGTAGATCATTCCGAAATAGTCCACGGTCCAGTTCGTGACGAGCCACTCGGGTGCGCCGCATGCAAGTATGGTCAGTGTGTCGGAAAGGGCAAGGCATTTCCATCCTGAATATACTGCGAGGACGTTTTCCGACATTATCTTGTGGAAATACTCGTCCGAAGGGGCATACAGCGAGGATGCGGCCTTCGCTCCAATCGGTGCGACGGTGCCGAGGGAGAACAGCAGTCCGTCGGACGGGGAGTCACTCTCACCGCCTTCTCCTGAATCCTGAAGCACAATCTGGAAGACGCTGAATTTGTTGCCGTCTTCTACCAGACGGGAGAAGTCGAAGCCGTTTCCGTTCTCATCCGGGGTGAAAGGGGAGAGTATCCGCCATGCATCGGCGAGAGGGTCGAGCGCCGCTCTTCGGAATTCTTCCAGCCACGGGCTCCCGAGACTGCCGAGCCTGCGCAAGGATGACGCCAGTGCGGTAAAGTCGTTGGCGTCCCCGCTCTCGGTCTCTATGCATATGGAGAACATCGCCATCCTGAAAGGAAACAAGTAGAAATCAACATGTCTGATGTGGAACGGAATGGCGTGCCCGCATCCTGAATTCTGTTCGGGGATGGCCGTATCAGTGTCGCAGTCCATCCTGAATCTCTGCATCGAGACGTCTTCCCCCGCGTCGGGATCAAGGCAGAACCTGACGAAATCGGGAAGGTAGTATTGTTCGTAGTCATGGATTTCTGTCTTGTCATGACGCTGCTCCTTCCATATGGACGGCAGTGAGGCGGCGGCTTTGCCGCGGCCTTCCTTGAGGGAGAAACCTCCGCACAGGTAAGCTAGGTACTTCATCTGGTCAGCTTTGTTTACATGAAAATTCTTGGATCATTGGTGATGACTCCGTCAACCATGCAGACTATCCTCTTCTTGAACTTGTCGAGAGTCCACACCTTGACTTCCTTCCCGTGTTCATGCGCGCGGCGGACAAAGCGGGATGTAACTGTGAGATAGAGGACATTGTATGATCTGACATAGGGGAGACGGTCGAAGTCAAGCCACGGGGAAGCCGTGAACAGGAGTTTCTCGAGCCTGATTTCCGGCGCCATTCCGTGTACGGCTTCAAGCACGTCGTCGTCGAATGACTGGATGGTCACCCTGTCCTGCGCTCCGTGTCTGCGTATGCAGTCTATGCAGGCCTTCTCTATGCCCGGCAGAGAGTGTTTGGAGTGCTTTATTTCCAGCAGGAGGCTTGCCCGGCCTTCAATCAGCCCGAGCACTTCGTCAAGTGTCGGAAGGTGCTCTCCGGTGGCTTCTCCTCGTGCTCCCGTGACATTGAGTCCGCGAATCCGTGAGTATTCCATCGAACTGATGTATCCCGTGCCGTCTGTGGTCCTGTCTACGGTCGGGTCATGGCAGACGACGATCTCGCCGTCGGAACTCAGATGGACGTCGATCTCGATCCATGAGGCGCCGGCGTCCATCGCCCTGGAAATACATGTCAGAGTGTTTTCTTCGCCGAGAGCCGCCCCGCCTCTGTGTGCGACCACGCATAGACTGCGGCCTGAGGAATTCTGGTCCCCCGCATGCATTACCGTCGTTTCCCGGCATTCAGGCCGACGGTCTGCTGCCGAACAGGAGGATGTCCCGGCAAGGGCTGCAACCATAAGGATTGTCATTTTGTTCATTATTATTGTTCTTTTACAGTTTCACATTGAAGGTGGTCCTGAATCCTTCACGTATCACCATGTCGTACCATTCGAAGCAGTCGGAAGCATCGGCGCTCATTCCGATGACACGCGCCGAGAATTCCTTGAACGGCCCGAAGTTGACAAGAGACCAGATCACGAAATTCCCGAAGCTGTGAGTGAACAGGTCCGAGAGGCTCTCTCCTCCGGGACTGTATCCGAGCACTTCGTCGCGGTATTTGGCGACCCCGGGGAAACTCAGCCCGGTAACGTCCCGTTTCAGGAACGCATCCACTTCCGAGGGGAAGTAGTTCTTTGCCGTTGCAAGGACGTTGCCGATAGTCTGGACAGTCGACTGCGGGTACCTCCCGTCTCCTGAAGAGTCGATTTCGGCAAGCGTGCCGGCGTCAGGTATGCATTTCATCGTATGCAGCAGCAGAGACAGCGCCGTCTTTACAAGTCCGTTGTCTGAAATCAGTTCGGAGACATTGTCCAGGAGGTGGCAGAGCAGGGTCTTGTCTCTTCTCTGCACGGCATCGACTATCATCTCCCTGAAAACGGGTACCGATTCGGCATCGCCCTCGTGCGGGACGTCGTCTCCGCTGTGGGCGCAGTAGACGTCACAGTACCAGTTCATGACGTTTCTCTTGTAGAGTCCCGTGGTGTTCGCTCTGGCACTGTTCCGGGCCCGGAACAGTCCCTTGCAGCGCAGTGTCCAGTCGGCAGCCTCGCGGGAGTATATTTCCATCAGTTCCGGATTGTATTCCGGCGACTTCTTCTGTACCTGGTACAGGACGTAGAGCATAGACATCTGCGAGTAGTCGAACCATTCGCTGTTGCGGTAGCTGTCCGAGAAGAAGCCACGTACGACGGGGGCGATGTTTTCCCATGAAGATATTCCGGCGACGGCAAGCAGCCGCTCGAGGATGAAGTATGAGAAACTGTCACCCGTGAGATACGCCTGGAGTATCCTGTCATGCTCGTTCCTGAAGTGCTGGAAGCCGTCTTTCCAGCCCTCCACAAAATAGGAGGACAGTCCGGCGGCGTATTTTCGGCACCAGCGCCCCTTTCCGGCGTCATCGTATGGAATCACATTCTCGTCCCAGAAGCTCTGGTACTCGACTGCGTTGTTGACATAGTCCGACTGGAAAGTGATCTGTCTGCGGAGTATCATGCGGAAGAAAGGCATTACTGCCTTGATCAGCCTGAAGTTCCACGTCAGGTATGACATCAGGCCTCGGATTTCCTTCATCAGTGACGAGACTCTCGGGGATGACGGCCCTTCGCCGTAGAGCATTTCCTCGAACATCAGCATTACCGCAAGCCTGGCTCCAGTCTCGACGAACGAGATTGCCTGTGACCGCAGCCTGGAGTCAGATAGGGTGGCGACGAGTCCTCTCGACATGACCGTGGAGAACATGCGCGCCACGATCCGGTCTGAGATGTTCTCTCTGATGGGGCTGTATTCGAGTGTCCTGGTCTTGTTGTTCAGATAGTAGATGTACATGCAGGCATCGTTGCCTATGTCCAGCAAAGGACTCCGGACAAGCTTCCAGAGGAGTCCGTACGGGTCGCGTGTGTAGAGTCCGGAGTTGAACCAGTCAGTCAGAAACATGCCGTTGACGATGCTTGCGGTTGCCCTGCGTCCGAGCGACAGGACGGCCGACAGCTCTTTCTGGAGTTTCCTGTGTTCGGCTATGACCTCCCCGTCTGCCTTGTTTGACTGGATTGCCCGGGTGAGCTCGTTGAACCGCCTTATCTGCGTGTCCCGTCCCTTCAGAGGTTCGTCCAGCATGTGCTCCATCAGACTGAAGAGCCGGTCTTCGTAGTTTTCGCGTATGAGCACGTTCAGCAGTTCTCCTGCCAGCAGGGAGACCTCGTAGTTGTCGTCATGGTCGCGCATGAGGCTCATTACGGTGGAGTCGTCACCTGTCCTGCACCAGTCCATGATAAGCGCGTTCCTCAGGGCTCCCATGTATACCACGCTTCCGCCTTCGTTCCTGAGGGCCTCAATGTATGTCTCCGGCGGGATGGCCTTGCCGCCTGAAGAGTTGCGCTGCACGAACACTACAGCCATGAGGAACTCGAGAAAGCGCTCGTAGATGAACTGGATTTCGGACCTGCCGTCGGAAGTCTCGATGTAGCGGAGTATCGGTCTGTCAGGCTTGTTGAGGAGTTCGGTATACGCTACGCTCAGTCCTGACTTGCCGTAGATCATTCCTGCAAGTCCGTGCAGGGCGGCGGACGGATCCCCGAGGGCGGATCTGAGCTCGGCGCTGTCAATCCTGTCGGCAGGACGACCGCGTCCGTATTCGTCAAGCATGTAGGCTGCGATGCCGAGCATGATCTCGTGCTGCTGCCTTCCGGCGTAGGAGCGTGCGATGTTCCCCGCCATCTCGCGGAAAAGAGCTATGGAACTGTATTCGCCGAGGTCGCGTGGAAGAGCCTGTCCGACATGGTTCGTGCATGCGATCTTCAGGATCAGCGGATCCCTGAGCCTTACCAGGGACACTTTCGAGAGGTCGGCGAAACTGCCTTCCATCTGGTAGAGCTTCTGGTAGATGTCCCATGCCCTGGAGAGTTCGTCTTCGCTGAATCCGTGAACTTCAGTGTCCTGTCCGCCGTCTCTCCCGAAAAACAGAGGGGCGTCTCTCCTGGACTGGGTGGTGAAGAGAGTTTTCCAGGAATAGCTTCTGCAGGTGAACAGCAGCTTGAAGCGGTCATACCCGGGCTTTATGAAGACGGAGCGGAAGGCCTCGTAGAGCGATACGGGGCCAGGGATGCCTTCGGGTGCTCCGTGGTAGTCCAGACATTCGTTTACGGCATCGAAGAAAATATACACTGTCCTGCCTTCCTGGTCCGCCCTGTCGTGCAGCTCAGAGACTATCTTGTCGGGGGATTTCCTTGCAGATGTGCCGAATATCCTGCGCAGTGCGGCCGTCAGGTCTTCTCCTGCAAAATCGGAACTGCTGAATGTCAGGACCGCGTCGTCACTGTCCATGATTTTCTCAGTCCAGCGGCACAGCTGGTTTGTCTTGCCCTGGCCGGCTTCTCCCAGAAGCGGGAAAAGGGTCTTGTCCGAGGCGATGAAGCCGGAGAGCAGACTTTCAAGTGTGCTTCTGTCGACGAACAGTTCTCTGTTGTATTTCTTCTCCCGGTATACACGGTTGAGGAAACGTCTTGACTCGGCGGCCATGCATGCCCGCATTTCGGTCCAGTTCGCTTCTTTGGATATGTCGAATGACGGCAGGGTGCGCTGCATCAGAAGGTCGAACTCGGCATTCATCGTGTCTCCGATCAGCGTCACGGCGTCTTCGTCCGAGGAGATGTATGATATCTCTTCGTCCTTGAGGGACTGGAACACGTATATGTATCCTTCCGTGCTGCTGAAGACCAGCGGAAACAGGTTGTATGTCGTGCCGCCGCAGTTCAGGTCGCTGTGCCTGTCCGAGAATTCCAGAACGCATTCCTGGAGAGGCCGGAGCGCATTGAGCATGGCAAGGATCTGCGGCTCGAGCGTGAAAGTCACGCTGCGGTAGATTTCGTTCGAGAGGGTCG
>CALUTT010000009.1 GCA_944323775.1 uncultured Bacteroidales bacterium
TGATAATTGACAAAGAACATACCAACATCAGAAAGACGAGGGAAAGCCTCGGGCTGTCCCAGACGGCCATGGCCGACGAGTTGGGTATAGGTCGCACGACATATGTCAATTTCGAAAACGGGAAAACCAGAATCTACAACAAGACCCTTTCCAAGCTTGCCTCCTTCGTCGGCAAAAGCGAACTTGAGGTGATAACCGGCACTGACGAAGAGCGGCTACTGCTCGACAACGCATGGGAAGACGAACGCCGCGAACTTGTGAAGGACTACGAAAAACGTCTGCAGGGCATGGCCGAAAAATGCCGGTCGGCCGAACAGGTGATCAGCGCACAGAAGATAACGATCAAGACTCTCAGCGATTCCAACAATTTTCTGCTCAAACAGCTCGGAAAAGAAGAATGACGTCCGGGCAGCCGTCAGCTCGCCAAAAATGACTAACTTTGCGGCACGATGCCAAGAAAGGACAATTTGCTGTGCTGCATGAATCCCGGCCTTGTAGAGGCCGGATGCGACGAAGCCGGGAGGGGACCTCTCGCAGGGCCCGTATTCGCCGCTGCGGTGATCCTTCCGCAAGGCTTCACACACCCTCTGCTGGACGACTCAAAGAAGATGTCGGCAAAGGCGAGGAACGAGATGCGCGGAATAATAGAAAGCCAGGCCGTAGCATGGGCTGTCGAGGAGGTGAGCGTCGAGGACATAGACAGCATGAACATACTCTGGGCATCGGTGGAGGGCATGCGCAGGGCCGTACGCAGGCTTGGCGTAAAGCCGGACTTCGTGCTGGTTGACGGCAACAGGTTCCGTCCCATGGACGGGTACCGCTACGCAACGGTAATACACGGAGACGCCATCTATGCGAGCATCGCGGCCGCGTCCGTCCTGGCAAAGACCCACAGGGATGAAAGGATGCTCGAGCTCTCGAGAGAATATCCAATGTACGGATGGGAGCACAACATGGGATACCCGACTCCCGCACATATCGAAGCCGTCAGGCGGTACGGGCTGACGCCGTACCACCGGCGCTCGTTCCACCCGAAAGCGCTGGAACCATCGCTGTTCTGACCGCTACGGCCGCCATACAGGAAACAGACAACAAAACATAATCGAATGAAACGCCTATTTGTCAGCATCGCAGCCTTTCTGGCCATACTTTCGCCCATGAGGGCGGACGAGGGCATGTGGCTGCTTCCCCTCCTGGAGAAGATCAACAGCGAGGCCCTTTCCAGTCTCGGCTCCAGACTAACTCCGGAGCAGATCTACAGTATCAACAACTCCTCGATTAAGGATGCCGTGGTACAGTTCGGAGGCGGCTGCACTGCAGAAATGATTTCCGCAAACGGACTGCTCGTCACCAATCACCACTGCGGATACTCCTCCATACAGTCACTTTCTTCCGAAGAGCACAACTATCTTGAAGACGGATACTGGGCCATGAGCCTCTCGGAGGAAATCCCTGTCCCCGGACTAAGCGTCAAGTTCCTCCAGAGCATGACTGACGTAACGGACAAGGTAAAAAGCGACAAGGCCCGCGAGAGGATCCTTGACAGGGCCAGGCGCAAGAACCCCGACTGCACCGTACAGATAGTGGACTTCTTCAACGACAACGTCCAGTACCTTGTAGTATACAAGATCTACCGGGACGTGCGTTTCGTAGGGGCGCCGCCGGCATCGATGGGAAAATTCGGAGGAGACACGGACAACTGGATGTGGCCAAGGCACACGTGCGACTTCTCCATGTTCAGGGTCTATGCGGCTCCCGACGGATCCCCCGCAGAGTACTCCAGTGACAACGTCCCCCTTCAGCCGAAGCAATACCTCAGGATATCGCTCAAGGGCGTCAGCGAGGGCGACTTTGCAATGATAATGGGCTATCCCGGCCGCACACAGCGCTACCAGACGGCCGCCCAGCTCTGCGAGATGCTTGACATCAACGGCATCCGCATAGACGCCAGGACCATACGTCAGGACATAATCTGGGATGCCATGCGCTCAGATGACAAGATCGCGCTTCAGTACGCCAGCAAATACGCTTCGTCTTCCAACGGATGGAAAAAATGGATAGGCATGGAAGAAGCCTTTGACAAGCTGGATGTAATCGGAAGACAGACAGAAAAAGAGGCTGAGCTGGCGCAGTGGATAGCGGAAGACCCCGACAGGGCAGGAAAATACGGCGGCGCGGTCGAGGAAATCGCCGAAGCCGTCCAGGCACGGAAACAGGCCTATGAGGTATACACCCTGCTGACCGAGACTCTGGGAAAGATCGAGCTGCTTTCACTCACAGGCGACCGCTCGGGCAATCCCTACAAGGACTATGACGCCGGCCTCGACCTCAAGGTCGCGCTCGCCATGACGAGGCACTTCCTAGACCGCGTCCCCGAAGGCTACGGAATCGACATAAGCGAAGACGGAATACGGGAGATGTTCAGCACAAGCGTCTACACCTCTCCTGAAAAGCTGGAAGCCGCACTCGCCGCCGGCAAGGACCTGTCGTCCGACCCGGCCGTAATCCTCGCTGCAGCACTGGGCGACAATCTTACCAGGGCATACAACATCATGTCCGCAAGCGACAAGGCCATATCGGACGGCAGCAGGAAATATGCGGCTGCGCTGCTCGAATGGACAAGCGGAGAGCCAAGCTATCCAGACGCGAACATGACCTGCCGCCTGACCTATGGCACCGTGAAGGGATATGAGCCCAGGGACGGCGTGATCTACAAATACTACACTACCCTGAAAGGGGTCATCGAGAAGGAAGATCCGGGCAACTACGAGTTCACTGTCCCCGAAAAGGTCAAGGAACTCTACAATGCACGCGACTACGGCATATATGCAGACAGGGACGGAGAACTCCACACCTGTTTCCTCACCAATCTGGACATTACCGGAGGGAATTCCGGAAGCCCGGTGATGGACGCAGACGGTAATCTCATAGGACTTGCCTTTGACGGCAACTGGGAGGCGATGAGCGGAGACGTGATCTTTGAACCGAACCTCCAGAGATGCATCTGCGTGGACATACGCTACGTGCTTTTCATGATGGACAAGTTCGGAGGCGCCGGATACCTGCTGGACGAAATGGATATAGTTGAATGACAATGACTACAAGAGAAGAAATAATCAAAGCTCTGTCCGAGGTGCGGCATCCGGGCAGAAACGACAGGACCATAGTCGAACTTGGTCTTGTCCAGGACATAGACATAAAGGACGGCTCGGTGAGCGTCACCCTGGCATTCTCCAAGAGAAGGGACCCGCTCTCAGAGTACATAATAGGGAGCACAAGAGCGGCTCTTATCCGCAACCTGCCCTCAGACGTCCGCTCTGAGGTGAAGACCGTTGTCGTGGACGAAGTCAAGGAGAAGAAGAAGCCCAACGTGAACGACCTCGGAGTAGAGCAGCTCAAGGACGTAAGGAACATAATCGGAGTAGCCTCGGGGAAAGGCGGAGTCGGAAAGTCCACCGTGGCCGTCAACCTTGCCTGTGCACTCGCGAGACTCGGTTACAAGGTCGGCCTTGCCGACGCGGACGTCTACGGGCCCTCAATTCCCACCATGACGGCCACTGAAGGCGTCAGTCCCATGGCAGAGGAACAGGACGGAAAGGAACTCATCCTGCCAATAGAGAAATACGGGGTGAAGTGGATGTCGATAGGATACTTTGCCGAAAAGGGACAGGCCCTGATCTGGAGAGGACCGATGGCCTGCAACGCTCTCAAGCAGATGATACTTCAGGTAAAGTGGGGAGAGCTCGACTTCCTGCTCGTAGACATGCCTCCAGGAACAGGTGACATACACATCAGCCTGCTGCAGGATATTCCCGTGGACGGCGCCATCGTCGTCACCACTCCACAGAAAGTGGCACTTGCCGATGTCGAGAAGGGAGTAAACATGTTCCGCAACCCCGGAGTGGACAAGCCTATACTTGGACTTGTAGAGAACATGGCCTGGTTCACTCCCGAAGCCCATCCGGACGAGAAATACTATATCTTCGGCCAGGACGGCGGAGCACAGATGGCCTCCTCCCTGGGCATAGAGCTGCTCGGACGCATCCCCCTCGTGCAGGGACTCAGGGAAAGCGGAGACGCAGGGGAACCGGCGGCGCTAAGTTCACGTCCTGACGGTGTCGCCTTCATCGAGCTTGCCGGCAGGCTCGCGAAAAAGCTCGGCCTGTAGCATGGAAGTCCGAGCCAAGAAAGCCCTTGGACAGCATTTCCTGACCGACAAGGGCATTGCGAGAAGCATCGTGGACGCCCTGAGTCCGGACGGAGTGAGGGATGTACTGGAAATCGGCCCGGGCACCGGTGTCCTGACCGGGTTCCTGCTCGAACGCAGCGACATTGACCTCAGACTCGTCGAACTGGACGGAGAATCGGTAGAGTACCTGCTGACACATTTCCCGGGGATGCAGGGCAGGCTCTATCAGGCAGACTACCTCAAGCTCGACATCCACAGGCTGTTCGGCGGGGAGTACCGCATAATAGGCAACTTCCCGTACAACATCTCGTCGCAGATTTTCTTCAAGATCCTGGACGACAGGGACCGCGTTCCCGAGGTAGTATGCATGATACAGAAGGAGGTCGCGGAAAGAATCGCCGAGAGACCTGGCAGCAAGACATACGGCATACTGTCCGTCCTTCTCCAGGCCTGGTATGACATCGAATATGTACTGTCCGTCGGCCCGGGGGCATTCAATCCCCCGCCGAAGGTGCACTCGGCCGTGATACGGCTACGGCGCAATCACCGCACCTCGCTAGGCTGTGACGAGAAACAGTTCAGGAACGTCGTCAAGACAGCTTTCAACCAGCGCAGGAAAACGCTGCGCAACGCTTTGAAGCCGCTCCTTCCGGAGGGCTTCGACAGTTCGGACCCGGTATTCGACCTGCGTGCCGAAAGGCTCTCGGTAGAGGACTTCATAGACCTCACCCTGAAGCTTTCACCTGCAGCCAGATGAGGCCTCTGCTGGCAATTCTCGGGACGCTCTCGCTGGTACTCGGCACCTTGGGAATAGTCCTGCCGGTGTTGCCGACTACGCCTTTCTACCTGCTCACGGCATGGTGCTATCTGCGCTGCAGCAGGAAACTGTACGACAAGGTAATGTCCAGCCGCATCTTCGGAGATACGGTAAGAAACTACATGGAGCACCGCGCCATATCCAGAAAAACCAAGGCAGTGTCAATCGCCACGACTCTTCTCACAATAGGAATATCGGTCGCAGTCGTGGACTCAGTATGGATCAGGATACTGCTCGCATGCGTTGCCGCAGGAGTCAGCATCCACATACTGTCGATGAAAACCCTACGCTGACTTTGCCTTCCTGTCCTGCCGTCCCGAGAAGGCAAGGAAGCCTGCTGACAGGAGCACGACGATGAAAAGAAGGACTGAACTTGCCCTCGACACGGACTCTCCGATACGGTATGACGGCGGGTCGAAGCGCATTACGAGAGTGTGTTCGCCGGCGGGGACCACGGCGCTCCGGAGAATATCGCCTTCAAGGGAAATGGGAAGGACTTCACCTGTGTCCTCAACGGTCAGAGACCATCCCACAGGATAGTAGACCTCACTGAACACTACCTTCCCGCCTGCCTCGGAAGTGCAGCTGTAGCGCAGCTCGTTCGGGGCATACGAAACCAGCCTGATGCTGCCTGGAGCTGCGGTACCGTCTTCGTCCGCGTCAAACCAGGCGTTGCCTGCCGCGTACGGGTACCTCAGAGGCGGAAGATTCCCGTCAATTATGATATAGCGGCAGTTCATGCCGGCAAGACCGGGAAGATAAGGAAGAGCGCTCTCGGCCTCCTCCACGGTAGAGGCCGACGATATGGCCTTTGCAAGCGAGGAAATCTCCGGCGACAGGGTTGTCTCGATGAAATGCTGGTAATTGCTCAGCTTCGCGGGCGAGTAGCCGCCGACATTCTTGTGCCAGTAGCTGGGCATGGAACTGTTGAACACGTCCACCGTCAGGTCCAGCACCCTGTAAGAGGGATCCGGATCGGAAAGTATCATCTCGTCGACAGGTCTCTTGTCAAACTGGCTCTGGAAATCGCGCGGAGTCACGAAATCACCTGAATTCAGATAACGCTTTCCGAGAGGGAAGAGGTCCAGAAGCACGAGCGCACAGACGAGAAGTGCCGCCGTACGCCTGCGGGAGGTCCGCATTTCAGTCTGTCCGGCGAAAGTCTTTGATGCAGACTTGGGGACATGGCATCCCCACGCCACAAGCAGATAGGCCGCGGCCACGAACACCAGCGAACGCACGGCATCGGAAACGAGCAGGCCTCTCCTGTCGGAGGCAAGCGCATCAGAAAGCACGTCCGGCAGGGAAAGGTCGGATGCACCCCTGAAATTTCCGGCAATGCCGGGGAAAAGAGCACATACAAGGCAGAAGCCTCCGGTAATGGCAAGGGCGATCCAGCCCCTGGACCTGAAGACCGCGGCAGCCTCGTCAGACCTTACTATCCTGTCAAGCACGAGAAAGCCCAGCACCGGCAGCGTGAACTGAAGCACGACAAGGGCCATCGACACCGTCCTGAACTTGTTGTACAGCGGAGCCAGGTCATAGAACAGCCTGGTAAACCACATGAAGTGGCTGCCGAGAGCAAGCAGCACGGCAAGAACCGTGCACACGACTATCCACCATTTCTCCCTGCCGCGGTAGCACAGCAGTCCGAGCACGAACAGGAATACCGTAACCGCTCCCATGTACATCGGGCCTGCCGTGAAAGGCTGCGGCCCCCAATAATACGGGAGCTGACGGATCGAACTGTCCGGATAGCCCGCATCCCTGAGCAGGCGGTAAGCCTCCGACTTGTCCGTATTCACGTCTCCTGCCGAAGAGCCTCCGTTGAAATTCGGCACTAGCAGGTTGGGGAGTTCCTCCCATCCGTACGACCATGCCGTTGCGTAGTCGAGGTCAAGTCCCTTTGAACCGTCCTCACCGTCGGCCGCGTCCTGACTGCCGCCGCGCATCGAGTACGGAGTATATTCGTATGTTGGAAGCAGCTTTATGGCATTGGTGGCAATGCCCGCAATACCGAAGACGAGAAGCATCGACGAAGCGGCCGCAAAACGTCCCAAAGCCCTCTTCCTGTCCTTGTCCCTCAACACACCGACCAGAACGACAATGGCATACACCAGGATCATTATGGCCAGATAGTAGGTGATCTGCGGATGGTTGGCCTTGACCTGGAAACTCAGGCACAGGGCGAACAGAGCCGCTCCGAGAGCCGTCAGAGGCAGCCACCGTCTGCGTCCTGCGGCGGCGCTCCTGTACGTGAATACAAGCGCCGCGAGCACCCACGGCAGGAACGCTATCGCCTGCATCTTGGTATTGTGCCCGACCTGAATGATCTGCATGTTGTAGGAACAGAACGTGACAGCAATCGCACCTCCTATTGCCACAAGCGGGCTCACCCCGAGCGAGAGCATCAGAAGCCAGGCTCCTGCGAGGGAAATGAAGAGATATGTGGCAGGCCTTTTCCCAGTCAGCAGCAAATCATAGAGCGGCTGGGTCCAGTCCCCTTCGGTGGAAGAGTGGATGGTTGCGGTGGGCATTCCTCCGAACATCGATTCCGTCCATGCCGTCTGGTCGTCCGGGTGGGATGAATTCCACTCCATCATCTCGTGTGACATTCCCTGCCAGTGGGAGATGTCCGACTGGTTCACGATCTTGCCGCCCAGCACTTCGGGGACAAAGGCATATGACAGGACCAGAAAGCCTGCGAGTACGGCTATCGCGTACAGTATCTTCTTTTTCATAACAGTTCTATAAGTTTTTCCGTCAGGCGACGACGTGAATACATGTCTGTTCCGTGCGGGATTCCATGTGGAGAGCGCATGAACCCCACCATCCCGGCACCGTCCTCCCAGTCGAACATCCTGCCGGCTCCGCATGATTCGAGCACGGCAGCGGCTGCCCCGTCAGGCTGTCCTATTCCCAGGATCGGCCTTCCGGATGCAAGATATTCGAAAATCTTGCCGGGAAGGACTTTCGAATATTCCGGCTCCCTCCTCAGGGGAAGAATCAGCATATCGGCACTGCGCTGTTCCAGCACCGTTTCCGAATGCGGGAGATAACCCAGATCATCCAGGTTGCGTTCCAGCCCCCTTTCACGTATTGAATCAAGAATCTGGGCATCCGTCCTGCCGGCAAGACGGATCCTGAGCCCGGAAGCAAAGGCCTCGTCTTCCCTGCACATAAGCGCAAGTCCGTCCCAGAGCCGGAGCGGATTCCCGTCAGCGGCGAAAAGTCCGGTATGGACAAGCGTGAAACTCCCTTCCCGCCTTGCAGGCGACACTCCTTGGCACTCGGGGAAATCATCCTCGTCGAAGCCGTTTGTAATGAGGTATACCGGTGTCCGCGTCTTAGCGGCGAAATCGTCCCTTACAGGCGGAGAGACTGCTATCACGGCATCAGCGCCGTCGAGCACCTGCTGTTCCAGACTGTGATGCCGCCTGTCGGCAAACCGCGTCAGACCGAGGTGCTTGTAGTAGAACATCTCTGTCCACGGGTCGCGGAAATCAGCAATCCACCTCACCCCGGTCCGTCTCTTGAGTTCAAGCCCTATAAGATGCATGGAATGAGGGGGACCGGTAGTAACCACGGCATCCACCGGATGTCCGGCGAGATACTCGAGCAGGAACTTTACTGAAGGGCGCACCCAGCTGACCCTGGGGTCAGGGATGAAGAGGTTGCCTCTTATTGCACGGAACAGCCTTCCTGAAAGAGAAGAGTTGCTTGAGCTCAGGGGATTCACCTGGGCTGCACTCCGGTGCGGCACCAGCCGGCGGTACAGAGAGTAAGGCTCGAGTATGGGCCTCCTGATCACTTCCGCACAGGACGGCACATCTGCGCCGAGACTGTAGTCCTCGGCCTGGATGTCCGGATTGGACGGTGTGAAGACGACCGGCTGCCAGCCGAACTGCGGCAGGTATTTGCAGAATTTGACCCAACGCTGGACCCCGGACCCTCCGGAAGGAGGCCAGTAGTATGTAACGACAAGAAGCCTGCGCATAATACTGAGTTCAAAGGTAAGGATTATTTTTTAACTTTGTATCCTATGGCCAAGACCGGAGAAGATACACCGCTGATCAGACAGTATTTCAGCATAAAAGCCCAGCACCCAGAAGCGATCCTGCTCTACAGGGTCGGAGACTTCTACGAGACCTACTCTGACGATGCAGAAACCGCGAGCAAGGTGCTCGGACTGGTGCTTACCCGCCGCTCCAACGGTGACAAAGGAGACATCCCGATGGCAGGCTTCCCCTACCACGCCGTTGAAAGCTATCTCCAGAAACTGGTGAGGGCAGGCTACAAGGTCGCCATCTGCGACCAGCTCGAAGACCCGAATCTAGTCAAGTCCAAGCTCGTCAAGCGGGGAGTGACAGAAATACTCACTCCGGGAATAGCGTTCGGCGAGGGGATGCTGGACCAGAAGGAGCACAACTTCCTCGCAGGCCTCTGCTTCGACGGGCAACAGTGCGGCGCCGCCTTCCTGGACGCCTCGACAGGCACATTCAGGGTCGCTCAGGGCTCAGTAGACTACATAGGCACGCTGCTGGCATCGTTCCGGCCCAAAGAGCTTGTAGTCCAGAAGGACCTCAGGAACGCCGTGAAGGAAAAGTTCCCGGACTTCTTCATTACCGCCCTCGACGAGTGGGCCTTCGTCCGCGACGCCGCGGAGGAAAAGCTCAGGGACCAGTTCGGTACACCGAGCCTCAAGGGCTTCGCAATAGACAAGTTCCCGCTTGCGATATGCTCGGCCGGAGCCCTGATCTTCTACCTCGAACAGACCCATCATGAAAAGTTGGGCAACATCTGCTCGATATCCAGGATAGATGAGAACCGGTTCGTGTGGATGGACAAGTTCACGTTCCGCAACCTTGAGGTCTTCCAGAGCAACGCCGGCAAGGACGGGGTGAGCCTGGTCGACACAATAGACCGCTGCCGCACCCCGATGGGATCGAGAGTGCTGCGGGAATGGCTCGCGATGCCGCTCGTCGACACCGACGCGATGAATGCAAGGTACGACGCCGTGCAGCACTTCACCCTCAACAGGGAAGACTCGGACAGGCTCGGGGAGCTGCTCGGCAACGTCGGTGATCTCGAGAGGATAATATCCCGTGCCGCCACAGGCAGGATACTCCCCAGAGAGGTCAAGCAGCTCGGGAGGTCGCTCGGCCAGATGTCCCCGATACGCGAACTGTGCGGGAACTCAGGATGCCGCGCCCTCGAGGAATATGCCTCCCGGATCCTGAGTACGGACGCCACCTGCAAGGCAATACAGGACACTCTCGGAGAAGATGCGGCGGCAATGATAGGCAAGGGCGACGTCATCGCCAGCGGCGTCGATGCCGAGCTTGACGAACTCAGGTCGATATCGCACGGAGGCAAGCAGTACCTCTCGGAAATGCAGCGCAGAGAGATAGAGCGCACCGGGATCACCTCCCTCAAGATCGGCTACAACAACGTCTTCGGATACTATATCGAAGTCCGGAACACATTCAGGGACAAAGTTCCTCAGGAGTGGATAAGAAAGCAGACCCTGGTCGGGTCGGAGAGGTACATCACGGAAGAGCTGAAGACATACGAGGAAAAGATCCTCGGTGCCGAAGAGCGCATATACCAGATAGAATCGAGGATATTCGCCGACCTCGTCAAGACCATACAGGGTTCGATCCGCGACATACAGCAGAACTGCCGCGTCGTCTCTCAGCTTGACGTTCTGAGGGGCTTCGCTATCCAGGCCGTTGAGAGGAACTACTGCCGCCCGGTGGTCGACAAGTCTGCCTCCATCGACATCAGGGCAGGCAGGCATCCAGTCATCGAGACAATGATGGCTTCCGGAGAACAGTATGTCCCCAATGACGTATTCCTGGACAGCAAGACAGACCAGATAATGGTGCTTACCGGTCCGAACATGGCCGGAAAGTCGGCTCTGCTGCGCCAGGTCGCACTCATTGTCCTGATGGCACAGATAGGCTCGTTCGTTCCGGCTGACTCGGCCCGATTCGGCTATTTCGACAAGATATTCACTCGGGTCGGAGCGACGGACAACATCTCACGTGGAGAATCGACCTTCATGGTCGAGATGCTTGAGACATCCATGATCATGCACAATCTCTCCGCCCGCTCGCTGGTCCTGCTCGACGAAATAGGCCGCGGTACCTCCACATACGACGGGATGTCGATCGCAAGCGCCCTCGTGCAGTACATCCACAACCGCGGGAAAGGCGCCAAGACCCTTTTCGCCACACACTACCACGAGCTGAACGAACTCGAGACCAAGCTGCCGAGAGTAAAGAACTTCCACATAGCGGTCAAGGAAGAGGGGAAACAGGTCATCTTCCTGCGCAAGCTCCTTCCCGGAGGAGTGGCCCACAGTTTCGGCATACATGTAGCAAGGATGGCAGGAATGCCTCCGGAGATAATAGAGACGGCTGAAAGGACACTGCGCGAACTGGAAGTCAGGGAAAAACACGCCGCCGGAATGGCCCTCGAAGAAGACGGAAGCCTGCAGTTGTCACTCTTCCAGCTCGACGACCCTACCCTCTCGTCAATACGCCGCAAGCTCGAATCGGCCGACCTCAACAACATGACTCCCATGCAGGCCTTCGACCTGCTCAGGGAAATGAAGCAGGAAGTCGGGGCCTGAGGTCAGACAAGGTTGTCGCCAAGTCCGAAATACACTCCGAACACGGCAGCCAGAGCGGCTGTTTCCGTACGCAGACGGCTGTTCCCGAGATGAACGGGACGCCAGCCCAGTTTTTCGGCAAGGGCGACTTCAGCGGGTGAGAAATCCCCTTCCGGCCCTATCAGGACCGACACTGAAGGCTTGCCTCCACCACCGTCAATCCCCCGCAGATATTCTGACACGGATTTACGTCCCCCGAGCTCCAGGCTTTCGTCGCAATACGCAATCAGCCTCAAAGTAGATGAAGGTACACGCCGGAGATACTCACTCACGGAGACAGTCCCGGCAAGCCTGGGCACCGATGCCTTCAGCGACTGCTTTGCAGCCGAGAGCATTATCTTCCAGAGTCTCTCAGGGTTCAGGGTCCTGCGCTCGGAATGGTCGCCTATCACAGGCACGAGACTGTCCATCCCGACTTCCGTCGCCTTCTCCGCAAACCATTCGTAGCGTGCCATGTTCTTTGTGGGGCACACCGCCATTTCAAGACTGTATCCGTGGGCGCCGAATCCTGGCACCACCTTCTCCACGACGGCCGTAGTACGTGCGGGGTCCGCATCGGCTATCCGGCACTCCATAAGAGTCCCCTCGCCGTCAATAATGTCGACGACATCGCCGGAACGGTGCCTGAGGACCTTGACACAATGGACGGACTCGTCCCTGTCAAGCCTGACCAGGGAACCGGATATATCACTGGAGTAGAAAAGTTCCATAATCTCAGTCCTGCTTGAAAAGTCTTCTTACAAGGGAAGGGATGTCTGGTACACTGACGAGTTCCATCCCTTCAGGCGCATCCACATCTCCGGAAAACGATGACATGTAGAATTTCCTGAACCCGAGCCTCGAAGCCTCGGAAATGCGGCGCCCCGTCTGTGCCACAGGACGCACTTCACCGCTCAGTCCCACCTCTGCGGCAAAACACATGTCGGAAGGGAGAGCGAGGTCGAAGTTGGACGACAGCACTGCGCTGACCACGGCCAGGTCGCAAGCGGGATCGCTGACCTTGAGTCCTCCCGCCATGTTCAGGAACACATCCTTGGTCCCGAGCCGGAATCCCGCCCTCTTTTCGAGGACTGCGAGAAGCATGTTGAGGCGCCTCGTGTCGAATCCCGTCGCACTGCGCTGCGGAGTTCCGTACGCGGCAGAGCTCACCAGAGCCTGGACTTCGAAAAGCAAAGGCCTTGTTCCGTCGAGCATCACGGCCACGGCCGCACCGCTCAGGGACTCTCCGTGCATTGGAATCAGCATCTCGGAAGGATTTGACACCTCCCTGAGACCCGTACCTGTCATTTCGAACACGGCAAGTTCGGAAGCTGCGCCGAAACGGTTCTTTATGCTCCTCAGAAGCCTGTAAGAGCCCCTGTTGTCTCCCTCGAACTGCAGGACGACGTCAACTATGTGCTCGAGTATCTTCGGTCCTGCGATAAATCCGTCCTTGGTTATGTGCCCTATAAGGATCACCGGTACGCCGCTGCGTTTTGCGAACCTCAGCAGCAACGCCGCAACCTCCCGGATCTGGGCCACGGAGCCAGGCGTAGACTCGACTCCGTCGCTGTACATTGTCTGGACCGAATCGACCACCATCAGGTCCGGCAAGGTCTTCTCAGCCAGTTCTATCACATCTTCTATCCTCGTCTCGCAGAAGACCGTGCATCCAGACTCGTCGCCTCCAAGCCGCACAGCGCGCATCTTGACCTGCCGCTCGCTTTCCTCGCCGCTAACGTACAGTGTCTTCATGGCATTGCTATGCAGCGGAATCTGAAGGCTGAGGGTAGACTTTCCGATGCCGGGCTCACCGCCTATGAGCACGAGAGAACCCGGAACAAGGCCTCCCCCGAGAAGCCTGTCGACTTCCGGGAAACCAACAGAAATGCGCCCCTGGCCGGAAGCCATGTCTATTCCGGACAGAGGCAGAGCCTTTCCCTCGGAAGATGCCGCGTTCCCGCGTGTCCTCAGAGAGGAGCCTTTCACGCCCTTTTCCACGACCGGGGCTTCCTTCATGGTGTTCCACTCACCGCATGCCGGACAACGCCCCATCCACTTGGGACTCTCGTTCCCGCACGAAGTGCAGTACCATACAGTCTTGGGTGTCTTTGCCATTTGCTTGATCTTTATCTGGACTGGCTTCTCGGAAGCCGGAGGACCTCCATGTCGCTTATACGCCCCTGCTCAATCCTGAAGCGCAGCGCCGTCCGGAACACCTGCCAGCCCTGATGTCCTGCGGCTCCGGGATTCACGTAAAGCAGATTGTTCTTCCTGTCAGGCATGACCTTGAGGATGTGCGAATGCCCGCATACGAACACGTCCGGACGGTAGGATTCAATCAGAGAACGGGCTTCCGGGACATAATGCCCGGGAGAGCCTCCAATATGCGTCATTATGACTCTGAGCCCCTGTTCCTCGATATACTGGAATACGGGATACTCAAGCCTTATATCCTGGCCGTCACAATTGCCGTATACACCGCACAGAGGCTTGAATGCGGCCAGACGGTGCGCGAACTCGACCCCGCCGCCGAAATCGCCGGCATGCCAGATCACGTCCACGTCTTCAAAAAAGTCCCTGAAAGGAGAGTCAAACACACCGTGTGTGTCACTTATCAGCCCGACAAGCATCTCCTCGCGAATCACTTGTTTGCGGCCAGGTGCTTCTCCCATGCCCAGGCAGAGGCAAGGGTCTCGTCAAGGCTCCTCTCGGCCTTCCAGCCCATGGCACGTTCCGCCTTCGAAGGGTCAGCCCATATGGCGGTAACGTCTCCCGGCCTTCTGGGAGCGAACCTGTAGTTCAGTTTCAGGCCGTTCACTCTCTCGAAACCTTTCACGAGCTCGAGCACGGAAACCGGACGTCCGGTGCCGATGTTGAATATTTCGTAGTCATCCTCCATTCCTGAGCCGAGCATTCTCGAAACTGTGCAGACATGCGCCTTGGCAAGGTCCACGATGTCTATATAGTCCCTCAGGCAGGTTCCGTCAGGAGTGGGATAGTCGTTGCCGAAGATGCTGAGCACCTCACGCTTTCCGATGGCGGTCTGGGTGATGTACGGGACAAGGTTGTTTGGCACTCCGCGCGGAAGTTCTCCGATGAGGGCGGACGGATGGGCCCCGATAGGATTGAAATAGCGCAGGGAGATTCCCTTTATGCCTTTGTATGCAGCCACTGAATCCCTCAGCATGTCCTCGCATATCTGCTTCGTGTTCCCGTACGGGGATGTGGCAGGAAGCCTTGGAGACTCTTCGGTGACCGGCAGCCGGCTTGCCTGCCCGTACACGGTCGCGGAAGACGAGAACAGGACATTGCAGCCCCCTGCGTCGCGGGAGGCCTGGAGTATGTTCATGAACGAGCATAGATTGTTCCTGTAGTACTTCAACGGCTCCGCCACGGACTCTCCCACTGCCTTGAATGCGGCAAAGTGGATGACGGCGTCTATCTTTTCCGATGCGAAAAGCCTGGAAACTGCATCCATGTCGCAGAAATCCATCCTGTAGAAAGGGATTTCCTTTCCGGTTATGCGGCAGACTCCCTTGTAGTTGGTGTCGTCACAATTGGACATGTCATCGGCTATGATGACATCATATCCGGCCTGGGAAAGTTCAACCGACACATGACTGCCGATGTAGCCTGCCCCGCCCGATACCAGTACTGTGCGTTTCATATTATAAAAAACCATCTTTACAACAAGTGCAAAGATGGCGTTTTTTTCGGTATTGTCCTAATCAGAAAACGATTTCCTCACCTCTGTAGAAATCCAGCAGCCGAGTCTGGAAAAGGCACTCATAGCGTGCTTTCAGGTAATCGGATTCGGCCTGCAGATAATTGTTTTTCGCATCGTTGTAGTCAGCCACGCTGGCCTTCCCGTTCATGTACTTCTGCTCCACCAGGCTGTAGTGCTCCTCGGCACTGGTGACAGAGTCAAAGCTGCCCTCAAGCTTCGACTGGGATGTAAGTGCATTGTAATAGGCCTGCTGGATTTCCTTGTAGAGGTTCTTCTTCTCGTTTTCGAGCAGCAGTTGTGTGTTGGTGTAGTTCAGTTTCGCTATCTTGAGGTTGTTGCGGTTCGAGAATCGCGTGAATATCGGGATGCTGAGCGAGAGCCCCACATACTGGCTGAAATTGTTTCTCAGCTGCTCCCCGAACGTTCCGAAATCCATGTTGGATGTCGTATAGTAGTTGGTCCCTATCCCTCCGTTGAGCGAGAGCGAGGGAAGGAATGCTCCCTTGGCATTGTCAATACCTATCTTTGCAGACTCGAGGTTGAGTTCGGCAGCCTGTATTGCAGGCTTTATCTCCAGAGCCTGCCGGTAAATCTCCTCCGGGGACATGAGCATCTGCGGTTCGAGCGCCTCGACAGAAGGTGAAACGATCGAGAATCCGTCCGGCGAAGGGAGTTCCAGCAGCTGGGTCAGCGCCAGGACAGACATCTGGAGATTGCCCTCTGACTGCACGAGCGTCAGCCGGCTCTGGGACAGAGTCGCCTTCTGGGCTGAAATGTCGGCATCGCTGGCATGACCCGCAAACCTGCGTACCTTGACCTGCTCGAGAAGCGTCTCGTCATGTGAAACCTGCATTTTGGCGACCTCGACCATCTGTTCGTCGTAAAGGATCTGGACATACGCCTGGGCCACGGCCACTCTGATGTCGTCCTTTGCCTTCTCCAGGCTGGCCATAGCAGCATCGAGATCAAGTTTCCCGGTCTTTATCGCGTTGTTTATCTGGAACCCCTGGAAGACAGGGAGATCAGCCCCGAGACTGAATGACGTTGAACTCGTGTTCGAATTCGTATAGGTATTGTCGGCGGTGAGCCCTCGGCCGAACGAAAGGTTCTCCGACGCCCCGAGAGAAAGGCCGGGCAGACGCCTTCCCTGCGCCGTATTCAGGTCTATCTCCTTCTGCTCTACCGTAATCTGGCTCTGGCGCACGCTGATGTTATGCTCCAGTGCATAGTCGATACAGTCCTTCAGGCTCCACGGCTCCTGTTCCTGGGCCAATGCTGCCGGACAGAACACGACAGCAAGCGCCGCAAATGTAATAATGCTTCTCATAACCCGGTCATTCGCTTATTATCTGAGGTCCGCGAACCTTGTCACCCTCCTTGAGTCCGGAGACTACCTCGATGTTGATTCCGTCGCTGATTCCGGTCTTAATGCTCCTGCGCTCAAAAGTCTGCGGAGCCGTCATAACGTAGACATACACACTGTCCGAGTCGAATTCAAGTGCGCTTTCCTGGACGGCAAGCACGTTTTTAGCCTCCTGCAGGACTATTTCCGCATTCGCGCTGTAGCCGGAGCGTATAGTCTGCGCCCCGTCGGTGTCCAGAGCCGCCTTGATCTGGAACTCGCTGGCCCCGTTCTCCTCGGTAGCCTTGGGAGATATGTACTCCAGCGAAGCTTCTGACGAATAGTCCGGAAGGGCGCCTATCGTTATGTGCATCGGCATCCCTTCGACCAGAAGCCCGACTTCAGTCTCGTCTATGCTGCCGTTGAAAATCAGGTCCGACATGTCGGCCACGGTCGCTACGGTGGTACCGTCATTCATTGTATTTGCCTGGATCACGGAATTGCCCTCCTTCACCGGAATGTCGAGTATCAGTCCGGTTATCGTTGAACGCACCAGAGTGGAGCTTCCCGTCGCATTTGTAGAAGACACACCGTCTCTGATGACTTCCAGCGCATCCTGCGCAGCGGCCCTCTCCTCCTTGGCCTGGTTGTATGCCTGGAGGATCTTGTCATACTCGTCGGCACTCACCAGGTCCTTGTCGAAAAGAATCTTCTCCCGTTCGTAATCGGTCTTGGCCTGGGTCAGGTTGATGTCGGCCAGCCTCACCCTGGACTCGGCCGAACTCAGTGAACTCATGTCAGGAATCACCTTCAGCCTGGCAATCACTTCCCCCTCCTGCACGGTCTGGCCGGCTTCCTTGTAGAGTTCGGAAATGATTCCGTTGATCTGAGGCTTTACGTTGACCTCGTTGCGTGGTTCGATCTTTCCGGTAACCACGGTTGTCTTCCGTATGTCCATAGTCGTCACCGGCAGTTCCTGGTACATCACAGGCTTGCTCCTGGATTTGGATATCAGGTACACGAAAGTCCCGACAAACAGCAGCGCCAGCAGCGCCAAACCGAAAAACTTGAAAAACTTTTTCATATTTCTGTCATTGTTTCATTCATCTCTCATCGCGTCCACAGGCTTTATCTGCATGGCTCTCGAAGCCGGTGCAAGCCCTGCAAGGACGCCAAGTACTGTCAGCATGAGCGCCACAAGAATAGCGTTCCATATTGTGACCTGGAATCCAGCATCCGGATTCGCAAGATCCATCACGGCCAGCACAAGTACCGAAAACACTATCCCCAGCATGCCGGCCACAGAGGTCAGGCTTATGCTTTCCATTATTATCTGAGAAAGAATATCGCGCGGAGTGGCTCCGATCGCACGCCTTATCCCTATCTCGACCGTCCTCTCGTTTACAGTGACCATCATTATGTTGCTCACGCCTATCGCTCCGGCCAGGATAGTGCCTATACCTATCAGAAGTATCAGGATGTTGACACCTCTGAGCATGTTGTCCATAAGTGCGAACATTTCCTCGGTATACAGAATTGACAGAGCCTGCCTGTCATTCTGGTCGAAACTGTGGCGGCGTGCTATGATGCTGCGCAGCCTGTCCTCGTGGTTCGAGAGCATTATGCCTTCTTTCGCCGTCACGCATATCAGGTCCACCGCATCTCCTCTGGACCCGGAAAACACCTTTCTCGCCACACTTGCCGGCACAGTGACCGATGATGATACGGTGCCGTTGATGCTGATTCCGGAGCTGTTGAAATCGACCCCCACCACCTGAAAATATACGGACCCGACCTTTATCCTTGTTCCGCAAGGATCACCGCCTTCAGGGAAAAGTGTCTCATAGATGCGCCTGCCTATCACGCAGACCTTCCTTTCCTGGAGCACGTCGGATTCGTTGATGTAGCGCCCGTACTTCAGCTTCGGGGTCTCGATACTCGCATAGTCGGCATAGACGCCCTTCTCGGAGCAGCTTATCTGCCTGTCTCCGTACACTGCCGAGACTCCGTAGTTGGATATTACCGGCGTTACGACGTCAAGCTCCGGCATCATCACCTTGAGCCTGTCGACATCAGTATAGGTCAGATTCCAGGCCCTCCCCTTCTTGAAGCCGTGGGACGGCATGGAGGTAAGGCCGGAGAACAGCACCGTGGTATTGTTTGCAAAGCCTTCGAAATTCATCATCAGCGAATGCTTCAGACCTCTGCCTCCCCCAAGGAGGAACAGAAGCATGAATACACCCCAGAACACACCGAACCCGGTCAGAAAGCTGCGGCTCCTGTTGCGTGTAAGGGAATCGCTTATTTCCCTGAATGTATCAAGATCAAGTCTCATTCCGCTCTCAATGCTTCAATTGGTCTCACTTTGGCGGCCTTGCGCGCCGGAAACAGCCCCGCGACGGTACCCGCAACTACCAGCAGCAGCGTCGCCTGAAACGCCACGTCCAGTCCTACTGTCGGATTGATGAACAGCATTACGCTTTCACCGAGCACGCTCACCGCGTTGTTTGCGGCATACTTGTCGAGAAGCTCGCATGCAATCATGCCTGTGAACATGCCAACATACCCGAAAAACGCCGTAATCACGATACTCTCGGAAAGAATCAGTCTTGTAATCTGCCACGGCCTGGCCCCTATGGCCTTGCGTATCCCGAACTCGTGAGTCCTCTCCTTCACCGTGATCAGCATGATGTTGCTGACGCCGACTATTCCGCTCAGCAGAGTCAGAAGGCCTATGATCCACAGACCTGTGGTAAGGATTCCCAGAGACTTGTCCATCTGCATCTTTTCGAGAAACAGATTCCATATCCACACTGCACTCTTGTCATCCGGAGAGGCATTGTGCCGTACATTCACCGCGGCCCTGACGTCGTCGACAAAATTCTCGTTCTCCTCTTCGGTCTCGAGACCGTGGAACGTGAAGGATATTTCATCCACATCCTTGCCTCTGGAATTCTGTACCATCACCGTAGTGAAAGGGGCATACGACTGCTGACTGTCCGAACTCATGTCCGCAGCCGCGATTCCGACAACCTTGAAACTGGCGTTTCCCAGCCTGATGTTATGTCCGACAATCGCTGAAGCGTCCGTGTCAGTACCCGACAGAAGTTCTGCAAGCCTGTCTGTAAGCACGACGACCTTCCGGCGTGACTCTATATCCTTTCTGTTCAGGAAACGCCCCGCAGTTATCTTGATTCCGTTGCTGGACGCATATTCCGGATAGACGCCGGAAACATAGCTCGACACCGTATTCTTTCCATATACGGCCGTGGCAGTGTAGTGTATGGAGGCCATTACGGCGTCTACATGGCTGCTGAACGCCGGTGATTCAAGGACCTTCATGTCATTGCTTTCCAGCGTTATGCTGCGCCCTTCAGGCAATCCTCCATAAGGCATTGAAGTGACGCCTCCGTACAGGGTCATCGTGTTGAGGTTTACCCCTTCGTAATTCTGGGTGACCGCATTCATAAGGCCGTTTCCTGCACCGAGCAGCACTATTAGCATGAATATGCCCCAGGCTACGGCAAACCCTGTCAGACAGGTGCGAAGCTTGTTGCGCCTGACACTGTTCCATATTTCGACAACTGTGTCCCGCATGGCCCTATTTCATTATCGTGTCCGCTCCGAACACTGAAGAATGGTGTGCCCGGTTATCCTCGATGGTGCCGATGACGCCGTCCTTGATATGTATGATCTTGTCGGTACAGTTCGCGACACCGCTCTCATGGGTGACGACCACGATAGTCGCCCCGTCCTCCCTGTTTATCTTCGTAAGCAGCTGCATGACTTCCTCGGAAGTCTTTGAGTCAAGGGCTCCAGTCGGCTCGTCGGCAAGTATTATCTTGGGATTCGTTATCAGGGCCCTCGCTATGGCCACTCTCTGCTTCTGGCCTCCGGACATCTCGTTCGGGTAGTGATCGGCCCAGGCCGAGAGTCCGAGCCTCTCAAGATACTCCATGGCCATCCTGTGCCGTCTGGAGCGCCCTACGCCCTGATAGAACAGAGGCAGCTCGACATTCTCTACGGCAGTCTTGAAAGATATAAGGTTGAACGACTGGAAGATAAACCCTATCATTCTGTTGCGGTAGTCCGCAGCGGTCCTCTCGCTGAGGTCCTTTATCAGAGTGCCGTCTATGCGGTATTCTCCAGAATCATAATTGTCAAGTATCCCGAGTATGTTGAGAAGTGTCGACTTTCCGGAACCGGAAGCGCCCATTATGGACACGAATTCCCCCTTGTCGATCTCAAGGTCTATCCCCTTGAGCACATGGAGAGGCTGCCCGTTGTTGTAGGTCTTGTTGACCCCCTTGACGTCGATTAACATTATTATGCTGACTTAATATATTAATACACCGCAAAGGTAATAATAATTTTGTACTTTGCAAGTGCCAAATGTCAGCCCCGAGAGAATTCGCAGCCGCAGAAAGTCTGGTTGTAGAAGTTCTGCTCCTTTATTATTTCGTTCCGGCGCGGCTGAAGCCCGCCCTTGCGCCAGTTCTGAGCCCACCATACGGGGCCTGTACCACCATGTCCGGCCCGCACCTCGGCACAGGCCCGCAGCCCCGCCTCGTCAACCTGCGAAAGGTCTTTCCAGCGGGATGAGGCAAGAGTCGTTGCAAGAAGGTTGAACCCGTGCTCCGCGGCATATCCGGCTGCCCTCAGCAGCCTGAACCTGAAGCAGCACAGGCAGCGGGCTCCCCTTTCCGGCTCGTTTTCGAGTCCCTTGACGGCAGAGAGCCACTCGTTGTGGTCGTACTTGTCGCTGACAGTGTCTACACCCATATGCCTGCAGTAGCGTTCCAGCTCAGCCTTTCTGAGCTCATATTCGGAATACGGGACGATATTGGAATTGCTGAAGAACACGACAGGCCTGATCCCGTTGTCAAGCAGGCACTCGATTATCGCGCCGCTGCACGGGGCGCAGCAACTGTGAAGCAACACTCTGGCGTCTGAAACGCCGGCAGGAAGCACCAGAGACAACATGATCAGTCCTCCTTGTCTTCTGAATGCGGACATCCATGGCACGAATCACGGTCCGTGCATGAAGAGCAGTCGTCAAGCCCGCGGCGCCGCAGCACACGGAGTGCAAGGGCAAGAGCCGCGATTACGACAACTATTACAAGAGCAGTAGCAATATTCATTTGAATCAGGAAATGAAAAGTCCGGCAATATTATACACCACAAATGCAAAGATCCATGCCAGCAGGCACTGGAAGACCACCATCATTACGGCCCATCTTCCGCCGAGTTCACGCTTGACAGCCGTGATCGCGGCCACACAGGGGGTATAGACAAGATAGAAGGCAAGCAGGGATACGGCCGCCAGAGGAGTGAGGACAGATGCTCCGCCGAGTACCTGGAGCGTGGCCACGGCGCTTTCCTTGGCAAGGAAGCCAGATATGAGAGCCGTGACAAGACGCCAGTCTCCGAGCCCGAGAGGCGCGAACAGAGGCGACAGAAGGCCTGCGAGCGCGGCGAGCATACTGTCAGGTTCATCTGTAAGGTTGAGCCTGAAGTCAAAAGACTGCAGGAACCATATCACTATAGAAGCGACCAGTATTATGCTGAATGCCCTCTGGAGGAAATCCTTCACTTTGTCCCACAGGAGCCTCGCCACATTCGTCATGCGCGGCATCCTGTAGTTAGGGAGTTCCATCACGAAAGGCGTTGTTCCCTTGCGGCCACGGAAGAGTCTGGTGCACAGGGCCACAAGTATTCCGAGAAGAATCGAACTAAGGTAGAGCGCCACAAGCACCAGCCCTCCCCTTCCGGGGAAAAACATGCTTGATATGAATGCATAGACTGGTATCTTCGCCGAACAGCTCATGAAAGGCGTCAGAAGTATCGTCATGCGCCTGTCATGGGCCGAAGGCAGGGTGCGGGTTGCCATCACGGCCGGGACAGTGCAGCCGAAGCCGATCAGAAGGGGAACTATGCTCCTGCCGCTCAGACCTATCTTTCTGAGAAGAGTATCACTTATGAACGCCACCCTGGCCATGTACCCGCTGTCTTCCAGCATTGAAAGGAAGAAAAAGAGTATAACAATGACTGGAACAAAACTTACTACCGTGCCGACACCGCTGAAAATGCCGTCAACGACCAGAGACCTTACTGCAGGAGACACCCCCCACCCTTCCATACCGGCATCACAGAGCGAAGAAAGAGCTGCAATCCCCCGCTCGAGAAGATTCTGCAGAGGAGCGCCGAGGACGTCGACTGAAAGGTATATCACAAGGGACATTATCACGACGAAAATCGGTAGTGACCAGTATTTTCCGGTAAGCACACGGTCTATCTTCCTGCTCCTTAGGTATTCCTTGCTTTCATGCGGCTTGACGACCGTCTTGCGGCAGAGCTTGCGGATGAAGGAGAAGCGCATGTCAGCCATTGCGGCGCATCTGTCAAGGCCCCTCTCCTGCTCCATCTGAGAGACTATATGCTCGATCATGTCCTTCTCGTTGTCGGAAAGCTTAAGAGCGTCTATCACTGCCTCATCTCCTTCCACAACCTTGTCGGCAGCAAAACGCACCGGAATTCCGGCATTGGCGGCATGATCCTCAATAAGGTGCATTATGCCATGCAGACAGCGGTGCACGGCACCACCGTATTCTTCAGGGTCGCAGAAATCCTGTCTGGCTGGCTTTTCCTGATACATGGCAATATGCATGGCATGCTCCACAAGCTCGTCGACTCCCTCGTTTCTCGCCGCCGATACAGGGACGACAGGCATACCGAGCATGTCTTCCATCTCGTTCACCCTAATCGATCCGCCGTTGCCCGTCAACTCGTCCATCATGTTGAGTGCAAGAACCATGGGGACGTCGAGTTCCATGAGCTGCATGGTAAGATACAGATTCCGCTCTATGTTGCCGACATCGACTATGTTGATTATCGCCTTGGGCTTCTGCTCGAGAATGAAATTACGCGAGACTATCTCCTCGGCAGTATATGGCGACAATGAATAGATGCCCGGAAGGTCAGTGACCCGGGAGTCGGGATAGCCTCGGATCACCCCATCCTTACGGTCTACAGTGACACCGGGGAAATTCCCCACATGCTGGTTGGAGCCGGTAAGCTGGTTGAACAGCGTGGTCTTCCCGCAGTTCTGGTTTCCGACAAGCGCAAAGGTGAGCTCAGTTCCCTTGGGAAGCGGATCACCGTCATCTTTGGAATGATATTTTCCTCCCTCTCCGAGGCCAGGATGGACATCTGAATACGAATGCACGTCACCATATGAGGGGGCAGTGTCAGCAACTGAAGCATCAACCTTCTCCACCTCTATCAACGCAGCCTCAGCCTTGCGCAGAGTCAGGCTGTACCCGTCCACCTGAAGTTCCATCGGGTCTCCAAGCGGAGCATACTGCATCAGCCGGATTATCTGTCCGGGAATCATGCCCATGTCCAGGAAATGCTGGCGCAGAGAGCCCTCGCCTCCGACAGAGACTATCCTGGCATATTTGCCTATTTCCAATTGATTCAACGTCATAGTCTGCGAAATTGCACATTTATATTCAAACTTGGAATACTTTCTACACGGTATTTTGATTTTATCGTCCGATAATACATTAAAAATTTTGGAATTGTCCAAATTATAGCTATTTTTGCAATCCCAAAGTATTGCGGACGTGGTGAAATGGTAGACACGCTACTTTGAGGGGGTAGTGGGCGTTGGCCTGTGTGAGTTCGACTCTCACCGTCCGCACGGAAGATGACCGGAAGCAGTTCCGGTCATCTTTTTTTATTCCGGCAGCATTTCAGGGCAAAAAGAAAACCGGCTCTTTGGGCCGGTTTCCAATATACATTCAAGATATTATCTGTTAATAGAACCTTTCCCTGTTGTCCTTTACATCGTCATACTGTGACATTACGGGGAGAATGAACTGGGCACTGTACTGTGACCTCTGCATTTCAGTGCTCTTGGCGTCTTCCTCAGTATAGAAAGAGCCCTTTTCGCGACTGTTGACCTTGAGGACATACACACCCATTGAGCCCTTCACCGGACCGTAGACCGCACCGTCAGGAGCCACGGACGCAGCGCCGAGCAGAGCCGGATCGACCGTATTCGAAGACAGCGACAGAGCGTCGTTATGCTCAAGGGTGAGCCCGAGCGTGTCGGCGATCACTGACATGTCAGACATCCCGGCAATCCTTGCCTTGACATCGGCAAGAGTCTTGTCCTGAAGCTTCTTCGTGTAGAGATTGTTCTGGATAAGGGAAACGACATCTTCAAGCGGAGCAACACCTTCCTTGTTGACCTTCTTGACTGCGGCGATGAAGAAGTAGTTGTTGTTAACCGTAATGATTGAAGAAGCCTTCCCGGGCTTGTTGTCAAACACCCACCTGGTCACGGCCTTGGCCTGGTCGATAGCACCGTAGTTTGAGGTCGCTTCTGTAACGGTAAGGGCGTGTGAGTATACCTTTGTCGAGTCGACGGCCTTCTGATACCCCTCATAGCTTCCGTTAGTAAGGGATGCGAAAGTGCTGGCCTGAGAATAGTAGTTGTTATAAGTCTCCTTGCTTGCAAGGGCAGTCTTCTCGAGGACAGCCACCTGCTTCTTCAGTATCGGCCTGGTGGCTTCGCTGACGAGAACCACATGGGTACCGTATGCTGTCTTGAGCGAGAAAGGAACACCTACCTTGGCCTCAAGCACGGACTCCATGCCCGGAATCATGTAGGTCTGTGTCATCCATCCGATATTGCCGAACTCTCCGTCTGCGGCAGAACTCTGGTCGGCAGAATACTGGGACGCAAGATTGGAGAAGTTTCCACCCTTGCGCAGCACTGTCAGAAGACTGTCTGCGACATGGTCGGCATTTGTTCCCTGGAGCAGGATATGCTTGACATACACTGAATCAGGGATATTCCTCGTATCCATGGTCTTTGCGGCATAAAAAGTATTGCCGGACTTGACTATGGGAGTCAGATCCTCGCCGGAGAAAATGTATGAGTCAATGTCTGAATTGACAGTGGCGAGGTCACCTGACTTGTACCAGTATTCAGAAAGCTGGGAATCTGAATTCTTGAGCAGGAAAGCCCGCATGTTGTCAGTAGTGGAGAACTCCTTGTAGGCGGCGTCCATCTCTTCGCTGGTACGGTTCACGTCATCCGCAGAAGGAACGACCTCGAACACGACATACTCGATTTCACGGCTCGCGTTCTGCATGAAGAAATCCTTGTGCGCATTGTAATATGCCCTGATCTCCTCTGCACTCACATTCACAGTCGAATCAGGAACAAGAGGGTAGTACTGGAAAACATAGTCGATATTGACGGAAGTGTTCCCGTCAGCGACCTCCGACGCCAGCTGAAGGGCATTCCCGTAATTGCTGGCATTGAAAAGGGCTCCGTACTTCTGATAGAACTGCTGAGTGTATACGGTGTTCTGGAGATAATCCCAGTAATCACGCATGGTTCCCGTCTCGTCCGTGGCTACATAGTCCACGAATTCCTTGAGCCTGTCCGGAGAATAGACACCGGACTCGTCCATGAACAGGGGATTGGAAGCGATCAGAGGGGATGGGGTTTCCGCTGAAACAAGAGAAAGGAGTTCATCCTGTCCGACGGTTATTCCCGCAGCCTTCGCATTCTTCAGGAACATGTACCTGTCAAGCATATCCTGCCAGGCGGCATCCCTTATCTGCTTCTGACCTTCTTCGTTCTGGGCAGACGAGCCTTGAACAAATTCGTTGATTCTCGTGAACTTGTCCACGTTCTCCTGGAAATCGTTATACGAAATTCTCTTACCGGCAATGCTTCCCACATCATATTTCTTGGACATGGCATTGAGGGCCGACTCCAACGTGGTAGGGTCGATAATGAACGACAGCAGCGCAAGTGCGATGACAATAGATATTACAAGTCCGAACTTAACGCGTATTTTTTCAAGTACCGCCATTGTTGTTAGTTGTTTTTAAGTGCACAATTGGGGTGCAAATTTACCAATTTTTTTCGATTATTTAAGTAACGGTCCAATAAAATTCACTGAATCAATGACAACCTCGCTGGTATCACGCTGGACATACACATAACTGTTGAAGTTGTTGTCAAGTCTTGCGTTTTTCATCCTGTCATCCGAACGCATCCCATACCCCTGCATGAAGCCGTCAGGAGAATATATCTTGACATAGCAGTCAGTATACACTTCATGGCTCGAGCGGTCCCAATACAAGGTGTCGGTTTCCATTGTCTGCTTGTTGAGCACATTGTGCAGCACGACGTTTCCGAACGCCTCCCACACCTCGTCAGATTCACCGGAACTTCCCTTGGGGACCTTGTGCATCGCATTGTCGGCAACCACCACGGATTCGAGAAGGCCGTCCTCAGTGTAGGCAAACACGGCTATCCCGAGAGGAAAAGAGTCATAGTCCATCTCTGGAGTCTCATAATGCTCCATGAGGTCCGCCTCCATGCGCAACTGGACCTTGCCGTTCTCGCTCTGCACGGAAAAGACTCCCGTGATGCTCTGGACAGGCTTTGAATTGAAATCGTATGATTCATCCACGTCCGCAGAACGGCGACAGGAAACGAAAGAACTGGCAATCACAGCCGTGATTGCCAGCATCAGTCCTGTATTCGATTTACGTAACAATGCTATTTTACGGTACGTACGGTAGTGGTTGCCCTCATGCCGTTGCATACTACGGTGTAGGTCTGTCCGTCTACGATATCGTACATGAACGCCTCTTCAGCCTTCGGGAAATATACACTGTACTGAGCGATATACTCATTGGCGCTGTCAGTGAGGCTCGCATCAGCCTTCTTGGCCATGTTCATATAGTCGCAGGCTACCCAGAAAGGCGCACGTGAAGCCATTTCGTCTCCGCCGCAGCGTGTTGAACCCCAGATGTTTCCAATCAGGAAATATGCCTTGCCCTTGAGTTCCTCGGAATTGGCAGCCACATAGTTCGCAGCCTCATAAGCCTTGGGAAGCATGGCATGCTTGTAATAGTATGTGGCAAGCTCGTATGTCCAGTCAGCATCCTGTGCAGCGTCGGAATCCTCTCTGGCGATAGCCTCCTCGAGATACTTCACAGCCTCGTCAACATTGTCGACTGCTGAATAGAGCCTGTACAGAGAATATGCGGCAGATGCCGAAGGGTTGAGACGGTATACGGTAGATGCAGCCCTGAGGTAGAGATCGTTGGACGTGCAGTCTTCAGCATATCCCATGGTCCTGACAATGTCGGAGGCAACCTTGAGATCCTCGGGGTTCGCGTCAAGACGCGGTGTGAGAAGCTCGATGAGATTGTCACAGCTTGCCACCTTGCTTGCAGCAAACAGGCTGCCCATATCCTCTTCTATCTTTGCGTTCCTCTCTTCCTCGATACTGTTCTTGGTAGGGATCTGCTCAAGCAATTCAGTGTTGCGCTGGTATGAATTGATAACTGCATCAGCACCGATTCCGCCGCTCTGGAACAGGTTGATGGCGGCCTGAAGGTCGAAAAGGAGAATAGTAGCAGTGGTATTAACACCGTTGTTCTCTATTATGCCCTCGTATCCTTCGTAAAGCTTCTGATTGTCGTCCTTTATGTAGTTGAACATGTCAATACCCTTGTTGTTCAAGGCAGTCACTGCATAGTTGGGGTAGTACTGAGCCCTCACATCATGGAGAGTCAGGAGGGTATCGACAAGAGCGTCCCTGTATTCAGGGTTTGCGGAATTCTTGGAAATCAGATGACGCATCAGCACGGTTCCGTCGATGAGCATGTTCTGACTTGAAGTAGCAGGACACAGCTCGTAAGCCTTCCTCCAGCTCTTGACAGCATCATCATAGGCCTTGTTCTTGTAGTTCTCCTTGTAATAGGACATGTACTTCACGCATTCAGCACTGTCCGGGCCCCATTTCCCCTGGGCAAAAGCATCCGAGCTGCCCATGAACACAGCAGCAGCTCCAAACAAAATGGCAAGAGTTGTTTTTTTCATATTATACATTGGTTTTTGTCTTATTCGTATCGTGGTTTCTGGAACCAAATGTCAAAAATGTTGACGCCTATTGAAAAATTAAAATACCTTTCTCTAATCATTGAATTGCGCAGAGACCCTCTCTGGCCCAATTCAAAGCCGACGGTAAGCCCGTTATACCACCTGAAAATAGGAAAAGTGGCACCGAATGTTATTCCCATTGACGGTACCTTTTTCCCATTCAACAAATAGTAGTCTGTCTTATAATAGGCTCCAGCCCTGTAAGAGACTCTATTAAAATAATACCTGATATCGTTCCTGTTCGGTACAAATTCCATTCCAAAACGGAACGCTTCGGATACTGAAGTTGAAAAAGGTGAAGATTTGGAATTGAAACCGCTGATGTTCTCTATGCCGCTTGCCGTCCAGTCAGCTCTCGTATAGTCGAAAGCCACCATTAGCTTGTCGCCATAACTGAATGATATTCCGGCACCTATCTCGGGAGCCAGGCTGACTTTGTTGTACAGGCCTATGGTGTCTACCTTGAATGCGAGAGTGTCGGTCACAGTACTGCCCACCGAAAGCCTGGAATCCTCGTAGTAGCCGCGGAAATTAGCCGATGTGGAATATGTGGCGCCCAACACCAGCCTGGCTTCATCTCCGATAGGCTGCTCGTACTGGATACCGAACTTTCCTCCGAGAGCTGAAAGCTGTATGAGATTGTTGTTGCTGATGCTCACGTAGGAAGCATCACTTATGGTAGTCTCGTAAGTTTTGGAGATTCTGCCGAAATAGTAGTCCATCTCGGCACCCAGGGATAATCTGTCAAAGAAAGTCACTCCCGCAGCCGTAAAGAACTTGTATACGCTTCCGTTGCCCTCGGCAGTGAAATTGATGTTACCGATGTTGCCTATCACGTCAGGATCCGTGTACCTGAACGATGTCCCGAAGCCAGTATTGCTGTAGGGTGTGATGCCTACCACCATGGCAGAAGATTTCCATATCGGGAAAGAGATCGCGAGGTCACCTATGTCAAGGGTGTTGTTGACGGATTTAATATTTGATTGGGAAAAGACCTTGTTGTCACCGTAAATGCCGAAATTGGCCATGAATGCAAGGGTGTCCCTTGCCGTTACTGCCGCAGGATTCACGAAATTGATGTACCGGTTGCTTCTCACGCCGACTCCTGTCCCGCCCATTCCCATATTGTATGAAGTTCCCGGACGGTTCAGGTTGCCAACTCCGAAGATAGAGTACGGAGAATAAGACCCATACGCCGTATCCTGGGCATCGGCGGAGAAAACCGCAGACAGCAGGACGGCAACGGTCAGAAATATTCTATATGATATTCTTCTTGACATAATCATCCGTAATAATGGCAAGCCCCATGAGTTCGAGATTGCAGACTACAAAGATGGAGTTTTTCATCTTTTTGGCAAAATAAATTGCATCGCCACCCGTAAAAATAACGATGTTGTCCTTCCTCGATCTCATGTAGCCCTCTATTTCAAACATTATACCCAAAACGACTCCGGATCCGACTGACGTTATCATAGACTGTCCTTCAGGAATAATTTCGTCGGGAGTATCATACAGCGGAAGATTCTTCGAATAACGGTTCAACGCCTTGAATCTCGTCCGGCAGCCCGGTGATATGTTGCCTCCGAGATACCTGCCTTCGGCACTCAGGAAATCTATTGTCAGAGTTGTCCCGAAGTCAAAGACGGTGCATGGCTTGTCCTTGAACAGAAATCCGGCGGCAACAAGTCCGGCAGCCCTGTCATAGGGAAGATATTCCGGAAAGTTGTATTTCAGAAGCAGGTCCGTATGGCGGGAGTCAAGTATCAGCAGGTGAGAGCATTCTTTTTTAAGGATGGCCTCCTCTTCAGGCAACACCCCGTATACTGACGCTATAGCCAGGACTTCAGGCTTTTCCTTTTCCGTAAGGGACAGAAGATAGTCCAGCATCTTCTCTCCCTGATATCTGAAAGTCTTGCCAAGCACGGTACCGTCAGACCATGCGGCTTTTAGGGCAGTATTTCCTGTAACTACGAGTAGATTTGCCATTTAGTGTTCTTTCGCAACCTGCAAATTTAAGAAATTTATCTCAACTTGGCCATCAGTGAAAGCGCAGATTCAAGAGAATCCACATTTCTGGCTACGATTTTGAGTTTCTCGGCGTTCTGTTTCAGTTCGAACCTGTCCTGGAATTCGACTATCCTTGACATTACAGAGTCAAATGTCTTAGACTTGAAATAGGGGGACATCGGGTTCGAAATGAAGAAAGCTATCAGAAGACCGTTTTTCACTATGATCTTTTCAAATCCAAGGGAGGAACCGAGATTGCGCAGTTTGACAACGGTGAAAAGATTCTTGAGTTCAGCAGGCAGAGGGCCGAACCTGTCTGAAAGCCTGTCCATGTACTGGTCAGCTTCCTTGTCGGAATTCATTGAATCGATATCCTTGTATATCCTTATCTTTTCAGCCGTTATGTCTATGTAGCTGTCAGGTATCAGGGCCATCTGGTCAGTTTCGACCGTACATTCCACGATAAAACCGCCATGGTCATGCCGTATGCTGACTCCGGTTTCCACTCCTAGCTCTTCCATTGCCTCAGAGAGTATCTTCTGATAAGTCTCGAATCCCATCTCGGTTATGAAACCGCTCTGTTCGGCACCAAGAAGGTTTCCGGCACCCCTGATATCAAGGTCCTGCATGGCAATGTTGAAACCGCTTCCAAGATCAGAGAACTCCTCGATTGCCTTGAGTCTCCTGCGGGCATCGTCACCAATGCTTGCAAGCGGCGGCACTATCAGATAGCAGAAAGCCTTCTTGTTCGACCTGCCAACTCTTCCGCGAAGCTGGTGAAGATCACTGAGGCCGAAATTCTGCGCCTGGTTGATTATTATCGTGTTCGCGTTCGGAATATCGAGTCCGTTCTCTATTATCGTAGTGCAAAGCATCATGTCGTAGTCACCGCGGATGAAGTCAAGCATTATCTTCTCCAGTGCGCCTGACTCCATCTGCCCGTGCGCCACGCATATCTTCATGTCAGGAACCAGCCTGTGGAGTATCTCATATATGGAATCGAGTTCCTCCACCTTGTTGTGAAGGAAGAAAAGCTGCCCTCCACGGTTAAGCTCATAGTTGATGATGCTCCGGACTTCCTTTTCGTCGAAAAGTATTATCTCTGTCTGGACAGGGATTCTGTTTGGCGGGGGAGTGTTGATTATGCTGAGGTCTCTCGCTCCGAGCAGGGAGAACTGAAGAGTCCTCGGAATAGGAGTCGCTGTCAGCGTGAGAGTATCCACAGATGTCTTCATCTGGCGTAGTTTTTCCTTCGCCGAAACCCCGAACTTCTGTTCCTCGTCAATTATGAGAAGCCCGAGGTCCTTGAAAGCGAATTCCTTGCCCAGTATCTTGTGTGTCCCTATCAGAATGTCTATCTGCCCCTGAGAGAGACGCTTTTTTATGTCGGCTATTTCCTTTGCCGTCCTGAGCCTGCTGACATAGTCAATGTTGCATGGAAGGTTCTGAAGCCTCTGCCTGAAAGTGTTGTAGTGCTGCAGAGCAAGTATGGTCGTAGGCACAAGAACAGCAACCTGCTTGCTGTCAGCCACAGCCTTGAAAGCAGCCCTGACAGCCACTTCAGTCTTTCCGAAGCCCACGTCTCCGCACACAAGCCTGTCCATCGGGCAGTCGTCCTCCATGTCACGCTTGACAGCCACGGTAGCGGCTTCCTGGTCAGGAGTGTCTTCGTACATGAAAGAAGACTCGAGCTCCTGCTGAAGGTAAGTGTCCGCCGAAAAGGCGAACCCCTTGGACGCCCTTCTCTTCGCATACAGCTGTATCAGTTCCTTCGCGATGTCCTTTACCTTGGACTTGGCACTCTGCTTGAGGTTTCCCCAGACTTTCGATCCGAGCTTGTTGATTCTCGGAGGAACCCCGTCCCTGGAACGGAATCTCGAAATCTTGTTCAACAGCTGAACGGACACGAACACAACGTCGCCGTCCTTGTACGTTATCTTTACGACCTCGTGTACCCTTCCCTTGTCATCCTTCATCCTGACAAGGCCTCCGAAAATACCAACACCATGGTCTATGTGCACGACATAGTCGCCGATATTGAAAGAGTTAAGGTCATTGATGGTCAGCTGCTCGCTCTTTTCAACTGAACGCCGTATGCTCACCCTCTGGAAACGGTCGAATATCTCGTGATCGGAATAGCAGCATATCTTGCCTTCGTTGTCAATGAAGCCGCTGTGGATGTTTTTTCCGCTCACGAACTCCGGAACAAGGACCGAATCCCGGGACACGATTGAACGTATCCTGTCAAGCTGAGACTCCTTCTCGCCGTATATCAATACCTTGTAGCCTGTCTCAATGCGGGACCTGATGTCTTCTGTTAGCAGCTCGAAATTCTTGTTGAATGAAGGCTGGGGGGCAATTCTGAACTCTACCGAACTCATCTCCTTCGATTCGAGCGGCCGCTCGAAATAGACTCTCCTGTAACGCTCTGTCAGTGGAAACCATTCGGCGTTGACGTACATGTCGCTTGAGTCAAGCCACAATACGCAATCCGCGGGAAGCATCGAAAGCACGTTCGATCCATCTTCCTTTCCGGAAGACATCACGTCAGAAACTATATCGGCCGACTTTTCCTCGCTGCGGCTCAGCTGAGTATTGCAGTCGAAAGTGCTTACCTTCTCGACCTCGTTCCCCCAGAATGATATCCTGTAAGGATAGTTGTTGGAATAAGAGAAGATGTCCACTATTGAGCCTCTTATCGCATACTGACCCGGTGAAGACACGAAATCAACTCTCTCGAAACCTCTGGAGGCAAGATTTTCAATCATGCTCTCGCGCGAAATCTCGTCCCCTGGAGCTATGATGAATACCGACGAAGCGATCGAATCACGCGCAGGTACCTTCTCGGAAAGCGCATCAGGATAGCTGACTATTATTTTCAGCGAAGAGTCATTCACGGAAGAGAGTATCTGCTGGATCGCCGCAGTCCTCTGGACAGCAAGCGAAGACTTGTAGTTACTCCTCTCCACATTCTTTCCAGACTCTGGAAGATAGAACACCCTGTCACCTTCTACCAGACCATAAAGGTCTGAAGTACAGTACTCTGCAGATTCACTGTCAGGAAGCACAATGAAATGCAGGCCAGACCTTGCAACCTGGCTCAGCACAAACCATCTCGCCGAGAGAAACAGCGAGCGGCAACATATCTCACGAGCGCCCGAATCAAGCTCGGACGACAACAGCAAGGAAGCTTTGGGACTTATCAACATCTGTATTCGATTTCGGTTGAAAAGCTGTTGAAAACACTGTTCAAAAACCGGAGCGGAACTGTACAAAACTTTCGGCATCCTTTTTTCAACATGTTTCCAAAATTGAATTTACATTGAAATTAACATGAATCGCGTCCGCAATCAAGTTATTATCAATGAAATACATTAGTTATCAACATTTCAACAAGCAAATATAAAGAATCAATTATTAAATAAAAAAGAACTATATTTGTAGTCTAATTGTCTGAATGTATGCAGGATTTTGATCCGCACAGCGCAAACGAAGGCAAAGATAAGGATTTGGAAGGAATTATCAGGCCTCGGGAACTGGAAGATTTTACCGGTCAGGGTGAGATCGTCTCCAACCTCCGCGTGTACATACAGGCAGCGAAGATGAGGGGTGAGTCCCTTGACCACACGCTGTTCAACGGCCCTCCAGGCCTTGGAAAGACAACACTTGCCCATATCATAGCGAACGAGATGGGAAGCAACATCAAGATAACCTCCGGACCGGTGCTGGACCGTCCTGGAGATCTTGCAGGTCTGCTGACTTCCCTGGATACCGGAGATGTACTTTTCATCGACGAGATCCACAGAATGTCCCCCGAGGTGGAGGAGTACCTCTATTCGGCAATGGAGGATTTTGTGATTGACATAATGATAGACAAGGGGCCCGGTGCGAGGTCCGTGAGGATTAACCTCAATCCTTTCACTCTTGTTGGGGCGACTACCCGCTCGGGACTGCTGACGGCTCCTCTCAGGGCAAGATTCGGGATCAAGTGCGAACTGTCCTACTATGATACGGCTGACCTTGTCAGGATCATAACCAGGTCCGCCGGAATACTCGGTGTGGAGATAGACGGCAAGGCCGCTTCGGAAATAGCCATGAGGAGCAGGGGAACTCCAAGAATAGCCAACGCTCTTCTGAGGAGGGTAAGGGATTTCGCCCAGGTCATGGGTGACGGCAGAATAGACATCGGAATCGCCAGATATGCCCTGGACAAGCTCCGGATAGACACCATGGGGCTCGACTCTATCGACAACAAGATACTGCGCACGATGATAATGTCCTTCAACGGAGGTCCTGTCGGTGCCGGTACTCTCGCTACCGCAATAGGGGAGGATCAGGGAACGTACGAGGAGGTATACGAGCCTTTCCTGATAAAGGAAGGCTTCATAATAAGGACTCCGCGCGGAAGAAAAGCCACCGATCTTTCCTACAGGCACCTCGGGCTCGAGAACCTCAGGAGTGACGGGCCGGAAGAGCCGAACACACTTTTTTAGATGCAAGTTTAACAATTGAACAACCATACATAAACGCAATGTCAGACAAGTTAATTTCTAAAATCCCCGAGGGACCTCTCGAGTTGAAATGGACCAGGCGCAAATCCGAAATCCATCTCGTAAGCCCCAACAACAAGAGAAAACTTGAAATCATTGTAGTGGGTACCGGCCTTGGTGGTGCATCCGCAGCTGCATCATTGGGAGAACTTGGCTACAATGTCAAAATTTTCTGTATCAGCGATTCTCCGCGCAGGGCGCACTCCATTGCCGCACAGGGAGGAATCAATGCCGCAAAGAACTATCAGAACGACAACGATTCCGTCTACAGGCTGTTTTATGACACCATCAAGGGTGGAGACTACCGTGCAAGGGAGGCCAACGTCTACCGCCTTGCCGAGGTCAGTGCGGCCATCATCGACCAGTGTGTTGCGCAGGGTATTCCTTTCGCCCGTGAATACGGCGGATATCTGGCAAACCGTTCGTTCGGAGGCGTGCAGGTAAGCCGTACTTTCTATGCCCGCGGGCAAACCGGCCAGCAGCTGCTTCTCGGTGCCTATGCCTCACTCAACAAGGAGATAGCCAACGGCACCGTCAAGTCTTATCCCCGTCACGAAATGCTCGATCTCGTGCTCGTCAACGGACAGGCCAAGGGAATCATCACACGCAACCTCGTGACAGGACAGCTGGAGAGATTCGGCGCCCACGCCGTCGTCATTGCTACAGGAGGTTACGGCAATACCTACTTCCTTTCCACCAACGCCATGAACAGCAACGGTTCAGCTGCTTTCCAGTGCTACAAGAAAGGCGCGTATTTCGCCAATCCATGCTTCGCCCAGATTCACCCTACCTGCATCCCCGTACACGGCGAGCAGCAGTGCAAGCTCACCTTGATGAGCGAGTCTCTGCGCAATGATGGACGCATATGGGTTCCCAAGAAGAAGGAGGACGTGGAGAAGCTGCGCAAGCATCAGATCAAGCCTTCCCAGATTCCTGAAGAAGACAGGGACTACTATCTCGAGCGCCGTTATCCGGCATTCGGAAACCTCGTTCCGCGTGACGTGGCTTCCCGTGCCGCAAAGGAAAGATGCGATGCGGGCTTCGGTGTAAACGAGACCGGAAAAGCCGTGTTCCTTGACTTCGCGGACGCAATCAACCGTCTTGGACACAAGAGGGTAGAGGAGAGGTACGGAAACCTCTTTGACATGTATGAGAAGATTACCGCTTCGTCTCCATGGGAGGAGCCTATGATGATATATCCTGCCATCCACTACACGATGGGCGGCATATGGGTAGATTATGATCTCCAGACTACGATCCCCGGTCTGTTTGCAATCGGAGAGGCAAACTTCTCCGACCATGGCGGCAACCGTCTCGGTGCATCCGCTCTGATGCAGGGTCTGGCTGACGGATACTTCATTCTGCCTGTTACAATCGGCGACTATCTTTCAAAGAAATTTGCAGAGCCCAAGACCGACGTGACCACCAAGGAGTTCACAGAGGCAGAGAAGGGCGTGCAGGCAAGAATCGACAGGCTTCTGTCAATAAAGGGTACCAAGACCGTAGACTCCATCCACAAGAAACTCGGCCACATTATGTGGGAGTATGTCGGAATGGCGCGCGAAGAGGCCGGACTCAAGAAGGCCATCAAGGAAATCAGGGAACTCAAGAAGGATTTCTATGAGAACGTGAATGTTCCTGGCAGCCAGTATGAGTTCAATCAGGAGCTCGAAAAGGCCCTTCGTCTTGAGGACTTCTTCGAGATAGGCGAGCTTATGGCACGTGACGCTCTTCACAGGACCGAATCCTGCGGAGGTCACTTCAGAATCGAGAGTCAGACCGAAGAAGGAGAGGCTAAGCGTGACGACGAGCACTTCATGTATGTCGCAGCTTGGGAATACAAGGGAGAAGGAGTTGATCCTGAACTCCACAAGGAACCTCTCAAGTACGAGTTTATCAAGGTTGCCACAAGAAACTACAAAGACTAATCGGAATGGAATTCAATTTGAAAATATGGCGTCAGAAGAACGCCAAGGCGAAGGGTCATTTCGAGACCTATCACATAAAGGGTATCGAGGAGGATGCATCCTTCCTTGAGATGCTCGACATACTCAACGAGCAGCTGATCCGCGAAGGTTCTGACCCTGTTGCTGTCGAGAGGGGATGCCAGAGCAGCGGTCCCGTGTCTTTCGACCACGATTGCCGTGAAGGAATATGCGGCGCATGCTCGCTGTATATTGACGGACGTGCACATGGTCCTGATGATCACGTGACTACCTGCCAGCTCTTCATGCGTCATTTCAAGGACGGAGCTACAATTACCGTAGAGCCGTGGAGAAGTGCCGGATTCCCTGTCATCAAGGACCTTGTAGTTGACCGTCAGGCTTTCGACAAGATTCTCCAGGCCGGTGGTTTCATCACTGTCCGTACAGGTTCGGCTCAGGATGCAAACAACATACTCATTCCTCATGACAAGGCTGAGGAAAGCATGGATGCTGCCGCTTGCGTAGGCTGCGGTGCCTGCGTTGCGACGTGCAAGAACGGTTCTGCGATGCTGTTTGTTGCAGCAAGGGTAAGTTCTCTTGCTCTTCTTCCCCAGGGTCGTCCCGAGGCCGCAAGGAGGGCCAAGGCCATGGTTGCCAAGATGGACGAACTTGGATTCGGCAACTGCACCAACACCAGAGCTTGCGAGATGGAGTGCCCTAAAGGCATTACCGTCTCACACATTGCAAGGCTCAACAGGGAATTCCTCAAGGCAAAGTTCTCTGACTGATACAAGAGGTCCTGCATATGATAAACGAAGAGGCGGAAGAATTGTTCTTCCGCCTCTTCTGATTTGTCTTGCAGTATTTCTACCATAGGAAATTGTTGAAGGGGTATCTTCCTGCATGTATTTCCGCCACCATCTTGTAGATGTCGTCGCGCAGTTTTTCTATTCCTTCCTTTTTGAGTGCGGATATGAAGATGCACGGTATCTTCCTTCCGTTTATCCAGTAGTCCTTCACTTCCTGAAGGGTAAGGTTCTTTTCTGATTTCGGAGTGAGTGAGAACTCGTCATATTCTTCATATCTGTAGGCATCGGTCTTGTTGAATATTACATAGACCGGCTTGTCTGCGGCTGAAATATCCCTGAGTGTCTTGTCCACCACTTCCATCTGCTCTTTGTAGTCTGAATGGGATATGTCTACGACATGCAGCAGTATGTCTGCCTCACGGACTTCGTCAAGAGTGCTTTTGAAGGCTTCTATGAGCTGTGTAGGCAGTTTCCTGATAAATCCTACGGTATCGCTCAACAGGAACGGTACGTTGCCTATTACGACCTTCCTGACAGTAGTGTCGAGCGTCGCGAAAAGTTTGTTTTCAGCAAAAACATCTGATTTTGAAAGCAGGTTCATCAGAGTCGATTTTCCGACGTTGGTGTATCCTACGAGTGAAAGCCTGACCAGCTGACCGCGGTTGCCACGCTGCGTGGACATCTGTCTGTCGACTTTTTTGAGCTGCTCCTTGAGTCTTGCGATCCTTTCCCTGACTATGCGCCTGTCTATCTCTATCTGGCTTTCTCCCATTCCGCCCCTCATTCCAATACCGCCACGTTGCCTTTCAAGGTGAGTCCACATTCCTGCAAGCCTTGGAAGCATGTAGTTGTATCTTGCAAGTTCCACCTGCATCTTTGCATATGCAGTCTGTGCTCTCTGGGAGAATATCTCGAGAATCAGGCTCGTGCGGTCTATCACTGCAGATGTCTTGATGACTTTCTCTATGTTCCTCTGCTGCATTCCGCTGAGTTCGTCGTCGAATATTACGTATTCTATGCTGTTCTGCTCGCAGTATTCGGCTATTTCCTGCAGTTTGCCGCTTCTTATGTATGTCGCTTTTTCAGGCTTGTCAAGCTTCTGAATGAATTTCCTGTCCCCCCTGGCTCCGGCAGTTTCCGCCAGAAACTCAAGTTCGTCAAGATACTCCATTATCTTGCTTTCGCTGTCTTCCTGTCGAATTATTCCGACAAAAACCGCCCTTTCTTCCTTTTTTTCCATCATATGAATTCAAAAAAAGGCCATCCGTATGGACAGCCTTGTATTTATCAGTGTTTCGTGAAACTATCTCAGCTGGAACACAACAGGGAAGGTGTAGGTAACCTTTACTGCACGGTCTCTCTGACGTCCCGGAGTCCATTTCGGAGAACTCTGAATCACGCGGACTGCCTCCTGGTCAAGTGAAGGGTCAACTCCACGTACTACAACAACGTTGCTTACACTTCCGTCAGGGTTTACTGTGAACTGGAGCATCACACGTCCTGAAACGCCGTTTTCCCTGGCTATTTCGGGATACTCAAGGTGCTGGTTTACCCATGCGGAGAAAGTGTTGGCATCTCCACCCTGGAACATCGGCTTTGTCTCTACGAGCGCGAAAGGAATCGCTTCCTCTTCGATGTTTTCTTCAGCTACGGTTCCAGCATAGTCTACATAGTCGACAATCTCCACACCGAGGTTTGCGTCGTCCTCGAGGTTAAGGATGTTGTCCTCGACGAGAATATCGTCCTCCACAATGTCAAGAATGTCGGAGAAGACGGGAACCTTGGGGACCTCTGGTGGCGGGGGAGTGGCCTCCTGTGTGATAGGGATAATCTCCTCCTCAACGATTTCCGTCGTGTCGGCCGCGAGAACAGCCTCTTTCTTCTCTTTGGTCTTGAACTCGAAGGCTCCGTACACAGCCAAGAGAGAAATTACGAACCCGATCTCGACAAAAAGAAGCTTCTTGTTGTTGAGGTCAGCTTTTGGTGATTTCTTGATTTCCATATTTGGTTATTTTAATATTCCGTCTGTCCTGTGAAGCAACTTCACATTCGGCTTCCAAAGATATAAATATTTAATTTGAATTCCAATAATTTGATTTATTAGTTGTAGATTTGCCGAAATTTTTGATATGGTACGGTACTTTTGCGAGGATATATCCTTCGATTTGAAGCATAAAAGGCTTAACAGCACATGGTTCAAGGAGGTCTGCCTCCGTGAGGGAAAACGTCTCGGAGATGTCAACGTGATCTTCTGTTCTGACCCTTATCTGCTAGATATCAATATAAAGTATCTCGGTCACGACTACTATACGGACATCATCACTTTTGACTACTGTGAGTCCGGCGTGGTGTCCGGAGACCTTTTCATAAGTGTAGATTCTGTCAGGGACAATGCCTCTCACTACGGCGCTTCATTTGATGACGAGCTTGACAGAGTCATGATTCACGGTATACTTCATCTGTTGGGCTACGATGACCACAGCGACAAGGACGTTGCTGTCATGCGGTCAAAAGAGGAAGAGTGCATGAATCTCAAACGTGACATGCAGTGAACATGTTTCAGGAGTATGACATTATTGTAGTAGGAGGAGGGCATGCAGGATGCGAGGCCGCCATGGCCGCTTCCAACATGGGCTCTTCTGTCCTGCTTGTCACCATGGACCTGAACGGTTTTGCGAAGATGTCCTGCAACCCCGCAGTCGGCGGAATAGCGAAAGGACAGATCGTAAGGGAGATAGACGCTCTCGGAGGCTATACCGGAATCGTAACTGACTGCTCCACCCTTCAGTTCAGGATGCTCAACCGTTCAAAAGGTCCTGCCATGGGGAGTCCCCGGGCCCAGTGCGATAAAACCCAGTTTTCCGCCACATGGCGTAAAATTCTCGAAAGTAATTGTAAATTAGATATTTACGCGGATTTGGCGACATCTTTTCTCTTTGAGAATTCAAAAATCCGCGGGGTGTGTACGAATACAGGGGCAATTTTCAAGTCTCGCGCGGTTATCCTTACTGCCGGAACGTTCCTTTCAGGTAAACTTTTCATCGGCAGGCGTACTATGAGTGGCGGCAGGATAGGGGAGTTGTCATCATACGGTCTGACCGAGCAGCTGAATTCCATGGGAATCATATCTGACAGAATGAAGACCGGGACACCTCCGAGGATAGACATTTCGTCCGTCGACACATCCAGATTGACAATACAGCCAGGTGACGAGGATCCGTCAAGATTCTCTTTTCTCGATATTCCTTCGTCAGTTCAGAGCGGCAGGGAGCAGATGCCTTGTTTCATACTTCATACCAACGAGCATGTTCACGACATCCTCCGCTCCGGCTTTCCCGAATCTCCGCTGTTCAACGGCATGATACATGGCCGCGGACCGAGGTACTGCCCGAGTATCGAAGACAAACTCAAGGTTTTTCCTGACAACAATGCGCACCAGCTGTTTCTCGAGCCGGAAGGGAGTAATACTAACGAATACTACCTTCAGGGATTTTCATCTTCTCTTCCTCTCCAGGTCCAGCTCGATGCTCTGCATGCAATCAAAGGTCTTGAGAACGTAAAAATATTCAAGCCGGCTTATGCCGTGGAATATGATTATTTCGACCCGACGCAGCTGAAGCCCACTCTTGAGCTGAAGTCTATCGAGAACCTTTATCTCGCCGGTCAGGTCAACGGTACTACGGGGTACGAAGAAGCTGCGGCGCAAGGTATCATGGCTGGCATCAACGCTCATCTCAAACTTTGCGGAAAAGATCCTTTCATTCTTCGCCGCGACCAGGCTTATATCGGTGTCCTTATCGATGACCTCGTCACAAAAGGCGTAGACGAGCCTTACAGGATGTTTACGTCCAGAGCAGAGTACAGAATTCTTCTCCGCCAGGACAATGCCGACCAGAGACTGACGGAACTTTCACATTCCATCGGTCTTGCTTCTGACCGTCGCTATGCTCTCGCGGTAAAGAAATATTCCATGGTCGATGATTTGCGTGAGTTTTGCGATACCTGCAATGTCACTCCAGAAGTCGCGAATCCATTCCTTCTCGCACATTCTTCGGCTGCCCTCAAAGAATCCAGAAAAATCTCATATCTTGCATCGCGTCCTGAGATTTCACTTGGAGAACTTTTGAAAATCGTTCCACGTGGAACATATGAGAAGGATGTTGTGGAGAGTGTCGAGATATCCATCAAGTATAGCGGATATATTGACAGGGAACTGAAAATGGCTGAAAAGATACGGCGGCTTGAAGAATTGGAAATTCCGGAGAACTTTGATTTCGACAAGGTGTCAGGCCTGACTATCGAGTGCCGTCAGAAATTCAGGAAATATTCTCCCAGGACCATTGCGCAGGCGTCGCGTATTTCGGGTGTGTCTCCTGCCGACATATCTGTGCTGCTTGTCTATTTCGGCAGGTGAGAGACAGAGTTTCCGCTCTGCCTCCTAAAGGATGCGCAAAGCGTTCTTTATTATCTCTTCGACTCCGGATCCCGGTTTTTCTTTCAGTATTTTCTGAATGGCCTTGCTGATGTTCGGCTTTGCGAATCCGAGACTGAGGAGTGCCGCTGCTGCTTCTGCCGCCGGTTCGTTCCTGTTCTCAGGTATCGTGATGCTGATTTCGGAGGCATCGGACTTGTATATCTTGTCCTTGAGTTCAAGTACAAGCCTTTGGGCACTTTTCAATCCTATTCCCTTTATTGACTTTAGCCTGTTTATGTCTTCTGACAGTATTGTCTCCCTGAGTTCGGACGGTGACATGGATGAGAGTATCATCCTTGCCGATGCTGCGCCCATTCCCGATACGGCGGTGATGTTCCGGAAGAGTTCTCTCTCGTCTTTGGACGAGAAGCCGTAATCCACTTCACTCCCGTCCCTCTGGTTAACCTGTTTCTGTACGTACAGGGTGCATTCGTCTTTTCCTGCCAGGGAATCATATGTCTGGAGAGATATCTCGAAAAGATATCCGATGCCCGCGTTTTCAATTGTCGCCGAAGTGGGGGTCAGAGTCTTCAGCTTTCCGGTTACATAGTCGATCATATGGCAAAATTACGAATTTCATCTGAATATATTTGTTGAATTATGCTTATTTTTGTGTTCTTGTGCTATTCGTAATTATATGGATTTAGAAAAGTTCAGAAGCCAGTTTCCTCAGCTGTCAAGAACCGTTTACGGCAAGCCTCTGGTGTATCTCGACAATGCCGCGACGGCGCTGCGTCCACAATCTGTAATTGACAAGTGGGCCGAGTCGGCATCCATGAATACGGCCAACATCCACCGGGCCGTCCATTATGTCGCGAGTGTGGCTACCGAAGAGTATGAAAATGCCAGGAAGGCTGTCGCTTCGTATATCGGGGCTTCCAGCCCCTCGGAGATTGTGTTCACTTCCGGTGCAACTGCCTCGCTCAATCTTGTGGCGTCAAGCTATGGTTCTGCTTTTATCGGCAAAGGGGACGAGATAATCATTGCGGAGAGCGAACATCATTCCGACATTGTCCCATGGCAGATGCTTTGCGAGAGGACTGGAGCTTCGATAAAGGTCTGGAAAGTCAGTGACGACGGGCATCTTGACCTTGCACAGCTCGAGTCCCTTCTCAGCCCATCATCGAAGATATGCTGTGTTGCTCATATTTCTAATGTCCTGGGACTTGTAAACCCTGTTGACGATATTGTAAATATTTGTCATTCAAAAGGTTGCCTCGTTCTTGTCGATGGTGCGCAAGGAATAGTCCACACTCGTCCGGACGTCAGCAAGACCGGTTGTGACTTCTATGTATTTTCAGGCCACAAGGCCTTTGCGTCTCCGGGTACGGGTATCCTTTATGCCAGAAAGGAACTTCTCGACTCCATGCCTCCTTTCATGGGAGGAGGGGAGATGATAAACACAGTACGGTGGTCTGGCTCAACATATGCTGAAGCTCCTATGAAGTTCGAAGCGGGCACGCAGAACTTTACCGGAGTGGCGACTCTGGTACCCGCTCTTTCCGTACTGCAGAGCTCAATGGAAGAGGACTTGGCCGCCAATACGGACAAGGTTTGCGGCTATGTGCTCGATGCATTGTCTTCGGACAGAAGAATACATCTCTACGGACTTCCCGGAGACGGGTTCGTCAAGATCCCGCTGTTTTCGTTCTCCGTGGAACATTGCCACCATGAAGACCTGGCACTGATACTGGACAAGATGGGCATAGCGGTGCGTTCCGGGCAAATGTGCGCGGAACCTCTGATGGACAGATTCGGGGTCACCGGAATGCTCAGGGCGTCATTCGCGCCATACAATACACTTTCAGAAGCGGAATATTTTGTCAGGTCTCTTGACAGGGCGATATCGATGCTTGCCTGACTGTAAAAAAGAATTGACATGAAGACATTGAAGGAAATACAGAATGAGAAGGTGGAAGAATTCGCGATGTTCGACGACTGGCTCGACAAGTATTCCTATCTCATTGAACTCGGCAACACGCTGCCTCCTTTCCCGGAATCGCTGAAGACTGACGACAGGCTGATCAAAGGCTGCCAGTCCCGTGTATGGCTCGATGCCAGGATGGAGGACGGAAGCCTTGTGTTTTCGGCGGACAGCGACGCACTGATAACGAAGGGAATAATAGCCCTCCTTGTCAGTGTCTATTCAGGCCGACGTCCTGAAGAGATAGCATCAGACGACTTTTCTTTCATCGAAAGGCTCGGACTCAGGGAGAACCTTTCGCCCACAAGGGCGAACGGCCTTGTGTCAATGATAGAGACAATACGCAGAATGGCTGAAAACAATTGTGCAAAATGACACGGAATGCAGGAGTGGAGGAAGTCCTGACACCGCAGGACGTCAAGGAGCTTGCACCGCTATATGAAGCCGTGGTGCTTGCGCTCAAGCAGGTATATGACCCGGAGATTCCTGTGAACATATATGATCTGGGACTCATATACGAACTCAATATCAACAAGGCTCACGAGGTCTACATCAAGATGACTTTTACGGCACCCAACTGTCCTATGGCGGACGAGGTAATGGCTGACGTGAAGAAAAACGTAGAACTCACGCCGGGAATAAAGAAATGCGACATCGAACTCGTGTTCGAGCCCGCATGGGACCAGAGCATGCTCTCTGACGAGGCGAGGGTGGCTCTCGGCATGGATCCTGAATTTTAGACCTTTGTGGGCGATGACCGGAACTTCTTCCGAAAAGAGGGATGTCTACCTGTCGCTCGGGACGAATATCGGTGACAGGAGGGCGAATCTCGACACTGCGCGCAGGATGCTCGAGGACAGATTCGGATGCAGGTGCAAGGCTGAGTCGAGCGTGATTGAAACCAGGTCATGGGGCTTCGACGGAGCGGACTTCCTGAACTGTGTTCTGTGCTTCTGCCTGTCGCTGCCGCCGCATGAGATACTGCGTGTGTGCAAGGACATCGAACGGTCGATGGGACGCATGGAGCAGGTGGAATACGGCTCTGACGGCAGGCGCATATACCATGACAGGATAATAGACATCGACATACTGCTGTGCGGTGACGAGAGGGTGGACGATCCTGATCTGGTAATTCCGCACCCGCATATGCGTGACAGGGATTTCGTTATGGTCCCTCTTATGGAAATATTGGATGAAAAACATTAAATTTGACTTTTAAACTAACTTTACAGGAAATGACACAGGACGAACTGTTCAAACTGCTGGTCGCACATTGCAAGGAATATGGATTCATCTTCCCTTCCAGCGAGATTTATGACGGACTGGCGGCAGTCTATGACTATGGCCAGCTTGGAGTCGAGCTCAAGAACAACATCAAGCAATACTGGTGGAATGCCATGACTCGCCTCAATGAGAACATAGTCGGGATAGACGCTTGCATATTCATGCACCCCAAGACCTGGGTTGCGTCCGGGCATGTCGCAGCGTTCAACGACCCCCTGATCGACAACAGGGACTCCAAGAAGAGATACCGTGCCGACGTGCTCATAGAGGACTACCTCTCCAAGATAGAGGAGAAGATGGCCAAGGAAGTGGAGAAGGGCCGCAGGAAGTTCGGCGACGCCTTCGACGAGGCCAAGTTCCGCGAGACCAATCCCAACATCCTGCGTGAGAAGGCTCATTATGACGATGTACACTCGAGGTATGTCGCCGCGGAGCAGGCCAACGACCTTGCCGAATACAAGCAGATAATCCTCGACTGCGGCATCGTGTGTCCCATAAGCGGGACCAAGAACTGGACCGACGTGAGGCAGTTCAACCTGATGTTCTCCACCCAGTTCGGTTCGGTTGGGGATGACTCGAACACCATCTACCTGCGTCCGGAGACCGCACAGGGCATATTCGTGGACTACATCAATGTCCAGAAGACCGGCAGGATGAAGATACCCTTCGGAATCGCCCAGATAGGCAAGGCATTCCGCAACGAGGTTGTCGCACGCCAGTTCATCTTCCGCATGAGGGAGTTCGAGCAGATGGAAATGGAGTTTTTCGTGAGGCCCGGTACAGAGATGGAGTGGTTCCGCAAGTGGAAGGAGAACCGCATGAAGTGGCATGTCACCCTCGGCATGGGAGAGGAAAACTACCGTTTCCATGACCACGAGAAGCTCGCACATTATGCAAATGCCGCTACGGACATAGAGTTCCGTTTCCCGTTCGGATTCAAGGAACTCGAGGGCATACATTCACGTACCGATTTCGACCTTGGAAATCACCAGAAGCTTTCCGGCAAGAAGCTCCAGTACTTCGACCCTGAAACCGGCGAGAGCTACGTACCTTACTGCGTTGAGACCTCTATCGGAGTCGACAGGATGTTCCTTGCGGTTCTGAGTCATTCATACAGGGAGGAGACGCTTGAGAACGGCGAAAAGAGAACTGTCCTCGGGATTCCTGCGCCCCTCGCCCCCATCAAGGCGGCCGTGCTTCCGCTCATCAAGAAAGACGGGCTTCCAGAGTTCGCGCAGAAGGTAATGGACGAACTCAAGTACGACTTCAAGTGCCAGTATGACGAGAAGGACAGCATAGGCAAGCGCTACCGCAGGCAGGACGCGATAGGAACTCCTTTCTGCGTAACAGTTGACCATCAGTCTCTGGAGGACAACTGCGTGACCGTGCGCGACCGTGACACCATGCAGCAGCGCAGGGTTCCGGTGGCCGAACTGCGGTCGATGCTCGATGCGGAGGTCAATCTTAACAATCTGCTGAGAAAACTCTGACGCCTATGGCCGAGACTTTTGCACAGCTCGGAAGGGTGGAGGCAATAAGGCGGCTGTTCGAAGGCAGCGGGTACGCTGCCTTCGAAGCCCCTCTCGCCTTCAGGGGAGAGGGGGACGGCTCCGCCGTAGCCGCCTCCCGGCTTCTGCTCGAGGGTACTGATTTCAGCCTTGTGTATTTTCCTCTGAAACACCTGGGATACAAGAGCGTGGTCGCCGTGACAGGGGAACTGTATGCATCTCTTGCGCATCCTGTGGCTCTGGGAGTCACTCTGGGTGTGTCTTCAAAACTTGATTTCGAACAGATAGGAGAACTCTGGAGCGGAATCCTCGTTGCGGCCAGAGAACACGGCTACCGGCATCTGTCGCTAGACCTCGTTCCTTCTCGCAACGGTCTGGCGATCGGGCTTGCCGCGGACGGCTTCCGCAGCGCCTCGAGCGAAGGGCGGCGCAAGGCCCCGAAAAGCAAGGACCTGATATGCGTGTCAGGAAGCCTGGGCTCAGCATATCTCGGGCAGCAGGTTCTCGAACACAGGAGCGGAGAACTCGAGAAATACAAGATGATGGTCGCCGACTATCTTAAGCCCGAACTGAATCCTGATACGCTATCCAGGCTCGAAGAATCGGGAATAGTGCCTTCATGCGGGCTGTTCGTGTCACGTGGCCTGTCTGACGCCATTCTGAGGCTTTCCCGTGATACTGGACTCGGTGCAAAGGTGTATGCCGAGAGGATTCCTTTCGAGGGCAACAGTTTCTCGCTGGGCAAGGACCTGGACATCGATCCGGTGTCGGCCGCAATGAACGGCGGAGACGACTTCCGCCTTCTGTACGTGATATCCATTTCCGATTATGAGAAGTTCAGGACTGACTTCCAGACCTACGACATTGTCGGACACCTTGCCCTCCCCGAAGCCGGCTCCGTACTCGTGACCCCAGACGGACTCGAGCATCCCGTTTCAGCCCAGGGCTGGTGACATCACTGGGGACATCATCTGTCGTTTCACTTTGTGGTGACGTGGGTGATGAAGCCCGAGCGGGACATCTCGTCCAGCAGGTCCTGACATACCCTGACATGGTATTTCTTTGAGCGCATGCTGAACTTGTATCCGCTCTGCCTGTCGTTGATCCTTATTATGAGGTCGCTCTTGCCTTTGTGGGCCTTTAGTATCCTGACCAGGTCCTTCCTCATTTCCGGATTCAGCCGGGCCGTGTCCACGAGCACGTCGAGACTCTCGACCCTGTCATCGCTGACCAGCCCAAGAGGCATCATGGACTGGAAACGGAAAGCATAAGGTGCCTTCTTGCCGGCCTTGGCTTCTTCGGGAGATACCCTGTACCGGGGCCGTATCTCGCCTTCTATGAGTATCAGGGCGTGCAGCTGGGCGATGGGCTGGTAAGCCTGGAAATCCTTGCCGAAAAGTGCGAATTCATAGCTTCCGCTGAAGTCTTCCAGCACAAACTTCATGGCTGGCGCCCCGTTCCTGGTCTGAATTGTGCTTATGGAAGTCACGATTCCTCCTACGGTTGCGCGCGCAGGTTTCTCTGCTCTCTCGCATGAGTCCACGACGTCTGCAAAACCTGACAGCTGGCTTGTTGTGAAGTTCTCTATCTCAAAGCGGTATCTGTCAAGCGGATGGGCAGAAAGATACATGCCCACATATTCCTTCTCCTTCTGGAGCAATTCGAAACTGTTTGCTTCGGCTCCTGAAACCGTAGGCGGCTCAGGACGTACTGGTTTCAGTTCCTCTACCTCTCCGAAAAGAGATGCTGCACTGTCCATCTTGTCGTTCCGGTAAAGGCCCATGTAGCGGACGAGTTCATCGATGAACAGATCTCCTCCAGGTACGGCGGCGAAATACTGATGCCTGCCTGTCCCGAAAGAGTCGAGGGCCCCCGAGTAGACCAGAGTTTCGAGCGCGCGTCTGGAAATCAACGTACACATCCTTTCCAGAAAGTCATACAGATCGCTGAAGCGTCCATGCTCCTCTCTTTCCTTGATTATCGCGGCGACAATGTTGTCCCCGAATCCCTTCAGTCCGCCGAGCCCGTAGCGTATGTCACCGTCCCTGTTGACCGAAAACTGTGCTTCCGATTCGTTAACATCCGGAAGGAGAACACGGATACCCGACTTGCGGCAGTCGGCCATTATGGCCTTCATCTCCTCCATGTTGTCGGCGTTCTGGGTGAGGTTGGAAGCCTGGAATTCAGAAGGGTAGTGCGCCTTGAGCCATGCAGTCTGGTAGCTTACCCATGCATAGCAGGTCGCGTGGGACTTGTTGAACGCATATTTGGCAAAGGCCTCCCAGTCTTTCCAGATCTTCTCGAGTACATCCTTCGGATAGCCGTTGGCAAGAGCACCGGTCATGAACGATTCCTTAAGGGAGTCGAGCACTTCCTTCTGTTTCTTGCCCATAGCCTTGCGGAGCTTGTCGGCCTTGCCCTTTGAGAAACCGGCAAGTTTCTGAGAAAGCCTCATCACCTGTTCCTGGTATACGGTTACGCCGTAGGTCTCCTTGAGGTATTCCTCCATGTCCGGAAGGTCATATTTTATCTTGCTGGGGTCGTTCTTGCCGGCAACGAAGTCGGGAATATACTCCATAGGGCCAGGCCTGTACAGGGCGTTCATCGCTATCAGGTCCTCGAAGCGCTCGGGATGAAGCCTTATGAGCCATTCCTTCATGCCGGGGGATTCGAACTGGAATATGCTCTTGGTGTCTCCCCTCGAGTACAGTTCGAAAACTTTCTTGTCATCGATCGGAATGGCCTCTATGTCTATTTCGGTACCGAACCTCTTCTTGACCAGAGCCAGGCACCTGTCAATGATCGACAGGGTCTTCAGACCGAGGAAATCCATCTTGAGCATCCCCACCGCCTCGATCTTGCTCCCCTCGTACTGGCTTACCCAGACCTTCTGGCCTGTCGCCTTGTCCTCGCCGAGCGATATGGGAATATAGTCGGTGAGGTTTCCCCTGCCGATTATCATCGCACAGGCATGTATTCCGGTCTGTCTTATGCATCCTTCGAGCTGGAGAGCATAGCCTATTACCTCCTTCACCAGCGGTTCTCCGTTCTCATATTCGTTCTGGAGCTCCCTGACATACTTGACGCAGTTGGCGAGTGTGGGCTTGTATTCCTTTTCCACGCCGTTCTCAGTGACGACGATGGGCTTGTCAGGAATCATTTTCGTAAGCCTGTTGGCCTCGGCCACGCTAAGTTTTGAAATTCTTGCGACATCCTTGATCGCAAGTTTTGCAGCCATGGTGCCGAAGGTTACCACATGAGATATGTGGTCCGCCCCGTAGCGTTCCTGGACATACTGGATTACCCTGTAGCGTCCCTCGTCGTCGAAATCGACGTCAATATCAGGCATGGATATTCGTTCGGGATTGAGGAACCTCTCGAACAGCAGGTCGTACTTGAGCGGGTCGAGGTTGGTGATTCCGAGACAGTATGCGACGCACGAGCCTGCCGCTGAACCTCTTCCGGGCCCGACGGAGACTCCGTGGTTTCTTCCCCAGTTGATGAAGTCCTGGACAATCAGGAAGTAGTCCGGAAAGCCCATGTAGGATATTGTCATCAGCTCGAAGTGAATCCTTTCCTTCTGGGCGTCGCTCAGGACCTCTCCGTATCTGCGGTGCGCACCCTCGTATGTCAGATGACACAGGTAAGCTACTGAATTACAGAACTCGTCTCCACGGTAATGTCTGGTTTCATTGCCGTCCTTGTCCTTGCCGATGTCATATTTTCCGTTTTCGATTATGTCGGCATATTTCTCCAGCTGGCTGTCTATGCCGGCCATGAAACTTTGCTCGATTTCGAATTTCGGCAGCACGTGCCCGCGGTCAAGGTCGTAGCGTTCGACCTTGTCGAGTATCTCGAGCGTGTTCGATATGACTTCGGGATGCTCCGGGAACAGCGCCTGCATCTCCTCTTCGCTCTTCAGATATTCCTGCTGGGTGTATCTCAGCCTTTTCGGGTCGTCTATGTCGGAGTTGGTAGTAAGGCAGATCAGCCTGTCATGAACCGGACCGTCCTCCTTCCTGACGAAATGCACGTCGTTCGTGGCGACGACTTTCACGGAATGTTTCCCTGCGAGCCGGAATATCTCCTCGCAGCATTCCTTCTGCTGGTCGTAGACGTCTGTCGAGAGCCCCGGGACTTCCGTGCGGTGCAGCATCACTTCAAGGTAGTAGTCGTCCCCGAACACTCTCTTGTGCCACTCTATGGCTTCTTCCACGCCCTTTGTGTCTCCGGCGATAATCAGTCTGGGAATCTCTCCGGCAAGGCAGGCGGAGCAGCAGATCAGGTTTTCGTGATATTTCTCGACCACCTCATGGCTCACCCTCGGCCTGTAGTACATTCCTTCGATGTTCGCTATGGACACTATCTTCATCAGGTTCCTGTACCCGTCGTAGTTCTTGGCCAGCAGTATGAGATGATAATAGCTCTTGTGGTCCTTGTCCTGGAGACGGTGGTCATAGTGGCGCGTCACATATATTTCGCATCCGATTATGGGCTTGATTCCGGGATATTTCTTCGAGACATCGAAGAAATCCTTTACGCCGTACATGTTGCCGTGGTCTGTTATGGCAAGACCCGGCATTCCCAGTTCTGAGGCGCGGTCGAACAGCTTGCGGATGTCGCTCAGTCCGTCGAGGACTGAATACTGGGTGTGGACGTGAAGGTGGACAAAGGACATACTCCTGCAAAGATACACAAAAAAGCCCGGCCTTTTACCGGGCCGGGCTTATATTTGAGAAGTGTGGAAACAATTATTTCCTGCCCTTCTTTGCGCTGGCGGAGGCAAGTTTGCCCATTGCCTTGCGGGTAGTGTCGTACATGATAGGGGTACCGATCATGATTGATGCGTAGGTTCCTATGCAGATACCGAGGCAGAGAGCGACTGACAGACCCCTGATGGACTCTCCTCCGAATATCGCGATTGCGACCATCGGGAGCAGGGTTGACAGGGAGGTGTTCACCGTACGTGTCAGGGTTGCGTTCAGCGACTTGTTGACCGTCTGCATGAAGTCCTCTCCGGGATGGAGCTGCAGGTTCTCCCTGATTCGGTCGAAGATGACCACGTTGTCGTTGATGGCGTATCCGATAATGGTCAGGATGGCCGCGATGAATGTCTGGTCAACATCGAGGTTGAACGGAAGGATTCCGCTGAACAGGGAGAAGAAACCTATCAGTATGATGGTCGTGTGTGCGAGCGAAACCACGCCGCCGAGACCCCAGGTCCAGCCCTTGAACCTCATGGCGATGTAGGCGAAGATTATGAACAGGGCGAGAATCACCGAGATGATGGCGTTGCGCTTGATGTCGTTCGCTATTGACGCACCAACCTTGTCGGAAGATATTATTCCGTTGGGGTTTTCGAGGGTCGAAGTGAACTGGTCGAGGGTCAGATCCTGGAGATAGAATCCGTGCAGGGCCTCATGGAGCATCTGCTCGATCTCTGCATCCACCTCGGTGGACTCGTTGTCATGCTTGTAGGAAGTGGTGATCTTCATCTGGCTGTCGCCGCCGAACTGCTTGACTTCGACGGAAGCCCCTTCGATGCCCTGCTCTGCAGCAGCGAGGTCGAATACCCGTCCGGTGGCCTCTCGTACCTCCTCCGCCGTCACAGGCTGGTCGAAACGCACAACGTAGGTGCGGCCGCCGGTGAAGTCAACACCATAGGTGAAGCCCTTGATGAAGATGGAGCCGATAGAAATGAGGATGAGGATTGCAGAAATTGTGTATGACCACTTGCGTCCGGCCAGGAAGTTGACCTTGGTGTTCTTGAGGAAGTTCCTTGAGAACTTGTTGTCGAACGTGATGTTCTTCCCTGCACAGATCCTGTCGTCGAAGATAATGCGGGAGATGAAGATGGACGTCAGTACGGAAGTGATGATACCTATGATGAGGGTGGTTGCAAAGCCCTTGATGGGGCCGGATCCGAAGAAGAACAGCACGATACCTGTAAGCAGCGTGGTGACCTGTCCGTCGATGATGGCCGAGTAGGCGTTTGCATATCCGTCGTGAACGGCCTTGCCCAGACCCTTGCCGGCCCTGAGCTCTTCCTTGATTCGTTCATAGATGATCACGTTGGCATCAACCGCCATACCCATGGTAAGAACGAGACCTGCAATACCGGGCAGCGTGAGCACAGCCCCGAAAGCGGAGAGCGTACCGAACAGAAGAACGACGTTGCAGAGCAGCGCCACGTCTGCGGCAAGTCCGGCTCCCTTGTAGAAGAATATCATGTAGAGGAGCACGAGGATGAACGCTATCACGAACGAGATAAGTCCGGAGCGTATTGACGCTGCACCGAGGGAAGGACCAACGACCTGTTCCTGAACTATGGTTGCAGGTGCGGGGAGCTTTCCTGACTTCAGCACGTTTGCGAGGTCGGTAGCCTCTTCCACTGAAAAGTTTCCGGTAATTGAGGAAACACCTCCCGTGATTTCGTTGAGGACGTTAGGGTATGAATATACGGTGCCGTCAAGCACGATGGCTATCTGGCGTCCGATGTTGTCCTTTGTGAGTCTTGCCCATGTATTTGCACCCTCTGCGTTCATTGTCATTGACACGCTGGGCTCGCCTCCCTGGTTGTTGTTGTACTCAACTCTGGCGTCAGTGACTGACCCTCCGTCAAGAGGTGCCTTTCCGTCGCGTGATGAAGCCTTTATCGCTACAAGCTCGTAAACGTTTTCTCCCTGGACGTATTCTGAAGGGTTAACTGACCACATTGCGCGGAACTCGGGAGGAAACAGCGATGCAACCTCTGGTCTGTGAAGATACTGGTTCACGAGAGCCGTATCGGCTGCAGCGGCAAATCCTATGCAGGCATTGTCCCTGAATCCTGAAGGGGTAAGTATCGCGAACAGAGGGTTGGCCTTCCTGTAGGCCTCGAGCTGGGCTTCGTCGGAATTGCTTTCCTGGGCGCTTATCTCCTCTGCCACAAGGTCGCTCTCGGCATCTGTGGCCTGGCCCTGAGTGGCGGGCTGGGCTTCGGCAGAGGCAGGCTCGGTTTCAGCATTTGCGGCAATGGTCTGAGCGAGAACTGAATTGGCCTCCTGCAGGTAGGGAGCGATTTCCTGATTGGTGTATGTAGTCCAGAATTCGAGGGATGCGGTACCCTGAAGCAGCTTGCGCACACGCTCAGGCTCCTTTACACCGGGGAGTTCGACAAGTATGCGTCCGGTGTTGCCGAGCTTCTGGATGGAAGGCTGGGTGACGCCGAAGCGGTCGATACGGTTGCGGAGCACGTTGAACGAGTTGTCGACTGCGCTCTCTGCCTCCTCCTGGAGGACGGCGATGACCTGCTCGTCTGAAGTCTCGGAGGTTATGCGGTCGCGCATCTCGAAAGTCCCGAACACATGTGCGAGCCTCTGTCCTCCGGAAACCTCGTTCCACGCCTGTGCGAACAGGGTGATGAAGTCAGACTGGGAGTTGACGCTGCGCTGCTTGGCAAGCTCGATGGCCTTCTGGAACTCAGGAGTTGTATTGTTGCCGGACAGGGCGCGGACCAGGTCCTCGAGCTGCACCTGCAGCATGACGTTCATACCGCCCTTGAGGTCGAGTCCGAGGTTGATTTCCTGATTCTGGACCTGCTTGTAAGTGTAACCGAAATAGATTTTCTCGGAGGAGATTGAATCGATGTAGCGACGCGACTCCAGTTTCTTGATGGAGTCGAGGTAGTAAGCCTTGTCGACCTCCGGAACGTTTGCGAATGCGGCCGAGTTCCTTACGCTCTCGACAACCTTCTCTGCCGCCTTCTCCGCCTTGCGGGTCTGGATGTTGCTCACAAGGGTGAAGGAGAGCTGCCAGAGACATGCGAGAATGAAGCACAAGGCCACAATCTTGATAGCACCTTTACTTTGCATAAATATGATTTTAAATAATTTGTCCAAATTAGTTCGCAAAGGTAGCATTTTTATCCGAATAATTGTATTTTACCCATGCCTTTTTGCATATTTGGGCCGCTCTGACCGGATACTTGGAAAAATTCCCTATATTTGGCAATACAACTGATAAATCAATACGATATGTGGTGGATAACCGTCGGACTCCTTATCGCGGGTCTTGTCTTCATGCTGGTCGAACTTCTGCTGATCCCCGGTGTCGGCATAGCCGGATTCTTCAGTCTCGCCTCGTTCTTCGGAGCTTGCTGGTACACATTCAGCTACATAGGCTACAGCGAGGGCTGGTGGCTTGCCATTGCGGTGCTTGTCCTGCTCGTGGCCATGGTGGCTGTCATTCTGCGCAAGAAGACCTGGAAACGCTTTGAGCTTGACACTGAGGTCAATTCACAGGTCAACAGGGAGCCTGAACTGCTCAAGAGCGGAGACACCGGAATCGCGCAGACACGCCTCGCCCCGATGGGAACCGGACGCTTCGAGGCCACCACATGCGAGGTGAAGTCCATGGACAACAGCATGGTCTCTGCCGGGACTCCGATAGAGGTGGTCGAAATCGTGGACAACCAGGTACTTGTCAAACCAATTAATTCACAATCATAATGAATCCCATTCTGCTTGCGGCGATCATAGTGGTCGCCCTCATCATCCTGCTGTGGTTCTTCCCGGTGGCACTGTGGTTCCAGTCCGTGCTTTCCGGCGTGTACGTGTCCCTGATCCAGCTCGTCCTTATGCGCTGGAGGGGAGTGAACCCAAACACCATAGTAATGGCCATGATTACCGGCACCAAGGCCGGCCTCACCCTGAAGGCCAATGAACTCGAGGCCCACTACCTTGCCAAGGGCAACGTGCCCAAGGTGGTCATGGCCCTGATTTCAGCCAACAAGGCCAATATTCCGCTCGATTTCAAGATGGCCTCGGCGATAGACCTTGCCGGGCGCGACGTGCTCGAGGCGGTGCAGATGTCCGTGAACCCCAAGGTCATCAACACCCCTCCGGTTACGGCAGTCGCCAAGGACGGTATCCAGCTGATTGCCAAGGCCAGGGTCACCGTGCGCGCCAACATCAAGCAGCTTGTCGGAGGTGCCGGCGAGGAAACGATACTTGCGAGGGTCGGCGAGGGCATAGTCAGCTGCATAGGCTCTTCAGATTCGCACAAGTCCGTGCTCGAGAATCCTGACACGATTTCAAAGCTGGTGCTCAGCAAGGGACTCGACGCCGGGACGGCATACGAGATACTCTCCATCGACATCGCGGACATCGATGTGGGCAAGAATATCGGAGCAGTCCTCCAGATGGACCAGGCAAATGCCGACAAGAACATAGCGCAGGCACGCGCCGAGGAGCGCAGGGCCATGGCTGTCGCCCTTGAACAGGAAATGAAGGCCAAGGCTCAGGAAGCCCGTGCAAGGGTCATCGAGGCCGAGGCACAGGTTCCGCTCGCGATGGCCGAAGCCTTCAGGAGCGGCAATCTCGGAGTCATGGACTATTACAGGATGAAGAACATCCAGGCCGATACCGACATGCGGGAAAAGATCGCGAAATAGGGCTTTTGCCGGGCTCTCAGGCCTCAGACGGCCTCTGCCCTGAACCGCCCGCTGTCCTTGAGCAAACCGCAGATGGCTGAATTCAGCCCTGCGCGGTCCTTGAGTTCCTCGAGGCCGAAGTGGATACGGAAACGCCACTTGTTGCCGGGGTCGGCGGGCTGGTTTATTCTCTCTTCGTTCCTGTTCTGTCGGCGGAACTCCTTGTCCAGGGCAACCCAGTCCTGAATCGGAAATATGGCGAGCATCGAAGGCGATCCGAGGAACTCCCACAGCATGTTCCTGACCTCCCATGGCTCGGGGTCATGGTCGCACTGCATGCGCAGGGTGTCCATGTCGTGGCTCGATGTGGCGCAGACGCTCAGACGCTTCCAGCTTCCCTCGTTCTGCATGCCTCGGATTTTCAGGGAAAGAATTTTCTCGTGGTCCATGACACCTTCCACGCAGGCGGGCATCATGCCCAGATCCTCCCCGCAGGCGAGCATTCCGCTTGCGGACAACAGTGCGGGAAGTTTCTTCTCGGCGTTCCTCCTCCAGAATTCCTCGTGCCTGTGATAGAAGAAGTCGTTGTACAGTGCCCCGAACCTTTCCTGCTGCCACTGCGG
>CALUTT010000010.1 GCA_944323775.1 uncultured Bacteroidales bacterium
CTCGAACAGACGACCCCCACGTCCCTAACGTGGTGCGCTAGCCAACTGCGCCACATCCCGATTCCCTTTTGGGACTGCAAATTTAATTAAAAATATTGAAATCTCCTAAATTTCGTCTTTAATATTATATCTGTTTCTGTCGGAAGAATTTCTCGATACCATTTCTCCAAGAAAGCCGGCGAGGAACAGCATCACGCCAATCACTACGGCAAGCAGGGCGAGGTAGAAAACAGGCTGGTCCGTGACTGGCCTGAACTTGAGGCCGTTGGCCTGGTTGACTAGTTTCTCGGCAATTACCCACACCGTCAGGACGAAACCAATGAAGAACATGAGCAGTCCGCTGTAGCCGAAGAAATGCATTGGCCTCTTCCCGAATTTGGTAAGGAACCACAGGGACTGGAGATCCAGGAATCCGTTAATGAACCTTTCAATGCCGAATTTACTCTTGCCGTATTTTCTTTTCCTGTGGACTACCGGCTTTTCTCCTATGCGGTCAAAGCCGGCATTCTTTGCGAGGTAAGGGATGTAGCGGTGCATTTCCCCGTAGACTTCGATGCTCTTGACGACCTCTTTACGGTAAGCCTTTAGTCCGCAGTTCATGTCGTGCAGGCGTATGCCGGTCATGGCGCGGGCAGCTGCATTGTACAGCTTGGACGGAAGGTTCTTTGTGAGCGCATTGTCCTTTCTGTGCTGCTTCCATCCGGATACCAGGTCGTATCCGTCCTCGGCTATCATTCTGTAGAGAGCAGGTATCTCGTCAGGGGAATCCTGAAGGTCGGCATCCATGGTGATCACCACGTCGCCCTCAGCCTTCTCGAAACCGCAGTACAGAGCGGCCGATTTCCCGTAGTTCCTCCTGAATGACAGCCCGTGCACCTCAGGCCGGGATGCGGATATGGACTTGATCTCTGCCCATGACCCGTCGGAACTCCCGTCGTCTATGATGAGTATTTCATAACTGAAGGAATGTTCGGCCATCACCCTGCCTATCCATTCGCAGAGTTCTCTGAGCGACTGCTTCTCGTTATATGCCGGTACAACTACTGAAATGTCCATGTCAGGTCAGAAAGGGTTGTCGGGGCGTATCTTTTTTGAAAGGATTGCCGAGAGCACGGTGCCGTACAGAAAACAGTAGACTGTATTTGAGAAGAAGCCGATGGTCGGCATCTTGTCGATGACCTGCTCGGCGGCATCAAGCTCTTCTGCCGGGAACTGTGGCATCTGCCTGAGATACTCAAGGGCCATCTCGTAGCTCTCGGGAGCAATCAGCGTGGTGTATGCAAGGTTGGCTGCAGAGTATACCAGGGCGGATAGCAGTGCTGCCAAGGCCCCGAACCTGAATACCCGCGAGCGGTCCATGTCGGGGTCAGTGTCGGCAAACTTCGCCATGAAGAACTTCATGAGGTAAATGCATCCTATCAGTTTGGCGACCCAGAGCGCCAGGCCGAGTATCTGTATTATGACGGTCAGCATGAAAGACGTATCGCCGCCCGCGCTTCCGCTGATCAGCCCTTTGGCAGCGTTGATGGCAAGGTAAGCAATGGAGACTCCTCCCAGTGCCAGGCCTGCCTTTGCAGCATGATCCCACATTGAGTTATTTTCGGCCATAATGGTTGTTTCCTTGATTATCTGCACAAATATAGCAATAATTTGCCTATATTTGTAGGCTTAAATAATTAACGGTATGTTGACGATAGCATTTACAGACGGCACTGTACGTCCTTGGGACGATGACGAGGCAAAAAAGATTTTCTGGCACTCGTCAGCCCATCTTATGGCTGAAGCCTTGGAGGCACTTTACCCCGGCGTGAAATTCGGGGTCGGACCTGCCGTCGAAACCGGATTCTACTATGACGTCGATCTAGGAGGACGTCAGATTTCCGAGGCGGACCTCAAGGCCGTGGAGGACAAGATGCTCGAACTTGCGCGTTCGAAGGAGACCTTCGAATGCAGGAAGGTATCTAAGGCCGATGCGCTCAAGTATTTCACCGAGAAAGGTGACAAATACAAGTGCGAACTCATCAATGACCTTGAAGACGGTACGATCACGTTCTACACGAACGGCAACTTTACGGACCTGTGCCGCGGACCCCACATCAAGCACGTGGACGACATCAAGGCGATAAAGCTTACGTCAATAGCCGGAGCATACTGGAAGGGCGACCAGAACAGGGAGCAGCTTACCAGAATCTACGGCGTAACCTTCCCCAAGAAGAGCATGCTTGACGATTACCTCAAGATGCTCGAGGAAGCCAAGAAACGCGACCACCGCAAACTCGGCAAGGAGATGGAACTCTTCACGTTCTCTCCCCGCGTGGGACTCGGCCTTCCTCTGTGGCTTCCCCGTGGCGCAGTCATGCGCAATGTCCTGGAGAACTTCCTCCGCAAGAAGCAGTCTGAACTCGGATATCTCCCCGTAGTGACTCCGCATATAGGAAACAAGGAGCTGTATGTGACCTCAGGCCACCTTGCAAAGTACGGAAAGGATTCTTTCCAGCTCATCAAGACTCCGCAGGAGGGGGAAGAGTACATGCTCAAGCCAATGAACTGCCCTCACCATTGTGAGATATACCGCAGCTCTCCCCGTTCATACCGTGATCTCCCTCTGAGGTTCGCCGAATTCGGTACCGTATACCGCTACGAACAGAGCGGAGAACTCCACGGACTCACCAGAGTCAGGGGCTTCACCCAGGATGACGCACACCTTTTCTGCCGTCCGGACCAGCTTCAGGAAGAGTTCGAGAAGGTGATAGATCTGATACTGTATGTGTTCAGGACTTTGAACCTGACCGAGTATATGGCCCAGGTGTCTCTGCGTGACCCTAACGACAAGGTAAAGTATATAGGTTCTGACGAAAACTGGGAAAAGGCCGAGAGGGCGATCGTGGAAGCTGCTTCCAAGAAGGGGCTCAAGACGGTTGTCGAGCTTGGCGAGGCCGCTTTCTACGGACCGAAGCTCGACTTCATGGTAAAGGACGCTATCGGGCGCCAGTGGCAGCTCGGTACCATTCAGGTGGACTACAACCTTCCCGAGCGTTTTGAACTGGAGTATATTGATGCAGACGGAACGAAGAAGAGACCTGTAATGATACACAGGGCTCCGTTCGGGTCAATCGAGCGTTTTACCGCCGTCGTGCTCGAGCATACGGCAGGCCATCTTCCTCTGTGGCTTTCTCCTGACCAGGTTAAAATCCTGCCTGTCAGCGAAAAATATGCTGATTATGCGGAAAAAGTTTGCGAATTTCTTAAAAATTCCGAAATTCGCGCTTCCGTTGACTCGCGCAATGAAACTCTGGGTAAGAGAATTAGAGAGATATCGCTTCTCAGGGTGCCCGTGCTTGCGATAGTCGGCGAAAAGGAAGTAAATGACGGTACGGTTTCCGTGCGTCGCGAAGGTGTCGACCAGGGAAGCATGCCTGCAGATAAATTTGTTGAATACATCAAGTCGGTGATAGCCGACGAGCTAAAGAATTAGGAGGAAACAGCCATCGCATTGCCTTACAAGCCGAAGCCTTCGGGCTTCAATCCGGGAGGACGCAGACCGGATCCCCGTCAGATGCGCAAGCGTGACGAGAATGAACTTAACATCAACGAGCAGATATCTGCCCGAGAGGTGCGTCTGGTGGGAGACAATATCCCGGAACCGGGTGTGTATCCGATAGCAAAAGCCCTGCAGCTTGCTGACGAACTGGAACTTGACTTGGTCGAGATCAGCGACAAGGCTGACCCTCCGGTCTGCAAGATTCTGGACTACCAGAAATACCTTTATCAGCGCAAGAAGAAGGCTAAGGAAATGAAGTCCAATGCCGCAAAGGTGGTGATAAAGGAAAAACACAACGGCACCAATACTAAAAAACATAACTTACAGAACAAGCACAAGCATGCGAAGGGTTTCCTTGAAGAGGGAACGAAAGACAAGGCTTCGATCTTCTTCCGCGGCAGATCGATAATGTTCAAGAATCAGAGAGA
>CALUTT010000011.1 GCA_944323775.1 uncultured Bacteroidales bacterium
GGAGGAATATTGATTCAGACAAGCAGATACAGCTTGTGAATAATTAAAAGAGACAAGGCGATTTCTTCCCTGTCTCCTTTTTTATATTGACGCGACCAAGAACAACATTATCCGCTACTCTATATCCCCCTCCTATTCAACACAGGAAAAGACAGGCAAAGGAGGGCAAGAAAGTCCACGTCAAGACGGCTGCACCAGGCTAGCACACACCCGAATAATTTATAATCACAAGAGAATCATCTAGATAGACAAGGGATCAGTTTGTCTCCCCTCCTCTGTTTCTGCTTTCCCTCTGGACTCTTGACTGTCCCGCGGCAGTTTTACTATCTTTATTCTTTGTAGAAGACCTCCAGGCGTCCTTCCGCCTGAGGCGTGTCATCACAACGGATATGAACAGAAAATATTACCGATAATTTATAGTTTTCCGGATACTGTGTTGTCTAATATAGTGTAAATCTGAAATCATGATGGAACAGAAGGAACAGGAATTCACCCGGTTGGTAGAAAAGCACAAGACAGTTGTCTATACCGTCTGCTATATGTTTTCCGGAAGCAGAGAGGAGGCGGAAGACCTTTTTCAGGATGTGCTGGTCAGGCTCTGGCAAGGATACGACACATTCCGCGGAGAGTCGGATGCCAGGACCTGGATCTACCGCGTAAGCCTCAACACATGCATTAACAGGCAGAAGAAAAAGAAACGCGGAGCCAGACATATCCCGTTAAGCATCGATGTTGATTTCTTCGAAGAGATAAGCGACAGGACACTGCAGGTAAGACGGCTGTATGCCAGGATAAACCGGCTCGGACTCGTTGACCGTGCATTGATTCTACTGTGGCTCGAGGGATTGTCTTATGAAGAAATCGGGGCCGTCATAGGCATTTCTGTAAAGAATGTCTCCTTCCAGCTCTACAGGATCAAAGAGGAACTTAAGAAAATGGACATCTAAATCAACGCTTATGCAGAATGAAAATTTATCCGTGTACGATGACCTCAGGCAGATGAAGTCAGACTACGAGCATCTGAAGGCAGATATGGACAGGCAGATGATTGTCAACAGCCAGCTGATGGAAACGGTCTTCCGCAACCATGTCAGCGTGCTGGACTCCTACAGGAAAACCACCCTTGTCAGTGTCAGTGCAGCGATACTTGCCGTATTGGCGGTTTCCTGTGTCAGAGGACTTGACATGCGCCTCGCCGGCATGATTGCGGCATTCTATGTACTTGTACTGATCGGGTATACGGTCATATACCACAAACTGGGGAAAATAGAATACGGTACAGACAATGTCCTTTCTACCGTGACCGGGTTAAGGAAATTCAAACGGAACTATATGGCAGTAAATGCAGCATCATGGGTTCTGGCAGCGGGCCTGATGTGCTTCATCTTTCCTGAAATCCGCGACACCTATCTAGTCCCTGAGCAAGGCACCGTTGCCATAGCCTTAATGTGCGTTGCCGTCCTTGCGGGTATCTGCATCCAGTATTTTACCGACAGGAAAGTGCTCAGGGCCTGTGACGACATAATTGAGCGTCTGAAAGAAAGGCCGTGACATAAAGGCCCTGGTTCAATACAGAATCCGGATATTATTCGTATTTTTGGATATCCTGCTTTAGGCCTGATCAAATGATTCCCTGATGATGAGTGTAACGAAAAAGGCCGTCGTTACGGTAGTTATGGCAGTGTTCTGCCTGTCTGCCCATGCCCAGACGGCATCAGAAGCCCGGAAATACGAGTCGGTCAAAGTCAAGGCGTTCGTCCTTGACTCCAGAACCGCAGAGCCCATACCTTACGTATCGGTATATCTCATCCCGAAAGGAGACACGACGGTGACCAGCTTCGCCGTTTCCGATACAGCAGGGAAAGCCGTCATGGACAATGTACTGCCAGGGCAGTACGAACTGAATGCCGAACATATCGGCTACCTCCCGTTCAGGAAGGTGTTTGAGATTACATCCGCCCGCGGACCTGAGCTCGACCTCGGGCTCAGGCTGTCCGATATCCTCAACAGGACAAACAACCTCATGCGTACAGTGTCCGCCGAATTCGTTGAAGACAGATACTCGAATGTCCTTGGCAGGACACTTCTGCTGAGCATCTCCTTCAACTTCGGCAAGATAAACCAGGACAAGACCGCCGCAGTGTCATGGGGGCTGAAGCAGTTCGAGTTCTGACCTGGAAGATTCCACATTGCGGAAACCCCAGTTTCAGATAGTTACAAGAAAATATTATATTTGTGCGTGCCGCAGGCACAGGACACAAATAACCGGTAAAATGGACATCGCACTCTATACCCTTACATCATCACTGCACGACAAAAGCGCAGTGGACGCAGTCTCCCTCGAATTCATCCGCTCTGTCGAGTCAGAACTGGGATACGGTCTGGACTTCAGGGGAGATGACTTCTCCCGGTACGGCGACTCCGACCTCGACCTGATCTTCGTCAGGACAGGAGGCTCGGAAGGCCTCTTCAGGAAGGTCTTCCCTGCCCTGAGGGGCAACATACTCCTCCTGACTTCCGGCAAGAGCAACTCGCTGGCAGCATCGCTGGAGATACTCTCGTTTCTGAACCTGAACGGGCGCAAAGGAGAGGTTCTGCACGGGAGCGCAGACTACATCGCACACAGGATAGAGCTGCTCGCAAAAGTAGCCAGGGCCAGGAGAAGCCTTCAGGGACAGAATACGGGAATCATAGGAGAGCCCTCCGACTGGCTCATAGCAAGCCGGCCCGACAAGAAGGCCGCGAAAGAGAAACTGGGAGTCAATCTTGTGGACATCGACATCAGGGAACTGATAGACCGGGCAGGAAACAACCCCACCACTCCCCTTCCCGAACATGCCGCCGGAATAATCGGGGCCCTGCGCCGCGATGCTCCCGAGACTGTCAGGAAATACGTCGACGGAGCGACAGGCATATATGCCGCCCTACGGCAGATGATCTCTGAATACAGGCTGTCCGCCCTCACCATACGCTGCTTCGACCTGCTCGGTGCCCTGGGGAACACAGGCTGTCTCGCCCTGGCCCTGCTGAACTCCGAAGGCATTCCATCATCATGCGAAGGAGATGTCCCGGCTCTTCTTTCGATGATCATGGGCAACGCCCTTACAGGAAAGAGCGGATTCCAGGCAAACCCTTCCCAGATCGATCCGCATACCGGGCAGATGCTCTTCGCACACTGCACCGTACCGTTCAACATGGTTGAAAGATACTCCTACAATACCCATTTCGAATCTGGAATCGGGGTTGCCGTCCATGGCGAGCTCCCGGCCGGAGACGTCACGGTGTTCAAGGTCTCGTCCGATATGAACCGCTACTTCTGCGAGGAGGCCAGGCTTCTGGAAAACCGCTACGGCAGCAATCTGTGCCGCACGCAGGTACTCCTCCAGATGCAGGATCCTTCCGTATGCACGGAATACTTCCTGAAAAACCCCATAGGCAACCACCATGTCATCTTCACCGGGAAGCACAAGGATATCTTCACGGAGTTCATGAAGGAAAATTAATATACAATAGCAACCATTTCTGAATATTATTGCTATCTTTGCGCCTGGAAAAAGGCACAGAATGGCAAAAGAACTGCTTGTAACGCAAATCGGCAAACTCCGGAACCGCCTGCACCGCATCCTGAAACTAAGGTATGCGGCCGAAGCTGACGTGAAACTCACCGTCGAGGAGTTCATACTCCTCAACATGATCGAGGCACATACGGACCAGATACTGCAGAACATCGCCATCGCCACAGGCAAGAACAAGTCCGTAGTCATGCGCATGATTGATTCCCTGGAACACAAAGGACTTGCCAGACGCACCGTGAATCCAGACGACCGCCGCGAAAATCTTCTGAGCATAACCGACGAGGGCTCGTCCGTACTCTCACAGTACAGGCAGATAGAAAGCCGGCTGTCCGCCGAACTGCTAGATGGCATTCCTCCGGAAAAGGTCGCCTGTTTCTTCGAAGTGGCAGAAGAAATATCAAGGAAAGCGGGAATTTAGTATTTTTTTGCACAGATAGTTGCTTTTGTCAATTATTTACAATAGAGACTTTCATAACATGAAACACAGACGTTTGCTCCTCGGGATGGCATCATTTGCCGTGACCGCAACACTGGCGGCTCAGCCGCAGGAACGGGTGATGACCCTCGAGGAGATCTATTCTCTGGCAGACTCTCAAAGCAAGACCATAAGGATATTCGAGACTGCAGCGGCAGGTGCAGAACAAGACATCGCACTTGCAAGGAATGACTACCTCCCCGACATAGACTTCTCTGCCTCGGCCTCCTACAACGGAGACGCATGGGTATCGGAACGCAACTTCTCCAACGGGCAGTGTTACGCTTCCCCGCACTTCGGGAACAGCTTTTCCGTAGAGGCGTCGCAGGTGGTCTTTGCCGGAGGGGCAATCTACAACAACATCAAGGCCCAGGAAATCAGAAAACAGATTTCAGAATGGGATCTCGCCGAACACCGGCAGCAAGTCTACTTCCTGCTGACAGGATACTATCTTGACCTCTACAAATACCGCAACCTGCTGCAGGTCTACGAGCGCAACATGGAACAGACCCTGGAGGTAATAGAGAACATGCGCGCAAGAGAAGCGGCCGGCGTCGCACTCGACAACGACATCACCAGATACGAAGTGCAATACCAGAACCTCTGCTACAGACGGACAGAGCTGGCTAATTCGATAGAGATCTGCAACGGCAGGCTGGTCACCATGCTGGATCTGCCGCCGCAGACCGAAGTAATGCCCGACACGACTCTTCTGACGCGACTTCTGCCCGTGTATTCCGAGGACGAGTTCCGGCGCATGGCAGAAAGCCACTCGCCCGCACTCAACAGGGGCCGGCTTCAGGTCGACCTGGCCGGATACAGGAAGAAAGTCGCAAGCGCCGGTTACATGCCCCGGATCGACATCATCGCGGGTGACAATCTGAACGGACCGATAACATATGAGATTCCGGTCCTCAACAACAACATCAACACATGGTATGTCGGTATCGGACTCAGGTTCAACCTCGGGAATCTGTACAAGGTGCAGAAGGAAATATCCAGGCTCGACACATCGGCGGCACAGGCCCGGGCCGAACTGGCTTCGGCAAATGAGAGCGTGACCCTCGCCATACGCTCCGCATATACTGACTGCATAAATTCCTCCGAGCTTCTCAAGACTCAGGAAAAAAGCCTGCAGCTGGCCCGAGAGAACTACGATGTCACTTCCAGACGCTACGAAAACGACCTGGTGCTGGTCACCGACCTGGCCGATGCCGACAACCTCAGACTTGCGGCGGAGGTCCAGTTCGTCAATGCCCAGATCAACGTGATATACAACTATTGCAGGCTCCTTTATGAATCAGGAGTCCTAAGCCGGCAGACAATATTATGACAAACATGAACAAAAGAACCAGAAAGATACTGCGGAATGTCGTGGCAATGGCATTCATTCTCTGCAGTCTCACGTGGGTGTGCTCAAAGTTCATCCATCTGGGACGGGTGGAGTACACCGACAACGCACAGGTAAGACGGAACATGATACCCATCAATGCACGCGTGCAGGGATTCATCCGGGAAGTGTGCTTCGACGACTATCAGTCCGTTCACAAGGGCGACACACTCGTGATCATCGAGCAGTCGGAGTACAGGCTGAAGGCCGCGCAGGCAAGATCCAACTACAGGAAGGCCATCATGGAAGACAGTGCACGGCAGACGGCGATCTCCGCGACCGCGAACGAACTGACAGTCTCCGACGCCAGTATCGAGGAACTGCGCATCAGGCTTGAACAGGCCAGGACAGACTTCCGGCGTTATGAGCAGCTCTACTCTCAGAAGGCCGTGACACGCCAGCGGTATGAGAATGCGAAAGCCGACTTCGAGGCCACGAAGGCAAAATACGACATGCTCGTCAGGAGCAAGAAAAGCACCGCCCTGGCCAAGGACGAACAGACCCGGCGTCTCGAGCAGAACCGCGCGGACATCGACGTGACAAAGGCTGAACTCGACCTGGCGGAACTCAATCTTTCATATACCGTAATCGTGGCCCCATGTGACGGGGTGACATCCCGCAAGGCGATTCAGGAGGGACAGTTCATACAGCCCGGACAGACATTGTTGTCAGTGGTAGAGGACGGGAACGTGTGGGTTCTGGCCAATTACAAGGAAACCCAGACCGCCAACATCCGTGACGGAATGCCAGTGACCATCAAGGTCGACGCGGTTCCCGACGTGGAATACCACGGGGAAGTCGCCACTCTTGCGATGGCCACGGGAGCGCAGTACTCGATAATTCCGCAGGACAACTCCGCCGGCAATTTCGTCAAGGTCGAACAACGCATACCCGTGAAGATCATCTTCACCGACACCAACCTGAAGACCGATATCGACAGGCTGCGCTCAGGCATGAACGTCGAGTGCGAGATAAAATACTGACAGACATGCAGGCTACATCAAACGGCGAAACGGCCGACGCTCGCAGGATCATGGTGTGGAAGGATTTCGTCCCCGAATTCCTGAGATTCCCGCTGATGCTGCTGATAATCGTCATATTCATGCTTTCCGGAGGCGTCTACATGTCAGCCGCAGCAGAAATATCCGGAAGCCATGCCTGGATAAAGGAGGATGTGCTGATGGCAGGATACGCATCGATGACGGGACTTACGGTCGCGTTTCCACTGCTCTTCAGGATTCTCTACAGGTTCCGCACACGGAGCATACTCCTGGTCTCGGCCGCAGCCTTTGTCATTTGCGACTATGTCTGCATGACGAGCCGATATCTCCCGCTTGTCGTACTCATGTCCTTCATAAGCGGCTTTTTCAGGATTCTCAGCACTTTCACATGCTGGAACACCCTGCAGCTGCGCATCACCCCGAAACGCGACTTCGCAGTCTTCTTCCCTTTTCTGTTCACCTTCATCCTCGGCAGCGTCCAGCTTACCGACATCGTGACCGGGTACTGCATTTCAGCCTTTGAATGGAGGGCGATGCACCGCCTGACCATCGGGGCCTTCACATTGGTGTTCGCCCTAGTGTTCTTCTGCATGAGGAGAAGTTACCGCCAGGCTCCGTATGTACCGTTCTGGGGGATCGACTACATCGGCGGCATACTCTGGAGCGCATGGCTGATATGCATAGTCTTCATATTCGTATACGGGGAGCACTATGACTGGCTCGACAGCGGGGAGATCCGGACTGCGGCAGTCTTCGCAATCGTGCTGCTGGCTCTCTGCCTCGAAAGGGCATCCTCGATAAGGCATCCGTACATCAGCATGAAGACTTTCTCGCAGCGCAACATGATCCCGATATTCATTCTGTTCGGATGCATGTCGATGATGTCCACAATGGTCTCCTCAGTCCAGAACATATACACGAATGCAGTCCTCGGGTTCGACGCCCGCCACAACGCGGACCTCTGCTGGGGAGTCGTGGCCGGCATCGCCGCAGGAGCACTGTTCTTCCATACGGCGTTCCGCAGACTCGGATGGCGCATCAAGAACATCGTACTATCGGGTTTCACCGCCTTTTTCCTCTATCAGGTGATGCTCTATTTCCTCGTTGACGCCTCGACAGAGAAATACATGCTGTATCTGCCGATGGCATTCAAGGGAGCCGGAGTAAGCATCGTGTATACGGCCCTGACCTATGCACTGGCAGGCAGCGTGAGCTTTGCCTGTTATTTCGAGGCCATGTGCGTAATAGGTTTCATAAGGACAAGTTTCGGAGGGCCGCTGAACTCTGCAATAATCACGGACCTGTTCAATCACATAAGCCAGGAGACGAGAAACGATCTCGGGAGCAGCCTGGACATGATGAGTCCGGTGGCAGGAACGTTCTCCGAGACATACGCGGAATTCCAGAGACAGATGACTATGGCCAGCATAAAGGAAATATACGGATATGCCGCGATAGCCGCGATACTGGTCATAACTGCAATACTGGCTTCGGACTACCGTCAGCCTGCACGCACCGGAATCATCCGCATGCTGAGACCTTCGCAGTTATGGAGAAACGTACGGCAGGCCGCCTACAGGGCTCTGAAGGCGCGGGGGGAATAGCCTGTGAATTTCTTGAAATATTTTCCGAAATCTGACGGATCGGGGAAACCGAGCCTGTCGGAGATTTCTCCTACGGGAAGCGAGGTAGTCTTCAGCAGGCTCTTTGCATTCAATATCGTATAGCGTTCTATCCATTTGATGGCAGAGTCGCCTGTCACCTCCTTGACCGCATGGCTGAGGTGTTTTGCGGAAATGCAGAGGGAATCCGCATAAAAGGCGATATCCCTTCGGAGATGGCAGTTGTCCCTGACAAGGTTGATGAAGTCATTCGTGATCTGGTCATACCTGGATTCGGGCACTCCCCTGTCCGCGATATCATGAATATAAGTCCCCAGCCCGTAATAGTAAGCGACCGTAAGATGCGTGACAATCTCGTCCTTGTAGTTGTTCGGCGCGCGGAGTGCCGACTGTACCATCCTGACATACCCCTGGACAGCGGCCAGCGCCTGGTCCTCCAGAGGGAAAAACGAGTTCCGCCTCACGTTGAAAATAAGGGGGATCTTGTTTTCCATCGGGAGATTCGCCATGAACGATGACGACATTACAAGACAGTAGCCCCGGAAGCCGCTGCCAAAAGAGACAGACTCCACGATCTGTGTGGGGAGGATAATCAGCATGCCGGGCACGTCTATGTGATGGTCGGCCATGTCGACGACGCACTCCATTGACCCGCCGGTGACTATTATCGAGACCGTGGTGTCGCTTTTCAGCGGAAAAGCCAGCGGTCCCTCAGTTCTCGGATTCTCAATCACGATTACGCTCTCGCCGAGGCGGTCAATCCTGTCTCCCGTCAGATTCATTCCGCAGACCTGTTTTTCCTCACGCTGTCACGATAAGTCCTTGGAGTCATTCCCGTCAGTTTCCGGAACATGCGGCTGAAATGCTGCGGATACTCGAACCCCAGCCCGTATGCGACCTGCGCGATGCCTGCACCGGATGCAAGTTCGTTCTTGGCCCGCATGACCACATACCTGCGTATGCAGTTCCCTGCCGTGTCCCCCGTCGCTTTCCTGACAAGGTCGCCGAAATAGTTGGCGGACATGCACAGACTCTCGGCACAGTACTGCACGGTAGGCATGCCGAGGGAAAGCTGCCTCCCTTCGTCAAAATAGGTCCTCAGCAGGTCTTCGAATCTCGCAAGAGTGTCCGAATTCTCCAGGTGGCGGGCAAGGAACTGCCTGTTGTAGAAACGCCTGCAATATTCCAGCACCAGACGGATGTAGCTCACGATTATGGAGTCCTGCATGGAATCACGGCTGCGACCGAGTTCCGCCTTGATCTGGCGCATCAGCGAGACGAGCACGTCATGCTCGTCGTCAGTCATGTGCAGGGCTTCGTTGATTCTGTAGTCGAAGAACGAATACTTCCCGATCGCCTTTTCGAGATCGGTCCCGTGCAGAATATCCGGATGGAAGAGCAGCGCCCATCCGGTAAGGTTCACAAGTTCGCCGTTGTCCTCCTTACCCCCTACCTGACCAGGCGACACGCAGATGACGGTTCCCTTCCCATACTCGTACCTGCCGCAGCCGTACTCCAGGTCAATATCCGCCTCGTCATGGAAGAAGACTCCGTAGACACCGTAGTTGTTCAGGCTGTGGCGTACCGGCGAGACTTCCGAATAGTCGATCACGCACACCAGAGGATGAAGGTCATCCGCCCCGACATAGCGGCAGTAGTCGCCGACACTCCTGACTTTCAGAATCCTCTCCATGAACACACGATTGATTTTCGATATGGCAAAAATAATTTATTCCTGGAAAAAATGCAGCAAATGAATAATTTTGTAGAACAAGAACCATAAAATATACACAAGAGAATATGGACATTGAGATTTTCAAGGAACTGGTCAAGACGCGAAGCCCCCTCAACACTGACGAAATCCACCTCTTCATGGACAGTATGAGCGATGCCGCCCGCAGGATAACCTTCAGGCTAAATTCAGCCTACCATACTCAGGAGGAAGTCAGGGAGCTGCTTTCAGAACTTTTCGGCTACAGAGTCCCGGAATCGCTCAGGGTATTTCCTCCTTTCTATACGGACTTCGGGAAAAACATCACAGTCGGAGAGAACGTGTTCATCAACGCATGCTGCCATTTCCAGGACCACGGAGGTGTAACACTGGGAGACGGCTGCCAGATAGGACACAACGTCGTGTTCGCCACACTGAACCACGGCCTGAAGCCGGAAGAACGCGGAGATACCATTCCCGCTCCAGTCACCCTCGGCAGGAACGTATGGGTTGGCTCCAACGCAACCATACTCCAGGGTGTCAGCATAGGTGACAACGCAGTCGTGGCGGCAGGTGCCGTCGTAACAAAAGACGTAGCTGCTGACACTGTCGTCGGAGGTGTTCCGGCAAAGTTCATAAAGCACATCTGATATAAAAGCCAGCCTCAATTCAGGAAAAATTAGTATATTGACGGACATAAACACATATTAACCTCATGAAGACCATACTACCTATCCGCAGCATCCTGGCGACTTTCTCGGTGCTGCTCCTTGCCGGTGCCGTCCAGGCCAGTGCCGCCGGCACGGAAACTCCGGAGCGCAGACAGCTCTTCGACTCCGGCTGGACTTTCGCTCTCGGAGACCACCCCGAAGCATCCGAAGCAAGTTTTGACGACAGTTCCTGGCGCACTCTGGACCTTCCCCACGACTGGAGCATCGAGGGAATAACCAGCCCGGACGCCCCGAGCGGAAATGACGGCGGATACTTCCCTACTGGCAAAGGCTGGTACCGCAAGACATTCGAGATCCCCTCTGAGTACAACGGGAAACTGATAGGACTATACTTCGAGGGAGTGTACATGAACGCAGAAGTGTTCATAAACGGCAAGTCCCTGGGAACCAGACCCTACGGCTACTCTCCATTCTTCCACGACATCACCCCCTACGTCAACTTCGGAGGGAAGAATGTCATCGCGGTGAGCGTTGACAATTCCCTTCAGAAGAACTGCCGCTGGTACACCGGTTCGGGAATATACCGCCACGTCTGGCTTACGGTCACTGACAAGGTGCACGTCGCCAACTGGGGCACCTTCGTGACTACTCCCGAGGTCAGCGCCGGCAAGGCCACGGTACAGGTCGCAACCACACTGCAGAATGACTCGGACACCGACCGTAACATTGCCCTGCAGACCTGCCTCATGCGCGACGGGGCTTGCCACGGCACAAAGAAGACAGACGTGCTGCTGCCTGCCGGCACATCAAGGGAAATCATCCAGACGATGACCGTCGACTCTCCGGCGCTGTGGAGCCCGGAGACTCCTGAACTCTACACCGCAATCTGCACAGTAACCGGGAACGGCAGCACTCTTGACGAGGTATCGCAGACTTTCGGCATACGCAGCATAACATACTCCGCCGCCGACGGCCTGCGCCTTAACGGGAAGCAGATCAAACTATACGGCGGATGCATCCATCACGACAACGGTATGCTCGGCACGGCCGCCTACGACAGAGCCGAGGCACGCAAGGCCGAGATGCTCAAGGCGGCAGGGTTCAACGCCGTCCGCACCTCACACAACATCCCTTCCGAAGCGTTTCTGGACGCCTGCGACCGCATCGGCCTGCTCGTGATTGATGAGGCATTCGACGGGTGGCGCGACTCAAAGAACACCTACGACTACTCGACACTTTTCGACCAGTGGTGGAAGGAGGACGTTTCGGCCATGGTACTGCGCGACCGCAACCATCCTTCAGTCTTCTGCTGGAGCATAGGCAACGAAGTCATCGAACGCAAGAAACTCGAAGTGGTCACCACTGCAAGCAAGCTCAGAAACGCGATCCGCGAACTCGACAGCACACGTCCCGTGACCTCGGCACTCGCCTCCTGGGACAGCGACTGGGAAATCTACGACCCGCTTGCCGCCGTCCACGACATAGTCGGGTACAACTACATGCTTTTCAAGGCTCCATCTGACCATGAAAGAGTGCCGGAACGCATGATGATCCAGACTGAGTCATTCCCCCGCAGCGCCTTCAGGACATGGGAGATGGTAAACGACAACAGCTACATCTTCGGAGACTTCGTATGGACGGCGATAGACTACCTCGGAGAGTCCGGGATCGGGCGCTACTACTATGACGGGGAAATCGAGGGAGAGCACTACACTCAGCCACAGTACCCATGGCACGGCGCCTACTGTGGAGACATCGACCTTACCGGATGGCGCAAGCCCATATCCTACTACCGACAGATGCTGTTCAACCCCGCCGGCAAGCTCCACCTTGCCGTCAGGGAGCCTGACGGATACTTCGGCAAGATCAACCAGACCTCTTGGTCGGTGTGGCCTACATGGGACAGCTGGACCTGGCCGGGACACGAAGGGAAACCAGTGAAAGTCGAGATATACTCTCGCTATCCTTCAGTAAGACTGTACCTTAACGGGCGTCTGGTCGGAGAGAAGCCTACCACCAGGGAGCAGGAATTCAAGGCCGTGTTCTCCGTTCCTTACGAAGCCGGGACAATAAGAGCCGTCGGAGTCGAGAATGGACAGGAGAAGGAACCCATGGAAATTTCCACAGCCGGAGAACCCTACAGGATACGCCTGACCCCCGACCGCAGCACCATAACCGCAGACGGACAGGATCTCTCCTTCGTAACGGTAGAGGTGATTGACAGGGAAGGCCGTGTCGTTCCCGATGCATCGGAGAGGATAACGTTCACGGTCAAGGGCGAAGGAAAGATCGTCGCGGTTGGCAATGCCAACCTCCAGGATACTGACAGCTACACAGGGAACAGCCGCATGACCTGGAAGGGACGCGCCATGGTCGTAGTCAGGAGCACATCCGAAAGCGGCACCGCAAGGCTCAGTGCCAGCGCACCCGGCCTGCGCTCCGCGACAGTCAGCATCAAGACAAAAGACTGAGCCGCCATATGGAAAAGAACATCTCGGTGACTGTCCGCAGAGCATGCGGAAAGGATATCGGAAGAATTGCAGACCTGCTCGTGCAGGTCTGCAATGTTCATAATGCGGGAAGGCCCGACATCTTCAGGCCCGGAGCAATGAAATACACGCGCACCCAGCTCGAGGCCATACTCTCTGACGACATGACCCCGGTGCTTGCCGCGGTAGACTCGGACGATGTCCTGCAGGGATACGCATTCTGTATCTTCAGGCAGACAAAAGGAGACAACATCCTGCAGGACATGAAAACTCTGTACATTGACGACATCTGCGTCGACAAGACGCAGAGGGGCAAAGGAATAGGAAAGACCCTCTTCGCCGCTGCACGCAGGCTCGCCCAGGAAAGCGGATGCCACAACCTAACCCTCAACGTATGGGAGTGCAACGGCAGGGCCATGCAGTTCTACAGGAGCTGCGGGCTCGAGCCGCTCAAGACGACAATGGAACTCAGGCTTCCCCGGCCATGAGATACTTCCTTACGGTTTCCCAGTTCGGCATGCTGATGTACCTGCGCCTCAGAGGCGTGTCGAAGAACAGCATCAGAATCAGGAATCCGCAGCATACGACGAAAGTATAGCCGTAGAGCTCCTTGAGCGAGGCCATCATTGACTGCCTGACGAGTTCCGCATACCCTGAGCCGGCATCAATTCCGGCCACGCCTGCAGCGACAGGATCAAGCGAGGCTCCGAGAATCCCGGAATGCAGGGCCATGCTCTTCCTAAGCGCAAACCCGTACACCGCTCCGCCTATCGCGCCGCCCAAGACGGTCCTTGCCATACCGATAATGCACAGCCCCTGGAAAAAGTGCTGGAACGGCATCTGCACCTGTATATAAAGGGTCAGTGACGTGAAGATGATCGAGTAGCCGAAACTCCTGACAAAAGTGGGCAGATACAGACTTGCATACGGGGTGTCCGGCGATATGAGGAAGAACATCATGAACGAATACGCACATGTAAGCATCATACCCGCTATTGTCAGCCGGCCGAGCGAGAGCTTCAGCCTGAAGAACCAGAAGAGACAGGACAGGCATCCGGCCACCGTCCCGAGGACGGCATACAGATGTGAACCTACACCCTGGGCAAGTCCGGCCGGCACGATACTCCCCGTCAGGGCACCCTCGAGGACATTGGCCGAAGACGACGCGACACACACGAACAGGAATATCACGAAAGCAGGTGCGAGGTTTCCGTATTTCCACGCCTTGACCTCGATGTAGGGATGACGCACCTTCCGCATCCTGCCTATGCAGAATGCTCCTGTCAGCACCGCTGCCGCAAGTGCGAACCTCACCGGAGTCCCGTCGAGCCAGTTGTAATGCTCACCGTATATGAAGACATAGCTCAGCTCCAGCAGCAACAGCGACCACAGGACAAGACCGGTCCAGTCGATACCGAAAAGAGGCATGGGCCTCGGAGGGCCCGGACGGAAATCCACTGTCAGCAGACGTACCGAAAGCAGCACGGCCACAAGTGCCGCGACCATTACGGCGGGCAGGGCCTCCCATTCCAGGAAGTATCCGCAAAGCTGGGCCATGATTCCCGAACACTCGATCGAGCCGAGAACGAGAATGTACAGCAGAGGGAAAAAACGGAAGAAATCCCTGCCGGGCGCCATCCAGAGCTGTATGTTGGATATGCACTCGAAAGTCCCCCACAGCTTGAACCATCCGGCCGCATAGCAAGCAAGCCATAGCAGCGGCTGGAATTCAGTGCAGGCACAGACAATGTTGCAGACAACCAGGCCTGAGGCACAAAGGGTCAGCATCCATCTGTTCGAGAAGCGGAACTTCAGCCTGAACAGCATTGGAAAAGGCATTGTCACACCTATAAGGGATGCGTACCCGCACATCATGACATCCTCCCGGAGCATCGAGAGCTCACCCTGCATCCCGGACAGCGATCCCAGATAGACCCCGCCGCTGAGCTGGAACACCAGAGCAAAGGCAAGGTATATCAGAGGCCTTATCCTGTCAGGCACGAAAGGCCTGAACATCGGCATCGAGAACTCGGTCGTCATATCTCGCACTCCACATTCATTCCGGCGCTCAGCAATGACATCTCCTCAGGGCCGTTGCCCTCCAGACGGATCCTCACCGGAATGCGCTGCTCCGTCTTGACGAAGTTGCCGGTCGCATTGTCCTGAGGGAACATGGAATATGCGGCTCCCGTCGCATCCGACACACTCTCGACTACGCCGCTATACACTACGCCCGGCACTGCGTCGGCACGCACGGACACCTTGTCGCCCGGACGGATATGCTTCATCTGCCTTTCACGGTAATTTGCCACGACCCAGACCTCGTCATCGTCAACCACAGTGACCACGCTCTGGCCGGGCTGGACCAGCTGGCCCTCCCTTATCTGCCGCGCCCCGGTGCGTCCGCTGCAAGGTGCCGTCACGACCGTGTACGAGAGGTCGAGCCCGGCAAGCCGCAGCGAAGCCTCTGCAAGCGCAACCTGCGCCCGGCACTGGGCGAGGCGGCCGCCAAGTTCCGAGACGGAAAGTTCCGCACTCCTCTTCTGCAGGACGCATCTCTGGTAGGAAGCCAGCGCGACTTCATACGCAGTCCTGACGTCGTCGTACTGCTGCTGGGTCACAGACTCCTCGGCATAGAGTTTCTCGTATCTGCCGTACTCGTCCCTGGCGTTGTCAAGCCTGACCTTGCTCTCCGAAATCGCGACCTCGGCGACCCTGACACCGTTCGTGGCTGCATCCAGACTGCTTTCCGTAACTGCCACCGCCGCCCTGGCATCTTCAAGTGCCGCCTCGGCCTGGGCTACCCTCAGCCTGTACTCATCGTCCGACACCAACATCAGAGTGTCACCCTCTCTGACCTCGGAATACTCGTCGAACATTATCTTCTCGACATATCCCTGAACACGGACGTTTACAGGGACTATGTTTTTCCTTATCTGCGCATTGTCGGTGAAAGTCCCTTTTCCGACATGCATGAAATGGTCCGCAACGAATATGCATCCCGCTATGACAAGCGCTGATATCACCAGGTTGTAGGCCAGCTTGACAGTTTTCTTGTTCCTGCTCATGATATAATTGAAAATGATGGTCAGTTAAAGCACTCCTGCCGCATAGCGCAGCCGGAGGTATGAATATGCCACACTTATCCTTGCATCGACCTCGGCGAGTTCTGCCGACAGCTTCATGTTGGACGCATCCACCATGTCCGTGACGATGGACAGGCCGTTCTCGTACCTGTTGCGGATTATGCGGTAGTTCTCGGCGGCAAGCTCGACATTCTTTACCTGCTTCTCCAGATCCGAGAAGGAGTTCAGATACCTCGCGTATGCAGCCTGGATCTCCATGTCGGCCTCGCGGCGTGCAAGTTCCAGGTTCTGGCGGCTCATGGCCGTTTCAGCCCTCGCCCTGCGCATTTTCGAAGGAGTCTTGTACAATGCGCCCAGGTCAATCCTCACCCCTACGCCGACATACCAGTAGTTGAAGTTGTTGTCAAGAGGCGGGACTTCAATCAGGACCGGACCGTCCATCCTGTCGGAAAGGGTCAGCGCCACGCTGGGGATCATCTCCGAACGCACAAGCTTCATCCTGGCCTCGGCCATCTCCACACCGGACGAGGCGACCGACACGGCAGGAGTACCCTCGCCCATTGACATCCATTTTTCCTCCATGCCGCGCTCAAGGGAAGTGCCGAGCATAGTCGTGTCTATCGCGATTACGGTATCGGTGTCAAGCCCGAGCATGGTGCACAGCCGGTAGTTGAGAACCGAAGCCTCGGTTTCGACGTTGTCGAGTGCCACACGCATGTCAGCCAGCTGGAGTTCATACCTTGTAACGTCGTTGCGCAGGGCGGTTCCGTGGCTCTCGAGGCTTTTGCCGAGCTCGACCAGCCTTTCCATGAGTTCGCAGTTGCGCATGTACACTGTCCGCTGGTTCCTCATGCGGAAAAGATCCATGCAGTACCCGGCAAGCATCATACGTACCTGCTGGCGCGTGAGTTCCACTTCCTTTTCGGCAGTCTCCCTGCCTATGTCGGCAATCTGTACCGAGGTGCGCAAGGCTCCTCCGGCATACAGGACCTGGGTGGCCTCGAACGCGAACCCGTTTCCGAAATGAGGGATGGGCGCAGTAACCGCATTTGAAAAATTCCTGTCAGTGAGCACCCCGTCGCCTATATAGCTGGCAGACAGGTCAGCCGTCATGTCAGGCAGGAGTGCATCCCGGCTCTCCTGAACCTTCATGGCGGCTATCTCGGCAGCGCTCTTGCTTATCTTGAGCCTCGTCTCGCTGTCCTCCGCCATACCGAATATCTCTTCGATGGTGAATACCCTTTCTTCGCCAGGCTGCAGACCGGATGCGCAGACCGGGGCTGTCTGTACCGCAGCAAGGGCAATGATGATGTAGCAATACGCTTTCTGCATAGTGTCTCTGGATTTCGAGCCGCAAAATTACTCCGTTCCGCCCGGCCAGGCATTACCAGAATTTCCCCGTAAATACACAAAATCGAACCTCAAATGAAAATTTATAACCTTAAAATGCTATTTTTGCATCAAAATCGGAACGGAAATGGATCAGGCAGGCAACATATCCACTCATTTCCTGAGGGGATCTCTCCAGGAATGGCGCCACGCAGCCAGATGCGTCGGCTACGGAGGCATACTGGCATGTGAAAAGGGCCACGGGACCCTGCTCCATAATTTCAGAAGATGGGAAATCTCACAGGGAGCCGTAATGTCGTTCTTCCCCAACGACGTGATCCAGCTCGAGTCCGCCTCGGACGATTTTGACGCCAGGGTGCTCGTCTATTCGGCAGAGACCCTCAGGGCGGCAAGCCTGCAGCTGGAAAGCGTAGTCTACGAGTGGCTGCGCAACGACTGCTGCACCACAGACCCGTGGGTGTTCAGGCTTACGGAGTCTACATTCAGCCTGCTCGGGTTCTATCTCGAAGACAGGACCTTCGGCACCTCGGGAAGCATAGTCCTGCTGCACCTCAAGGCCTACTTTCTCGGGCTGCATGACCGAGTTGTTAAAAGCCGCTCGCTCAGTGCCGTCCCGACCCGCAGGGAGAACAGGATCAGGCAACAGTTCAACATGTTCATGGAACTCGTCGAGAAGGACTACAGAAGTTTCCACAGCGTCAGGCACTATGCGGACGAACTTTCGGTAAGCCCCAAGCACCTGACCACAATAACAAAGAGGATTACAGGCAAACCGGCCAAGGAGCTGATTGACGAATACATTACGATGCAGCTCAGGCTGTCGCTCTCGGACACTGACGCGTCAATCAAGGAAATAGCCTGGGACTACAATTTCCCCTCCACTGCCTTCTTCTGCAGCTATTTTGAAAAGAGGACAGGGCTGACGCCCCACCAGTACCGCAGAGCGCGACAAGTATGACTAGAAGTCCCGGCACAGTTCAAGGCCAGCGGCTACAGCGGCCCCGATCCTGAGGTCAATCTGCTCCGGAGTGCTGAAGTCAAGGTTCTCGGCCGCGACCGTGTAGACTTCGCCGAGCCCCCACAGGGCCGATATCGCCCTGATATACGGAGTCGCCCCGTCAAGCGGGTCTCCTGTGTGCACGTCCATCCCCCTCGTAGTCACGTACAGAACCTTCCGGCATCGGCACAGCCCGTCGAAGCTGCTGCCGTTGTCCCTGAAGGTGATGTTGAAAAGGGACATGTTCTCGATGAACACCTTCAACACGGCAGGAAAGCTCATGTCCCAGAACGGTGCGGCAACCACCAGCCTGTCGGCAGCGGCAAGCCTTCTTGCAAGCGCCACTGTCTTCTCGGGCACATGCCCGGCACTGCGCTCGGCAAGCATCCTGCGCCCCACAGCCTGGTAGTCCGCCCCGTCGAGCACCACAGTTTCTATTTCATACCTCTTCGAAAGTTCCTCCACCAGCGGTCCGAGCACCCTCCTCGTGCGCGACGCGGCGTCACGCATGCATGCGTCTATCACCATCAGCTTTTCCATGTCCGTATCAATTTAATCCAAGTCACTCTCCTGCCATGAACTCCAGAGTCTCCGTCATCCACCGGGGCGTATCTGCAATGAACGGGAACTGCATGCCGCCGTGTCCGGCACCATCGAAAACGGACATCCGTTTGCAGGCACTGTCCGGCAGAGCGGCGAATATCTTTTCAGACATCCATAGCGGAGTCCTGTCGTCCTCGGAACCGACAATCAGAAGTATCGGTTTCGTGAATTCAGGAGCAATGAACACAGGCATCCGGTCACTCGGGAAATCCTCCGGAACAAGCAGGTTGGCTTCAGTCTTGCCGGCAGGGTGGACCTTCACCAGCTGGGGGATCACATCCTCGAACGAGGAAGGCGTTCCGCTCAGTATGCATCCCTTGACAGCGTCGTTTCCGTATGCCGTGATCATGCTCAGGTACGCCCCGGTAGACCAGCCCATAACATATATTTCCGACTCATCCACCTCGGCTTGCCTGAGAACCTCGGCTATCACAGCTCCATAGTCGTCAAGCATCTCGGTATAGCACAAAAAATCCGGATCCATCTCAAACTCGGAACTGTCCCCGAATCCCCTCCAGTCGAAAGTCACGACATTTAGTCCGCATGCGGTATAGAGTCCGGCCATGCCGATCTGCTGGTATGACATGTTCCCGGCGTCGCCGTTGCATATAATCAGTGTGGGCCGCCTGCTGTCGTCAAGTGTCCTGTAAGGCAGCATCTCATCCCGGCCGGCACCTTCCTCAGGCATGTCCTGGGCAGGATAGAACCACGTCTCTATGCTGTAGCCGTCAGGCGTGACCACTTCAAGCCTCTTGTATATCAGACCCTCATTCTGAGGCAGGCGCACATATTCCCTGTCCGGAACTATTGCAAACGAACAGACAGAAAGGAGCAATCCGGCAATAACCGGCAGACATTTTACCATATCGTTATTTTTGCCGCGGATCCCCGCAAAAACCATTCCCGCCCACAGACGTTTTCCAGCACTCTTGCACAGTCTCGAAAGATATGCCGAGCAGGCGCATCTGCCTGAAAAGTTCAGGAAGCCGTTCTTCCATGAATTCCCTGCGTCTTTCGGCAAGTATTATCCCACGGGCCTCGCCAGACACGAAATAACCCATCCCCCTGCGGGTGTAGACTATCCCCCTCCGGGTCAGGATGTCGTATGCCCTGACAACGGTGTTCGTATTCACTTCAAGCTGCTCAGAGAGTTCCCGCACGCTCGGAATACGTCCGTCGGGGACATAACGGCCGGAAAGTATATCGTCGCACAGGCTGTCGGCCATCTGCAGGTATATCGCCTTGTCCTGTCTGAAATCAGTCATTGTCCTTCGCGTCAGTTTCAAATACCAGAAGCAGCCTGTATCCCCATACCAGACTCATAACGGCTACAATAACATATACAGTCAGGGAAATGACGGTCGCCACCCTCTCGTCAATAACGCCGGCGGAACCCAGTATGACCGGCAGCAGTATTCCAGTCGCGGCAACAGCCAGAGCACCCCAGACAGGCCAGCTTCCATAGCGTCTTCTGGCCGCCACAAAAAGTTCTATCCACAGGAAGAACGGCAGAAAGGCAGCAAATGCCAGATATCCAAAGCCTGCACTCCCGACAAACAGCAGCCGCACGCCGCCGTCCATACCGGGACCCACTACGGATATCAGAGAGAAAATGACTGACCCGAGCAGTCCGGAGACCAGCAGGAAGACGGTTCCCACGCACAGGGTCCCGAAGAATATGGAGATGTATTTTTCCAGCATAGACGCCGGAACAAGAAGCCTGCTGGTGACGAGGTCGGCTCCCAGGGCAAGACACTGAATGAGGGCCGTCACGACCAGAAGGTTCTCTGCAAATCCGATGCTTTCATCCAGATTCCCGCCTTCGACCAGCAAGGCAAAGATCACCAGTAACAGGATCACCGCAAAACAGGTTCTCAGCGTTTTCCAAGGTCTGCTCCAATATATCTCACATAACTGGAGGCGGCTGAACAGCAGCATCCTCCTCATACTGAATTTCTCACTCATTTCCGATTGCTCCTTTTATTATCGCGTTGAACAGAATGTCAAGCGGAATTTCGCTGTCGGTCCCCTGTCCGTTCTTCACGAGTACCCTGTAACCCTCGGCACAGCGTTCCGAATACAGGGCCCCGTACGGCGAAGTGCTTATGCCGAAAGCATACTTTTCCGACAGTCCGGCAAGAGACGCGCAGAAAAGGCCTCCGTCATTTCCGAGCACCATCACGTCGGTAATGATGTCCGACACGTCCGTCATCACGTGAGTCGAAGCCACAAGCGACTGGTCCTCTCTGAGGTGTCTCATCAGCAGTCTGCGGAACATGCTGCGCGAGGGGACATCCATCCCGTTCATCGGCTCGTCGAGCAGGATGAACTTTGTACCGAGGGAAAGAATGAAGCTCAGCATGAACTTGTGCTTCTGCCCAAGCGAAAGCATGTCTAGATCCGCCGTCCCCGCATCCAGGCCGAATTCCCGTATGCAGTCGTCAAACACGCTGCGGCTGAACATGGGATAGAATACCGAGTTCAGAGAAACGAACCTTTCCAGACTCTCCTTCTTGAAAGAGAGCTCGGATGGCATGAAGGCGATGTTCTGAAGAGTCTCCACCTTCCGGTCGCGTACCGCCTTCCCCTCACATGAGACAGTCCCCTCCTTCGGGAAAAGCAGCCCGGACATGATTTTGAGAAGAGTCGTCTTACCGGAGCCGTTCAGCCCGAAAAGCCCGTATATCCTGCCTTCCGCGACTTGGGCCGAAACCCTCTTGATTACCGGTTCCGCCGAACCGTACCCATACGTTACATCTTTGATTTCCAACATGATGATCTTGTCTGGTCAATCCTTGTGTAAAAACCTTTGCACTGTACCACCATTGTGATACAGTGCAAAGGTAACCAATAAAATCGAATATGCAATACCTTGTCGCCATGACTCCTTGCCGGAAACACATTTGCGCTGTTTTTCCTATTTTTGTCGCTCAAAAGCAACTGGAAATGAATAAGGCAAGACCGGCAGAGAATACATACACGTCGAACAGGGCTGCATACGGACCCGAGAGACACCAGGGTGAACCCGAAGGGAGCATCACCGGTGACCTGAACTGGAACGGCCTCGGCCGGCCAAGAATATTCTATGCGGTTGCATCCATATGGTGCGGAATATTCCTGTCCGTCGTGGACGGCAACATCTGCAACGTGGCGCTGCCTACCATCGCTCAGGAGCTCGGAGTGTCATCGGCTGACTCGATATGGGTAGTCAACTCCTTCCAGCTGATCATCATGATGACGCTCCTGTCATTCTCATCTCTGGGTGAACTGTTCAGCTACAAGAGAGTATATGTCACCGGTGTGGTGCTTTTCACCATCGGATCCCTGTTCTGCTCACTGTCACACACGTTGCCTCTGCTCATTGCCGCAAGAGCCTTCCAGGGCATAGGCGCATCAATGATCATGAGCGTCAACACCACGCTTGTAAAGATAATCTACCCGAAAGAATACCTCGGAAAGGGTGTCGGGCTCAACGCCACGGTAGTCGCCCTCGCCGCTGTGACCGGGCCGACCATAGCCGCAGGCATACTCTCAGTCGCCACCTGGCCATGGCTTTTTGCCATCAACATACCAGTCGGCATAGTCACCTTCCTTATGGCCTCACGCCACCTTCCGGACAACCCCACACACGTTCAGGGCAGGCATTTCAACGTCAGGGACGCACTGCTCAACGCGGCCGTATTCGGGCTTCTGATCGGAAGCATAGAGATGTATTCTCACGGTGCCAGGCCAGCAGTTGTCCTGGCAGGAGTCGCCCTCCTGGCCGTTCTCGGCTACATATATGTCAGGAGCCAGCTTGGGCGCAAGTACCCGATGCTTCCCTTCGACCTTCTGAGGATACCTGTGTTCTCGCTGTCCGTGGTCACCAGCGTCATATCCTTTACCGCACAGATGATCGCCATGATTGCGATTCCTTTCATGCTCCTTCACACTTTCGGGATGAACGCCGTCGAGACAGGCCTGCTGATGACTTCATGGCCGCTTGTCATAATGTTCGTCGCCCCCGTAGCAGGCTCGCTGATAGGCAAGGTCCATCCGGGGATACTTGGATGTTTCGGAATGCTGCTGATGAGCGCCGGGTGCTTCCTGCTGTGCTACATACCCGAGGATGCGACCCACTTCGACATAGTCTGGCGCCTGATGATGTGCGGGGCTGGATTCGGATTCTTCCAGTCACCCAACAACCACATGCTGCTCAGTTCGGCCCCCAACTACCGCGCAGGAAGCGCTGGAGGCATGCTCGCAACGGCAAGGCTTACCGGCCAGTCTACCGGAGCGGCCCTCGTTGCTCTAATGTTCCACCTGTTCGGAAACCGTGCGCCCCATGACGCCATGCTCCTTGCCGGCATTCTGACAGTCTTTTCGGCCATCTCGTCCGTATCCCGCATCAGAAAATAGCTCGCCTATGGAAAGAAAGTACCTCTGCACAATTCTTATCGTTCTCGCTGCCGGCATCAGGGCCGGCGGCACGGTCAGGGATACCACCGTGTTCTACGAAATGGCCGGTAGCGACAAGGTGCTTTTCGACATATACATGGCAGACAGGCAGACCTCTCCCGACAACGCCTTCAACTGTGCTGAACTTCTGCTCGAACGCCTTGACTCGTCATATATCAATCCGATAATAGCCTCACTCTCGGATGATCTGTCCGAGTACTTCGAAACCGAGAAATTCCTTTTTTCCAAAGCCATACGATACCGGGAGCGCTCCCTCGGAATCTACCGGGCGCTGGGGAGAGACAAGGAGGCCGCAGAGGCGGAATACAGACTGGCGAAGCTCAATTTCAACACCGGCCGCTATGACAGGACCCTGGAGTATGTCGACAAGGCCATGAAGTATTTCGAACACTCTGACCGGCAGGACAAGGTGCTGGACTGCTACAACCTTCTCGGAATAGTCTATTACTTCTGCAAGGATTACGACAACTCCAACCTGTACTTCACAAAATGCGCCGAGCAGGCAAGACACATGAACGACAGCCTGAGGCTGATGCTTGCCCTGAACAACCTTGCGGCATTCGAAAACAACGAGAAGGCCGACACCTCCAAGGCCCGTGACCTCATCCGCGAGGGCATCTCGATCAGCAGGGAGATGAAGGACAGCGCCAGTCTGTTCAAGATGTACCTGAGTCTTGCGAATTCATACCTCGGCACTCAGGAACCGGAAAAAGCCGGGACGGTCATCAGCCAGATCAGGGAAATGGCCGGCAACATACAGCAGAAAGGCATGTACTACTTCCAGCTCGGCGGCTACCATTACTTTCTCGGACAGTACAGGGAGGCGATAAATGCGATAGATTCGGCAATGTTCTATCTCGGGCAGGGTGAATTCCCTCAGAAGACAAGACAATGCCTCAACATACAGTGGCTCGCATACAGCGCTATCGGCGACTACAGGAAAGCATACGAGGCAGCAAGCCGATACGTGGCCCTGGAAGACAGCATGTCGGAAGAAGACGTCTATCTGCAGATATTCCGCCTCCGCCAGGACAAGATAGCCCAGGAAGAGAAGGCTGACAGGACCCGACGGACTGCCATCCTGGTGTTTGTTCTTGCAGCGGGAATACTAGCGGCCGCAGGCATCATCCTCCTTGTATACCAGAAATACAGGAAAAGGATGTACACAATCAGCAAGCAGGAATATGAACTCAAGGCAAAGAAGGCCATCATGGAGCTCCGCCAGATACAGCAATACCAGATTGACCGTCTGATGGATACGGTCAGGGAAAGGCTGTCCAGGCTCTCGGCAGGCATAAAGGACAAGAAGACCAAACAGGATATATCGGAAATATGCAACGACCTGGTCCATTCCAAGGATGACAGACAGTGGAAGGCCATGAAGGAGTTTGTTCCTGACTTCAGCACAGGATCATTCCAGAATCTGATAAGAGACTTTCCCAACCTAACGGTAAACGAGAGGAGACTCTGCGCTCTGCTAAGCAAGAACCTCTCCACAAAAGAGATATCCATGATAACCCACCAGTCTGTCAACAGCATCACGATGGCAAGGGCAAGGCTCAGGAACAAATTCGGACTGACCGGAAGCCCTGTCAGCCTCCAGGAATTTCTCGCAAAATACAACTAATTCACAATCAGGAGATTAATATCAGCTGTATATGTTTTGTATATATAGATTGGATCAAATGTTCCCAATTGAAATACTCACTTTTACCAAAATGCGACTACATTTACGCAGCTAACTTAAAAAATATAGTAATAATGAATTACAGATCATTATTTGTGCTCGTGGCAGCACTGACTTTCGCCTTTTCGTGTAAGAAACAGGCAGACTTTGTTCAACCATCAGTAAAAGTAGAGGTGAGTGAGACCAGCTACAATTCAGTAAAGTTCACGCTCACCCCTGAAAACGCGACTCAGTGCTCATACCTGTTGACAGGTAAAGAAGAAAGCGCACCTACCGCCGAGCAGATTTTTGAGAAAGGAGTGCAGGTTAATGCCGACAAGGCAAGCACACGCACTATCGAGGATCTCGAGCAGAACACCGGCTACATCATCTATGCCGCCGCAGGCAACGGGACGACGAGTGTGGTAACCTCGGCAGAGTTCGCTACCGGAGAATCCCCGTACGACATCGACTTCAAGGCTACTGATCTTGCAGGAGAGTTCCGCGGAGACTGGCTTGACTTCGGCAACGACAACTTCTACATTATCCTCAGTGATGTAGGATTCAACGAAGACGATGCTCCCAACCCTAACGGAAATTTCCTGATAATTGACCTGTACAGCCCCATAGCAACAGACCAGAACAATCCCGTGCCTTTCACCGGGACATATGATGCGAACAGCTCAGATGAGGAATACTCTATCAACTGCGATTTCAGCTATTACTACTACACTGACGCAGAGGGCATCGAATGCGGAAGGATCAACCTTGGCGGAGGCAAATTCTATATCAGCGAGAAGGATATGCTCTATACGCTGGAAGCCGACTTCACACTCCAGGACGGACGCGCCGTACACTGTAAGTATGAGGGACCGTTCGTACTGCCCGCCTATGACGAAGAGAGCAATAAGCTGCCTCGCCTCGAGACCGACATCAACACTACATTCACCGGAGCAAACGCAACGAATTACGGCAATGAATACGGTGCATACAACGTCGCTGTAATATTCTGGGACATGAAGGTTAATGAAAGCACCGGCAACCTGATAGCTCCGGGCTACGTATTCAAGCTTGACCTCATGACAGACTTCACGGACGGAGGCATCGATCCCGGCCAGTATGTGGTGGATGCCTATGGCACGTTCGATCCGTTCACCTATATTGAGGGCAGCATTATCGATTTCTACGGCATAGAGCAGCCTGTCGGATCCTATGTTCAGCACTACAATGAAGACGCATCGGTCGACGGCTATGGTTTCGTCAACTCTGGCACCGTAGATGTTACACGTGACAACGGAGTATACACATTCGACTTCAATCTCGAAATGGCAGGCGGCTATACGCTCAAGGCTACATACACCGGCGAAATCGCGATAGCCGACGAGCAGACATCGGCTGTCAGCAGCTGTGACAGGGCCCGCAGGCAGATAAGTATGGACCGTAATCTCAACGTCATTCTCAAATAATTGAATCTACTCCGGCTCCGGAAGGTTTCCACGGCCGGAAAGACATAATCAATAAGACTGGCAGAAAGGTCAAAAGACCCTTCTGCCAGTCTTTGTTTTACAAATGGATGTCGTCAATGTCCCGGCATCAGTCACCCTGCTCCTCATGTCCGAACATGAAGCCAAGATAGAGCCTGGGGCCGGTGACGAAATCCGTCTGGCGGCCGGAGAGATTGAGCAGATAATCGATTTTGGCTACTATGTTCACCTTGTCGGTAAGCGCAATCTCCACGCCGGCAAACGGGGCAAGTGCCATGAATCCGTACTTTCTGTAGGATATGAATTCTTCTGCCACATAGTCATCCCGGACCGGAGAGAGTATCGTCGTGCTGGTCTGGCTGCCGCCTCCTACCGTACCCCCAATGAAAAGCCGGCATCTGCCAGCGGTCCATGCACAGTCGGCAAGCAGGCCTCCCCAGCCGGTTCTCGCATGGCTGGAATACTCCCCGTACCTCAGAGTTGACACATAACCCTCGGTGCCGACTCTCAGGTGCCTGCCGAACATGAACTTGATTGCGCCGCCTACTCCGAAAGGAGCGCCGCCTACCTCTACTGTACGGCTCTGTCCATGGATGGAACTGACCGTCAGGTCGTCACTTCCCACGAATCCGCTGTGGACCATCATCCCTCCGACAAACCCGCGGTAACGCATTCCGCCCCCTGCGGCACCGTCGGCATCCCTGTCCTCAGGACTCGCTCCGGATGCATTTGCAGCGGCCATGCACGCAAACAGGGCAGCCGCGGCCATAATAAGAATCTTCCTGTTCATTCTGCAAATATATTACAGAATCACCGTTATTTCATAAAGACAGAGCCACGACTTCCCTCACGAAATAGACTCCGTCATATTCGGCGGCAAACCCGTCATCCCATTTCCCGTTGTATTCAAGCCTGAGTTTCGCAGATACAGCCTTCCCGTTTTTCACTCCCCCTGTCAGAGCATCGTACTTTCCTGCCAGAGTCCCGGTCTTGTCTACGATCCAGAAGTCCTCGCCGCTCCCGTCGGGTACAAAGGAACGCACCTCGTGCCCTATGCGCAGGGTTCCGCTCACAGTAATGAGCTCGTCCTCTCTGCGGCCATCCTTTTCCGAAAACACAACGCTGCACTCGTCATACAGCCCTGCATCCTGTCCAGTGTCCATGAAAACGGCCTTGCCAGGGACACTTTCGTGAAGTTCGAGACAGCCCCCGCCTAAGCAGTTTTCCACGTCAGGGCCGCTGCCGGAATCAGGGACCAGCACGAATCTGCGTACACCCTTTCTTCCCGAATCCAGCTCCGAGAAGCGGCAGGAGATCTGCGCCCCGGTCAGCCCGTCTGAGCTTTCCAGGACAGGAATCAGGCCGTCAATGCCATTTTCCGGCAAGTCATAGACCCTGATCAGAGTCTTCGGTGCAGCAGCACCGTTTCTGACCATCACTATTCCGGGAATTGAAGGGTCGGCAAGCAGCCTGACATCATCGCCGGACTGTGCCCAGAGCCTGAGCCCCGCGCCATACAGTTCCTTCCATTCGAAGCCCTCATATGGTTCGCGCGAAGGCTTGTCCCCGCAAGGTCCAGCGCAGGAGCAAAGTACTATCAGAGATATGGACAGGATCTTTGTGATACAGTTCATGACTTTCTGAAATCAAAGTGTTGACATGCGGCGGGCAGCTACCCGCAGTAATAGTAACGCTCGACAAGTTCGGCTTCCAGGCCGGGATTCTCTTTCAGGCGGTCCCGGAGATCAGCATCGCCGAAATCACGGAGCTTCCTTATTATACCGTCTATCATCACCGGCGAGAATATTCCGTCCTGTTCGTATACAGACCTCTGCTTCTCGAGCATCGAGGCAGACTCCGAGCAGGAACCCGGAAGCTGGTCCAGCGCGCCTGCACGGGCCTCGCCAGATTTCTTGTGGATATCGACGTCCACATATGTCCGCTGCGCTATAGCATCAGCGTCAGGCAGTTCCAGACCATGCATGCATGCGACGCAAAGCGACGAGAGCAGCTGGTAGATATCTGCCGAGCAGTCGGCGGAACGGATTTCCACAGTCTGCTTCGATACCTGGCTTGCGGAAGTGACCGGATGGTCACTGCTGCCGTTCACCTCCGAGAACATGTCGGCTCCAGCCGCCCATCCCAGAGGCACACGCACGAGCACCGACCGGTTCCTGTCGCCCCAGCAGACACTTGTAGGAGCCTCCTGATGAGGCACGAGCCGCAGGTAAGATACCGGATTGGCGTTACCGAAGGCGGTGATTGAAGGTGCAAGCACCATCATACCGGCTATGGCGCGCCGTGCGGTCACCGACAGCGCTCCGTCCCGGTCGACGAGCATGTTCCTGCCGTCTTTCATGATACGCATGTGCACATGAAGCCCGGACCCGGCCTTGCCGGCAGTGATCTTCGGGGCGAAGCTGACATCCAGCCCGTACTCGGCGGCAGTGTTGCGGATTATCCACTTGGCAAGCACCAGCTGGTCTGCAGCGTCACATACGTCAACGGGCAGGAACTCTATTTCATTCTGCTCGTACAGAGTCCCCGAAAGCCTGAAGTTCCCGACTTCGGAATGCCCGTACTTGATCTTTCCGCCTACTTTCATGATCCTGTACATGCAGTCGGTGCGGAATGCGTTGAACTTAGCGAACGGCGCCGACTCGTGGTATCCTTTCTGGTCAGAGGCAGGGAACCTCCTCAGCTTCTCGTCCTCAGGCGAGGACACGTAGAACTCGAGTTCTCCCATCGCCTCGAAGTCCATTCCCGTCCTGCGGCGGAACGCATCGCGGGCCTTGAGCAGAGTGTACTCCGGAGAGCAGTCGAGCCTGCGTCCGTTCTTGTCGAGGAAAGCGCAGAGGAAGCACGCGGTCGGCCTTGACGAGAACGGGTCAAGGAACATTGTCCTGAGCCGGGGAATCACGTAAAGGTCGCTGTTTCCAGCCTCTATGAACGGGAACAGGCTTGACCCGTCGACTCTCTCCCCCGACGTCAGTACAGAAAGCAGGTAATCCCCGTCGCCAACGGCAAAATTCAGCGTCTTCAGCCTGCCGTCAGCAGCGGGATACATGAAGTTGACCATCTCGATACCGTTCGAGACTATGAATTCCACGGCGGAGGCCAGATCGGTCGCCAGAGGCGCTTTCCGCCCGAATTCCTGCAATGATGCGAGAATGTTGTCCATGTGATTTCGATGTATGGTTTCAGTGTCAGTGGTGTGAATTCAGAGATCCAGTGTTCCGCGCCGGGCGCACATCTCAAGGAAATCCCTGTCTTTGTCGACATGTCCGTCAAGGACCATGCCGTACATTTTCGAATAGCAGGAGCCGTTTCCGAGCGCGGCTCCGCGGCAATACCATTTCCATGCCCCGGATATGTCAGTGACAGTGCCGTACTCCCCTTCAAGGCTTATGTCGCCAAGCATTTCGGCAGCCTCGGACGACCCCCACGAATATGCGGTCTCAAGGTTAGCCTGAAGCTGGCAGGCAGCCACATACTGAGCGTAGGCAGAGCGTGTCTCTATATCCTCGACGGCCGAGACGGCAAGCAGGTACTTGCTGAAATAGTCCCGGTGCCGCACTCCCTCCTCAAGGGCCCTCACGTATGCGGTTCGGTCAATTACCTTGAAATTGTCATCATGGGTGCCCACCACAGCCAGATCGCTCCACGCGATGCGCATCCCAAGTTCCGCCGCCCTGCGGTATGCTCCGGCCGAAGCAGCCATGCCGCCGGTCTTCTGCAGGGCACAGGCCTTCAGGTACGGCCACCACGGATTCATGGGCTCGGACTCTTCCAGTCTGGAGACTTCCTCAGCAACCACGGCCGGATTGGCCTCCGTTCCGGCCCGACCGTATATCCTGTCGGCCAGAGAGACCTTGACTGCGAACCCGCACCCTGCTTCAAGCGCTTCTGCGAGCAGGGCTCTCGCCCTCGGCAGGTCGGCGTCTCCGTCTTTCCCGCGGCGGCTCATCAGGGCGAGGAATACCCTTGCTTCCTCAAGTCCGGCGCCGCATGCCCGGCTGAAGCAGTCCAGCGCCACGTCCCAGGAATCTTCGCAGGGACGGGTATAGAACTCGCGGCATCCCTTGAGCAGCAGGGCATACCTGTCGCCTTCCAAGGCAAGCCTCCCGATCTCCGAAAGTGCTGCACCGTCGACCAGGAAATGGTTGGCATACTCGGTAAAGGCCCATATCAGACACCGGGCCGCATCGGGATCAGTCCCGGCCACCGGAAGAGCGTTCAGAACAAGAGCATTATAGGATCCGTCGACAAACATCCGACCGAAGTCAGGGTGCTCCACCCGCGCAGGAGCCTCAAGCGAAATTCTCATCGACACGGATTCTTTCACATGGATGTTCTCCGGACACCGGGCTTCGAAAAGCTCAGCCTGGCCGCCTCCGTAGCGCAGCTCCATAGTCCTTCCGCCTTCCGAGAGCCGCAGCAGTTCCCCGTCATAATACTCGATGCGGTAACGCCCGCCGTCGAAGCCTTCCAGAACAGGAAGGGTGCCGCCATGCACTATGCGGGAGGCATCCACAGGGAAACTCCGCTCCAAAACCTGCTCGACGCTGCCACGGTCGTTGAAAACGCGGTACATGCTTATCAGACACTCGTTAGCCATATCATGATCAGTTTATGCAGTTTAATCCGCGAATGCCTCACGCATCGCCTCGAGCTCCTTGATCTGCCTGTCCTCCGGAAGGCTGCACAGAGCGCCTACGCACCCGAGCATTGCAGCGCCCCCGAATCCGAGGCCGCGCAGCAGTCCAAGTTTGTCCGGGGTCACCCCTCCCAGGGCGACGACCCTGGAGTCGATAGTCCCGTCCTCCGAAGCCCGGAGCAGCTCCTCGTCGCTGAAAGCAGCATGGTAGCCGCTTTTGGAGACACTGTCGAAAACCGGGCTCAGGAACACGTAGTCACAGCTGTCCTTGAATTTCCTGACCTCCTCAAGGGTATGACATGACCTGCTTATCTGCCCGGAATACCCTTCCGGCACAGTTCCGCACCGTGAATTAAGGTGTATTCCGCGCAGGCCGTACACGGAGGACAGCTCAAAATGCCCGTGGATCACGATACGCTCACGCACCCAGTCAGGCAGCCGGTCCAGCAGGGCCGCATACTCGGACAACGAGACACCAATCTTGCGCAGATGCACAAGATCGACCCCGTGGCCGAGCATGACCTCCAGGAAGCGGGCCTCGCCCGGAACAGGACCGGGAGCGGTAATCGCAATCCAGAGCATACGCAGGAACCTTATCTCTTGAGTTTTCCGATAATCAGGTCAGCGACCTTCTTGCCGGACATCAGCATTCCTCCGAAAATGGGCCCCATGCGAGGGGTGCCGCTCACGGCCGAGGCGGCCATGCCGCAGACATAAAGTCCCGGATATATCTCCTTGGTCCCATTCACTACTTCCTGCTCTCCTGCAATGACGTCCAGAGAGCGCTCTCCGATCACGTCACCAGTGTCGGTCGCAAGCCTGATGCCGTTCTTGCGGGCCACGGTCCGGCACATCTCGCTGTCGTGCCCGGTACCGTCGACAACGCACTTCGCCATTATGTTGAGAGGGTCCACGTGCATCCCCTCGCGCAGCACCGGAGTCCAGTTCACTACAACCCCGCTGACTACGTTGTCCTTGAACACCACGTCCTCGACCGAATAGCAGTTGAATATCGTGGCGCCCTCATGGACGGCCCTGTACAGCAGCGCCGAGGTGCTCTCGACAGAATCCATCGCGTACAGCCCCTCCCCGAGAGGGCGGAAGTTGATCCCGAACTCCTTGACTATGTCCAGTGCGGCTTCCTGGACGACAATCTGGTTGAACATCATCGCGCCGCCCCACATTCCTCCGCCCGGAGAGAGCTTGCGGTCAAACTGTGCCACCCTGAGCCCGGCCTTCGCAAGATAATATGAAGCGACTATGCCTGACGGACCTCCTCCGACTATCGCGACATCGAGGTCCAGATTCTTCTCCAACTTCTCGAAATAGGTACTTATTATACCCTGAGACACATTCTTTTCTATCATGATGAATGACAATTTGTTTATTATGGTGTATATGTATTTCAGTCGTTTTCTGCCACATCGCATCCGGAGTCTTTCCTGATGTTTTGGCTTATCCGCATCGCGCAGAAGTTTGGTCCGCACATCGTGCAGTACTTGCCTCCGACGTGATTTGCAGTCTTGTAGTATTCCAGTGCCCTCTCGGGGTCGAGGCTGAGGTTGAACTGGTCCTTCCAGCGGAACTCGTACCGGGCCTTGCTAAGGGCATTGTCCCTGACTATCGCTCCCGGATGCATCTTCGAAAGGTCGGCAGCGTGGGCGGCGAGCTTGTATGTCACGACTCCGACGCGCACGTCCTCGCGGTCCGGCAGGGCAAGGTGCTCCTTTGGGGTCACATAGCACAGCATAGCCGTACCGAGCCAGCCGATCTGCGCCGCACCGATCGCACTCGTGATATGGTCATAGCCTGGGGCTATGTCCGTCACCAGAGGGCCAAGCGTATAGAAAGGGGCATTGTGGCATTTCTCGATCTGTCGGGCCATGTTCTCCGGAATCTTGTTCATGGGCACGTGGCCGGGCCCCTCGATGAAGGCCTGGACATTCCTTGCCCATGCGCGCTCGACAAGTTCGCCCATGGTATCCAGTTCAGCGAACTGCGCCCTGTCGTTGGCATCGTGCACACACCCGGGGCGCAGTCCGTCACCGAGGGACAGAGCTACGTCATACTTGGCGCAGATGTCGCAGATATCGTCGAAATGCTCATACAGGAAGCTTTCCTTCTGGTGCTTCTGACACCACATGGATATTATGCTGCCTCCGCGGCTGACCATGCCGGTGAGCCTGTCGTCGGCAAGCCTGATGTTCTTGAGCCGTATCCCGCAGTGAATCGTGAAGTAGTCCACGCCCTGCTCGCACTGCTCGATGAGGGTGTCCCTGAACAGCTCCCAGCTCAGGTCCTCGGCCTTGCCGTTGACCTTTTCCATCGCCTGATACATGGGGACAGTCCCGACGGGCACAGGACAGTTGCGGATTATCCACTCCCTGGTCTCGTGGATATTGGCTCCCGTTGACAGGTCCATCAGAGTGTCTCCTCCCCACTTGCAGCTCCACACCGCCTTCTCGACCTCCTCTTCTATACCGGAAGTCGTGGAAGAATTGCCTATGTTTGTGTTGATCTTCACCAGGAAGTTGCGGCCTATCACCATGGGCTCCGCCTCCGGATGGTTGATGTTCGATGGAATCACCGCCCTTCCAGCGGCCACCTCGTCCCTGACGAACTCAGGCGTGATGTGTGTCTCGATTCCGAGTTCCGCACAGTTCATGTTCTCCCTTATCGCCACATATTCCATCTCAGGGGTCACTATCCCCTGCCTGGCATAGTACATCTGCCCTATCTGGCAACCGTCCTTCGCCCTGAGTGGCAGGGCGATATTGGGGAAGCGCAGGCGGTCCAGCGAACGGTCGTCACGGCGCATGCGCCCGTATTCCGAGGATATCTCCCCGAGTCTTTCGACTCCCCCGCGCCCGAGTATCCATGGCTCGCGCAGCCTGGGAAGCCCTTTCTTGAGGTCTATGTCAACGTCGGGGTCACTGTACGGGCCGCTCGTGTCGTAGATGTACACCGGAGGGTTGGGACGCTCCTCCCGCTTGCCGTTCTCAACTGTCACCGTGGGCATCTGGCGGACGACGCGCATTCCGACCTTTATGTCAGGATGTATCTTTCCGCTGATGTAGACTTTATCCGATTCCGGATAGCTTATCTTGATGTCATTGTCCATTGTTGTCTGTATGTATGGTCATTCATTTCAGTTTCATGTCAGGCCGTAATTCCCGCCGCTCGCAGGACCCGGCGCATCTCGCCTGCCGGATCGGCGGAGCGCAGTATGCTTCCGCTCAGGGCGATTCCTTGGACGCCGTCGCGCAACAGGCCGGGGATGTCGTCAGTGCATATCCCGCCTATCGCGACGAGAGGCAGCATGATTCCGCCGCGCCTCATACGCGAGAGTATGTCTGCATAGCCTTCATGTCCGAGCACCGGAGCAAGGTTCCGCTTCGTGGTCGTATAGCGGAAAGGCCCGCAGCCGATGTAATCCGCGCCTGCCGCCGAAAGCCTCTCGACGTCGTCAAAGGTATTGGCCGTACCGCCTATCACAAACCCTTCTCCGGCGATGCGGCGTGCCTCTCCGACGGGCATGTCGGTCTTGCCGAGGTGAACCCCGTCGGCACCTGTCCTGAGAGCTACCTCAAGGTTGTCGTCAATTATCAGGACGGCATCCCGCTTCCTGCATTCCGGAAGTATGCGCCTCGCCTCGGCCTCGAGTTCGGACGGAGCCGCATCCTTCATGCGGAGCTGTATCCACTTGCATCCGCCCTCAAGGGCGAGCATGGCCGAATCGAAATACGAGTACCTGTCGTTGAAATGGGTTATGAACTGCACTCTCGACTTGGCGAGCATGCTGTCGGAAAGCACCGTCGCGAGACGGTCCGGACGAATCCCCCCGCCGAAGAAATGGTCCACAGGACCGTGTCCGTGGCCTGCCGCGATTCCGGCTCCGGCCCTGAGGGCCTCTGTCAGATATTTCTTTGCACGGCGCACCGCCTCCTCGAGTCCGAATCCGCGCGCAAGGAACGCTGCGATCGCCGAAGACAGAGTGCATCCTGTGCCATGGGTGTTCATTGTATCCACCGCCGTTTCGGACAGCTCGATACGGGTCGTCGAGGGACTTGTGAGATACAGATAATCAGTCTTCACAGGTCCGTCCGCATGGCCGCCCTTTACCAGCAGCGCCTTCACGCCGAGGGCCATTATCCGCGACGCCGCGGCATCGATGCCGGAAGAGTCGAAATCCTCGAGGCGTATTTCTCCTGAGCCTGAGCCGCATTCTGACGCGAGAGTGAATGCTTCAGGGAGGTTGGGAGTCACGATGTCCGCCAGAGGCAGAAGACGCTCCTTCATCGTCATGAAGGCATCGCCGTGCATCAGCGTACAGCCGCTCGTGGAAACCATTACGGGATCGACTACTATGTGTCCGGGACGGTAAGTCTCCAGGGCCCTCACGACCGCATCGAGAGTCGCCCCGTCATTGACCATGCCGACCTTGACGGCATCAGGACGGATGTCCTCCATGACTGCCGCTATCTGATCGTATACCGTCCGTGCGGGCAGGGCATGCACATCCCTCACGCCGACTGTATTCTGGACAGTTACGGCCGTGACTGCCACGGTGCCGTACACGCCGAGTGCCGAAAAAGTCTTGAGGTCAGCCTGCAGGCCGGCCCCTCCCGAAGGATCGGACCCGGCGATCGCAAGCGCCGACACATATCTCTTGTTTCCTGCAACCATGCTGGATAATTAATCTGATGTGGACGGGAGCCGCATGCCGGCTGCGCATGCACGAAGAAACAGAGCCACTAAAAATCCCAGCGTCGGCATTGTCCGTACTGGTGCAATGTGTATCTTCTCAGCCATCGGCAGGCGCAAGCCGCCCGGCACCACCTTTTTAGTTTCGCAAATATAATGATTTTTTGCAGATAATTTTAAAATGCTATATTTGCAGCCGGAATTGACAGCAGCCCATGTTCTCAGGCATCGTCACATACTGGAACCGTTCGGTGGAACACTGCATAAGCGTGCAGTGGTTCAGCGGTTTTGTCCACCGCAGTCAGCAATAGCAATCCCTACATTATCAATTTCATGCGTACACATCCCGGGAGGGATGCGGCCGCGGTTCCGTACAACATAACCCACAGAATTATCATGTTCACGATATTGCTGATCCTGTCCGCAAGCATGGGACTGGGTATCATCATGCGCAGGATGCGCATCATCAAGAGTTTCAGCGAGGCCGCACAGTATACGGTCTATGCCATGCTCCTTGTCTTCGGGCTGTCGATAGGCTCGAATCCTGACGTCATGTCAAGGCTCGGGGAGTTCGGGCTGCAGGCGACGGTTCTCGCCTTCGCGGGAGTCGCCGGAAGCATGCTGGCTGCCTGGCTTCTGTACAAGTTCACCTCAAAGAAGAAAACCGACACAAGACCATGAAGAATTCAATCATCGCCATAGGCGTTTTCGCCGCCGGCATACTTGCAGGAGCGGCCGGTGCAGTACCCACAGGCTGGGACAGCGGAATCCTGCCCCGTATCATACTCTACGTACTTGTCGTCCAGGTCGGACTCGGGCTCGGATCCGGCGGAGGGCTCGCTGCCCTCAGAAGCGGGCTCAGCCTCAGGAGCCTGCTGCTGCCAGTATGCACCATAGCCGGAACCGTAGTGTTCTCGGCTCTCGCAAGCCTGCTCTTCTCCCTGTGGAGCATGACTGACTGCATGGCCGTCGGCTGCGGCTTCGGGTACTACTCGCTCTCGTCAGTCATAATAACCGGGATGAAGCAGGCCGCGGCAGGGGCCGAGGGGGCTGCCGCCCTGGGGACGCTGGCCCTGATGACCAACATTGTAAGGGAAATGACGGCCATCGCGGGAGCTCCCCTGCTGGTGAAGATTTCGGGTAAGTCGGCGCCGGTTGTCGCCGCCGGGGTCACATCCATGGACTCGGCACTACCCTCGATCAGCAGATATTCAGGATCTGACACGGTCCCCGCAGCGCTCGTTCACGGAATAGTGCTGGAAATCGCCACACCGATACTGGTCACCTTCTTCTGCTCGTTCTGAGGACGGATACCGCCACAGTTTGCTTTTGTGTCTTTTTTTGCATACCTTACGCACCGTTTCCAATCATAAGACACAACTCAAATCCGATCCTACCATGAAAAGAAGTAACCTCACAAAAGCGGCACTCATGCTACTTGCTATCGCCGCTGCCGCTGTATCTTGCCAGAAGAGTCCTGCCAGCGAGCCGCCCGCTCCCCAGGACGGGTCCGTCGACCTGTCCGCCGGAGGAACGGCCAACTGCTACATAGTGGCTCCGGAATCCCTGTCGTCTTTCAACGCCGGAGTCAAGGGCAATTCCCAGGACCAGTCCGTAGGGGAAGCAAGCGGCGCAAAACTCGTATGGCAGAGCAGCAAGGGTCTCGTGACAAAGCTCGAATACGACTCGGAACAGAAGAGAATATCTGTCAGCACGTCTGCCGCAGAGGGGAACGCTCTTGTTGCCGTCACCGACGGGTCCGGCAATATCCTCTGGAGCTGGCACCTGTGGATAACCGACTACAGCCCGGAAGAGACCGACTTCACCACGGCTCCCAACGAGGCTGGCACGACATGGACCTTCATGGACCGCAACCTCGGCGCACTCAGCGTCACTCCCGGGGATTTCTCCTCGTTCGGGCTGCTGTACCAGTGGGGAAGGAAGGATCCGTTCCCGGGAACAGTCTCATACACCGTCATGAACCCTGACTACACTTACGAGGTCGACGGCGAGCCCGTCTTCTATGACATCGACGGCAATGCCCTGCCAAAGTTCGGGCAGCTTGCCCAAGCCGACGGCACACTGGAGAAGTCTATCCTCAACCCCACCGTATTCTATACCGACAGCTACCCGAGCGGTGACTGGAAAGACGTCTCCGATGACGACAGCTGGGGCGGGGAAAGCATGGCCAAGACCATCTATGACCCCTGCCCGGCAGGATACAAGGTGCCGGTCAGCGACGCCTCAGGGAACACCCCCTATGACTGGCTCACATATGACAGCATCACCTGGGACGGCGAAAACCACGGTGCGGACTACAACGGAATATGGTTCCCCGCCACCGGTACCAGGGTATACGCATCCGGTACGCTCGACTACAACGAGGGCACGGAGTACGGCGGACTGTGGACCGGGACCAAGGGCAAGGCTTCCGATGACCTCGAGCAGTACCCGGACCTCTACGCTCAGTACATGTTCATCATAGACTGGAACAGGATGTTCACCGTCAGCAAGGACTCCCGCTCTCAGGGCATGTCCGTGCGCTGCGTGAAGGAATAACGCTACAAACATATGAAACGTCAGGGAGCAATACTGTTCGCGGCGGCGGCAATGGCTGCCGGATGCGGCGACAACGATATGAAGACAGAAAGACAGGTCGACCTGCTGTACGGGAGGATGACGCAGGCAGAAAGGATAGCTCAGCTCAGAAGTTGCTACATGGACGAGCTGTTCGGTCCTGACGGAAAACTCGATACGGCAAAATGCGCCAGAATGATCCCTGACGGGATAGGGCATTTCTCGCAGTACGCCAGCCAGACTCCGATGGACGCGGGCATGCTCCGTGACCGTGTTGCGGCCGTCCAGGCCTGGCTTATGGAGAACACTCCAAGCGGGATTCCCGCCCTCTTCCACGAAGAGGTGCTCTCCGGCATCAACACGCGCGACGCGACGATATATCCCCAGCAGATAGGACAGGCATGCTCCTTCAATACGGAGCTTGCCATGCAGAAGACGCTCCAGACAGGAACGGCCCTGCGCAGGATGGGCGGAGTCCTGTCGCTCTCGCCAATGGTCGACGTCTGCCGCACCCCGAGCTTCAACAGACTCGAGGAGTCATACGGAGAAGACGCCTACCTCTCTGCTGCAATGGGGACGGCCTTTGCGAAGGGCCTCCAGCAGGGTGACCTCAAGAAAGGCGTAGGCACCTGCTCCAAGCACTATCTCGGATACGGAGGAGGCGGTGACGCCGACGAGAAGGAACTGATGGAAGAGATTCTGCTCCCCCACGAAACCATGATAAGGCTGGCAGGGAGCAAGGCTCTTATGCCGGGCTATCATGCAGTCCACGGGACCAACTGCGTCGCAAACCGGGAAATCCTCACCGACATACTCAGGGATTATCTGGGATTCGACGGCATGGTAGTGAGCGACTACACCGCGATTGACCAGCTGCCTGGACTGGCAGGGCCTGTCGAGAAGGCCGCCGCGGCCATAAATGCCGGCAACGACGTCGATTTCCCCACGGGATCGAACTACGCCTTCCTCCAGGAGGCTCTTGACAGGGGGCTCGTGTCCCAGGAGACTTTCGAACGTGCAGTCAAGGACGTGCTCAGGTTCAAGATACGCGCGGGACTGCTCGACAGCGACGCTTATCTGTACAGCACGGACAGTCTGGTGATGGACTCTGCCGAAGAACGCCGCACCGCCTACGAGATAGCCTCACAGTCCGTTGTCCTTCTCGAGAATGACGGGATACTTCCGCTCGGACAGCACGCTTCCAGGATTCTTGTCACCGGACCGAACGCCAACTCCATTTGGGCCATGTGCGGAGACTATTCGTTCCCATCCATGGCCTACTTCTGGAAGCGCATAGAGGATCCGGGCCACCCTCACATCGTCAGGCTGCTCGAAGGCATGCAGGCCCGCAAGCCCGACGGGACACAGATTCTCTACTCGCGCGGATGCGACTGGACGGAAGAAATAGAGACAAAGTATTCCGACCTTGGCGACCAGCGAGCCTGGGAGTATTCACTGCTGCACCGCAAAGTGGACTCTGGGGAGAAAGCCGATGAACGCGAGGCGCTTGCAATGGCGGAAGAGGCTGACGTGATAATCGCCGCAATGGGAGAGAACGTGATGCTCTGCGGGGAGAACCGCGACAGGCAGGGCCTCAGGCTTCCAGGAAAGCAGGAAGAATATGTAGAGAAACTCATCGCCACCGGCAAGCCCGTAGTCCTCGTCATGTTCGGCGGAAGGGCACAGGTGGTTTCCGGCCTGGCGGAACGCTGCGCAGCCGTAATTCAGGCATGGTATCCCGGAGAGGAGGGCGGCAACGCCGTGGCTGACATACTCTATGGCAACGTCTCTCCGTCAGCCAAACTGTGCGTCAGCTATCCGAATACCGAAATCTATGAGCCGATATGCTACAACTACACTTCCGGGAAGGATCCCCGTGTGGCATGGCCGTTCGGCTACGGCCTGAGCTACACCACCTTCGAATACTCCGCACTGAAGGTAGACAGCAATGCAAGGACAACATCCGATGCCATCGAGGTATCGCTGGACGTCAGGAACACCGGTGAGGTCAAGGGTGACGAGATAGTGCAGCTGTACATCTCCCCCACTGACCCCGGCCAGCCGCTGCGGCCTATACAGCTCCAGGGCTTTGCAAGGGTCTCACTCGAGCCGGGAGAGACCAGGACGGTGAAATTCACCCTGCACCCGGAACAGTTCGGCTACTACAGCAACGACGGAGCACGTCAATGGAACATCAGTCCCGGAACCTTTACTGTCAAGGTAGGGGCGTCCTCCGTTGACATAAGGCTCCGGGACAATGTTACACTTGAGGGCCGTAAGGTAGAAAAGCCTCTCAGGGAATTCTATTTTTCGGAAAGCAGCGTAATCTAGGAAGCATCCCTGACGCAACGTACAGACTCACCGTAGGCCCTGTACATAGCGTAGCTGCTGCCCAGATACGTCCCCTGGTGGTAGTAGAAGCAGCTGGCATTGTATCCGCAGTTCAGAGTGGTCCTTATCCAGATCACTCCGACTCCGTTCAGCCCGACATAGCCGAGCATCCCTGCATCCGAATCACCCCAGCGGGTACCGGCCAGAGGCCACCAGAAAGTCTCTCCGGACTCGGTGACATGCGTGCGGCCGCCATAGACCGGATCGTCGTCGACGTTCCAGTAGCCGCACCCTTCCCAGGCACCGTCGAAAGCGACACGGTATCCGGCCGGACAGGGATCATAGTTCGTCTTTGCGTCAGTCCCTTCCTCGCTCCAGAGATAATCGTTTCTGACGGCAAGCCAGTCACATCCGTTTTCCGTCTTGTCGGAATAAATGAAAGTCGTGGGGTTGGCCACGGTATAATCCACGGTTCCGGTAGAGCCGTCAGTCTTCACCGCGCCCCAGTCCATATCAAGAGCAGGATTGAACACGGTGTTCTCGCGCGCCCGTGAGAACACGCTTGATGCATCCTCGTTCGAAGCTCCGCCATAGAACGGGTCTTTCCTTCCCCACTGGTACTTGAGCCCGTAGGTCAGCGACACGTCCTCCGGCCTTGCACTCATTGCACCGAGGTTGCGGTCCATGAACACAGTACCGTTGTCGAGAGTCTGGAGAGAGGGCTGCTCGGTAAGCCATATGTGCCAGCTCCACACGACATTGCCGGAAGCGTCAAACGCCGCCACAAGGGCGTTTCCCTTGCCTTCCGCAGCTGTGAAACATATGTAGCCGTCATTGTAGCTGACATCAGACAGCAGACCTGACGCCTGAACGTCACAAGTGGACCATACCCAGTCAGCCCGGACAGCCCCGTCGACGGCAGAGCCGTCCACGCGCCTGGTCTGGAAACAGTACCGGCCTCCTTTCTCCACAATGTAGCAGTTGGCAAAGCCGTCTGCACTGAGATCAGTGCCATCAGGCACAAACGGGGGATTCACTCCCCCGTTCTTGCTGCATGATACGGCAAGCAGCATGGCTGCCGCACACGCGAGCGGAATCAATCTGAGCGGCGCCATGTCCTATCCGGCTATTTCAATACCGTCCACAGGGCCCTCATACACGGCTGAGAAGTTGCTCCCGTCATTGAGCACAGTGTCAAGACGGAGCGAATAGCCGTCAGCGGAAACAGCGACATCCAGAGTCCCTGATACAAACTTGTACTGGTCGTTGTCCTTCTGAACATAGCTGTAATCGCTGTTCAGGTCACCGTCTGCCATGCCTTCTGAAACCGTGTAGACGCCTTCGGTCAGGTATCCGGCTTCAACGGACTCGACGTCATAGAGGTCGAGAGAGACCTCATACTCGATACCGTCGACATTTCCGCGCACGGTAATGCCCCAGTTGATGCCTGCCCCGTAGTGCTTCCCGGAAGCTCGGTCGAGCACAATAGCGGGAACGGCTTCCGTCGTCACTTCGGCAGTGGCCACGGCAGTCCTTCCGTCAGCTGAAGAAACCGCAACGGCTACCGTATATGCCGTAGAGGGAGCCAGTCCGTCCACAGTGACGGCAGCCTCGCTGGACAGGTCGACTGAAGTGCCTTCCGAAAGAATCGCGGACGCTTCCGGGACAGTCTCGTCCCCAGGCACTACAATATAGGCTCCCTGCGTAGCGTTGACAGCAGAAACGGAGAATGAAATGGAACTTGCGGTCACTTCAGTGACAGTCACGTCCGCTGCAGGGGCAGGGACATCAGAACCGGTCTTGCCGCATCCCGCGGCAAGCAGCGCCGCGCATCCGAGCGCGGCGAAAAATGAAAATCTGTTCATCTTGCCTAACAGTTTATGTTGAGGCGCAAAGATAGCAAATAAAGTGACAACATCAAGCACCGGCCGAATGGCGGCATATTTATTTGAGGTATCTGCGGTAGAAGGCTTCTATCCTGTCGAACGGGATTTTGTCCAGATTGTCGTACAGGTCAGTGTGCACTGCTCCAGGGATTATCAGCAGCTCCTTGTTCTCGCCCTTGAGACGCTTGAAGGTATCCTCGCTGAAGTAGCGGGAATGGGCTTTCTCCCCATGTACGAGCAGCACGGCGCTTCTGATCTCGCCGGCGTAGGAGAGTATCGGCATGTTGATCATCGAAAGCACTGCAGTGGTATTGAACCCTTCATTCGAACCGAGGGACCTGGGATGGTACCCGCGTGACGTCTTGTAATACGCTACATAATCCTTGACGAACTGAGGAGCGTCGTCAGGAGCCACTTCAGGATTCCCGCCGGCATGGGCATAAGTCCCGCTTCGATAGTCTTCGGTCCTCTGCGCGTTCAGTCTCACCTTCATCTCGTAGCGCTTGTCCGGATCGTCGTCGGCATCGAAATAGCCTTTCGCCGATACGCGCGTCATGTCATACATGGTCACGGCAACCGTGGCCTTGATGCGGGTGTCGATGGCCGCTGCGTTCACGGCAAAACCTCCGAAGCCGCAGATTCCGAGTATCCCGATACGTTCCGGATCCACATCCTCACGCGTGGAAAGATAATCCACCGCGGCACAGAAATCCTCGGTGTTGATGTCGGGAGATGATACCCCGCGGGGATGTCCGCCGCTCTCCCCGGTAAACGAAGGGTCGAAAGCAATCGTAAGGAATCCCCTCTCGGCGAGAGTCTGGGCATACAGTCCCGACACCTGTTCCTTCACGGCACCGTACGGGCCGCTCACCGCAATTGCGGGAAGTTTTCCGGAAGCCCCTACGGGAACATACAGGTCCGCGGCAAGCGTGACCCCGTACCGGTTGTGAAAAGTCACCTTGCCGTGCTCGACCTTCTCACTGCGCGGGAAGACCTTGTCCCACTCGCAGGTCAGATTCAGTTTCTCTTCCATAATAGTCTCATTTGCATTGTCCTGCGCCTGCGCGGAGCCTAAGAGGCACATGCATGAAAGCACAGACAAAAATAATCTGTTCATCGAATTTCGTTTTTGCAAAAATAAGACAAAAGCCTCACATCGTTTTTGCTGTGAGGCTCAAAGTTCATTGCTGGAAAGCTCATGCCGAAACCCGGACTTCAGACGGGGAAAGCCCGAAGCGTTTCTTGAATGCAGACGAAAAGTGGGACTGGTTCTTGAAGCCGACACTCGAACACACATCTGCAATCCTCATCCCGCCCCTGCGTATCAGCTCATACGCCGCGTCGAGCCGTCTTCCGATCAGCCATTTTTCAGGAGTGAGACTGCTGACCTTGCTGAAATCCCTCTTGAATGCCGCAAGGCTCCTTCCCGTATAGTGTGCCAGGTCCGAAAGAGTGAAGTCATACATGTAGTTCTTCTCCATGAAGTCAAGGATGTCTATCTTCCACGGCTCGCTGAAATCGAAAAGCATCGTCGCAAAACGCGGATCCGCATGCAGCAGGGCCAGAAGGCCTTCCTGCATCTTGAGACGCATGAAGTCGTCCCGGGGCTTCTCTCCCGGGTCCAGAAAAGGTGTCAGCGAACTGAAAAGGCTCTCAAGCTCCGCCGTCCCTGGCAGCTTGACGACCCCGGATTCGAACCTCGGGCCTGCAGACCTCGCCATTCCCTGTCCGTATCCGGCATACATCGAGCGCAGGAAACTTCTCGTAAAGCTCATGAAGATTCCACAGTAGCGCTCGCCTCCGCACGGCTTCTTGTACATGGTGATGCGATGGTCCCTCGGGATGAAGACACACTCCCCTTTCGCGACATGCACTGAGCCTTCAGAAGACTCCAGCACCATCTCTCCGGAGTACACGTAATTCAACGCATATTCCCTCGAACAGTGCACACAGCCTTCATCACCGTCGTAAAAGAAGCTGTAGAACACCCCCTCATAGTTGAATATGAGATGCATCGGCCTATCTGATGAAGTTCGTCATTACCGGAGCCTCCTTCTCAGGAAGGCCGAGCCCCCCGGCCTTGAGACTTTTCAGTATCCATGCCATGTTGTCGCCAAGGATTCTCATCGTCTGCATTCCCTCGGCGTCTTCGGCCGCTTCTCCCGGCAGACGGCCGTGGACACTGTTCCAGTAGCGCGAGCTGACGATGGGCATCTCGTTTATCGTAAAGTATTTGTTCAGGCGGTCGAAAGTCGCGCTGGCTCCGCCGCGACGGCATACCGCCACAGCGGCTGCAGGCTTGCCCTTCAGCAGACCGGATGCAGAATAGAACAGACGGTCGAGCAGTGCACACAACGAGCCGTTTGGGCCTGCATAATACACAGGAGACCCTACAACGATGCCGTCCGCCTCCCCAAGCCTGCTGCGGACCGAGTTGTAGAGGTCGTCATTGAACACACATCTTCCAAGAGATGCACAGCGGCCGCAGGCGATGCATCCCTGCACCGCCCTGGTGCCTATGGATACGATCTCGCTTTCCACCCCGTTCGCTTCAAGAGACCTGGCAACTTCAGACAGCGCGGTGAATGTGTTGCCGTGGCTTCTCGGACTTCCGTTTATCAAAAGTACCTTCATATGTTCAGACATTGTTATTGGTCAATTCTGCAAATTAGTCAAAATCTCCGACAAGTGCAAGCCGGACTGCGGAAGCCGTTCTTGAAGGCCGGAGACATGGCCGTCATGCATTCTTGTTCAAATCCTTTGTAAAATACATTATCGCACAGAGTATTATGAAAAGCGCGAGCGTGCCGACAAGCAGGCTCCCTGTCTGCATGTTGAGAAGCATGAAGACAAAGCCGTAGACAAGTGCGACACAAACGGTAAAAAGACCGGCGAGCCTGATTCCGAGTATCCCGGCGAAGTATCCGCCGAGCGAAGCGACGGTCAGCACCGAAGCCACAAGATATGCAAGCGGGAATGAGACATACTCCACAAACGAGAGCAGAATCAGATAGAAAAGGCACAGGGAAAGTCCGGTAACCACATACTGGACGACATTGACGTTTATCCTGAGTATTGCCTCGGCCAGGAATATCCCCATGAATACGAGACATACCACGAGGAAAAAGTACTTGATTGCCCGGTCAGTCTGCTGGTAGTGCGACACCGGCACCACAAAGTCCACTCCGAACTCGGAATCGTACATCCCCGAGATGCCCGTATACGCTCCGTATATGTCCCATTCAGCAGAGAAACCTTCATCTGTGACTGTCCTGACGGAAGGCAGGGCCGCCCCCGTGAATGACGGCGAGCAATAGTCTGATTCAAGCACCAGGCTGTATTTCTTCGCGTCCGGCACAAACGAGAGACTCTCCGTTCCCTTGCTGCTGACCGTGAGGGAATATTCCATTGGCTGGTCCGGCGTCAGGACCTCGGGCGGCAGTTCCGCGAACAGGCCTCCCGATTCTGGATTGAGTTCGTATTCCCTTCCTCCGAAGAGCATCACGACATTGTCCGAAAGTCCCCTCACTGAACCGACATCAAGCCATACTCCGCAGCGCTCCGCGTCATGCGCCCGGGCGACGGTGCCTGAATCAATCAGGAAAGTTCCCGAGAGCGTGACATCACAGGTGTATACGGGAACCTCATATATCGAGCGTTTCAGGATGTCCACCGACACCGTTCCGCCGGCCTTGACTTCTTCCGGGCCGTGGCTTTCCACTGACACTCCTTTTCCGTCAGTTTCCGGATCACGGGCCATGACCCTGAACACCGGAGGATAGATTACCTGACTGCCTCCCCAAGAACGGCAGATTTCATCCCGGACGGCGGCCGACATGTCCTCCCGCTCGGAAATGACACCTCTGACCATGAACATCGGCACAAGCATGAGGACAGCTGTCACGAAGATGACCAACCCCTTGATGAGGAGGTTCACCGGCTGTGTTTTTTTTGTTTCCATCTGAACTTCAGTTATTGTTTTACCGCACAAATATCTGTCATTGAGACCTCTTTGCAAAGATTCCGGATGACCCTTTTACGAAATGCCGTTCCCGTGTTGTGAAATGGCCTGAATCCGTGATGAAACTTTTGCAGGCGATTTCACATGGAATGGAAATACTGCTATCTTTGCACAGACAATGAAAGAGTTGATTTTGCCCAACGGAGGGACGGAACTCCTGAAGGTCCGGCCCTCAGACATAATCTACATAGAAGCTGACGGCAACTACTGCTGCATGTACCTTACAGGAGGTTTCCGGCAGCAGCTGTGGTTCAACCGGCAGAGATTCATCGCCATCATCAACGAACAGATGAAGAGCGAACGGCCGACCTTCGTAGTGGTCGGACGCAGCTATATTGTCAACATGGCTTATATTTTCTTGATTAACCCGGCTCAGGGCGAACTGATGCTGTTCGACTCGGCCAATCCCGGCCAGACAAGGCTGCACGCTTCTCAGGAGGCCCTGAGCAAACTGAGACGTGAAATCGCCTGCCTGGAAGGATATAAAGACGAACCGGCTCTATGATGGACAAGATGGACAGATACGATGATGAAGTGACGATAATCGGAGGTTCCGAATGGAAGCCCGACAGCCCCGGCAACGGCACTCGGGACAGATCCGAAACTTCTTCCGGACTCAAGAGATGGAAAGCCATAGCCGCCGTGTCAGTGACCGTTCCCGTCCTGCTCGCCTGCTTTCTCATTGGGCGCCATCTGTTCTTCATGGCCCGGTTCCCCAAAGCCAGACCAGACAGTGAGATAATCCAGGAACTCTCAAGCCCGGCAAGATTCACGGTAGGGGCCCCGGGGATACACTTCAATACGGCAAGTTCCATGGGTGTCCCGCTTAAGATATATGAGATTGAAGGACTTTACGCCCACTTTGCGGATACTGTTCCTGATTACTCCGACTCTTCAATATTCCTGATCACACGCAGCGCCGACTACCGCATCGAGAACGACAGAAGGATTATTATCGGAGACTTCATTCAGGAAGGAAAGACCCTTTCGAAGAGCACGTGGAGAGCCGGTTTCATGGCCATAAATGGAGGGAAAGCGCAAATTGGAATCTCAAGGAATGGCAAGGTTCGCAGATTCGTGCAGAAACATGGCGGTTCATTCTTCAGGCAACTCGCCATTGTTTCGGCAGGCACGAGGTGCGATGAACAGTTCATTCTGAAAGGGAAGGTGTCGCGCTGCGCATATGCCAGGGACGAAAGCGGACGGCTATGCTTCGTCGAGACAGTCAATCCCGAGACACTATACGGTTTTGCGGATGCTCTCATTGAATACGGGTTCATCGATGCCGTCTATGTCACGGGCGGGACACAGCCTGAACTGTTCTACCGTGACTCATGCGGTACCGCCCACGGCCGGTACACGGATGACAAGCCCCACAAACTCGTCATATGGACCAGGCTGCCTGTCACAGCACCTCGAGAGTCACGACCTTGACGCAGACGGCATCTTCCACATAGCTGCCGGCCCAGATGGACAGGAGGTACTGCCCGTCTATGAACTTTCCTCCACGCAGACTCTGGAAGGAAAAGCTCATGTGCATTAAATTACGTCCCGCAAGATGAATACTGCCGGAAAACCCTTCGGGACAGTCGCCTTCTTTCGGACGGATGACGTCACCGTCCGGAGTAGTCACTTTATAGTAGACTTCAATCGGATTATAGGAACAGTTCATAAACCGTGCGGCAAACCAAAGATGCCCGTTGATATCCCTGGACCTTATACGGGGAAATTTCACCTGGTCGCCATCACTCAGACTTTCAAGCCACGTGGCGGCATCCAGGACTTCCGAGGTAGAGAATCCGTATTTTTCAACAAGCAGGTACCTGTCATCCTTGAGGCTCCTGAGGACGTTGAGTTTCGAGCTGCGCAGCAGGCTGCCTTCAAACAATATCCGGTATTCATACTCTCCGGGAGAGTACCAGTCTGCGGACTCGGTCCCCCATCCTCCGAATTCAATTGTCCCGCCTCCGGACTTTACGGTAACGTCCTTGCTGAAACCCGTGACCTGCCTGCCATGCTTGACGACCTCAACATCCAGGGTTATGTCCCGCTCCCCGTCCCACTGTCCGTACCTTGCATACTCCGCACGGCAGTACAGATATGCCATTTCCGAGTTGAATCTTGTCTGGTCCGCCTGCAGCCAGGGCCCGGCGTCAGAATCCGAGAACAGCAGGGAAGAGATGCGTATATAACCGCCCAGCCTTGCGAGCTGCTCGGGATCATCTATATAGAAAGACTTGGAAACCAGTATGTTGTCCTGTTCATCCATAAGGAAGAAATGCCAGGACCCGTATGTGAGATACCTGTCGTCACAGACTATTCCAGGGCATTCGAGGAAAATCTTACCGTCCCTTGGGATAGTTCCAGAGTACTCCGCCGCATAGCCCTCCGGCATGTCTTTGCCCTGCACCCATTTCGCCTTGGGGCTGACGATCCTGACATACCAGTGGAAATCGCCCGTCCTGTCCACCTGCATGTGAAGACGGGGGAAAACATACATTGATCCGCGGTCAATCCTGTCGCCGTACTGCTTCTTTCCCCGGTCAGAAGAGCTCGCACCTCCATGGAAATCCACATCCTCGACCACATACTCGGGTCCCTTCTTCAGAAAGTCAAAAATGGCCATAACACAGAGTTTTGGCCAATGTAGCAATAATAACTCACTAATGCAAAAAGCGTCAGCAGCCGGAAAGATACCTCCCGGTAACGCTCTCACTGCATGCGGCGACCTGCACGGGAGTCCCGGCAACCACGACCCTGCCGCCTTCCGATCCTCCACCAGGCCCCATGTCTATGATATAGTCGGCATTTCTCATCACGTCCAGGTCATGTTCGATGACGACTACCGTCGCCCCCTGGTCCACCAGCCTCTGGAAAACCCTGAGCAGAGTCTGAACGTCACTGGGATGCAGGCCTATCGTAGGCTCGTCGAAAACGAACATAGTGTCGTCCTGACCGCGCCCCATCTCGCTTGCCAGCTTGAGCCTCTGCGCCTCGCCTCCTGAAAGTCCGGGAGTCTGTTCCCCGAGAGTAAGGTATCCAAGACCCAGATCCCGGAGCACCTTGAGTCTTTGGCTGACGGTCTTCAGGTCAGCGCACGCCGCAAGAGCGTCGTTGACGTCCATCGCCATGAGTTCCGGAAGCGAATGGAACTCTCCAGCCCCGTTCTCTCTTCTGACAAGGTAGGCAGTCCGCGAATACCTCGACCCGCGGCACGCGGGGCACGGGATGTCAACGTCCGGCAGGAACTGCACGTCAAGGCTTATCACTCCTGTCCCGTCGCATTCGGGACAGCGCAGACGCCCGGTGTTGTATGAGAAGTCTCCGTCCCTGAAGCCCATCTTCCTGGCGTCTGGAAGTTTCGAGTACACTTTTCTGAGTTCGTCATGTACATTGGCATAGGTCGCCACCGTCGAACGCACATTCTGCCCGATCGGAGACGCGTCTATCAGCTTTACATGCCTTATGCCCGAAGTCTCCACCCCGTGCACATGCTCCGGCATGGCCGAATGCTCGGTCACTGACCTTATGGCCGGGATAAGGCTTTCAAGCACGAGCGTGGTCTTGCCGGAACCGGAGACACCGGTCACGACCGTCAGCCGTCCCTTGGGGATGTCCACTTCGAGCGGCCTGACGGTATGGATGGCCCCGGTCGACAGATGTATCCTGCCGAGATCGAACATATGGTCGGAGTCACAGAGGTTCCGTGCCAGGATCTCCGCCTTCCCTGACAGGTAGGGTCCTATCTTCGATTCCGGATTTAGCATGATGTCGGCAAGGGACCCTTCGGCTATGACACGTCCTCCGGACGAACCGGCACCGGGCCCGAGTTCTATGAAATGGCCGGCCTTGCGCAGTATCTGTATGTCATGGTCGACCAGCACCACCGAGTTGCCGTCAGAGACAAGGTCCTCCATAACGCCCGCAAGTCCCTCAATGTTGGCAGGGTGAAGACCTATCGAAGGTTCGTCAAGCACATACAGGACCCCTGTCGTCCGGTTCCTCACCGCGCGCGCAAGCTGCATGCGCTGCCTTTCTCCGGTAGAAAGCGTCGATGCGGCACGATCAAGCGAAAGATACCCGACTCCGAGGTCGAGCAGCCGGCGGGATGCATCCAGCAGCGACTCGCAGATGTTAACGGCCATCGGGCGCATCTGTTCAGGCAGAGATGCCGGCACCTTCTTCACCCACCCGACCAGTTCCGACAGGGTCATGCGGCAGGCGTCAGCAAGCGAGATTCCCATGACACGCGGAGCCCTCGCCGCCTCACTCAGACGTGATCCGCCGCAGTCCGGACATTCCTCGGTCTTCAGGAAGCGTTCGACTCTCTTCATCCCTTTCTCGTCCTTCACCTTTGCAAGGGCATTCTCGACCGTATACACGGCATTGTAATAGGTGAAGTCAAGTTCTCCTGCCTGGTTCGTGGTCTTGGACTTGTAGAATATATGTTTCTTTTCAGCCGGACCGTGAAAGACGATGTCCCTCTCCCGCGGGGTCAGACGGTTGAAAGGCACGTCCGTCCTTACGCCCATTGCGCGGCACACGTCGGTCATCAGCGACCACATGAGAGTATTCCACGGTGCCACGGCCCCCTCGTCGATGCTCAGGTTCTCGTCAGGCACCAGAGTGGACTCGTCAACCCGGCGCACGAATCCCGTTCCTTCACATGAAGGACAGGCTCCCTGGCTGTTGAAAGACAGTTCCTCAGCCGAAGGAGCGAAGAAATGTGCCCCGCACTCAGGGCAGACCAGTTCCTTGCCCGCAGCGACGAGCAGCGACGGCTCGACATAGTGCCCGTTCGGACACCTGTGGCTTGCGACACGCGAGAACAGCAGCCTCAGAGAGTTAAGAAGTTCGGTGCCGGTACCGAAAGTGCTGCGTATTCCGGGAATCCCCGGACGCTGGTGCATCGCAAGGGAAGCCGGCACATAGAGCACCTCGTCGACATCCGCTCTGGCCGCCTGGGTCATGCGGCGCCGGGTATACGTTGACAACGACTCGAGATAGCGCCTGGACCCCTCGGAATACAGTACTCCAAGGGCCAGAGAAGACTTTCCGGAGCCGGAGACCCCGGCTATCCCGACAATCTTGCCGAGCGGCACGCGGACGTCGATGTTCTTCAGGTTGTGGACGCGTGCACCATGCACGACTATGCTGTCCGGAGTTGTTCTTTCAATATCCTTTTCCATTGTTTTCATGCATATGCGTCATACCGTCCGTCATCGTCAGGGATATCGTCCGCTCCGTCCCCGTCCGGCGAATCGAAGACCGGGGCATAAAGGCTCTCTATCTCGTCCGCATATTCCGACAGCCTGCCCTGGCTGTATGCCACTACAGTTTCGGAGAGCATTTTCCTGTTACCCAGACGTGCCCCCTGCAGCGCGCACATGTCCCTGAAGCCCAGATCTTTCTCGACAAGTCCTCCGCGCACCATGTCGAACATGCTGCTGTAACAGGAATCATTGGCAAGAGCAGCTCCGCGGCAATACCATGTCCATGCCGCATGAATGTCGCGCCCGACCCCGTATCGGCCCTCGAGGAAGACATCGCCAAGCACTTCGGCCGCAGCCAGGGAACCTCTGGAGCATGCCTTTTCAAGAGCGGACACAAACTGCCGGGACGCTTCCGCCCTTTCACTCGCTGGCAAGTTCTCGAAGCCTTCTATCCCGTACATCGCAAGCAGGAACAGGCATGAGTGGTCCTCAAGGCCGGCGCCGCGGGAAAGAGTCTCCAGAAACAGGTCCCTGTCCGTCAGGCGGAACGAGTCATCATGTGAGAGAGCCACGGCCAGGTCACCCCATGCCACCCTGAGCCCGAGTCCGGCCGCCTTGCCGAAATATCCGGCCGAAGACGACAGGCTGCCGCACTCTCGCTGTGCACAGCCCTGAATATACGGCCACCACGGATTCTCCGGGTCGCCTTCCGCCAGCTCTCCAGCCTGACGGAGAGCCTCCCCGGGATCAGCCTCCAGCCACGGACGGCCGAACACCATGTCCCTGAGTTCCGTACGGAACGCGAACCCGCAACCATGCTCCCTGGCATCGGACATCAGCGACTCTGCACGAAGGGCGTCAACAGTTCCAAGTTCACCTCTGCGGCACATCTGCGCAAGAGCCACTCCGGCTTCCTGCACACCGAGGCCGAGCGCTCTGGAAAAGCATTCAGCGGCAACGGAACACGAATCGGAATGGGGCTGTGTGTAAAGTTCAAAGCACCCTTTTGCCAGGAGGGCATAAGGATCCCCTCCCACCGCAGCGGCCTCGATGAGGCCGACAGTGTCACTGCCAAAGACAAAAGGATTCGCATACTCGCAGACAGTCCAGACAAGATATCTCGCCGCGACGGAATCACCGGCAGCAAGAGGCAGAGCCTTGCGGACAAGTGCGTCATAGTCACCGGAACGGAACAGGACGGCAAAGTCCGGATCCGGCCGTTTCCCCGATGAGGGCTCCCGTATGATGGCAGGAGCAGGCATGTCAGAATTCAGTCGCTTTCCTGAAGTCGTACTGGCCCTTGCCTTCCGTAGCCTTCCCGAACCGTATGGCATTCACCGGACAGTTGTGATAGCAGGCATCGCAGGTCGTGCAATGTCCCAGCCACTTCGGGCGTCCGTTCTCGATCCTGATGTTGTCAAGCGGGCACACCTTCGCGCACAGGCCGCAGCCCGTGCATGCGTCAGTGACGTGCCACGGCCTGTCTGTCACAAGAAAGCGGTAGAAGAACGGCCTTACAAAATATGTGTTGAGCCATGCCGCTTTCCCCATGAAGACCTCATCAGTACGCTTTTCTTCCATTATCTGCCCTGCTATGCGCGGCAGTTCGCCGGCGGCCTTGATGACCTTGGCTCTGGCTTCGGAAGCAGAGTCGAGTTCCATTCCTCTGAGATTGACATAAGTCTCAGGCATAACCACTCCGAACGCAGCGTCAAGGGAAAGCCCGATGCCAGAGAGAGCCTTGCGGAAGACTCGGGTCGAGAACCCGGCGCTGTCACCGTATGTCAACACAAGGAAACAGTAGCCTGGCCTGCCGGAAACGGAAAGCTTCCTGAGGAAGTCCAGCACAAGGCGCGGCGGAGCCCAGCAGTACACCGGGCATACAAATCCCAGACGCTCGCCCTCCTGCAGAGTCCAGGAGTATTCCCCCTTTCTTTCTGCATCAGGGATGAACACAAGCTTCTCTCCAAGGCTGTCTGCAAGCCTCCCTGCGACAAAACGGCTGTTACCGCATCCGGAATAATAGAATATCATAATGCCCTCCTATCTTGCCATCCGGTATATGTTCTCCATGTCGGATCGCGAGAGCTTCATCAGGCTTCCGACAGACATGGTGCCCCAGCCGCTGCACTTGTCAGCCATCTCGGCAATCTCCGCATCCGTTATCTCCCTGCCCGTCAGCTCGTGAATGCTGACCGGCATGCCCAATGAGCGGAAGAAATCCTCGAGAGCGCATATTCCAGCCTCCGCCGTCGCTTCCGGAGAACGGAAATCCTGTTCGACCCCCATGACGTTTACCGCAAAACGCACGAAGCGCGACATGTTCTCCTTCCTGACATACCTTGCCCAGCTTCCCCACAGTGCTGCAAGGCCGGCTCCATGGCTGACATCGAACATTCCGCTGAGCTCATGCTCAAGCTTGTGCGTCGCCCAGTCCCCTGTCGTACCGCAGCCCGTCAGGCCGTTGTGCGAGAGGCTGCCTGCCCACATGAGCTGGGAACGCAGGACATAGCTGCGTGGCTGGGCAAGCACTTTCGGGGCAACGCTCAGCACGGTGCGCAGCAACCCTTCGGCAAGAGCGTCCGTGACCGCCATGTCGTCATCCTTGGAGAAATACCTCTCCATCGTATGCATCATTATGTCCACCGCGCCGCATGCGGTCTGCCATGCGGGAAGGGTATATGTCAGTTCCGGGTCCATGACAGCGAACCTGCACCGGTACCCGTCCGTATTGAAGCCTTTCTTTATTCCTCCGTCGTCATTGGTTATCACGCTGCTGTCACTCATCTCGCTCCCCGATGCAGGAAGAGTGAGTACGCATCCCACTGGCAGCCACTCGGAAGGCTTTGCCTTCCCGGCGTAGAAGTCCCAGACATCACCCTCATATGGCACCCCCATGCTGATCGCCTTGCACGAATCGATGACAGACCCACCGCCGACAGCGAGCAGGAAATCGACTCCCTGCTCCCGGCACAGTCCGATACCTCTGCGGACCATGCTGAGCCTTGGGTTCGGCACGACTCCTCCGAGAGTCACATAAGCGATTCCGGCAGCCTCGAGCCCTGCCGTGATGCGTGACAGAAGGCCGGACCGCACGGCACTTCCGCCGCCATAGTGGACAAGGACCTTGCTTCCTCCATATTTTCTTATCAGATCACTCACCTGATCCTCCGTGCCGCGGCCGAAAACGACCTGAGTCGGGGCATAATAACTGAAATCCTTCATTGCTGTATCCGCTGTTAAAGAAAAACTCTCAATTCTGACGTATGTCCTGCACTTCGTCCATAGGATAAGTCACGCCCCATTCCCTGCGCAGAGCATCCATCTGGCGCATTACGGACAGAGTCTCGGCATGAGGCATCATCGGAGACTCGACAAGCCCCCCGGCAATGCACCTCATGCATTCCAGCACTTCGTATTCATAGCCGTTGACCATGTCCGCAGGACGTGTTATCCTCTCCACGAGACGGTAATCCCTCCAGACCTCGACAAGTTCCGGGCAGTTGATGTTGTCGACTCTGAGATACCCTTCGGTGCCGCTGATTATACCCTGCCGGTCGTTCAGACACAGGGCGCCCGCCTGGAGATTCGCCATGCGGCCACCTGAATAGGTCAGCGATATGCACTCATGCAAGTCGACCCCCGTAGGCCCCATCAGAACGTTGCTTACAGTCTTCTCTATGTCAGTGCCGAAATACATCCTGGCAAAGTTCAGGGCATACACCCCCAGATCCAGGAGCGCGCCTCCGCAAAGTTCCGGACGGACTATTCGCTCCTTGTGCTCCATCATGTAGCAGAGCGTCGCGGTAAGCACTCGTGGCTCGCCTATTATCCCGCTCTCCAGCAATTCACTGACCTTGCGGGAGAGAGGCATGTACCTTGTCCAGATGGCTTCCGTGATGAAAAGTCCCCTGGAGCGGGCATAGTCAAGAAGCCTTGCGGCCTGGCCGGCATTGGCAGTGAACGCCTTCTCGACCAGCACCGGTCTTGAATGCTCGAGGGCCAGCATGGCATGCTGGTAGTGGTGCGAGTGGGGAGTCGCCACATAGACAAGGTCGACTTCCGGATCCGACACCAGGTCCTCGTAGCTTCCGTATGCACGCGGGACATTCCACCTGCGGGCGAAGCTCTCCGCCTTCTCGAGGCTTCTCGAACCTATCGCCCATACGCAGCAGTCTTGCAGAGGGGCGAGAGCCTCCGCCATCTTGTCGGCAATCCAGCCGGCACCTATGATTCCAAGTTTGAACATTTCACCTCAGTTCTGCAAGTTCGTATATCAGTCTCTCGGTCTTCTCCCATCCCAGGCAGGGATCTGTGATAGACTTGCCGTAGATTCCCTCACCGGCCTTCTGGCAGCCGTCCTCGATGTAGGACTCTATCATCAGGCCCTTGACAAGCCTGAAGATGTCCGGATTGCATCGCGTGCTGTGCAGCACCTCCTTGGAGATCCTTATCTGTTCGAGGTACTTCTTGCCTGAATTGGCGTGGTTGGTGTCGATTATGACCGCCGGATTGGCCAGACCGCTCTCCGCATACAGGTCACAGAGTATCTCCAGGTCCTCGTAATGATAGTTCGGATGGCTGTTCCCCCTTGCATCGACATATCCCCTTAGTATGGCATGGCATAGCAGGTTGCCCTTGCTCTCCACCTCCCAGTTGCGGTATATGAAAGTCTGCGGGCTCTGGGCCGCGTGCAGAGCGTTCATCATTACCGACAGGTTTCCTCCGGTCGGGTTCTTCATGCCGACGGGGACATCCAGGCCGCTTGCCGTCAGCCGGTGCTGCTGGTCCTCAACGGAACGCGCCCCCACAGCGACATACGACAGCAGGTCCGAGAGGTACTTGTGGTTCTCAGGATAGAGCATCTCGTCCGCGCAGGAGAACCCGGTTTCGTTCAGGGCTCTCATGTGCAGCTTGCGTATCGATATGAGCCCCTTGAGCATGTCGGAATCGGCCTTCGGGTCAGGCTGGTGAAGCATGCCCTTGTACCCTGTTCCGTTCGTGCGGGGCTTGTTGGTATAGATGCGCGGAATGATGACTATCTTGTCCTTGACCTTCTCCTGGACCTCCCGCAGACGCGATATGTAGTCAATGACGGCATCCTCCCTGTCCGCAGAACAGGGGCCTATCACCAGCAGCAGACGGTCGTTTTTGCCGGTGAACACATCCGCAATGGCTTCGTCATTATTCTTCTTGGCAAGCGCGCCACGGGAAGACACCGGATACATCTCCTTGATCTCCTGTGGAATTATCAGCTTGCGCTTGAAAATCATGTTCATACTGTATTCTCCTCAGTTGTTTTCTGTCATTTCCGCTTGTCGAACAGGGCCCGCCTCTCGGTCGACAACCGCATCATCTCCTTCATCGCACCGACGTCCTCCCTTGATAGCGCATCCCTCAGATGCCCGAACCTGTCCATGAAAAGGTCCATCTGTGCAAGCAGTTCCCGCTTGTTGTCAACGAAAAGCTCGCTCCACATCTCATCGTTGATCCTGGCTATCCTCGTCAGGTCTCTGAACGAGTCACCGGTATAGTCCACAAGATGCGAGGAATCCTTGCATGTCATCAGACACACGGCTATGCAGTGCGTCAGCTGTGAAAGGAAACCTATCATCTCGTCATGCTCCTCGGGACTGAGGCGGGAGATCTTTCTGAAACCCATGACCTCCGCCATCGACTCGACGGCACGCACCGCGCTCTCGTCCGAGTCCGGCAGCCGGATCACTATGAAATTGGCTTCCCTGAATATCGAACAGTCGCTGTTCTCGATTCCGCTGACTTCCCTTCCCGCCATAGGATGCGCCGGCACGAAACTGATGTCCTTGCGCAGCACGGGGAGCAGCCTGTCGAGCAGGGACGTCTTGATTCCCGTCACGTCAGTGATCAGAGTTCCCGGAGCAAGGCAGTCCTGGTACTGCCGTATCCAGGACACGAAAATCCGCGGATACAGAGCAAAGACCACGGTGTCATACCGGCTGACGAATCCTGCATCGACGGTGGTCCTGGCCTCCCGCACCAGACCGTGGGACACTGCAAACTCCACTGCGGAACTGTCAATGTCAATTCCTCCGACCTCATATCCAGCCCGGCTGAGCGCCTGCGCATAGCAGCCGCCCATAAGGCCCAGGCCAACAATCAGGACTTTCCTGTCCCTGTCAAACCCGCCGCTCATCGCTTTTCCGCAAGCCAGTCCGTCCCATAGCGCAGAGAAAGCGCGTCACAAAGCGTCACTGCCACGACACTTGTGACGACGACGCAGATCCTGCGCACTATCGCCGGGTCATGCCTGCCGGCAAGCTTCAGGTCAGCGTCAGCCCAGCAGGACATGTCTATGCTCTTCTGAAGCCTCGATATCGACGGAGTCGGCTTCACGGCCATGTCGAATATCACAGGCATTCCGTTTGATATTCCGCCGTTGATGCCCCCGTTGTGGTTTGTCTCGGTAACCACACTGCCTCCGCTCATGCGAAGCGGGTCGTTAGCCTCTGAACCACGCATGGAAGCCATCGCGAATCCGCTGCCGAACTCTATCCCCTTGATACCGCCTATCGAGAAGACGGCATGAGAGAGAAGAGACTCGAGCGAATCGAACCACGGCTCCCCGACTCCGGCAGGAAGACCGGTTATGCAAGTCTGCACGACGCCGCCCACCGAGTCCCCGTCGCGCCGTGCCTCCAGTATTCTTTCCCTCATCGGCTCTTCTGCCTCGGCCGACAGCACCGGGAAATTCCGGCTCTCGACAGTCTCGATTTCATCGACGCTCCCGCTGAAGCCCCTGTCGAGGATTCCTGCACAGCTGAGAATATGGGTTGCAAGCCGTATGCCCTTGCCGCGCAAGGCAGCGATGCATATGGCCCCGGCGGCGACTATCCCGGCCGTCACCCTGCCGGAAAAATGCCCGCCTCCCCTGGTGTCCTCGAAGCCGTGGTATTTCATGCGCGCGGCATAGTCGGCATGCGAGGGCCTCGCTATCCCGTCCGGATAGTCGGAACTGCGGACATTGCAGTTCGGTATGACTATGGTAAGCGGGGTTCCGGTAGTGAAACCCCCGCGCTCACCGCTCAGGATCGAATATTCGTCCTTCTCCACACGCGGCGTGTCGGTCGGGCCGTAGGGACGGCGCCGTGACAGCTGACTGGCGATAAAATCCCTGTCAACCCTGATGCCGGGAGCAAGACCGTCCAGCACGACACCTATCGCCGGGCCGTGACTCTCGCCGAATACTGTGAGCTGTACACTGTTGCCAAAGCTGTTCTTCATGGGTCGGTAATGTCAGAAAGAACCGACCAGCTTGAGCCTTTCGCAGATTGTCCCGAGTTCGAGCATCATGCTCCTGCCCTCGGAAGTGTCGACATTGCCGTCCAGTTCCAGGTAAAAATAATAGTTCCACATGAGATTCTTCATCGGACGTGACCTCAGACAGCTCATGTTGTAGCCGTGGGCCCCAATGATGTTCAGGGTCTTGGCAAGCGACCCGGCTTCGTTCCTGACAGTGAACATCAGGATGAAATGGCTGTCCAGGCTGCGCTTGGAAGTATCGGTGTTCATGGATCTGCTGAATGCCGCGAAGCGGGTCGTGTTCATGCTCGCAGCATTGATGTGCCGGTCAAGCACCTCAAGCGAATACAGCCTTGCACACTCTTCGCTCGCAATCGCGCCGAGCGTCGGATCCTTCCTCTCAGCAACCATCTTGGCTGCTGCCGCCGTGTTGTGGTAGCCGTGCTGCACCAGGCCGCGGCTGCGTATGTAGTCAGCGCACTGGGAAAGGGCCTGAGGATGGCTTACCACGTCCGTAATGCTCTCCCTGGTGGAGCCCGGACATCCCAGAAGATTCTGGACAGCCTCGATCTGGACAACCTGGTTCACGAAAAGCGAGCCGGAGAACATAAGGTCAGTCACGGAAGAGACCTCGCCCGCATAGCTGTTCTCTATGGGCAGCACTACCGAGTCGCACTCGCCTTCCTCACATGCCCTGTACGCCCTGGCGAAGTCATTGAAGAACACCACGCCCGCACCGGGGAACATTTTTCTTACGGCGGCATCCGCAAAGGCACCCTCGACCCCGCAGCAGGCTACTTTCATTCCGCCCAGCAGGCGCTCCTGGTACTTTCTGGAGAGAGACATGACCTCGCGTTCGAAACTGACATAGTATTCCCGAACGGTATCATCCTCGACAAGAGACGAATTCACGCGCAGGACTTCTTCCTCCCGCGCAGGGTCCGCAACCGGAAGAGCCTTCTGGCGCTTGAATTCCGCTACCGAAGCACACTCCCGCATGCGCAATTCGAACAGGCGTGCGATCCTGGCGTCAATCTCGTTGATGGTATTCCTGCTTTCTTCAAGGCTCTTCATAATATGCGGCAGTGTCAATTGTACCCCCTAGGCGAATCGAACGCCTATCGTAGGAACCGGAATCCTAAATTTTATCCATTAAACTAAGGGGGCCTACATTCTGCAAATGTACCAATAATTTCCTATTTTTGCAGAAAAATTATCAAATTATGAAGACAGCTTTCGTATTTCCCGGTCAGGGAGCCCAGTTCTCCGGAATGGGGAAAGACCTGTATGACTCCAGCAGCAAGGCAAGGGACCTCATGGAAAAGGCCAACGATATTCTAGGATTCAGAATCACCGACGTGATGTTCACGGGCAGCGCAGAAGATCTTCGCGCCACGAACGTCACCCAGCCGGCTGTATTCCTGCATTCAGTCTGCATAGCCCTCTGCAGGGAAGACCTTCCAAAGCCAGACATGGTGGGAGGCCATTCTCTGGGTGAGTTCTCCGCCCTGGTAGCTTGCGGCGCAGTCGGATTCGAAGACGCGCTCAGGCTCGTGGCCACGCGTGCTGCACAGATGCAGAAGTGCTGCGAGGCGACTCCCGGCTCGATGGCGGCCATTATCGGCCTCGACAATGAAACGGTAGAGAGAATCTGCGCCGGAGTCGACGGCATGGTGATCGCGGCAAACTACAACAGCGACGGACAGGTAGTGATCTCCGGCGAGAAAGACGCCGTAGAGAAAGCCTGCGAGGCCATGAAGGCGGCAGGAGCAAAGAGGGCACTGCCTCTGAGTGTCGGAGGAGCTTTCCACTCACCCCTGATGGAACCGGCCAGGGCCGAACTCGCAAAGGCCATCGAGGCTACGACCGTAAAGGCACCGTTCTGCCCCATCTACCAGAACGTCACCGCGAGTCCCGAAACGGACCCTCAGACCATAAAGGAAAACCTTCTGCGCCAGCTCACCTCACCCGTGAAGTGGACCCAGACCGTAAAGAGGATGATAGCCGACGGAGCCGACAACTTCCTTGAACTCGGCCCGGGCAACGTCCTCCAGGGCCTTGTCAAGCGCATAAGTTCATCCATCGGCGCAGACGTCACGATAGGTCAAGCCTGAACCCCAGAGCCGAAAGACATGTGGCCGCACAGCCGCACTCTCCGGCCTCGAGCCTCACGGTAAAGGCCTGAGGTTCTCTTCGGACAGGATAGTCTCCCCTGAGCTTTTCAAAAAGCCCGGGGGATTTTTTCAGAGCCTCGCTGTCGCGCCGCACATCATACGAATGGAGGACAGCCTGCGAGACAATCTGCTGCGGCGACATTCCCTGACATACCGGGCAGAAGATACTGCTCTGAAGCGGACGCGGAATCTCCGAAGGTCTCCACTGCAGGAGAGGGAGTCCGAGGACCTCCGAGACAGCATGCACTGCGGCGGCGGTCCCGGCAGCCTTTCCGTCGGCGCTGTATCCTGCGATGTGCGGCGTCCCTATCTCGACGAGCGAGAGCAGTTCCCTGTCGATTCCGGGCTCGCCCTCCCACACATCAAGCACGGCAGCCCTTATCCGGCCTCCGGCCAGGACACGTTTCAGTTCGTCACAGTCAACGACCTGCCCGCGCGAACTGTTGATGAGAATCTGGTCCGGCCTCATCCGGGAGAACATCTCCTTGTCGAAAAGATGCCATGTACGGTCCTCCCCCTCCCGTGTCAGGGGCACGTGCAGACTTATTATGCCGCACGATGACACGATCCTCTCGAGGCTGACAAATCCGCCGCCTTCCCTTCTCTCCCTCGGAGGATCGCACAGGAGCACCTGCATGCCCAGCGCCCGTCCTGCCGCCGCCACCCGGCGCCCGACGTTCCCGACGCCGACCACGCCGAGGACTGTCTCAGACAGATTGATGCCGTAACGCTCCGAAAGCACACACAGCACGGAACACACATACTGTTCCACAGATCCGGCATTGCACCCGGGAGCATTGGTCCACCTCACCCCGTGCTCACTGCACCATTCCGTGTCGATATGGTCATAACCGATTGTGGCAGACGTCACTATCCTGACCCTCGTCCCTTCGAGCAGGGAAGAATCGCAACGGGTCCTCGTACGGGTCACAAGAGCGTCGGCGTCCATGACGTCGTCTCTGGTGACGGCGCTTCCCGGCAGATACACTACATCAGCCCATGGTTCGAACACTCCCTTCAGGAACGGAATTTTGTCGTCACATACAATCTTTGGCATAATAATGGTGTGTGTTTTCAGGATTTTAAATCAAAATTAGTCATTTTTGACTATATTTGTAATAATTATGTTTTATAATGGATTTTAATGGATAAAATCTTCGTCCAGACATATCAAACTAAAACCAAATAATTGCTAAACATGTCTAAAGAAAAGAAATTCATCACCTGTGACGGCAACCAGGCTGCATCGAACATAGCGTATCTGTTCAGCGAGCACGCCGCCATCTACCCGATCACACCGTCATCGACCATGGCCGAGAATGTTGACGAGTGGGCCGCTCACGGAAAGAAGAATCTGTGGGGTGAAACCGTAAAGGTCACCGAAATGCAGAGCGAGGCCGGAGCTGCCGGAGCAGTTCACGGATCACTGCAGGCAGGTGCGCTCACGACGACCTTCACGGCATCTCAGGGACTGCTCCTGATGATCCCCAACATGTACAAGATTGCCGGCGAGATGCTCCCTGCGGTATTCCATGTTTCCGCCCGCGCTCTCGCATCCCACGCCCTGTCCATCTTCGGTGACCACCAGGATGTAATGGCCTGCAGGCAGACCGGCTTCGCCATGCTTGCTTCAGGGTCAGTCCAGGAGGCACAGGACCTGGCTGCGGTTGCACATCTCTCCGCAATCAAGGCTTCAGTGCCTTTCCTCCATTTCTTCGACGGATTCCGCACCTCTCACGAGATACAGAAAATCGAGGCGATAGACGAGGCCGACCTCAAGTCAATGGTAAGCGAGAAGGCTCTTGAGAACTTCAGGGCCCGCGCACTCAATCCCGAGGCGCCCGTGACAAGGGGTACCGCACAGAACGGAGACGTATACTTCCAGGCAGTCGAATCCCGCAACGGAGTATATGATGCTGTTCCCGACATCGTGGCCCGCTACATGGGAGAGATCGGGGAACTTACCGGACGCCAGTACCGCCCGTTCGAATACTATGGAGACAAGGACGCAGAATGCATCATCGTCGCCATGGGATCCGTCACCGAGACGATAAAGGAGACCGTCGACTACCTCTCCGAGCACGGACGCAAATACGGCGTGATCACCGTTCACCTCTACCGTCCTTTCTCCGAGAAATATCTCCTCAAGGTTCTCCCCAAGAGCGTGCGCAAAATCGCAGTCCTCGACAGGACGAAGGAACCGGGAGCACTCGGAGAGCCTCTCTTCCTTGATGTCAAGGCTCTGTTCCAGGGCAAGGAGAACGCTCCCCTCGTAATCGGAGGACGCTACGGTCTTTCATCAAAGGACACCACCCCCGCCCAGATCATTGCGGTATTCGACAATCTCGAGCGCAAGGATCCCAAGGGAGACTTCACCATCGGCATACTCGATGACGTCACCTTCAAGAGCCTGCCCACCAAGGCTGAGGTTTCAATCGTGAAGAAGGGCACCACAGAATGCAAGTTCTACGGACTCGGTTCCGACGGAACCGTAGGTGCCAACAAGAACACCATCAAGATTATCGGAACCCACACTGACCTGTACAGCCAGGCATACTTCGACTACGACTCAAAGAAATCCGGCGGATACACCTGCTCTCACCTCAGGTTCGGCAAGGCTCCCATCAAGGCTCCTTACCTTGTCAACACACCGGACTTCGTGGCATGCCACGTCCCTTCATACCTCGAGAAGTATGACGTGCTCAAGGGCATAAAGGAAGGGGGCAGCTTCCTTCTGAACTCCCTCTGGAACGAGGAAGAGACAGTCAAGAGGCTTCCTGACTTCGTAAAGGCCGTCATCGGACGCAAGAAGATCAGATTCTACATCATCAACGCCACAAAGATAGCCGCAGAGATAGGACTCGGTGGCCGCACCAACACAATACTTCAGAGCGCATTCTTCCGCATCAGCGGAATAATCCCCGTTGACGACGCCGTCAAGTACATGAAGGACGCAGCACTCAAGTCATACGGCAAGAAGGGCGAGAACGTGGTCAACATGAACTACGCGGCAATCGACCGCGGCGGCGAATACGTCGAGGTCAAGGTTCCTGCCGAGTGGGCAAGCATCAACGCCAAGTTCATCAACCACAATGCAGGCCGGCTCGCCACTCCTTTTGTAAAGGAAATAGCCGACGTGGTCAACGCCCAGTGCGGAGACTCCCTTCCCGTCAGCGCATTCCTCCCCTACATGGACGGAACCATGCCTGCAGGAACTGCCGCATATGAAAAACGCGGCGTCGCAGTCAATGTACCCGTATGGGATCCCCAGAAATGTATACAGTGCAACACCTGTGCTTTCGTCTGCCCTCATGCTGCAATCCGTCCGTTCCTGCTTACCGCAGAAGAGGCGGCTTCGGCTCCCAAGACCATCAAGCTTGCTGACGGCAAGGCAAACCTCAAGGACTACAAGTTTGCGATCTCGATATCCGTGGCAGACTGTACGGGCTGCGGCAACTGCGTCGACGTATGTCTCGCAAAGGACAAGGCACTGAGCCTCGCACCCTATATCGACAATACTGACGAACAGGCAAACTTCGACTACCTCAACGCCAAGGTCGGATACAAGACTCCGTTCGATCCCAAGTCCAACATGAAGAATTCACAGTTCGCCCAGCCGCTGTTCGAGTTCTCCGGAGCATGCGCCGGATGCGGCGAGACCCCTTACATCAAGAACATCACCCAGCTGTTCGGCGACCACATGATGATTGCCAACGCGACGGGATGCTCTTCAATCTACGGAGCTTCGTTCCCTGCATCTCCCTACTGCACCGATGTTCACGGACACGGCCCGAGCTGGCAGAACTCCCTGTTCGAGGACAATGCCGAATTCGGCCTCGGAATGCACGTCGGCTCCGACAGGATACGCCAGACTGTCGCTTCCCTGATGGAAAAGGCTTCCGGATGCGACAAGTGCACGGACGAGATGAAGGAACTCTTCGCCAAGTGGCTTGCCAACCGCAACGACTACGCAACGACACGCGAAGTCACCGACAAGCTCGTTCCTATGCTTGAAGGCAGTGACTGCGACTCATGCAAGGCCCTGCTCAAGCTCAAGCAGTACATCCCGGCCCGCAGCCAGTGGATATTCGGCGGAGACGGATGGGGCTACGACATCGGATACGGCGGACTCGACCATGTGCTTGCCTCCGGCGAGAACGTCAATGTGCTCGTGCTTGATACCGAGGTGTACTCCAACACCGGCGGACAGTCATCCAAGTCCACACCTGCCGGAGCAATCGCCAAGTTCGCGGCTTCCGGCAAGAAGATCCGCAAGAAGGATCTCGGAATGATGGCTATGAGCTACGGATACGTATATGTCGCACAGGTTGCGATGGGTGCAAGCCCTGTACAGTACCTGAACGCCATCAAGGAGGCCGAGGCATATGACGGTCCGTCACTGATCATCGCGTACTCTCCTTGCATCAACCATGGCCTCAAGGCTGGCATGGGACTCAGCCAGAAGGAAGAGAAACTGGCCGTAGAATGCGGTTACTGGCATCTCTACCGCTACAACCCCACTCTCGAGGAGCAGGGCAAGAACCCCTTCACACTCGACTCTAAGGAACCGGACTGGAGCAAGTTCCAGGACTTCCTGAAGGGCGAGGTCCGCTTTGCATCACTTTACAAGCTGTTCCCTGAAAACGCTGCAGAACTGCTCCAGAAGACGGAAGAGTTCGCCAAGCTCAGGCTTGAGACCTACAAGAAGCTCGCAGGGAAAGCATAAAACAGATATCTAAATGAATATCAGGAAATTTCTTTTTGTGGCTGCGATGACTCTGTGCATCGCGGCCACGGCTGTTGCACAAGACATGCAGCTGCCGCAGCTGCCCAATGATCCCGAGACCCGAGTCGGAAAGCTCGACAACGGGATGACTTACTATATCAGACACAACGCCAACCCTGAGAACAGGGCAGAATTCTATCTTGCGACCAACGTCGGAGCCCTTCAGGAAGAGCCGGACCAGGACGGACTTGCACACTTCCTGGAGCACATGTGCTTCAACGGGACAAAGAACTTCCCGGACAAGGGAATACTGAACTGGCTCGAGAGTATCGGCGCCTCCTTCGGAGGGAACGTCAACGCTTCGACAGGAGTCGAGCAGACAATCTATCTGCTCAACAACATTCCCCTCGTGAGGCCTACGGTTGTTGACACCTGTCTGCTGATCATGCACGACTACTCCCACTTCGTGACCTGCGATCCAGCCGAGATAGACAAGGAACGCGGGGTGATCATCGAAGAGAAGCGCTCGCGCAACGACGCCTCATGGAGAATCAACGAAAAATCCAAGCCCTACATCTTCGGCGACACCAAGTATGCGACAACGACCCTCATAGGCACTGAAGAAAACCTCAGGAACTTCAAGCCGGAGAGCCTCGTGAACTTCTACCACACCTGGTACCGCCCGGACCTGCAGGCCCTTATCGTCGTCGGCGATGTTGACGTCGATGAGGTTGAGGCCAAGATAAAGAGCATCTTCGCCGACATCCCGGCCCAGGAGAATCCCAAGCCCAAGGCCGTGATACCCATTCCGGACAACGTGGAGCCCGTCATCGGAGTCGTTACCGACCCCGAGACCAGCAGCATCGCCTACACGGCCTACTGGAAGAGCGAAGCCACTCCCGAGGAGCTCAACAGCACCTCTGTCGGATACATGACCCAGATTCTCAAGAGCATCATCAGCATTGTCATGAACGAAAGGTTCACTGACCTTGCGGCAGACCCCAACGCCAACTTCGTGGCGGCGGGACTCGGACTCGGGAAGATATGCGAAACCTGCGAGGTGGTTATGGGACAGGTGAACTGCAAGGACACCGAGACCTCTCTGGAAGCATTCGAGACCATGATGACGGAAATCGAGAAGATGAAACGCTTCGGCTTCACCGACAGCGAGATCGAAAGGGCCAAAGCCCAGCTGCTCTCAAATGCCGAGGCTGCCGTCAAGAGTGCTGCCACCCGCAAGAACAGCGAGTTCGTATATCCGCTCATATACAACTTCTTTGACAATGAGCCCTATATGGATCCCGAGACCGAATATGAGCTCATGAAGCAGCTCATGCCGGTTCTGACCACCGAGATGATCAACCAGGTGCTCGCCCAGATCATTACTGACGAGAACCTCGTCGTGATCTACGAGGGACCGGACAAGGATGGCATGTCACACCCTACCGAGAGCCAGATACTCGAGGTCATCGACAAGGTAAGGCTTGCGGAACTCGAGCAGGACAATGCCGAGGATATTCCTGAAGAGCTTCTCGACCCCGCCGCGATCAAAGCGGGAAAGGTCAGGAAGACTGCCGAATCATATCTCGGGTCGACATACCTCAAACTCAGCAACGGAGTGAATGTCTACCTCTATCCTTCAGAACTGAACAAGGACAGGATAGATATCCGCCTGTACAAGAAGGGAGGCATGAGCCTTATTTCTGACGAGGACATCGACTCGTTCGAGAGCAACATCTGGTCTCTGTTCCTTCAGAACAGCGGCGTTTCGGAATTCTCATCGACGACCATCAGCAAGATGCTCGCCGGAAAGAACGTCTCAGCATCTCCGTTCATCAACTCATACACCCACGGGGTAAGCGCCACGAGCACGGTAAAGGATGCCGAGACCGCCTTCCAGCTTACATACCTGCTCATCACTGATCCCCGCTTCGACCAGAACGAGTACGACCAGGGCATCAACCAGATAAAGGCCGTTCTGCCCAATCTCGTAGACCAGTCCAACTACAAGCTTCAGGAGCAGCTCTACAAAACCGCCTACAACGATAAGCGTCACAACCTCATCAGCGACGAGGTGCTGCAGAAGGCCAGCCTTCAGACAATCGAGAAGAATTACCGCGCACTGCTCGGCGACGTGGCCGGCGCGACTGTAATCATCTCCGGAGACTTCAAGGTCGAGGATATGATTCCTCTTGTCGAGAAGTACATAGCATCCCTGCCAAAGGGCAAGAAGGCAACCGAGTGGACATACAGGAACGACGGTCTCGTCAAAGGAGAGGTAGTGAATGACTTCGAGGCAAAGATGGAGACGCCCATGGTCACGGTAGCTCAGGTCTACAACGTCGATACTCCCTACAGCGAGCAGGCTGAAGTGAACTACGAGGCCCTCTCGTACATACTCAACATGATCTATACCGAGACGCTGCGTGAAGAAGAAGGCGGCACCTACGGAGCAAGCGCTTATGCCAACGTGCTCAGGGAGCCCCACGAGAATGCAGCACTGCAGGTTGTCTTCCAGACCAATATGGATCAGGCAGACCAGCTTCGCAAACTCGCACGTCAGGAATTCGAGAAAGTAGCCGCCGACGGCCCTACTGCCGAGATGTTCGACAAGGCAAAGAAGAACCTGGAGAAAACTCTCTCGGAGAGAAGACAGAATCTTTCATACTGGAATTCCGCCCTGACCTACAACTGCCTGTACGGCGACGACTATGACACGGAGTACGAAAAGGCCGTCAAAGCCCTTACTCCTGACATGGTGCGTGACGCTGCAAAGACTCTGGTAGAGTCAGGCAACTTCATCGAGCTCGTAATGAGGCCTGAAAGCGAGTAGTCGTTTTCGCGGCTGACACATAATCCAATGAGGGTGGCATGGTTCCCGACGGACCTGCCACCCTCATCTTTTTCACTCGCACGCTGTGTACTGCGGTTCAGCAGGCGGAAGCCGCGGCTGAGTGCCTGTGAGGAGCGGCTACCATGAATACTACCGCACAGATACAAATCATTGCCCCAAGAATGATATTCGGGGTCAGAGGCTCGCCGAATACGACAGCACCGATCAAAATTGCAGTCAAAGGTTCGAAGACGCCCAGTACCGATGTCTTGGTAGCTCCGATCCTGCGTGTGGACACGGAAAGGGTCAGCAGTGAAATCATCGTAGGGACTATCGCAAGCCCTGCCATGTTGCTCCATACCTTGAAGCCGGAGAGCCCCTCAAGGATGGTCCCGCCGGCAGACAGCCTTATGGCAAGAAAGATAACGGAACCGACTCCCAACGAATAGAAAGTCATGGTATGTGCCGATACGTCACTGATCTTCCGTGACTTGTTGATCACGATCAGATAAAGGGCATAGCTGAGGGCACTAGCCGCGGCGAGCACCATCCCCGTGACGTCGAGCCTGATGCCAGACGAGGGGAAACAGAGTATCACGACTCCGATGAAAGTCACGACTATGCTGAGCCACACCTTCCAGTCCGGATATTCCTTGAGCAGCACCATCACAAGCGCCGTGAACACCGGATACAGGTACACCAGAGTCGTGGCAAGCCCGGACGGGATATGCTCGTAGGACATGAACAGAAAAATACTGCTCATAGTGAACAGGGCCCCGAGAAGAATCATATAGGGGATCTGAGACTTCCTTATCCTGAAAGTCTCCCTCGTGGCAAGCATCAGCACCGCCATGAAACCCATGGCGATAAGATATCGGAAAAACAACATTGTCGGAACGGTTATCCCCATGTCCAGCAACGGCCTGGCAAAGAGAGGATTCGTCCCGTAAGAAATGCCGGCAACAATTCCGGCTCCATACCCGAACGCGGTGTTTCTGTTCTGTGCAGTCATTTCCAAATCTCAAAAATGGCTGCAAAAATAATGAATTTTCCTTTACAACAAACCCCTGTTGAATATGAACCTTCCGCCACACAGCACGGCCTTTACGCATGAGCTGTCTGCAGAATACACCACATTGGAAATCAGATTGTGACAGGGCTTCATGCGCGGATTGGCGAGATCGAGCAGCACGGCATCTGCAAGCTTGCCCTTGGCAATGACGCCGGCATCGATTCCGAACGCCTCGGCCCCGTTCCGGGTAGCCCAGCGGAATACTTCTTCAGCAGGGACGAGTGTGGTGTCACCCTGGACCTTGGCAAGCAGAGCCGCGAACTTCATCTCCTCGAGCATGTCGAGGTTGCTGTTGGAGGAAGCGCCGTCGGTGCCGATGGTTATCCGGCAGCCCGACTCCAGGGCCATCTCGTAGGGGAAGCGGCCGCTGCCGAGTTTCATGTTCGAACATGGACAGTGGGACACGGTGACCCCGCGGCGTGCGAGGATGTCCCATTCCTGGCGATCCACATGCACACAGTGGGCGGCAATCACGTCAGGCCCGAGAAAGCCTATCGAGTCAAGGTACCTGACCGGCGTCATTCCATGCTCACGCATGCAGTCACTGACCTCCTTTTCTGTTTCGGACAGGTGGATATGAAGTTTCAGACCTTTTTTCCGGGCGAATTCCGCACTCTTGCGCAGCTTCTTCTCTCCAACCGTATATATAGAATGGGGCGCCATGACCAGGCTGATACGTCCTCCGGTAGGATCGGTCCAGTTGCGCACGAAATCCATTTTCTGTTCCTCGACGGCTTTCGTATGGTTCTCCATTACGGTAATGCCTATGGCAGCGCGCATGCCGGACTGGTCGACACTCTCTATGGTCTGCTCTATGTCGAAATACATGTCAGAAAAGAATGTGCTGCCTGAAGCCAGCATCTCTTCCGTGGCTATGTCGCTGCCCCTCCGGATATCCTCCGGAGTCAGGGTATCCTCGTATGGCCAGACATGGTCTTCAAGCCACTGCTGAAGCGGCAGGTCATCGGCATACCCCCTCAAAAGGGTCATCGCGGCATGGGTATGGGTATTGAAGAACGACGGTATGATCGCCAGAGACGAGGCGTCGATGCATCTGTCCGCCCTCGTGTCGTCCGGAGCGTCAAGATCGGCGAAACGGCCATCGGAGATCAGTATGTTGTTGCGGGATTTTCCGTCAAACACTCCCTTGAGCAGTATGCTGCCCGGGGCCATGAACTCCCGGTCCAGACACGCGTAGTCTTCCAGAATTGACTCGCATCGCACGAGGAGCCTCTTCCCGGTCGGGGTAAGATCCATCCTGCCGGCGCCGCGAAGGAACAGCCTGGTGCCGACATAATTCTCAAGATTGCATATGTTCTGGCTCACTGCCGGCTGTGAGATCCCGAGTTCCCTGGCGGCAGCAGTATAGCTCCCGAGCCTTGCGGCAGTCACGAACACCTTCAGTCTGAAATCCTCCATCATACCCATAGTCTTAATCAGTTGTATATAACGTAAAAACAGAACACCTTCGGCCTCATGTCCGCGAAAGACGGAAATGCTGCCGAAGATGCGGTGTCCTTTCAGTTCGCGTCCGGCTACTACTCGTCGGGAGAGATAGCCCCCATCGGGCAAGCGTCAGCGCATGCTCCGCAGCTGATGCACACGTTCGGGTCGATTGAATATACGTCTCCTTCCTTGATAGCCCCGGAAGGGCACTCACCCTGGCAGGTTCCACATGCCACACAGGTGTCCGGATTGATTTTGTATGCCATAGAAAAGTTTTTATATAGTCCTGCAAATGTAAGCGACAAAAAGCAAATAGACAAATTTTTCGTATCTTTGCACCTATCATGAAAATTATAATCGCATTGTTTATGGCGGCTCTGCTCGCCGCCTCTGAACCGGTAAAGTTCGACAAGACAGTCCATGACTTCGGAGAGGTCAGCATGAGCGACGGTGAGCTCAGCTGCACATTCACGCTCACCAACGAGTCTGCCGACACCTTGGACATATACGCGGTGGTATCCAGCTGCGGATGCACCAATGTCTCATGGACCAGAGAGCCTATCGCTCCGGGAGAGACCGGGACGGTAACCGCCACATACACGAACGATGAAGGGCCATATCCTTTCGACAAGGCCCTGACTGTATATACATCAGCCCAGAAGAAGCCTGTCATCCTCCATCTCAAGGGAACCGTGAAGAAAGAGAGTGCGAGGAAAAGATGATGGCACAGAACAGCTACACTGACGACAACATAAAGACCCTCGTCGGACTCAAGCACATCCGCAGGCGTCCCGGCATGTATATCGGGCGGCTGGGTGACGGCAGCAATCCAGGCGACGGCATCTACGTGCTTCTCAAGGAAATCGTCGACAACTCCATAGACGAGTTCTCGATGGGATTCGGCAAGGAAGTCAGGATCGGAATAGACGGGAACAAGGTTACCGTCAGGGATTTCGGCCGAGGCATCCCGCTGGATTCGGTAATCAAGGCGGTCAGCATTCCCAATACCGGCGCGAAGTTCGACGACAAGGCCTTCAAGAAGGCTGTCGGGCTTAACGGTGTCGGAACCAAGGCCGTGAACGCGCTGTCTTCCGACTTCTATGTATGTTCATACAGGGACGGAGAGAGTTCCTGGGCCAGTTTCTCAAGAGGCGAGCTCACCGGCAGCGGCAAGGAGCCTGCCAGGGAGAAGAACGGCACTCTGGTAGTCTTCACACCGGATACACTGATTTTCGGCGAGTACGCATACCATATGGAATACGTCGAGTCCATGATGAAGAACTACTCGTACCTCAAGAAGGGACTCACGCTGACCTGCAACGGACAGAGTTACAAATCGGAGAACGGCCTTCTCGACCTTGTGAATGACAATCTCTCGGAGGCTCCGCTCTACCCTCCCATCCACCTTGAGGGAGAGGACATCGAAGTGGTGCTGAGCCACTGCAACTCTTACGGGGAGAACATTGCCTCGTTCGTCAACGGACAGAACACCAGGGACGGCGGCACCCACCTTGCAGCTTTCAGGGAGGCCATAGCCAAGACGCTCAAGGATTTCTTCAAGAAGAACTATGAGCCCTCGGACTGCAGGCAGGGCATAGTCGGCGCCATCAGCATACAGATCCAGGAACCCAACTTCGAAGGCCAGACCAAGACCAAGCTCGGCTCCAACTACATGTGGGAAAAGCAGGAGCCTGACCAGAACGGCGTCATGCATACGGAGGTCGGACCGACCATCAGGACCTATGTCAACGACTTCATCGCAAAGAACCTTGACAACTACCTGCGCATCCACAAGGAGATTGTACCGGCTATCGAGGAGAAGATAAAGGCGTCGCAGCAGGAGAGGGAGGAAATCTCAGGCATCCAGAAGAAGACGCGCGAGCGCAACCGCAAGGCAAACGTCTACAACCGCAAGCTGCGTGACTGCCGTTACCACTATAACGACAAGATTACCGAGAAAAACCAGGAAAGCGTCAAGAACTCATCCATCTTCATTACAGAGGGAGACTCCGCAAGCGGTACGATCACCAAAGCCAGGAATGCCGATTTCCAGGCTGTCTTCTCTCTGCGCGGCAAGCCTATAAACTGTTACAAGGAAAGCCGCAAGAAAGTGGCCGAAAATGACGAGCTCAACCTGCTCATATCGGCTCTGGGAGTAGAGGACGACCTCCAGAACCTGAGGTACAACAACATCATTATCGCGACCGATGCCGATGATGACGGGATGCACATCAGGATGCTGGTCCTGACCTTTTTCCTGAAATACTATCCTGATCTTGTCCGCAGAGGCCACATCCATATTCTGCAGACTCCCCTCTTCAGAGTCAAGAGCAAAGACAGGAACATCTACTGCTACAGCATAGCCGAGAAGGAAAAGGCCGTCGTCAAATCAGGAAAAGGAGCAGAGATCACCCGCTTCAAGGGACTCGGAGAAATATCCACCGACGAATTCGTCAACTTCATCGGTCCGGACATGAGGCTCGATCTGGTCGAACTCGCCGACGAGGAATCGATCTCGGAACTGATGGAATTCTACATGGGTGACAACACGGCCGACAGGCAGCTGTTCACATGCCGGAACCTCAGGAGCGAGGCGGAGCTCGAGGACGTAAACATCTGACAAGACATGAAGCCGTCATTCTACGCCAAGATAATGCATGCCCTGGGCTGGGTGGCCGACAGCGGAGCCGCACCCGAGCAGAAGTGCATAATACTGGGAGTCCCCCACACCAGCATCGCGGACTTCCTCGTGTCATACTTCTATTACAAGAGTCTCGGACACACAGCGCACGTCATGATAAAGAAGGAATTCTTCTTCTGGCCTCTGGGAGTGCTGCTGCGCAAGTTCGGCTGCATACCCGTCGACCGCTCGAACGGCGCAGCGGTCGTGCGCAGCGTGATCAGCGAAATGGAGAAATGCAAAGGTGAGTTCCACCTCTGCATCGCACCCGAAGGCACGCGCAAGCCGGTCAGGAAATGGAAGATGGGCTACCACTCGATAGCCAGGGCGCTTGACTGCCCGGTATACCTGGGGTACTTTGACTGGAGGACAAAGCACATCAGCATAGGCGAAAGGTTCATATGCAGCGAGAACGCACGGGCCGACACTGACCTGATACAGAAAAAATACGAAGCCCTGCACCTGACCGGAAAGCACCCGGAGAACTATTGCACACATTGAAAATTATCCGTATATTTGCAGCCCCCGATTTTGGGGGCTTTATTTATCAAACAAAAAATCAACAAGATGATCAAACAGTACGAAACCGTTTTCATTGCAACTCCCGTTTTGTCTGAGACCCAGATGAAGGAAGCGGTTGCCAAGTACATCCAGCTCATCACCGACAACGGTGGAGAGGTGGTGTACCAGGAGGACTGGGGGCTGAAGCAGCTCGCCTACCCTATCCAGCACAAGACCTCAGGATTCTATTACCTTATCGAGTTCAAGTCCGAGCCTGAATTCGTCTCTGTACTTGAGACCCAGTATCACCGTGACGAGCGCATCATCCGCTATCTGACCGTAGCCCTTGACAAGGATGCAGTCGCATATGCCGAGCACCGCCGCCAGAACCGCGCAGCAAAGGCTGCCGCTCCGAAGGCAGAAGAGACCAAGGTCGCCGCACAGGCTGCAACCGAGGCAGAGCCCGAGGCCGAGAAGAATGAAGATACAAGTGTAGAGCAATAAGGAGGATCAATCATGGCAAACGCAACTAACAACGAAATCCGTTATCTGAACCCTCCTACCGTAGAGGTTCGCAAGAAAAAATACTGCCGTTTCAAGAAGGCAGGCATCAAATATGTCGACTACAAGGATCCCGAGTTCCTCAAGAAGTTCCTCAACGAACAGGGAAAGATTCTGCCCAGAAGGATTACGGGAACCTCTCTGAAATTCCAGCGCAAGGTTGCACAGGCCGTAAAGCGCGCCCGCTCACTTGCTCTGCTTCCGTACGTAACTGACCTCCTTAAATAAGATTGAAGCGTTATGAAGATTATACTCAAGAAAGAAATTGCCAATCTCGGCGAGGCCGGAGAAGTGGTAGAAGTAAAGACCGGATACGCTCTCAATTATCTTGTCCCTCAGGGATTTGCAGTGGTAGGCACTCCCGCTGCCCTCAAGCAGCATGAAGAGACCCTCCGCCAGAGGGCACACAAGGAAGCCAAGCTCGTCGCCGATGCACAGGCACTTGCTGCAAAGATAGAGGCGGCATCAGTCGCACTCACGGCGAAGGTCGGAGAGAGCGGCAAGCTCTACGGAGCTGTTACCTCAAGCCAGGTTGCCGAGGCACTTGCAGCACAGGGAATCGATGTTGACAAGAGGAATGTCACCCTCCCCGAGATCAAGGAAACCGGCGAATACGAAGGCAAGGTAAAATGCTACAAGGGTGTTTTCGCAACCGTAAAGGTTACAGTCACCGCTGAATAATTTGCATTATAAGCCAGGATATTACAGGCGACGCCCGCAAGGCGCCGCCTGTTTTGATTATCAGAGCAAAGACAAGGTTTTTCCACAGAAATGTGGTATTTTTGCAGCATGATAAAAAGCAGAATCTGTGAAATGCTCGGTATCCGCTACCCCCTGTTCCAGGGAGGCATGGCATGGATAGCCGACGCGCGCCTCGCCGCCGCCGTATCCGAAGCCGGCGGGCTTGGACTGATATCATCCATAAACTTCGGCACTGAAGCCGTCAGGAATGAGATAAGGAAGTGCAGGGAACTGACTGACAAGCCTTTCGGTGTGAACATAATGCTGCAGGCACCTAATGCCGGTGAGGTCGCGGACATGGTGATTGAGGAGGGGGTCAGGATACTGACCACCGGAGCCGGATCCCCAGCCGTATACATGCCAAAATGGAAGGCGGCGGGCATCAAGGTCATTCCGGTCGTCGCATCCGTAGCGTATGCCCTCAAGATGCAGGAATGCGGAGCAGACGCCGTAATCGCCGAAGGCGCTGAATCAGGTGGCCATATCGGGAACAACCACACCATGGCGCTTGTCCCCCAGATTGTCGATGCACTTGACATCCCGGTACTTGCTGCCGGGGGCATCTTTGACGGAAGAGGTGCGGCAGCGGCCTTCATGCTCGGAGCATGCGGAGTTCAGGTAGGCACGAGATTCCTGATTGCCGACGAATGCCATATCCACGACAACTACAAAGAGAAGCTGATCAAGGCAAGCGACGTGTCCACCATGGTCACGGGGAAATCCATGGGCGATGCCGTAAGGTGCCTCAAGACACCTTTCTCCAAACAGTTCTTCAAGATGGAATATGACCCCGCCGTTCCCAGGGAAGAAGTCCTCAAGTTCGGGACCGGATCCCTCCGCAAGGCTGTTTTCGACGGTGACAACGCCGGCGGCAGTTTCCTTGCAGGAGAGGTGGCCGGAATGATCAAGTCACGCCAGACGGCCGCCGAGATAGTCAATGATATCATGCAAGGAGCCGAGAAGCTGCTTGCCGGAGCACCTCAACTGCTGGACTGACAATAAACCTGGACTGAATATGGAACATAGAGTAGTCGTTACCGGGATGGGAGTGATTTCCCCGGTTGGCAATGATGTAAGCACATTCTGGAATTCGCTCGTTAAAGGAGTCAACGGAATAAGACTGATAACAGATTTCCCGACGGACGGCCTTCCGGTGAAGATAGCCGGAATGGTCAGGGATTTCGACGGAGAGAAACTCGGCCTGGACCGCGCGTTCGTCAGAAAGCAGGACAAGTTTGTCCAGTACGGGATGGCCGCCGCCATACAGGCCGTTGCCCAGTCCGGACTGGTATCGGAGGGAGATGAGGCCAACATAGACCCCTTCAGATTCGGAGTATACGTAGGATCAGGCATCGGCGGGTTCGAGACACAATACAGGGAGACGGCCCATATGATCGAGGACCCGACAGGAAGGTGGGTATCCCCCATGATGATACCTGCAATGATTTCCAACATGGCGGCAGGACAGATTGCCATACGTTTTCACGCGAACGGTCCCTGCATCGATGTCGTCACGGCCTGCGCCACATCGACCAATTCCATTGGAGAGGCTTTCCGTGCAATACGCCACGGCTATGCCGACGCAGTCATTGCCGGAGGATGCGAGCACATGGCAACGCCGCTCGGAATAGCCGCGTTCGCAAATGCAAAGGCACTGTCCAGGGCTGAGGACCCTGACTATGCGTCACTGCCTTTCAGCGCCGACAGAAAGGGCTTTGTCATGGGAGACGGTGCGGCGGTCCTGATACTTGAGGAACTCGGACATGCGCTTGACCGCGGTGCGAGGATCTATGCCGAAATAGTCGGTTACGGGAACACCTGCGACGCCTATCACGCAACGGCCCCGCGTCCCGACGGAAAGACACAGGCCAGATGTATTTCCGATGCCTTGAAGCAGGCCGGATACGATGAATCGAAGGATGTCCTGTACATCAACGCACACGGGACCGGAACGAGGCTGAACGACAGCGCCGAAACCCTCGCGTGCAAGACAGTCCTCGGCGATGCGGCATACAAGGCCCATATCACCTCCATAAAGTCAATGACAGGGCATATGTTCGGGGCAGCCGGAGCTGCAGAAGCCATAGCAACAATCATGACGCTCAATGAAGGAATAATCACCCCGACCATCAACCTTACGGCACCTGATCCGGAATGCGATCTGGACTACACGCCGAACAAGGCTGTAGAATGCGAAGCAAGCCTCGGGATATCCAACTCCTTCGGCTTCGGAGGGCACAACGCCTGCATAGCCTTCAGGAAGTTCCGGCCCGAGGCCTGACACATCAGGTCTCCCCTGCTCTAGCGGTGAAGCTGTCCAGTCTCGAAATCTGACAATACCTGCTCCCTGACAATGGCACGCTGCAGCTTGCCCGTGGGAGTGTGGGGAAGGTGGTCGCAGACTCTGTAGTACTTCGGACGCTTGTATGCCGCAAGCATCTGGTGTCCGTTCACGAAACGCATCAGATCCTTCAAAGAGAAATCCGAGCCGTCCCTCGGAACCACGTAAGCCACCACGACCTGCTCACGCAGCTGGTCATGCAGACCGACCACGCAGGCATCAGCGACATCCGGATATTCCATCAGCACACTCTCAACCTGGGCAGGGTAAATGTTCTCGCCGGAAGACACAATCATGTCATCCTTCCTGGCGACGAGAGTGATGAACGAATCCTTGTCCCACGTGGCAATGTCCCCGGTATAGAAGAAGCCGTTGCGGAAACGCTTGTCAGTGAGTTCGTCATTCCCCATATAGTGGAGGCTCGACTTCGCCGGAGACGATATAATAATCTCTCCAGTCTCCACGCCGTCCTTTCTGACCATGTCGTCCGGATCGGCGCATCTGTCAGGATAAACTCTGACGACGCGCACATCGTCATCAGTACATGCCCTGCCGCAGCTTCCGGCATGTTCCGGCAGATCCTCGGGACGCAGGAAAGTATTCCAGAACGTCTCGGTTGTCCCGTAGCCGTTGAATATTCTGGGAGTCAGCACTTGCATGAAACGCGTACAGCTCTCCCTGTCAAGCGGAGCGCCCATAGTGACTATCCCCTTGAGACTGCCCAGGTCGGCCTTAGTCTGCTGCTGAACGCGGCACAGAAGACTAAGCACAGCCGGAACGCCTATCAGGAAACTGATACGGTGGTCCTGCGTATACTGGAGGGTCAGTCCGGCATTGAATTCCCTCATCACGACCACCTCGCCTCCGGCATACAGGGTAGGACAAGGTCCTCCAGAATGCAGGCCTCCCCTATGGAACCACGGAGTCATGTTCATGGTCCTGTCATTATGGCCGAGAGGGAAATGCATTATGACGTCATGAGCAGAGAGGACCTCGTTGACAGAGTAGAGAGGCACCCCCTTGGGCCGGCTGGTAGTGCCGGACGTATAAAGTCTGGTACACTCGTCATACATCCCGAGCTTCCATGAAAAGACGGGCTCCGTATCGGCTTCCCTGCCTATGAACTCGTCGAAGGAAACATGCCCTTCAGGAGCGCATCCTCCGACAGAGAGTATGACTGAAGGCTTGAAAGAACTGATTCCAAGCGCCGTATGCACCGTATCCGAAAACGAATTCTCATATACGAACACCTTAGGGCAGGAATCCTCGATGTTGAGGGCAAGCTCTCCAGCCGACAGATAGTAGTTCACAGGACAGTTCACGGCCCCTATCTTCTGAGGGGCAAGGTAGCAGATGACAAATTCTATGCTGTTGTGTAGCATATACATCACCGTATCACCCTTGCCGAGTCCGCATCCAAGCAGGGCATTCGCAAGCTGGTTGACCGCAGAATTCAGTTCCGAATATGACAATTCCATGCCCCGGGCAGGAGAAAATACTGCCGGACAGTCGCCGTATCGGCGGACATTGCGCATGAAGCCGTTGATATAGGTAAAATCGGCCTCGAAGGTCTCCTTGAAAAAATCTTTACGGTCCATATTCATTCTGCCGATACTATTACACTTGAATTCTGCCCTCCGAATCCGAAGGCATTGGACATGGCAAACTTAATGTCGCTTTTCCGGGCCTCACACGTAACCACGTCAGCGCCCTCACATGCGGGGTCAAGCTGACTGGTATGGACTGTCGGCGGGATTACACCGTCCCTGCATGCCAGGACGCATGCCATGAGTTCCGTGATTCCGCCTGCGCCCATCATGTGGCCTGTCGCCGCCTTTGTGGAGCTGACTGCAGGGGAAAAGCCCCCGAAAACTTCCTTGATCGCCCGAACCTCGATACTGTCGCCGACAGGCGTGGACGTACCGTGGGCATTCACATAGCCGATGTCGCAAGGAGCCAGTCCGGCCTGCCTCAGGGCTTCCCTCATGCAGGCCACGGCCCCGTGCCCGTCAGGGGCAGGAGACGTCACATGGTATGCGTCATTGTTATTGGCCGCGGCAAGTACATAGCCGAGAATTGCGGCTCCTCTGGAAATGGCGTGGCTTTCTGTCTCAAGGACTAAGGCACCGCCACCCTCGCCCATCACAAAGCCGTTGCGCCTGACATCGAAAGGACAGCAGGCAAGCGCAGGATCGCTTTCCCTGCTCAGAGCCTTGGCCATCGACAGAGATGACGTCACTACCGGACAGATAATGCTCTCTGCCCCGACTGCCAGCATCACGTCAGCCTCTCCTGACTCAAGGAGCATCATCGCAAGCTTGACAGAATCACCTCCGGACGAACATGCCGTGCTGACGGTAATGCTCGGACCGGTCAGGCCGTACTCTATAGCTATCTGTGCTGCCGCAATATTGCCGAGAATCCTGGGGACGAACCTGGGACTCACCTTACTCTCGCCGCTGCGGGTCATCTCGTCCTGGGTCACTGCAATGTCTGCGACGCCGCTCATGGCCGTCCCCATAGTCACACCTATCCTGCCGGGCTCATCGCCTGGCCTGATTCCACTCTGTTCCAGGGCCTCCCTGGCAGCGGCGAACGCAAACTGAGAAAAAAGGGACGAATCCTTCGCGAGACGCCGGGGCATGAAATCCTGGGCATTGAAACCGCGGACCTGTGCTGCAACGCTTACCGGAATATCCGGGACAGAGAACCTGTCCAGCTCCCCTATTCCGGAGCGGCCTGCGACAAGGTTCTTCCAGAATTCGGCAACACTCAGTCCGACAGGTGTAATTGCCCCCATGCCGGTTATTGCAATTCTATTCATATTTAAGTTCCAGTTTTAATCAACTTCCAAAGGTACGAAAAATTCGTCTTTTACAAGAACATGCCAAAAACGATTTTTCTCAAGGACGGAATTTCACCGTAATGACAGCACTCCTGCAAGGACCGATACTTCAACAAGGAATATCAGCGAACCTATCCACAGCGAGGTCGAAGGTCGAGGGACAGGCAGCTTCTCCGACGGTATAAGTGCACAAACTGCAATGTACACTATGCCGGACACATAGAGCATTGGACAGGAGCGGACGACACCCACCTCGAAAAGACACGACGGGAGAAACGCGAGCGAGTACGATATGCAGGCCTTTCCAGGCCCGAGACGCCACACTCCGCGCTGGACAAGAGACAGCACAAGCGATATCCCTATCGAAAGCCACAAGCCATACTGCGCCGACTCTGCCAGCAGAATGGCAGAACCGACGCAGAAAAACAGCGAAGTGAGAATATGGAACAGTCTTATCCTCAAGCCTTGTCAGAGGTAGCAGCCTCGATTTTGCCGAGCAGAGCGAACATGATGGTGCCGGCGATGAAGCAGAGAGCCATCAGAATAGCCCAGTTCGCCCAGAGCGGAACCTCTCTCCAGAGCAGGCCGGGGATAGAACTCAGGTAGTTGCCGACTGCCGTGGCAGCAAACCAAAGTCCCATCATCAGTCCCTTGAACTTGGGAGGAGCTACTTTGGAAACGAACGAGATGCCCATGGGCGAAAGCAGCAGCTCGGCGAAGGTCAGCACTAGATAGGTGCTGATCAGATATGTAGGCACAACGGGATCCGGAGAAGCCGTACCCTGAAGCTCGGCAGGTGACGCCTGCCCGAGTGATGCGAATATCATGATCAGGTATCCAAGCGCAGCCACGAACATGCCTATGCCTATCTTCTTGGGCGCCGAGGGCTCCATACCGTACGGATGAGCCGGGCTCTTCCTGGAAGCGAGCGCGCTGAAGATTGCGATCGAGATCGGAGTCAGGAAGATTACAAAGAAAGGATTGAACTGCTGGAAGAGCTGGGGCTGGATCTCGAGAGTCTCCGGCATTCCGGAATAGATCCAGTAGGCTCCACCCCACAGGAGGGCCGTGGCGATGCCGCTGGTCAGTTTTCCCCTTGAATTTTCAGACTGGAAGGTCCCGAACAGAGTATAGATAGATACGGCCAGCAGGGCAAGAATCCAGATATTGAAGCCCATCTTGGGAAGTCCGGTCGCGTAGTCAAGGGTGTAGTCCCTGGCAAACCATGTCAGTGACTGGCCATTCTGGTGGAACGCCATCCAGAAGAAGATAACGACAGCGAACACAAGGCAGAGGGCGACGATACGGTCCTTGGTCTGCTTGGGGGTAAGTTCGTCAACCTTGGCATTTCCTGATGCGGCTGCCTGTTTGGCATTGACATCAGCATGCTTGAACCAGCTCCTGCAACTGAAATAGATCAGCAGCGAAACCACAAGCGATACACAGGCGATCGCGAAGCCCATGTTATAGGCCTGGGAAAGATTGTCGATATAGTACTGGCTGAACTCCGCGGGAGACATCGCCGTCACATCGGCAGAGGGCATGACAGCCTGAAGGTCCGCAAGGCGGGAAGCGTTTGAGGCGGTAATCGTTCCGTCAAGAGTCTGGTGAGCATATGCCGGGATATCAGCCTTGTAGATCAGGCCTGCCTTGCCGAGGAAGGCATTGCTCATGGCCGTTGCTGCGGACGGCGCAAACATTGCACCGATATTGATCGCGACATAGAAAAGGCTGAAGGCGGAATCCCTGCGTGAAGCATACTTCGGATCGTCATAGAGATTTCCGACCATTACCTGGAGATTGCCCTTGAAAAGTCCCGTGCCGACTGAAATGAGCAGCAGGGCACCGATCATCAGCGCGACGCCGAATCCGTTGGCGGCCGTAGGGATCGAAAGGGCCAGATATCCCAGGAACATAACGATTACACCGGTAACCACGCATTTTCCGAAACCGATCCTGTCAGCAAGCCATCCGCCTATTACAGGCATGAAATAAACGGCCGCCAGGAAAATCGAATAAATCTGGCTTGAGACCGCTTCATCCCAGCCGAACTTGGCCTGAAGGAACAGCATGAAGATGGCCAGCATCGTGTAATACCCGAAACGCTCGCCGGTATTCGCGAGGGCCAGGGCAAAAAGGCCTTTAGGTTGTCCTTTAAACATAATATAGACTTTAAAATTTAGATTTCAGCCTGCTGCAGCACACACCGAAAAGACGGCAAGAGACAAAAATGCCGCTGCCGGAGAAATCGGGGCATACGCGCCACGGGGGTCATACCGCCGTCGTAGCAGAGCCAAATATACGAAAAACCTCAGTGCCGAGCAAATGTTATTTTCAGAAACAGTAGCGGAGTCCGCCTGAGACCAGGCCCTGGCAGCCGCCGCCCAGTTCAATGAAGCCCCTGAGGGTGTCTCCTCCGAAGTCCACGCACACGAGCCCCGCCTGGAACGCGAAAACCGGCTTGGCGGAGCCGTTTCCGACCGAGAGCATGATTCCGGCCGCAGCCCGGGAATACATTCCCACGCGCCTGAAACTGAACCACCTCAACGTAGCCGAAGGCATCAGCGTCAGGAACGAGTACCGCCCTGTTCCCGGCCCGTCGGAACCTGCGGTCTTGAAGCGGAGAGTGCAGCCTTCATATCCCATGGCAACACCAAGCGCCAGGCTGCGCAGGACGTTCCGCTTGTATTCAACGAAGAAAACGCCGGCGGATGACAGCTCTTCAAGTTGAGCCGCACCAAGCGTGAACGCGACGCCAAGAGCCCCGGTGACGGCAAGCCCCAGTTCGGCATAGGACCCCCTGCCGTAACCCACCGACAGTTCATTGCCAGCAAGGACACGGCCTTGTCTGGAGACAAGGTCCCCGGCCGTCAGGCAAGGCGCTCCGGCAGACAACAGAACCAGCAGCGACAACAACACTCTTCTGATCATAGGCAATCGGACATACTGACATGTCATGCCAAATATAGCGATTAAGCGAGAACAAAGGAAAAAAACTTTACTTTGCCGAACAGCAGCTATAAATGCGAACGCAGTGAGCAAATATAGCCAAATTTGATTTGTTACACATTAAGCTTTTCACTATATTTGTATCTATCACTGAAACCTCGGCTGATGAGCAACAGAACTGGAAAGATCGGAGGAACCATATTACGCGGCCTGATCCGGCCGTTTTCACTCCTGCCGCTTGGCGTCCACCGCGCCTGCGGAAGGGCAGTCGGACGGTTTTTGGGCAATATCCTCAGATACCGCAGGGACGTTGTGATGATCAATCTTGCCAAATCATTCCCGGAGAAGAAATACGATGAGCTGATGGCAATCCGCAGGAGATTCTATGAGCATCTGGGCACCGTTGCCTGCGAGGCAGTCTGGTTCGGCGGATGCACTTCTCCCGAAAGGCTCAGGCGCTCCCACATTGCCGAAATAGAGAACACCAGTCTCCTCAACCGGTATTATGACGAAGGCAAGAGCGTATTCGTGATGTACTCCCACAGCGGGAACTGGGAACTTATCGGCGGATATGTCAGCTATGCCTACGCGGAACCCATGAAATTCTCCGAGAAGGACATATGCGTGGTATACCGCCGGCTGGCAAGTCCCGCATGGAACCACTTCATCGGGGAAAACCGCAAGGCCCCTCTGGACGACAGAAAGCACTATGAAGGCATGATTGAATCCTACAGCGCCCTGCGCTACATTCTCCGTCACAGAAACGAGAGGAAGATGTACAACTTCATAGCCGACCAGTTTCCCTACACTTCTTCATCGTGCGTGGATGTCGGCACCTTCCTGTCCCAGCACACCCTCTCGATGGACGGAGCCGCAGCCATGGCACGGAAATTGGCAATGCCGCTGCTGTACATGGGTATGACACTCAAGGAAGACGGCAACTACAGGATATACTACCGAACAATCGCCGAAGACGCCTCGCAGTTCAGCGTAAGGGAACTGCTCACAAGGTACTATTCCATGCTTGAGGAGGACATACGCCTCCAGCCATGGAACTACCTGTGGACACACAAGAGATGGAAATAGTCAAACAACACCATACTGAATATGACAATAAAAGATTTGCAACCAGCAGTTGTCTGGAACAACTTCTACGGACTGACACGCTGTCCGAGACCTTCTAAGCACGAGGAGATCGTGCGCAAGCACATACTCGACTGGGCGGCCGTGAAGGGTATCGAGGCCTTCGCCGACGAGACCGGAAACGTGATCATGCGTGTCCCGGCTACCCCGGGATTCGAAAACCGCAAAGGAATAATCCTCCAGGGCCACATGGACATGGTACCTCAGAAAACCGGAGACACCCAGCACGACTTCCTGAAAGACCCGATAGAGACCTGGGTTGACGGCGAGTGGGTCAAGGCCAAGGGGACCACTCTTGGGGCCGACAACGGAATGGGAGTCGCAATGGCGATGTCAGTACTCGAAGACAGCAGCGTCAAGCACGGCCCCATCGAAGTCCTGGTTACGTACGACGAAGAGACCGGAATGACAGGAGCGGAATCGCTTAAGCCCGGTGTACTTAATGGTGATATCCTTCTCAACCTCGACTCCGAGGATGAGGACGAGCTCTGCATCGGCTGTGCAGGCGGCCTTGACGCCATTGCCGAATTCAGGTACAGGACACTCCCCGCTCCGGCAGGATACGAGCCCTACACACTCACCGTAAAGGGACTTTCCGGAGGACACTCAGGCATGGACATCTCCCTTTACAGGGCCAATGCCAACAAGGTGGTAGTCAACGCACTGATTCCCGTGATGGAGAAATACGGCGTAAAGCTCAGCGGCATCAACGGAGGAAGCCTTCGCAACGCAATACCGTTCGAGGCGAAGGCCGATATCCTGGTGCCCGAAGCGAAGGCTTCGGCGGTGCTGCGCGCTGTGAAAAAGTATTTCAAGCAGGTATGCCTCCGCTACAAGGAGAGCGATCCAGCCATGGAATGCAGCATTGAAAAAGCCGGCGGCAAGCCAGGCAAGTACATTCAGGATGACATAGCACTGAATGCACTCAAGGCGATTTCCGCCTGCCCGTCCAACGTGATAAGGATGAGCCAGAGCATGCCGGGCCTGACGGAAACTTCCGTAAACCTCGCCATAGTCAGAAGCGGCAACGGCAAGATTGTCGTGTCGGCCCTTCTGCGCAGCGCCCTCGACGAATCCAAACAGGAGCTCGCCGACAGGATGAGATACATCTTCGAGGCAGCCGGAGCGAAGATCAAGTTCACCGGAGGGTACTGCGGATGGGTTCCCAAGCCCGACACTCCGATGATATCCCTGCTCAACGAACTCCACACCAAGCTGTTCGGCAAGCCCATGAACGTTCTCGCCACCCACGGAGGACTTGAGTGCGCACTGCTCGGAGGAAAATACCCGAACTGGGAGATGGTATCCATAGGACCCACCATCCTCTTCCCCCACTCTCCCGACGAGAAGGTCAGCATTCCTTCCGTACAGAAGACCTGGGACTTCCTCAAGCTTATCCTTGAGTCCGTTCCGGAGAAATAGAGATGACAGCCGAACTTGAGGCCAAACTTAAAGACTGGGCCGAGAAATACAACGACCCAGTCTTTTTTGATACTGACCCTATAATCTTCCCCAAAGAGTTTGCTCGGCGCGGTGCAGGCCTGATGGACATTGAGATAGCGGCCGTATTCGCGGCTCATTTCGCATGGGGAAGAAGAGCCATGATAGTGCGCGACTGCGAGAGGTTCTTCGACTACATGGAATGGCGGCCGGCGGACTATGTGATGTCCGGATGCTGGAGAGACGACCAGACAAGTATCCACCGCACCGTGAAGTGGTCGGACACGGCACGCATATGCGCAAGGCTCAAGGACTACTACACATGCCACGGCTCGCTGGAAAGCCTGGACAGCAAGCAGATCAGGGAGACAGTATACGGGCAGAAGCCCGACCCCAGGGCTCCCGACAAGAAAATAAACATGATGCGAAGATGGATGGTGCGCCGGGACGGCAGAGTCGACCTCGGCCTTTGGAGGGAAACGTCACCCTCTTCCCTGGTCATTCCTCTGGACGTACACGTCTACAGCCAGGCCTCGGCACTCGGACTGACTTCGCGCAGGCAGAAAGACCTTCTGACTGCAATGCAGATAACTGATGCGTTCAGGGAGATATTTCCCGACGACCCTGTCAAGGGAGACTTCGCCCTGTTCGGATACGGAATAGACCATGCCTAACTTGTACATAATATCCGGATGCAACGGTTCAGGAAAGACGACGGCGTCATATACCCTGCTTCCGGACATACTTGACTGCAGGCAGTTCGTCAACTCCGACGAGTTCGCCAAAAGTCTCTCGCCGTTCGACCCGTCGGCAGCATCCGTGACCGCCAGCAAGTTCATGCTGATGAGAATTCACTACCTCCTCGGCAGATATGAGGATTTCAGCGTAGAGACAACGCTCGCCACACGCTCGCTGCTCAACATTATCGCGGAAGCCCACAGCGTAGGCTATGAAGTGACGATACTTTATTTCTGGCTGAACTCTCCCGAGCTCGCGATACGCAGAGTCAGGGAAAGGGTGGCGTCGGGAGGGCACAACATCCCGGACAGCGTCGTGAGAAGACGCTACATAATGGGGCTGAACTACCTGTTCAACACATACATACCTGTCTGCGACAGGTGGATACTCGCCGACAACTCCAAGTCTCCGTTCACCATAGTGGCGGAAGGGACAAAACACCTGACCAGAATCAACGACAACGAAAAATACAGACTTATTAGAAGCATAATATACCCTGATGAAGAATACTGAAATATTCTCCGTCGACGAAGCCATGCTCAGGCACATAGTGTCGAAGGCGCTCTGCGACGGAGGTGACTGGTGTGACCTATATTTCGAGGACAGCAGCTATTTCGACCTGCTGCTCAGGGACGGAGAGGTAAGTTCCGGAGGCCACCATATTGACTACGGATGCGGAATCCGGGTGCTGAAAGGAGAAAAGACCGGATATGCATATGCCGAGAGCACAGACATCAACGCGCTGACTGACGCGGCAGCGGCAGCGGCCGCAATAGCTTCCTCAGGGAACGGCAGACGTCTCGACTTCGGGAGACAGACCCCTTCCAGGAAGGCTCCCGCCGAAGGTTTCTACCCTTCCATGCTGGAATGGAGTGACTGTCCTGTCTCGCAGTTCGTGCCTTTCCTTAAGAAAATCGACTCCGAGATCCGCCGCCGCGAGCCGCGCACATGCAAGGTGATTGCAGTCCTGTCCTACTGCATCAGCAACATCCTGATGTACAATTCCCTCGGAGAATTGACCTCGGACAGGCGCCCGATAGGCAGCATCTCTGTCCAGGCGATATTCACAAGAAACGGAGAGTCCTGCACGAACAATGTGTCGAGAAGCCTCAGGTGCGGTGCCGAGATGATATGTGACGATGTCCTTGAAGACCTTGTAGGCAGAGCCATAAGCGGCCTGGACGCGCAGTTTGACGCAAGAAGGCCCAAAGGCGGGAAGATGCCCGTCGTAATGGGGGCCGGAGCCTCCGGCATACTCCTTCATGAAGCGATGGGACATGCGTTCGAGGCGGATTTCATACGCAAGGGACAGTCCGTCTTCACCGGGAGGCTCGGGCAGAGAGTCTGCCCGAAAGGAATAAACATAGTGGATGACGGAACAATAGCGAAAAACCGCGGGGCATGCAATTTCGATGACGAGGGAGTTCCGGGACAGAAGACATACATGGTCACCGACGGAATACTGACTTCCTTCCTGCATGACAGGATAAGCGCAGCGTACTTCGGGGTGGAGCCGACCGGAAACGGCCGCAGGGAATCCTTCAGATACAACCCGATTCCGAGGATGAGGGCGACATACATGGAAAGCGGCAGCGACGGAAGCCTCGAAGACCTGGTAGCTTCCGTACGTAAAGGCATATACGTAGACCAGTTCTCCAACGGACAGGTCAAGATAGGCGAAGGAGACTTCACTTTCTATGTCAAGAGCGGACGGCTTATAGAGAACGGCAGGCTGACCTCGCCGGTCAAGGACATAAACATAATCGGGAACGGGCCCGAGGCACTGGCAGATATCCGCGGTGTGGCGTCGGACCTCAGGATAGATGAAAGCACATGGACATGCGGCAAGGAGCAGAGTGTTCCGGTGTCATGCGGCATCCCTTCCATACTGGTCGGGAGCCTAACCGTAGGAGGAGAATGAAATGACAGACTCACAAGACCTGGCACTGGCCAGAGAAGCGCTGCAGATAGCGCTTGAATCAGGGGCCGACAAGGCCCGTGCAACTTTCTCGAAGAGCGAGGAGGACCTGGTAGCCACCCTCAATGGCGAAATAGACAAGGTCACCCACTGCTCCGACAGATCATTGTGCATGGCGCTGTTCGTAGACGGCAGATACGGCACTTTTTCCACCAACAAGCTTGACATACAATCGCTCAGGAAGTTCATCGGCGAATCCGCCGACATCGTCAGGATGCTGGCACCCGACCCATGCAGAGACCTGCCCGCACCAGGCAGGTGCTGCCACGATGCCACAGGCGGCAACGAACTTGGACTCAACGACGGGACCAGAGAACATGTCACCCCGAAGATGCGCGGCGATTCCGCCCTGAAAGCAAGTGTGTTCGGCACCCGCCTGCCATCGCATGCCCCGTACAGGATCGTTTCAGAAGAGGGAGAATATTCCGACAGCGTGTATGATACGATACTTGCCGATACTAACGGCACGGTATGCCTGCACACTGAATGCAGCTATGACTACGGAGTCGAAATAACAATCGAGTCTGAAGGCGAGAGGTACAGCGGATACTGGTGGGATTCGTCCATACGCAGAGATGCGCTGGACCCGCTCTCATGCGGGGAAAAAGCCCTGTTCAAAGCTGCCGGGCTCATAGGTTCCCGCCCGGTTGAAAGCGGCAGGTACGACATGGTGGTCGACACGGAAGTCGCTTCAAAGTTCGTCTCTCCCCTGCTGAGGGCCCTGAATGCATCGGCGATCCAGCAGAACAACTCTTTCCTGATGGACAGCCTCGGGCGGAAACTGTTCCCGGAATGGATGAACCTCGCGGACCGTCCGAGAATTCCGGGCCAGATATGCTCAAAATACTTCGATTCGGAAGGAGTCGCTACAAGGGACAGCACGATAATCGGGAACGGGGTGGTCAGCGAATACTTCGTAAATACTTACATGGCCGGAAAACTCGGGATGGAACCTACCATTGAAGACGCTACCAGACCGGTGCTCCTCCCCACAATGAAAGGCTGCGGACGGGATGCGCTTCTTGAAAAATGCGGACGCGGAATTCTCGTAACCGACTTCAACGGAGGCAACAGCAACCCCGTGACCGGTGATTTCTCCTACGGTATAGAAGGCTATCTGTTCGAGAACGGGAAGCCTGTCCACCCGGTAAGCGGGATGCTGGTGACGGGCAACTTCCTTGACCTGTGGAGCAGATTCGTGGCATCGGCTGACGATGCGAGGACCTGCATGTCAAAACTTATTCCTACCTTAGCGTTTTCAAACGTGGATTTCAGCGGATAACGGATAGAAACTTATAGATTAAATATAAAAACGAATCAGACATGAATGTTGCAAAGAACAAGGTCGTGGCAGTGAGCTACGAACTGGAAGTCGAAGGCAAGACAGCCGACAGGGCCGGATCGGACGCCCCTCTCGAATACATACACGGGACAGGAATGCTGCTCCCGAAATTCGAGGCTTCGCTTGAAGGCAAACAGGCCGGGGATTCATTCGAGTTTACTCTCTCTCCCGAGGAGGGGTACGGGAACTATGACGAGGCTTACCTTGTCGACGTACCCAAGAGCGCTTTCGAGATTGACGGCAAGGTACGGGAGGATCTTCTGGTCAAGGGATACACCATACCAATGTTCAATTCGGAAGGACAGGTAGTCCAGGGAGTGGTCGTAGAAGTCGGCACTGACAGTGTGAAGATGGACTTCAACCATCCCATGGCAGGAAAGACCCTTCATTTCACCGGGAAGGTGGAAGCTGTAAGGGATGCCACGGACAAGGAGCTGCTCGAAGGACTGCATGGCGAGTACCTCCCCAAGGAAGGCTGCCACTGCGGAAAGGGAGGATGTCACGGTGAAGGAAACTGCTCGCACGAGGACGGGGATTGCTGCTCGCACGGTGACGAGGATTGCTGCTCGCACGGTGACGGAGGCTGCTGCTGCGGAAAAGACTGACGAGCCGTGAAAGTCTCCGTCGTCATACTGAACTGGAATACCGCAGGCTATCTCAGACAGTTCCTGCCCTCTCTGCTCGACAGCACGAGGGGGCTGGATGCACAGGTTGTGGTAGCTGACAATGCGAGTTCCGACGGATCTCCCGAAATGCTGCTCGATGAATTCCCCTCCGTCAAGGTCCTGCGCCTTGACCGGAACTACGGATTCACCGGCGGCTACGACAGAGCAGTCGACATGTTGTGCTCAGACGGAGACGCACCACAGTACATAGTACTCCTGAATTCTGACGTGGAGGTGACTCCGACATGGCTTGAACCGCTGATCGGATTCATGGACACGCACCCTGACTGCGGCGTATGCGGGCCGAAACTGCTCGCTCTTGCAGCTGAAGACGGAAAATACCGCAGGCTGGACACATTCGAATATGCCGGTGCGGCAGGCGGCATGCTGGACCGCTATGGCTTCCCCTTCTGCAGGGGAAGGGTTCTCGGCAGACTTGAACGCGACAACGGCCAGTATGACACCACTGCGCAAGTCATGTGGATTTCGGGGGCATGCATGATGACGAGGACTTCGCTCTGGAAAGAACTTGGCGGGCTGGACAGGCGCTTTTTCGCCCACATGGAAGAGATAGACTATTGCTGGAGAGCACAGTTGCTCGGGTACAGCGTCTATACGGTACCCCAGAGCTGCGTATACCATATCGGAGGCGGCACCCTTCCGAACGGATCGGCCACAAAGCTAAAGCTCAACTACCGCAACTCCCTGCTGATGCTCTACAACAACCTGCCGGCCACGATAGGTCCGGCAAAGGCCAAGTGCAGAATTGCCTCCAGACGCATGGCAGACCGGGTTGCAGCACTTGCCTACCTGCTCTCCGGAGACAGGGATTCGTTCCATGCCGTCAGGCTCGCCCACAGGGAAGCCGGAGAACTGAGGTTCGCGGCCTCCGGGACACCTCCTCCACAGAGGTCCGGGAAACGGATATGCGGGTACACCGGCTTCAGCATAGTGGTCAAGTCTCTATTGCACGGTAAGAACATTTTCAATTATTTGAGACGATATGAGGATAGTCATAGAGGGTGCAGGTGAAGTAGGCTCCCACCTGGCCAGCATGCTGAAAAGAGAGGCCAACGACGTCACCGTCATTGACGACAACACGCAGCGCATCGAGGCTCTGCGCGAATATGCTGACGTGGAGACCGTTACGGGCAACCCGTCGTCGATCAGCGTATTGCGTGAAGCCAACGTAGCCAGCGCAGACCTTTTCATCGCCGTATACCCGTTCGCGCCACAGGAGATCAACATCGTTGGAGCACTGCTGGCCAAGAGGCTCGGGGCACGCAAGGTCATTGCCCGCATCAGCGACGAGGACTATCTGTCGGCGGAGAACAAGGTCCTTTTCAAGGAAATGGGAATCGAGCTGCTGTTCTATCCGGAGAGGTCTGCCGCAGACGAGATAATGGATTTTCTACGGCACAATTCCACGGCAGAGACAATGGAATTCGCCAGAGGAAAGCTGCAGATAGCCGTATACAAGCTGAACGAGGACTCCTCAATGCTCGACCTCAAGCTGTCAGAATTCATAAAACCTGTAGATCCCGAAGCACTCAAGCAGTTCAGGATCATTGCAATCACGCGTGACGAGAACACCATTATCCCCGGGCCGGGCACAAAATTCCAGTACGGAGACCTGGTATTCGTTGTGAGCAAACGCGAGGTGGTAGGCGTGCTCAACTCGCTGTTCGGAAAGAGCAACATCAACATCGCCAGCGCATTCATCATCGGAGGCAACTCGATTGCAGAAATGCTGGCACGCTCGCTCGACAGGGCCGGTGTCAGCGTAAAACTCGTGGAAAAAGACAAGAACCGCTGCGTGGAACTCGCAGAAAGGCTGCCTGACAGGGTGGAAGTCGTCATTGGAGACGGAAGGAATTCAGACCTGCTGTTCCAGGAAGGCATACAGCGCTACGACGCTTTCATCGCCCTTACGGGAAGCGACGAGAGCAATGTCCTCTCATGTGTGGTGGCCAAGAAGTTCGGGGTCGCAAGGACGGTGGCTGAAGTCGAGAACATGGAATACATAAAGCTCGCAGAAGAGATGGGTGTCGACAATGTCATCAACAAGAAACTGCTGACTGCGGGAAGGATATTCCGGCTGACACTGTCCGGCAAGGCCAGGTTCGTTCATTACATGACAGGCACAGACGCTGAAGTCATAGAGTACACGGTCGTGCCCGGGTCGGCAATCACCAAGGCCCCGATCAAGGACATCGAATTCCCCAGGAACGCTATCATAGGAGGTGTGATACGCCGCAACGAGGCCATTATCGCCGTAGGCGAGACAGTCATAGAAGCCTACGACAGAGTTGCCGTTTTCGCTCTCCCCGAGTCGATACGTGAAATAGACAGACTCTTCAGGTAGTGCATTTTTGACATATTGTCACTGGCAGGCCTTTTGAAAGTAAGGCGGATGTTTCGTTTTATCAAAGAAAGTTATGGAAGAGAACAAAGATATCAACAGCAAAGGTACTGCTTCACAGGAAAGTCAGCCCGAGGTCGAGACCGTGAAGGCCGGGACATCCACTCCGGAAAGCGAAAAGGCATCCGGAACTGAAAACCAGGCGAAAGGCAGGAAAAACCGCAGGGAAGAGCGGGAACGCAAGGAGGAGGACGAACTGAAAAAGCAGCTGGAGGAGCTTTCTGACAAATTGGCGAAAGAGAAAGACGACTACCTCAGACTAATGGCTGAGTTCGAGACTTTCAGACGCCGTTCGTCCGAGGAAAAGCTGAACATCGTCTCGACGGCGGCCGCCGACACGATAAAGGGCCTGCTCCCCGTTCTCGATGACTGCGAGAGAGCCATGGAAATACTTGAGAAATCGTCCGACGATGCTGCAAAGGAAGGCACATCCCTTATCTACAGCAAACTGATGGACTATCTCAAGACAAAAGGTCTGGCAAGAATCGAGGCCAAGGGCGAGATATTCGACACAGACTTCCACGAAGCCGTAACCCAGTTCCCGGCACCTTCCGAGGACATGAAAGGCAAGGTTATCGATGTGGTGCAGACAGGCTATACCCTCAACGGTAAGGTGCTGCGCTATGCTAAAGTAGTAGTAGGAGCATAAGAAAATGGCAGAGAAGAGAGACTATTATGAGGTGCTTGGCCTCAACAAGGGGGCAAGCGCTGACGAGATAAAGAGTGCGTACCGCAAGGCCGCACTCAAATGGCATCCGGACAGGTGGGTTTCCGGTACGGATGCCGAGAAGAAGACCGCCGAGGAGAAATTCAAGGAAGCCTCGGAGGCGTATTCGGTATTGAGTGACCCCGACAAGAAAGCGAAATACGACCAGTACGGATTCGCAGGAGTCGACGGAGCGGCAAGCCAGGACTGGAGCCAGGGCTTCGGCAGCCTGAACGATCTGCTGAACAACCTGTTCAGAGGGTTCGGGGGCGGCTTCAGCGATTTTGAAGGCTTCGGAGGCTTTTCAGGCTCGTCATCCCGCAGAGGCACATCACGCGCATCAAGAGGAAACGACGTGTATGTCACTGTCCGTCTGACGCTTGAAGAAATCAACAGCGGCTGCACCAAGGATGTGACCGTCGAGAGAATGAGGCCCTGCTCCGTCTGCGGAGGCAAGGGAACGCTGAATCCCTCTGACGTGAAAGTCTGCCCTACATGCAACGGCAGCGGCCAGGTACAGCACGTAAGCAACTTCCTGTTCACAAGGTCCGTATCATATTCGCGCTGCCCTAACTGCAACGGTACAGGAAAGGTGGTGAACAATCCGTGCAGCAGCTGCCATGGCACCGGCGTCGTAAAGCAGACTCAGACAATCAAGGTGAACATACCGGCCGGAGTACAGCAGGACACCCAGCTGACCATGAGAGGTGAAGGCGATTCAGGAGTGAACGGAGGAGCTAACGGAGACCTCTACATACTTATAGAGGAAATCCCCCACTCAAGATTCAAGAGGGAGGACGCCAACCTGTTCTACACCAGAGTCATCAGTGTCACGGACGCAATGCTCGGATGCCAGATAGACATACCGTGCCTGGACGGAACCCAGACCTTGAAGCTGCCTGCCGGCACCCAGTCAGGCACCGTGGAGCGGCTCAGGGGGAAGGGACTTCCTTCACTCAACGGTTACGGCAAGGGTGACCTGTATGTCAAGATCCTTGTCTGGATACCCCACAAGCTCAGCCGCAGCGAAAAAGATGCGATCGAAGGAATGAGGGACAGTTCCAGCTTCAAGCCTGACCCCACAAGGGAAGACAGGGCACTTTTTGAAAAAGAGAGCAAATTTTTCTGAAAAAGTTGCCGGGATTGAAAAATAATTCATATATTTGCAGTCCCAAAAAGCCCAGCCTCTCTTCAGACGGTTTGATGACGCTGCGCAGTTTATACATAAGAAATTATGGATTTAATCAAGCTAGTTGAGCAGTCCTTCTCACAGAACAAGGCTGCATCATACCCTCAGTTCAAGGCCGGTGACACAATCACCGTGACCTACAAGATCAAGGAAGGTGACAAGTTCAGGCTGCAGAGTTTCCGCGGCGTTGTTATCCAGATATGCGGCTCTACGCCTTATACCAGGACTTTCACCATCCGCAAGATTTCCAACGGTATCGGAGTCGAGAGGATTTTCCCCTTTGAGTCTCCCGCCATTGAAAAGATCGAGCTCAACAAGGTAGGTAAGGTTCGCCGCGCACGTATCTTCTACATCCGCGACCTCGCAGGCAAGAAGGCCAGGATCAAGGAAGCGAAGCGCAATGTAGCCAAGGCCTCTGAGGAATAACAGATTGACATTTCCGGCGGATGCCGGATTGAAACGGCGCCTTAGCTCAGCTGAATAGAGCATTTGACTACGGATCAAAAGGTCGCAGGTTTGAATCCTGCAGGCGTCACGAAAGGATGCAGCTGATATCAGCTGCATCCTTTTTCTTTCTTCATTCCTCCATAAACAGGATCAGTTTTTTCGCTATATTTGCTCACTGCGTTCGCATTTATAGCTGCCGCTCGGCAAAGTTAAATTTATTTTCTTTGCTCTCGCTTAATCGCTATATTTAGCGGACATAACAATATCACTGTTTCCCGATGAAAAAGGCAATAATACTCGCGGTTCTCGCATCGATGTTCTGCGCATGCAGACAGGAAGAAGGCACAGTCCCCTACACAGTCACGAAAATTGATGACAACGCTTACAGAATCGAAGACAGCAACGCCTCGAATCCTGCAGGCGAGTTCTTTGACGACAGCGGCAACAAGACACACTTCAACAACTGTTCGGACATGTACCTTGTCCTCGGAGACGGGAAGGCGCTTCTGATTGACCTTTCAAACAAAATCCAGTGGGCCGACAATGCCGATGCCGCGCTGAGGAAACTCGTATACGACCTTACCGGAGACAGACAGCTCACCGTAACGTTCACCCACAACCATGGAGACCACACCGGTATGCTTGACGCTTTCATCGATGAACCCGGAGTTTTCTTCGCGCTGCCCAGGACTGATTTCGAACAGCTGGTATCACGTTTCCCGGACGGAAGGAGCTACCTCTATGACGAAGAGCATGAATTCGATCTCGGCGGAGGGACCATCGTCGAGAGCATTCCGGTTCCGGGACACACCAAAGGTTCGGTGGTGTTCTTTCTCAGCGGAAAGGATATTCTCTTCTCCGGAGATGCCATCGGCTCCGGACATGGAGTATGGATTTTCGACAAGCCGGGATTCGAGAACTACATCCAGGGCATCAACAATCTCAATGCATACATTGACAACTCCGGGATTGACAAGAGCAAGCTGCGGATATACGGAGGACATTTCTGGCAGAAGGACTGGTTCCCTGAACTCGTCGACGGCACGCTCGGCATCAAGTATATAAACGACATGACCGTTCTCGTCTCGCAGATATGCTCCGGAGAAGCCTACAGGGAACCTTCAGGGCTCGACAATCCGGTTCTCGACACATACTTCCGCAACGGAAGCGCCATAGTCGTATGGAATTCGCAGATGGCCGATGAAATGTTCGGCGGCAGCCGCATAGCAACTATTTCAAGGTAAACTGCTTCCCCGCCCATTTCATGCTGTTCCAGCGGTGGATGAAAACCACGCCGCGCACGTCCTCGTCCAGCATGAACGCAACCCACATCGCGACAAGGCCCCACCCCATGTGTATCCCGAGCAGCCAGCTCCCGAACACTGCGCACGACCACATCACGACTATACCGACAGACACCGGGAAGTAGATATCCCCGGCGGACCTCAATGCATTGACGGCGAACAGGTTTACTGCACGTCCGGCCTCCAGAAGCACGTCGATCCACAGGACGGTGGCGCCCGTGGCGATTATCCACGGATTGTCAGTGAGCAGCGCCAGAATATGCTTTCCGGCCAATGCCGTAAGAAGCGACAGCGAAAACGAAGCCCCTACGGAGAGTCTCATCACCCTCTTTCCCAGAGTGTAGGCCGCCCTGAACTTGCCGCGCCCTACAAGATGGCCAATGCTGATGGCACCTCCCTGAGCCATCGCTATCGAAAAGAGGTATGTGAACATGACAATGTTGACGCAATATGTCCTCGTGGCAAGCGCGTCATTGCCTATCATGTTTATGAAATACGATATCACTACCTGGGAAAGACTGTACGAGAGCTGCTCGCCCGCAGACGGAATGCCTATGTTCAGCAGCTTGCGCAGCTCCCGCCACGGGAAAGGGGCGAACAGCCTGCGCGGGAAGGACGGAATATGCTTGCGCAGCAGTATCACGAAAAGCAGGACGGCAGAGACCCCGCGGCAGAAACAGGTCGATATGGCGGCACCCTGCACCCCGAGTTCCGGAAAGCCGAACTTGCCGAAAATCAAAGTATAGTTGCCCACTATGTTGATCACGTTTACAACAATCGCGACATACATCGGATATTTCGCCTTGTCGGCACTGCGCAGCGAGGCCGACAGGGCCATGGATATGGCCTGCAGGAACGCGAATCCGCCGACAGTCCTCATGTAGGCCAGCCCGTCAGGCAGTATGTCCGGCCGCATGCCCATCATAAGCAGTATCCTGTCGGCAAAGAGATACAGACAGGAGCTGATGACAAGGCCGGAGAATGCGTTGAAAAGCAGGGACACCCCGACAACCTGCACTACCTTGTCCTTCATACCGGCACCCAGATACTGGGAGCAGAGAATCGAGGTACCGAGTGAGATCACCTCGAAAACAATGAATACAAGATTCAGCAACTGGTTGACAAGGCCGACTGCAGCCACGCTGCTGTCAGAATGACGGCTCAGCATGAAGGTGTCGACCGCGCCGAGCATCATTACAAGCAGGGTCTCGATGAAAATGGGCCCCGCCAAAGTCGCAAGCTGCCTGCTTAATGTTCCGTACCGCATAAACGAGGCGCAAAAGTAGCACATTTCGGTTAAAAATGATTACCTTTAACGATAAAATACCATATAATCAATAATCTGACACCCGGTATGAACAACAAGTTACTTTCATCGCTGCTGATACTGTCAGGGCTGGCCTGCATGTTCTCCGCAGCCTCCGAAGCCAAGGTCAGGCTTCCGGAAATCATCTCGGACTGCATGGTTCTCCAGAGAGACTCCGAACTCAAGATATGGGGGTGGGCCGACCCTTACGAGAAGATTACCGTGCGCTTTGACGGCAGCCATTATTTCACGGAAGCCGACGGCAGCGGCAACTGGTCAGTATGCATGCCGCCACATGAGGCGGGAGGGCCATATCTGCTCGAAGTGAACGAAACTGCGATAAGGGACGTGCTGGTCGGAGACGTCTGGCTTTGTTCAGGACAGTCAAACCAGGAAACTCCGATAGAAAGGCTTCTGGACAAGTATCCTGAAATAAATTTCTCCAACAACCATATGGTCAGGATGTACAAGGTGCCCACACAGGAAACTCCAGGAGAACTTCAGGAAGACATCCCTGCAGGAGAAAGGTGGCATTCGGCTGTAGCCTCAGACGTCCTCAACTGGAAGGCTCTTGCATACTGGTATGCGATGCTTGCCTATGAGCAGACAGGCATACCGCAGGGCATGCTCGTCTCAAGCCTCGGAGGCTCGGCGATTGAAAGCTGGATGCCAGAGGAGAGGCTCCTCAAGTTCGAGAACCAGGCCGGCATGAAGGCAGCCGCCGACAGCGCCAGAATCGCCTCCACCGACCAGGGAACGGGCAAATGGCATCTTGAAGACTACGATGACTCGTCATGGCAGACAATAGTCAATCCCTGCTATCTTGAAGATGCAGGAATAGCTACCGGAGTGGTAATATGGTACCGCAAGACCATACAGGTGCCCGAATCGATGGCCGGCCGGCATGCCAAGCTTTACATGGGCAGGCTCGTGGACGGTGACGAAGTGTATGTGAACGGCACTCTCGTCGGAAGCACAGGATATTTCGGACCTCCGCGCAAATATGATGTTCCTGCAGGAATACTGCACGAGGGCAGCAACGTAATAGCCGTAAGGCTCACCGCCAACGCCGCGGATGCCGGATTCGTGCCGGACAAGCCGTACATGCTCGCCGGAGATGAAGATACGGTTGACCTGACCGGAGAATGGAAATACAGGATAGGACTCAGAAACTCTTCGCAGGGCCCTCTCATGTTCAGAAGAAGGACAAACTTTACCGGAGCAGGACTGTACAACGGAATGATATACCCGCTGAGGAACTACAGCGTCGCAGGGGTCATCTGGTACCAGGGAGAGAGCAACGCCGGAGGGGCAGACATCTATGACGACTATCTGAAGGAACTCATCTACGGCTGGAGAGAGACCTTCGGCAAGCAGGACCTTCCGTTCGTCATATGCCAGCTTCCGAACTACATGGAAGCATACGACTATCCCGTGGACGAATCCTGGGCCAGGCTCAGGGAAGCTCAGCTGAAGGTATACCTGGATGTCCCGGACACATACCTTGCCACAAGCTACGACACCGGCGAATGGAACGACATACACCCCCTCAACAAGAAGGACATGGCTGCCACCATACTCCTTGGTACACGCAAACTTTACGGTGGCGAGGACATAGCGGCCATGGGCCCCGTATACAGCCACATGAAGGTTGACGGGAACAGAATAGTTCTCTACTTCGACGAGGCGGATAAGGGACTGGCGACAAAGGACGGGAAACCGCTCAGGCATTTCGCCATTGCCGGAGAGGACGGCAAGTTCGTGTGGGCCGATGCCGTAATCAAAGGCAAAACCATAGTCGTCAGCTCACCGGACATCGAACATCCTGTTGCAGTAAGGTACGCCTGGGCCAACAACCCCCAGGGAGCCAACCTCTGCGGCAAGAACGGTGTACTCGCCTCTCCGTTCCGGACCGACGATTGGGATTAGAACCATACGGAATCAAAAAAAGAGGGTGCGGCTCCATGAGCCGCGCCCTCTTTTGTCATAATGATACTTCCAGGTCCAGCCTACGGAACTATCGGATCTCCCATCTCGGAGTTCTCGTTGTCCTGTGCATCCAGTTTGAACAGCATGAACTCGGGAGTAGCTGACGTGTATGGAGTCCAAACGCCTCCATCCGGTCCGTTAGGATCGCTGTACTTTGCAAAGTTGGTCCATGCAGTCAGCATCTTCTCGGAAAGATCCCAGTCGCCCTCAGTCCAAGGCCTCCAGCAGTGCTGCAGAGACTTGAACACGAACCACAGGTCTGAAGAGTGGAACGCACCCTTGAGACGGGCGGTAACCTCGGGATGAGAGCCGTCATCAGGGAGAGGCCTTGCGAATTCATAGGCCCAGCACTTGGCGCCCTTCTGCTCCCTGTCAAGCGCAAAGGCAGCTATTCCGGGAGACATGTTGCCCATATCGTTCAGAGTATAGCCTATCATGTACGGCACATCAGCCAGGCTGCCGTCAACTGCGGCATCGTCAAAGCTCTCCAGGCTGACATAACCGTCTACGATGGGGGCGGAAGTCATATACTCACGGGTTCCGTTCACAGCATTGTACATGTTGCCGACAGTGTAGAGCATTTCAGTGGAAGCTGCCCTCATCTTGGCGAGGTCGGTCAGGCCGGCCCAGTCGAGAATTTTCTTGGTGTTCTTCTCGGAATCCCTGAGAGTCGCGGCAGGCCTTGACGAACGTGTCTGGGCAGAAGAATTCTGGACCGCATTGATTCCGCCGGCACTCATGATGATAGCCTTGTGGAACTTGCCCCTTGCAAGAGGAGACTCGCAAAGCGTCTTCACGCTGCCGCCGCCGGCACTCTGTCCGAAGATGGTGACATTGTCCGGATCTCCGCCGAACTGCTCGATGTTCTTCTGTATCCAGTTCAGGGCCTCGATCTGGTCAAGAATACCGTAGTTGCCGGATACGCCCTGAGGATTCTCTGCAGAGAGTTCAGGGTGGGTAAGGAAGCCGAATACGCCGAGTCTGTAGTTGATGCTGACAAGAACCACGTCCTTGTCTGCCCATTCCTGACCGTCAAATTCAGGTTCGGAGCCCCATCCCTCGCGATATCCGCCGCCATGGATCCACAGCGCGACAGGAAGTTTCTTGTCCACCTGGCCAGGAGCCTTGGTCCATACATTCAGATACAGGCAATCCTCGCTGTAGGGAGCCTCGTCACCGTAACCCCACTCGGTCGTGTAGCCTCCGGGATAGTGGACAGCCTGGTAAGAAGGGTGGCCGAAACTGTCAGCCACGAGCACGCCCTCCCAGGGAACGACAGGCTGCGGAGCCTTCCATCTGAGATCTCCAAGCGGTGGAGCGGCATATGGAATGCCACGGTAGACATAGACACCGGGAATGTCGGCGAGGACACCCTGGACTTTTCCGCCTTCAATCGAAAGTACTGGATTTTCAGGCGCCGTACTGCAGGCCGCGAGGGCCAGTACAGAGAGAATCAATAAGCTTTTTTTCATTTGGAAATTATGAATTGGTGTGTAGTTCCGGCAGAAAGACCGTTCATTATGACGGTTAGATCTTGATATTTTCGATAGGTTCGGCCTGGACAGGGTCAACCCTTTCGCTGATGTACTTCATCTTCTTGAGGTCCGCATTGCCAAGATCCAGGCAGCGGATCGTGGAGTTGTTCATTGTCCTGAAGAAGACACGTCTTCCGGACAGATCCGTCACTATGGTGATCTGTGTCGCGCTCTGGACACCGGCGGGAGACTCCCCTTCACCGTTGTCTATTCCCACGGGGATGTCGAAATTGTTCATTATATGGAACGCCAGCACGGCGGCGTCAGTCGTGTTGTCCATCACCGGAGCCGTACTCTGGAAGAATGCCGCGCGCACGAACCTCGAAGGAGGGGTCACGTCACCGGGAAGGCCGAGACCCGCACTGCCCGCACCGAAGGATGTCATCTTGAGACGGTCAATTGTCTTGGACGGAACCGTGCCAGGGGCCAGGTTCACGTAATTGTTAAGGTTAGTCATCTGCCAGTCGAATGAAGGAGAGTTGGTGAGGACTCCGAGCTCATTCTCGTAGAAAATGCATTTGCCTCCGATAATCTCAAGCACTATCTGGCGTCCGCTCTGTTCGGTGAACCTCCAGTGGACCGTCGAAGCCCTGGGATCGATTCCGTGCACATGTGTGGAAAGGACCATGTCCTTGACCTCGTCCACGGTTGCGCAGCTCCCGAGAATATAGCTTACAAGCTGGAAATCGGAAATGCTGTTCGATTTAGTCTGGTCGGTAAGGGCCTCGTATCCTCCGTAGTTCGGGAAGTAGAAGAGTCCTGCGCCAAGTCCTTTCTCGTTCACACCCTCCATCACGAACTCAGGCTGCTCCACCGAAAGGCCGACATAGGAATACTTTGCGGTAAAAGCCATTCCCTGGGCTCCGCCAGGAAGCATGCTGTACTGTGTTTTACCGGCAGGCACCGCCACATAGTACTTGGCAAGGTCCGACGCTCCCCACTCTATTGTCCTTGCGGTGACGGTACATCCTCCTGATGTCTTGAGAGTTATGCCTGTACAGGCATCGAGTCTCTGGCCAAAAGCCACGGCAATCGCTGCGACTGCCAGCATGGCAAGATAAATCCTTTTCATAAGCTGTAAGTAAGAATACACCTATTTTCCGTAAATTTAATAATATAATAATTAATTGTATCTTTACCTGCATGAAAAAGTTCGTCATTCTTCTGCTTCTCGCCATCTCCGCCCTTCTGCCTTCCCACGCTCAAAGGGCGAGGATGTATACCCCGGCGGAAGGATTGCCGAACAGCAGGATAAACAGCATCATGCAGGACAGGACCGGATTCGTGTGGATATCCTCCGGGAACGGCCTGACAAGATTCGACGGAAGGGAGTTCCGGCACTTCCACTCGGACAGAGAGGGGGCATGGCAGCTGGCCGGCGATCTTGTCCTGAAGACATTCCAGGACAGCCGCGGAAGGATTTGGGTGGCAACGGCCACGGGACTTCAGACTTACAACCCTTCCGACGGGACGTTCTCAACGCTCATCCTTGACGACCGCGCTCCATTTGCCAGCACCTCATATCACATCACGGACCTGATCGAGGTCAACACACAGAGCGGGAACCAGGAAATCTGGGCGGCGACATACAAGAACGGACTGTTCATAATCGACGCCGGCTCCGGTACCATTCTCACTGACAGGAGCACGGCAGTGAACGCAAGGCTGGACCAGCGGTCCGTTGACAGACTTTTCGCAGACTCCAACGGGCAGGTATGGATCGCATACGGCGAAGGCGGACTCAGCGTGCTGAGCGCCGAGGACCTTGACATCCAGAGCGGAATCCGCATCGACATGCCAGAGGCTGTCAACATAAGAGAGGTCACGGTCAGTCAGTTCATTGAGGACAGGGCCAGCGGCAACGTGATAATATGTTCTCCAAACTTCGGGATACTTGTCTATGACAGCGCGACGAGAAGCATCTCCCGCTCGAGGGACAGCAGGGCCAGAAACTGCCGGGCCATGTCCATCATAGCCGACAACCTGCTCATGCCGAGCGGAAGCAGCTACCTCGTCGGTACCGAGAACCACGGCCTGTGGAGCTATAACATACTCACCGACAGGATGGCTGCACTCCCTGACGGCGCCATTCCATATGATGCCTCCAACTGGAAGATACACAGCCTGATGACAGACAGTCAGGGAAACATCTGGATCGGAGTCTATGAAAGGGGAATACTCGTCATCCCCAATCCTATGTACGGTTTCGAATATACCGGAGTGACATCGCCTTTCATCGACAAGGATTTTCCTGAAGGTTGTGTGACTGCGATCCTCAGAGACCCCGCAGACAGGTCTATGTGGATCGGGACTGACGGATACGGGCTGATGAACATACGGCAGGACGGATCCAGAAAGTTCTATGACACCGGCAACTCCAGGATGACAGACAACACGGTAATGTCTCTGGCGGCCGACCGGCACGGCAAGATCTGGATAGCCACATTCAGCGGAGGACTCTATGTAATCTCGGCAGGCACGGGGCCGAGGCTGTTCAGCGACTCCAAGAAACTCGGGACCATGAAGACCGTAGACCTGGCTTACGACGCGATCGACGACGTGATGTATGTCGGCACACACAGCGACGGACTTGCCGTGATAGATCCGGCCACGGAAAAGATCACCTCCAGCATTTGCGATGACGCATGCAAGTGGATAAGCTGCCTGTATACAGACCGCGACGGAATGCTCTGGGTAGGCACATACAACGGGCCGATGGTCTACAACGACAGGATGAACAGGATCATCCGGTACAATCTCGCTGACAAAAGCATGAATGCAAGAATCCACTGTTTCCTTCAGGCCGATGACGGGACAATGTGGATGGGCACGGGCGACGGACTCTATGCCTTTGACCGCACAAACGGAGAAGAAAGAAGGTATTCCGAGAAAGACGGCCTGAGCAGCAACGTGATTTACGAGCTCCTCCAGAGTTCCGACGGTGACATATGGATAGCCACGGCCTTCGGCCTTTCCAAGCTGGATACCAAAAGCGGCTCGGCCATGCGGTATTACGCTTCTGACGGGCTGCAGGAGAACGAATTCCATCAGAGAGCCGCAATGGCCGACAGCGACGGGAAACTCCACTTCGGCGGGATAAACGGAATCACATCATTCTACCCGCATTCGGTCGAGCGCAAGCCTCATTCAGTTCCGGCAGTGATGTTCACCGGAATAAGCGGGACGGACTGCATCCCCGCCGACATGTCCTCCCTCCAGGACAACGGGGTCACACTCCCCTGCAGCGGGAACAGCATTTCCGTGAAGTTCACATCTCTCGAGTTCTCGAATCCGGACAAACTGCGGTACGCCTACATGATGGACAGAGTGGACAGACAATGGAAAACGGCGGATGCATCGTCAAGCGCGACATACACCAACCTCGCGCCGGGAAAATACACGCTGAGGGTCAAGGCCTATTTCGAGAACAGCCCTGATGACTTTTCCTCTTCCGAACTACGTGTTACCGTAAATCCGCCATGGTACTTCTCATCCTGGGCGATAGCCGGGTACTGCCTTGCACTCGCTCTCGGGACCGTGGTGTTCCTGTTCGGCCTGCAGAGACACCTTCGTAACAGAAAAAGAATCATGCAGGCAGAAAGGGATCAGGACAGGCTGCAGGCCATATCGGACATATCCCGGGTGATATGCACTCCCCTGAACCTTGTTGTGACTCCCCTGAAGGAACTTGCCGACTCTGAAAAAGATACACACAGGAAAGGGATCATGGACCTGATGTACAGGAACTGCCTGCGCGTGCAGAGTCTCGTTGAACAGATGGCCGGTACCGCATCCACAGAGTCCACGGCTGAAGACCGGAAGACAGACAGCCCCGCCCAGGGAGTTACTCAGGATCCAGATGCCGTGCAACGGACATCCAAGGCAAGGAAGAACATAGTCGTCGTCGACGATGATCCCGAGACAAGGAAGTTCATGGCCATGGAACTCGGCAGCCAATACAACGTCAGAGCCCTGGAGGGCGGCAGGGACGCATGGGATCTGATATCTTCTTCTGTCCCCGACGCCGTCCTGACCGAAGTGATTTCCGACGGGATGAGCGGATATGAACTGTGTTCAAGGATCAGACACAACCTCCTGACCAGCCACATCCTTGTAATTATACTCACATCGGTGCACGACCAGGAAAGTGTTCGGAAGGGAAACGAATGCGGAGCCGATCTGTATCTTACCAAGCCGGTACCGATGGATATACTCAAGAGCAGCATTGCAAACCTGATTTCTACAAGAGAGACTCTGCGCAGGAAATTTGCCATGGACGCCGGCATCAACTACGGGAAGAATGCCGGTGACACCGGTCCGAACAACGGGGAGGAAGATTTCAAGGACAAGGCCGTAAGGATAATAACCGAACGCATGAAAGACCCCGGATTCGGAGTCGAGGCATTGAGCAGAGAGCTGGGGATAAGCCGTGTGCACCTGAACAGGAAGCTCAGGGAAGTAACCGGGACGTCCCCGGGGGCGCTCATACGCACCATCAGACTCCGACAGGCGGCATTCCTGATGGTCAAGACCGGCATGAACATATCGGAAGCAGCATCGAAGACGGGGTTCGCCACCGCATCGTATTTCTCAAGCTGTTTCCATGACAATTTCGGCATGTCCCCCAAGGAATTCATGAGGAAATGCCGGGACAAGGAGGAACTCGCATCGCTGAAAAACATTTTCGGAGAATCCTTTATCAATGAAATTGCCACATATGAAAAATAATTGGTAACTTTGCTCCGATTTACCCGAACTAAAGATAATCTCAATAATTATGGCACTAAAGAATTCTGAGGCCAATGGCTTCTTCAAGCTAAACTGGGTTCAACGTATAGGATTCGGGTCAGGAGACCTGGCGCAGAACCTTATCTATCAGACGATCAGCATGTATCTGCTGTTCTTCTACACGAATGTCTTCGGACTCGATCCAGCAGCCGCCGCACTGATGTTCCTGGTAGTTAGAATCGTGGACGTAATCTGGGATCCGATTGTGGGAGCTTTCGTAGACAAGCGCAACCCCAAGCTCGGAAAGTATCGTTCGTACCTGGTGCTGGGCGGCATTCCCCTAACGGCATTTGCAATACTCTGCTTCTGGAACGGCTTTTCCGGCTCACTGCTCTATGCCTATGTAACCTACGTGGGAATGTCAATGTGCTACACCCTAGTGAACGTGCCATACGGAGCCCTGAATTCATCCCTGACGCGTGACACAGACGAAATCACAATACTTACCTCTACCAGAATGTTCATGGCCAACATCGGCGGACTCGCGGTATCCATGGGTATTCCTGCCATGGTGAAGCTGTTCTCCGACGGATCCGCCGTTGCAGGAGAGGAAGCTCTCCCGGCTGACGGAAGCGCATGGTTCATGACTATGTTCATATACTCCGTTGTCGGACTGGCTCTGCTTGTTTTCTGCTTCAGCCAGACCAAGGAGAAGGTAGTGATGGACGAGAAGGAGACAGCCAACGTGAAGGTCTCCGACCTGTGGACCGAGTTCGGGCGCAACAAGCCGCTCAGAGTCCTCGCTTTCTTCTTCATCACGGCTTTCGCCATGATGTCAATAAGCAACGCATCCGGCTCATACTACATGACATACAACATACACTCGACCACGGCCGAGATGTCAATATTCATGGGACTGGGATCAATCCCTGCATTCATATTCATGCCGATGGTTCCGGCCATCAAGAAGAAGATAGGCAAGAAGGGAATGTTCTTCCTCTTCCTTACTGTGGCTGTCATCGGAATGGTGATGCTGTATCTCGTATCCGTAATCGACGCGCTCAAATCCCAGATGTGGATAGTTTATGCCGCCCAGTTCATCAAGTCTACCGGCATCATCGTCGCCACCGGATACATGTGGGTACTTGTTCCTGAGGTCGTATCGTACGGAGAATACACCAGCGGGCGCCGCATCGCGGGAATAGTCAATGCCCTCACAGGCATCTTCTTCAAGGCAGGCATGGCTCTCGGAGGCGTCGTTCCCGGACTCGTGCTCTCGATAGTGAACTTCAACGCCAAGGAGACTTTCCAGACTCCGGCCGCCGAGCAGGGAATACTCTGGCTCGTATGCGTACTGCCCATGCTGCTCGTTTTCCTCGCCATGTTCATCATCAGCAAGTATGACCTCAGCGACGAGAAGATGGACGAGATCAACCACGCCATAGAGCAGAGACTGAGCAAATCCGAAAACTGAAGACATAATTAAATACACCGACATATCATGAAAACCAAGAAAAGGTATCTTTGGCCCTCTGACTACATGGCCGACCCTTCCGTTCATGTCTTTGACGGAAAACTCTACATCTATCCCTCCCATGACTGGGAGTCAGGCATTCCGGATGACGATTTCGGAAGCGAATATGACATGAAAGACTATCATGTGCTTTCTCTGGAAGGCGATGATCCCATGACCTCTCCCGTAAAGGACAACGGAGTTGCGCTTAAACGTGAGGACGTCAAGTGGGCCGGACGCCAGATGTGGGACTGCGATATCGCCCGCAAGGACGGGAAATACTACCTGTACTTCCCGATGAAGGACAAAAACGACATATTCCGCATCGGAGTGGCCGTAGGTGACAGACCCGAAGGACCTTTCGTCCCCGAACCCGATCCGATGAGAGGCAGCTACTCGATCGACGTCTGCGTCTTTGAGGAGAACGGCGAATACTATCTTTATTTCGGAGGAATATGGGGAGGACAGCTTCAGAGATACCGTGACAACAAGGCACTCGACACAGGCTCGACTCTTCCGGAAGACGACCAGCCGGCGCTCACAGCAATGGTGGCAAAGCTCTCTGACGACATGCTGCAGTTCGCCGAAGCTCCCAGGCCTGTCGTCATCCTCGACGAGAACGGAAAGCCTCTGACGGCAGGAGACAACTCACGCAGATTCTTCGAAGCCGGATGGCTCCACAAGTACAACGGCAAATATTACTTCAGCTACTCCACCGGAGACACCCACCTGCTCTGCTACGCAATAGGCGACAACCCTTACGGGCCCTTCACCTACAAGGGACAGATCCTGACTCCCGTAATAGGATGGACCACCCACCACAGCATAGTCGAGTTCAACGGAAAATGGTGGCTGTTCTTCCATGACAGCGGCCTGTCAAAAGGCGTGAACTGCCTTCGCAGCCTCAAGGTATGCGAGCTCACATACCGCGAAGACGGCACGATCGAGACCATAGACGGCATGGACGAATAACAGTTTCGTGCTGTATGAAAAATACGAAAGAAGCGGCAGGGATTCTCTCCTGCCGCTTCTCTCATATTATGCAGACCGGCGCCGTCTACTTCCAGTCATACTCATAGACTTCCCTGCCGTCAGCACAGGCTATCACTCGCTCGTCTGAAAGCCGGCCTGAATCCAGTTTCTCAAAAGAGCGAACCTTGCATGCAGGACCCTTTATGTCAAATGAAGTTATCCGGCCGTCCTTCCACTCGATGTCCACGGTATTGCCTCCACGGGCACGGAAACCGCGCAGGCTTCCTTCAGACCACGTATCCGGCAATGCGGGAAGAAGGAAGATCGCCCCGTCATGGCTCTGCACAAGCATCTCTGCGATACCGGCAGCGACACCGAAATTGCCATCGATCTGGAACGGCGGATGCGCATCGAAAAGATTGGGATATGTCCTTCCGTTGCTCCTCTGGGGACCCCACAACGGACCGTCGGCAGGAAGCAGGGTAAGCATGTTGGAAATGATCTTGAATGCATGGTTGCCGTCAAGCATCCTCGCCCAGAAATTGACTTTCCAGCCAAGGCTCCATCCGGTCGCCATGTCACCTCTCTGCTCGAGGGTCACCCGCGCAGCATTGAAAAGTTCCGGCGTAGAGAACGGACTGATCTGATTTGACGGATACAGCCCGTAGAGATGGGAGATGTGCCTGTGTTCGTCGTTGGGATCATCGGCGTCGTCCATCCACTCCTGAAGCTGTCCGTAACGTCCTACCTGCATGGGAGGGAGCTTGGCCATCGCAGCCGATAGAGTGTCGCGGTAGTCCTCGTCCACACCAAGAATTCTGGAGGCCTCTATGACACTGTTGAACGTATCATGGACGATCTGGTTGTCCATCGTGCAGCCTGCTGTAATAGGCGTCGGTTTTCCGAACGGGCCGTGCTCCGGACTCACGGACGGCACCATCACGAGGTAGCCGCGGTAAGGCTGAAGGTAGTCGAGGCAGAACTGGGAGGCACCCTTCATTACAGGATACCACTCTCTGAGGAAATCCTTGTCGAGAGTGAACAGATAGTGCTCCCAAAGATGAGTGGCAAGCCAGGCCCCTCCGCAGGGATACATGCCCCAGAAAGACCCGTCGACTATTCCGCTGATACGCCATATGTCGGTGTTGTGGTGGGCGACCCATCCCCTGCACCCGTACATCTCGGCAGCAGTGACGGAACCGGTCTCGCTAAGATCGCGTATCATTGAGAACAGCGGTTCCAGCGTCTCTTCCAGCCCTGACACTTCCGCCGGCCAGTAGTTCATCTCGGCGTTGATGTTGATGGTGTACTTGCTGTCCCAGGGAGCGAAAAGTTCATCGTTCCACACACCCTGGAGGTTTGCAGGCTGCCCTCCCGGCTGCGAAGAGCTGATAAGCAGATAACGTCCGTAGTTGAACATCAGTGCAACCATCGACATGTCGTCACTTCCTGAGAAAGAATCGAGCCTCAGGTCGGTAGGGAGCATCGAATTCGCTCCGTCGGCAAGTTTCAGACTTACCCTGTCATACTGTTGCTCATATGCCTTGCAGTGGTCGGCGAGGAGCTTGCGGTATGGCTTGCCGAGAGCATTCTCCAGTATGGCGGCATTCTTTGCAGCCGCATCGCCGCTGACATCGTGGTAGTTGACAAAATTGGTGGATGCGGTGACGATAATGGTCGCGCTGCCAGCTCCGCTGACCCTCAGGGAATCCCCCTCGGGCCGGATGGTGCCGTCGGTAATGACCTCGGTCCTGCATTCCGCCGCAAGGGCGGCAGGTATACCTTCCTGCTCGACACCTTTCACGACCGTGGTGAGTCCTGAAGGTCCGGCCACCGTACTTGATTCCAGAGGACTCTCGACGCCAAGCGTAAAGTCAAGGGCACCCTTGCGGTCAGCTTCGATCCGGTAGACCACTACCTTGTCAGGCAGTGACGCGAACGCGGTCTTTGTATATCTGACTCCGTCTGAGGTAAAGGTACTCGTGGCCACTGCCCTGGAAATGTCCAGATCCCTTCTGTAGTCGGAATAATCAGACAGGCCGTCAAAGCGGAGATCAAGACTGCACATGGGCAGATATCTCATGCCGTGAGGACCCACGACAAAGTCCTTGTCCATGATTTCAGCAGCCTTGTCCTCCTTTCCGGCATAGATCAGTTCCCGGACTTCATCCAGACGGGCAAGCGCCCTGGGACTGTTGTTGTTATAGGGGCCTCCGCTCCAGAAAGTCTCCTCGTTGAGCTGGAGCTCGTCATTCTCCACGCCTGAGAAAACCATGGCACCGAGCTTGGAGTTTCCTATAGGAAGAGCCTCAAGCCAGTAGCGTGCAGGCTCATCGTACCACAGGACTGAAGAATTGTCCGCAGGTTTTTCGCTTGAGCACGAAAGCAGTCCGGCACACAATGCCGCGGCTGCAAACAGTTTTGATAGATTCATATCTGACTAGCATTGATTATCTGAACAGCATCTGGGCAAAGTTGTACAGAGACTTCCTCCATACCTGCCATTCGTGGTCGCCCGGATAACTTTCAAAAACGAGCTCAACTCCAGCCTCGCGCATACGTTCGACGGCTTCCCTGGTAGGTTCTATTCTCGGATCCTGCTCTCCGCAGCTCACAAAATAGACATCGAAATCGCGGTTGAACTTCTCAGTGTCCGAAATCATTCCGGGCACCTCCTTCTCGAAATCCATTGGCTTGGAACCGCTGATTCCGCCAAAGATGCCGGATGAGAAATGACCTACGTTGGCAAAGACCTCCGGCTCGTTCAGTCCTATGTAGAAAGCCTGGCCTCCGCCCATCGAAAGACCGCAGAGTGCTCTGTTGTGAGGGCCTTTCTTGACCCTGTAGTTCTTTTCCACGAACGGAATGATGTTCTCGAGAAGTTCCAGACGGAAGGGCTGCATGCCCTCACGGCTGTAGCCCCCGGCCATACCCGGTATTCCGAGATTGCTGTTGGCAGAAACGACTATCATCGGGACTGCCTTTCCTTCGGCGATAAGGTTGTCCATAATGTTGGCCGTAAGCCCCTGCTGCATCCATCCACGATGGTCCTCTCCTCCTCCGTGCTGTATGTACACCACAGGATATTTCCTGTTTCCCTTGTCATATCCTGCGGGAACATATATGTACAGAGGCCTCCATTCCTTGCACAGGTCGGAGTAATAGTTGACCAGCCTGACCTCTCCGTGAGGCACATCCTGCACCTGAAGATATGGTGTATCCTGCTCCGGAATGTCGACTGCGCTGGCCATGGTCCCGCATCCGTAGAACATCTCGCTCGCGGGATCAGATATCCTTGCCCCGTCGATCTCCAGGAAATAATAGTGGAAACCGGGCACAAGGGGTGCCGTAGTCACACTCCATATCCCGTCGCTGCCCTGCTTCATCTGGTATTTTACCGAGCATACGTCAGCGATCACGTTTCTCGCTCCGTCGGCCCTGATTTCAAGAGTCACGCTGCCGTCAGGATTGATTTCCCTGTGTGCCGCGGCCGGACGGCGTTTCATCTTGTCCGCCCTGGCATCATTGAGGAAAGCTACCATCATGCCGAGATTCTCGTCTGAATACATGTTGAATCCGTGCCCGCCGCCTTCGACAAGATGAAGTTCGGTCTTGACTCCGGCTCCGTCGAGCGCCTCATAGAATTCAACGCCCTGACAGCACGGGACGACATTGTCCTCGGTTCCGTGGAAGATGATCACCGGAGGATCTTCAGGATCAATGTAGCTGATCGGAGAGAGAGTCCTGAACGCTGCCTCCGTCTCAGGAGTCTTGTCCATACGCATCAGAACCTCTTCAGGTGTGTTGTCACCCTGCTTGACTCCGTTGCACTCCATGTTCAGGAGGTCGATCGGGCCTGACCAGTCACATGCCGCATCTACGGCACTGCTGAACTGGAGGTTGCCGCCGACGCTGCCTTCAAGGTCCTCCACGCCGGCAGAAGTGGCGAGCAGCGAGGCCAGATGCCCTCCGGAAGAGAAACCGGAAGCCGCAATGAACGAAGGATCAAGTCCATACTGGGCTGCATTGGCCCTGATGAAGCGTACGACAGCCTTAATGTCATTTATCTGGGCAGGGAACGCCGCGTCACCGCTTGACCTGTGGTTAGGTGTCACGACGGCATATCCCGCATCCAGCAGAGCCTGGCATATGGTCCCGAGATCCGCCATGGACTTGGAATTGTTGCTGAACCAGGCACTTCCATACACATGAATGACTACAGGGTAGGAAGACTTGTCCCCTTCCGGCAGGTAAATGTCCATCTTGTGGTACACGTTGCCGTCTGAAGCATAGTCGACATCGGAATACTTGACGGAGTAGTCCATCTTCACCTCCGGAAGCTGGAATCCGCCGAAACCGGGAGAGCCGGAATCCTGTGCATGAAGGCACATGGACCCCGCAAGCGCGAACAGTGTTAACGGAAGAAATAATCTCATAAGCATTGTCTGAATTATAATTTCATCTTGAGGTATCTTTCTGCAAGCCCGCCGGCGCCGGTCTCCTTGTACAGAGACGGCAGGTCATGGCCGGTCTGCTTCATGACCTCTACGACCTCGTCGAACGATACTCTGTGGTATCCGTCGGAAAACGAGGCATACAGGTTCGCGTCAAGCGCACGGGCAGCCGCCATCGCATTGCGCTCGATACAGGGGATCTGGACCAGTCCGTATACCGGGTCGCACGTCATTCCCAGATGGTGCTCCAGTCCCATTTCGGCAGCATATTCAACCTGGGACGGAGTGCCGCCGAACAGCTGGCACGTCGCCGCCGAAGCCATGGCGCATGCGACTCCGACCTCTCCCTGGCACCCTACCTCGGCACCCGATATGGAAGCGTTCTGCTTCACGACATTTCCAAAAAGACCTCCGGTCGCAAGCGCGTGCAGTATTCGCTTCTCGGAAAACGAATGCCCCTTGGAGATATGATAGAGCACAGCCGGGAGCACTCCCGCCGAACCGCAGGTAGGCGCCGTCACGACAGTACCTCCCGATGCATTCTCCTCGCTGACAGCGAGAGCATAAGAGAACACGAGCCCTCTGGTCTGCAGGTTCTTGCGGTAGCCGGACACCTTGATATAGTAGGTCGCAGCCTTTCTTGACAGGTGCAGGGGCCCGGGAAGCACGCCCTCGTTGTTGAGTCCGCGCTCCACAGTCTCCTTCATAGTATGCCATACGGTCCTCAGATAGTCCCATATGTCAGGATCTTCGCATTCTTCAGTATACTCCCAGAAATTCTTTCCGGTATCCTTGCACCAGCGGATTATCTCTCCGATTGTGTTGAGTCCGTACACATCGGCCCCTTCGTCCAGCATCGAGCCTTCACCCTCCGAAAGGGAGCCTCCTCCTATGCTGTATACGGTCCATTCGTCAGTGGTGCGGCCCTCGGTGTCCAGCGCAGTGAATTTCATTCCGTTGGGATGGTACGGAAGGACAACATCGCTTTTCCACACGATGTTTACGGACGCACCTCTGGCCCCCAGGGCATCCTTGACCGCGACATCTGTAAGGTGGCCCTTCCCCGTAGCGGCCAGGCTGCCGTACAGAGTGACCTCAAATGCCGGAGAATCCGGATGCCGCTCCAGAAACATGCCCGCGGCCCTGTGAGGTCCCATGGTATGGCTGCTCGAAGGGCCGCGTCCTATCTTGTAAAGTTCCTTGAGAGACTTCATAGGTTGGAAATGCACTTCCTGACACTGTCCATCCAGTAAGGGATACTCAGGCCGAATGTCTTCTTTATCTTTGTCTTGTCCAGAACGGAATATGCCGGACGTATGACCTTGCTGGGAAACTCGTCCGAATGGCACGGCCGTATGTCACAGTTGTCATGCCCTGCACATCTGGCGATGAACTTTGTAAAGTCATACCAGCTGCATACACCTTCGTCCGAATAATGATAGATTCCCTCGCGGCCTTCGTATGCACGCGATGAAATGACTGCAAGTATCGCCCGTGCAAGATCCATGGCATATGTAGGCGTCCCGGTCTGGTCGAAAACCACGTTGAGCGACGGACGGCTCGCCGTAAGGTTCAGCATGGTCTTGAGAAAGTTCTTCCCGAACTCGCTGTACAGCCATGCCGTACGGATTATGACATACCTGCATCCGCTTGAAGCGATCATCTGCTCCCCGTGCAGCTTTGTCAGCCCGTATACGCCCGTGGGCCTTCCGGTCTGATCCTCCCGGCAAGGCGTATTGTACGGGTCGGCACCGAACACATAGTCAGTGCTGATATGGAAAAGAGTCCCCCCGACCTCGGCCATCGCCGAGGCAAGGTTGCCCGGAGCCTGCGCATTAAGCAGCTCGGCAAGTTCTTTCCTGTCTTCAGCTCCCTCAACGTCAGTAAACGCCGCGCAGTTCACCACGGCGGAAATCTTCCAGTCACGGACGAATGCGCGGATGGCGCCTGCATCAGTGATGTCCAGCCTGTGTGTCGAGACGTCAACTGCATCAGAACCCAGCTTGCGGAGCATGGCAATCTGCTCTTCACCCAACTCGCTGACATCCGTAAAAACGTACCGGTCCGCAGATCCTGCGGACACAATCCTCATTCCGCTACCCAACTGTCCGTTGGCACCGGTTACCAAAATATTCATGTCGTATATGTCTAATAGTCAGATCTCGGTTCAGTTCCGGCCTCGTCGAAATATTCCCTCTTCGCATGGCACACCGGACACTCCCTGGGAGGTTCAGGTCCGACATGCTTGTATCCGCATACAGAGCAGATCCACTCTTTGTTCTCCTTTGCCATAATTGAAAATGATTGGTTGTACCTGAATTAACTTCATGCAAAAATAACAATTATTTCCATATGACAATAGGCAGGGAAGGGCAGGAGGCACCGCCTCAGTCGTCCCAGGCCGAAGATGTCCCGGGGAGACCTTTCCGCCATCCCATGATAGCCTGGGAGATGTTGATAATGAAGTCTCCCATCTTCTCGAGCTCCTCTATCAGGCTGAGGTAGTACATGCTCTCGAAATACTGCTCCCCGTCATTCTCCACCCTGGAGATCTCCTTCTCCCTGAGAGAGTCTCTCTTCATGTTGATGTCGACTTCCGCAGACACCGCATTGTCGATATTCTTTATCGACACGGCGTTCTCAGAATTGTAGATCATCGCGTCGTACGCCCTTGCCACGAGAGAGATCATTTCCCCGACGCATTTCTTGTGGTCGGCAGACAGAGTACGGCCACGCTCGAGGGCACGTCCTATCAGACGGCTGATTGCCTCTCCGCTGTCTCCCAGAGACTCCATCTCACCCACTATCCTGTAAATAGACTTGATGCGCAGAGAGGATTCGTCTCCAAGGCCCTCGCGGTTTATCTTGTTGAGGAAGTTGATGACTTCATACTCGATCCTGTCGGATATCTCCTCATACTTCACGAGCTTGTCCCGCCATGGAGCGAATGAAGCCTGCGAATCCGAGGCGGTAACGGCTTCCTGGATATAGCCCAGGTCCCGCTGCATGATTGTCCCGAAATGCACGACCTCCTTCTCAGCCTCGGAAATCGCAAGTTCCGGGGTAGGGATAAGTCCTGCGTTGATATAGACCAGTTTCTCGACAGAGTCCCCGCTGGGCTTGTCCTTGATCACCCTCGACACGAACTTCTCTATCGCCGGGATGAACCAGATCAGAAGGCCCGTATTTATAAGGTTGAACACAGTATGCAGCATGGACACGCTGTAGAGCGGCGTCTGAGGGCTGTCCCCGAGTCCGAGGGCTGAGATGATAGTCTGGATCAGAGACAGGAAGGGATTGAACAGAGCCACTGCCCAGACGACTCCGAACACATTGAAGACCGTATGGGACAAGGCCGCGCGCTTGGCATTGGTATTGCCGACAGAAGCCGCGATGTTCGCCGTTATCGTAGTTCCTATGTTCTCGCCGAGCACCATGGCCGCAGCCATGTCAAACTTGATCCATCCCATGTTCAGCACGATCAGGGTAAGAGCCACCGTCGCGCTGGAAGACTGTAGCACGAGAGTCATCACGGTTCCGATAAGGACAAAGATGAGTACGGAGAAGACTCCGTGTCCCGACCAGTGGCTGATAAACGAAAGGACTTCAGGATTAGACTCGAGATCCGGGACAGACTCTTTCATGAAAGAAAGGCCGAGGAACAACAGGCTGAAACCGACAAGAATCTCGCTGATGTCTCTTGCCCTGCCTTTCTTGGACATGCTCATTATGAACCCTACTGCCATCAGCGGCACGGCAAGGACGGATATGTCGGCCGAGAAACCGAAGACGGCAATTATCCAGGCAGTCAGGGTCGTCCCTATGTTAGCGCCCATGATAACACCTATCGCCTGCCTGAGAGTGAGCAGCCCGGCGTTCACGAAACCGACGACCATAACGGTAGTCGCACTGGAAGACTGGATTATTCCCGTCACGCCGAGACCCGTGACGACACCTTTCAAGGGATTCGATGTAATCGATGCGAGAAATCTCCTAAGCCCGGAACCGGCCGCTTTCTGCAGACCGGAACTCATCATGTTCATTCCATACAGGAACATGCCGAGTGCGCCGAGCAGAGTCAGGATGCTTAGAACCATTTAAAGCTGATTTTATTCCACAAATTTCGCAAAAAAGACGCATTTGTCAAAATTGTGACATAAATTTAACAAAATACATGGTTTTGAGATTGCCAAAGACTGGCTTTAATCCTACCTTTGCACTATTGAAAAGGTTTGATGATGACTCAGATTCTGATAATCGAAGACGAGGCGGACATCAGGGAAATCCTCGGCTTCAACATCGAGGATGCGGGATACAAGGTCCTGCTTGCCGAAAGTGCCGAGCAGGGACTCGAGATGCTGACCTCCGACGTGTCCCTGATTCTTCTGGATGTCATGCTGCCGGGGATGTCAGGCTATCAGTTCGCCAAAAAGATACGGACCGACCTGCACAACACCGCCCCCGTCATATTTCTCACCGCCAGGAATACCGAGAATGACGTTCTGACCGGATTCTCGGCCGGAGGGGACGACTACATCGCGAAGCCGTTCTCGATCAACGAAGTGCTCGCACGCATCAAGGCAGTGTTGCGCCGAACTGCCGACAGTTCGTCCCAGCCCGACACAATAGAATTCGGAGAACTCAGGATAGACTTCAGGAACGAAACCGCGACCTTCTCCGGCAGCCAGCTTCCGCTCTCCAGAAGGGAGTTCGACCTGCTGGCACTGCTGGCCAGACAGCCGGACACGTACTTTTCCCGCGCGACCATAATATCCGAACTGTGGAGAGATGCTCCATACGTTCTTGACAGGACCATTGATGTCCACATCGCCCGTATCAGGGCTAAACTCGGAGACTACCATGACCTGATCAAGAACAAGACCGGATTCGGCTACTACATCGATTCGGACTATGCTTCCAAAGAATAGACAGATACTCACGATAAGCGGGATATTCGTGTTTTTCGCGATTCTCTCGGTTCTCATCGGAACTGTCAGCGAGCGCAACTACAAGCAGGCCGTACTGTCTTCCAAGCTTGAGGCGTTCTGTGACGTGATTGCCGTAACGGGACCGACAGACACCCTGGCGAAAGCCCTCCCTGGCGGGATGCGGGTAAGCATATTCGACCTTCAGGGCAACGTGGAATACGATTCTTTCCATGACGCACAGACCATGGACAACCACCTCACGCGGCCAGAGGTACAGTCATGTCTGAAGAACGGCAAGGGGCATTCGATAAGAGTGTCGGACACGTCGGAAGAGAAATTCTTCTACTTCGCAAAGGCATATCCCGGCAAAATCATACGCTGTGCCCAGTCCTACCAGATGCACCGCGAAAGCTTCCCGGGCAGTGACCGCATGCTTCTGCTGAGCATCTTCCTCCTCCTGGTCATAGCGCTTCTTGTAATCTTCCGCGTCAGCGAAATGTACAATCGCAGGGAAAACGAGGAAGCGGACAGGGAAAGACGAAGGCTCAAGCACGAACTTACCGGGAACATTTCCCATGAACTCAAGACCCCGGTCAGCAGCATCCAGGGATATCTCGAGACCATAGTGAACCACCCCGAGATGGATGAGCAGAAACGGCAGCTGTTCATCGAGCGCTCATACCTCCAGGCGCTCCGCCTCACAGACCTTATCACGGACATCTCCCTGATAACCAAGCTCGAAGAAGTCCCGGAACAGTTCAAGATAGAACCGGTAAACATCAAGATAGTCTTCTCCGAAGTGTGCGACGAGATGTCAGAGAGGCTTGAAAGTGCAGGAATCACCACAATAAACGAGTTGCCTCCTATTTGCATAAGAGGCAACTACAATCTGATATATTCCATTTTCCGCAATCTCGTGGAAAACACCGTCAAGTATTCCGGGGGGAACTGCACGGCAGTCATAATGTGTACCGAGGATTCACAGAAAGGCCACTGCTTCACCTACATGGACACCGGCAAGGGCGTCAGGGAAGAGGAGCTCGAGAAAATATTCGAGCGCTTCTACCGTCTTGGCACAGACCGGAACAACCCGCAGGGCGGTTCCGGTCTCGGCCTGTCAATCGTAAGGAACGCAGTGCACTTCCACCATGGCAGCATCAAGGCTTACGTGATACCGGGCGGCGGGCTCGGGTTCCGCTTCAACTTGCTTGACCTCAAGACTACCTGAGCAGTTTCTCGCTCCTTGCGACAAACTCCGCAAGATCCTTGCCTTTCAGCATACCGTTGCTCAGAAGAGCCAGGTCCACCACCTGATGCAGAAGGTCCTTGCATTCATCCCCTCCCCTGGCTTCCCAGATACGGGAGATCACAGGATTCTGCATGTTTACGATGATGTTGTATGCCTGGGGCATTGAACCGTAGAAATTCATTCCGCCGCCAAGCGAACTCATCTCACGGTAACGGCGCAGGAACTCACTCTGGGTAATGAGCACCGGAGCTGCATTCTCACCGAGGTTCCTTGCCTCGACCACATACTCGTTTCCCTGAGGAAGAGCAGCCTTGAAGAGTTCGTCAAGAGCCTTCTTGTCGTCATCGCTCAGCTGCGGTTCGGCAGAGTCTCCCTTGCTGACAAGCTTGTCGACAGAGTCGCTGTCCACCCTCGCAAACCTCGTATGCTCAATCTTGCTCTCAAGCATGTTGACAAAATGACTGTCAAGTTCGCAGTCCATAAGGAGGACGTCATAGCCCATGTTCCTAGCTCCCTCGATGAAGCTGTACTGCTCGTCCGCGTTCGTCGCATAGAGGTAGACCACATTGCCGTCCTTGTCAGTCTGGGAGGACTCGATGGCCTTGCGGTATTCGTCAAGGCTGAAATATTTGCCCTCGGTGTTCTTCAGCAGTGCAAAGTTCATGGCACGCTCACGGAATTTCTCGTCGCTGAGCATTCCGTACTCGATGAACAGTTTAATATTGTCCCACTTCTGCTCGAACTGGTCCCTCTGCTCCTTGAATATTTCCTCGAGACGGTCCGCCACCTTCTTCGTAATGTAGGTGCTTATCTTCTTGACGTTGGAATCGCTCTGAAGGTAGCTCCTGCTGACGTTCAGCGGGATGTCCGGAGAGTCGATCACGCCGTGAAGCAGTGTCAGGAAATCCGGCACGATGTTGTCGACATGGTCAGTGACGAACATCTGGTTGCAGTAGAGCTGTATCTTGTTCTTCTCGATGGCCATGCGCTCCTTGATCTTGGGGAAGTAAAGGACGCCTGTCAGCGTGAAGGGATAATCGACATTGAGGTGAATCCAGAACATAGGGTCCTCCTCCATCGGGTAGAGCTCGCGGTAGAACTTCAGATAATCCTCGTCCTTGAGGTCAGCCGGTGCCTTGGTCCAGATGGGCTCGATATTGTTGATAACGTTATCCTCGTCCGTCTCGACGCTCTTGCCGTCCTTCCACTCGGTCTTCTTTCCGAAGACTACCGGGACAGGCATGAACTTGCAGTACTTTCCGAGGAGCTGTTCAATCTTGCCCTTCGCGGCATATTCTTCGGAGTCCTTGTCAAGCTGAAGGGTGATCACGGTACCGCGGTCGGCCTTGTCACTCTCTTCCATGGTATACTCCGGAGAGCCGTCGCAGGTCCACCTGACAGCCTTCGCACCGTCTTTCCAGCTGAGAGTGTCGATGGTCACCTTGGACGCAACCATGAATGCCGAATAGAAGCCAAGTCCGAAATGTCCGATTATAGAACCGATCTGGTCCTTGTACTTCTCGAGGAATTCTCCGGCAGACGAGAACGCTATCTGGTTGATGTACTTGTCAACCTCTTCCTCGGTCATTCCGATACCGTGGTCGATGATGCGCAGCACCTTGGCATTCTCGTCAAGCTCGACGCTCACCTTGAGGTCACCGACCTCCCCCTTGAAGTCACCGCTGGCGGCAAGAGCCTTCATTTTCTGAGTGGCATCCACCGCGTTGGCAATGAGTTCCCTGAGAAAGATCTCATGATCCGAATAGAGGAACTGTTTGATCACCGGGAAGATGTTCTCGGTGGTCACTCCTATTTTTCCGTTCAAAGTCTTTGTAGCCATATTGTTTCGTATTTCAAGCAATTCAACATAAAAGAGCCGGCTTTTCCGGCCGGCTCCAGATGTTCAAAATACATTCCAGTGACAAATTGTCACATGCCCTGGCTGGTACGGTACCTGACCGTCCCGTCGACATATACCATTTCACACCAGTCAAGCACCTGGCCGTCTCGCATGAACTCCGAGCGGTACGCCCCGTTCTGGACAAGCCTGTAGTATGAATTGGGCACACCGTACTCCCACGACCAGTCGAAACTTATCGTCCCCTCAGCCTCGATCTCGACCTTATAGGCTTCGCCGTCACGGTAAGTACATCTGAAACCGGTACATGTCCAGTTGCTGAAACCATCGATATCATCCGGGACACGGATTGCCCTGAATGAGAATTCCATACGGTCAGAAACTGACTTGACGATCCAGGCGTCAGGACCGTCCGGAGTGATGTCCATCGTCTCCATCGACGCGTCGCTGGATCCGGAAGCCATACGGTCGAGAGCCTCGACCGAAGAGACTATGCTCATGTCGACTATTTCACCGGTAAGGTTCGCGATATTCCTGGATGTGCGCATATAGCCGGAAGAATCCCTGACCACGCAGGATGTCATGGTCATAATCACGGTAAGCGCTGCAACAAACAATTTCCTTGTCATGACCTGCGCTGATTAAAATCTGTAACCAATTCCTCCGCGGACACCAGTATACTCGTTGCCGACGCCCGTCTCGAAGAAACCGAAAATGCGCCGCCCGAACTCGACTCCTATGGGCACGAACTGCAAGGCACCCCTCAGGCTATAGTCCCAGAACTCACGGGTACCGGAATACGGGTCAACATCTGCCCCCTTGAGCTTGTCGTATCCGAAGTATTTTGCGACTCCCATCCCTATGAAGCCGTAGAGGCGCCAAGAAGGTCTGTCGACATAGTATACGCGGAACTTGGGGACAAGCATCAGCGAGACACCGGTCCCGACGCCTTTAGACGAATCATCCACGGCACTGAAGCGTTCGTTCCACAGGAAGCCAAGGTCAAGGTCGGCCCCAAGCGACAGCCATCTGTTGAACTTGTAGGAGACGCCGGCTGAAAAGGTACCTGCCGACAGCGTCAGGCCATGATAATCGGAATAGATGTCATGGACGTCCAGGCCGTAGTATCGGTAATTACCGACATGACCGTTTACGAACAGGTCGGCGGACAAGTCTGAAGGCGTCGCCCATGATGCATGGACGGACCATCCGGTATGCGTGCCGAAATGCCTGCACACTGATCGCGCCTGCATGGACGCCGGCGCTATGGCAAGCACGGCCATCAAAACTATCAGTCTTCTCGGGGACATGGGCACTGTTATTTGTACAGGAAACGCTTGATACTCATCTTGGGAGTCTTCTCGAAAGGAAGCGGAACCACCTCCACCTTCGCTATCTGGCTGTATCCGGGAAGCTGCCTGTTGGAGGCGAGGCGGACCTTCTCGGGAAGGTCAGAGACCGCCTCCTCGTCAAGCCCGTCCTTGCGTATGGCCTCTGAATCAAAGTAGACCAGCGCGACAATCTTTCCGGCCCTGTCGACAACGACAGATTCAGCCACATATTTCTGATTGTTCACTATAGCTTCAAGTTCCTCGGGATATATGTTCTGGCCGTTGGAGGACAGGATCATGTTCTTGAGCCTTCCCCTGATGAAAATGTTGCCCTCCTCATCCATGATGCCGAGATCCCCGGTACGCAGATATCCGTCATCGGTAAAGGCGGCTCTGGTCGCCTCGGGGTTCTTGAAATATCCTACCGTGATGTTCGATCCCTTGGCCTGGATTTCCCCCGCGATGTGCTGGGGGTCGTCGGAGTCAATCCTGACATTGACGTAGGAGATGGGCTTGCCGCAAGAGCCGGGCTTGTAGCGTCTCCAGTCCTCGTAGGCAAGCAGCGGAGCAGCCTCCGTCATGCCGTATCCTACGGTATAGTGCAGACCCATGCGCTTGAAGCATCTCTCGACCTCAGGGTTGAGAGCCGCACCGCCCATAATGTAGTTACGGACCTTTCCGCCGAACGCGGCGTCGATCTTTTCCCTGATCTTGCTGAAAATTACATTGCTGATTCCGGGCAGAGAGGTAAGCAGCTTCATGTACCACTTGTCCAGCACCGGCTTGATGGAAGACTTGTAAACCTTCTCCATCACCAGAGGCACCGTGCAGACCATGTATGGTTTAACGTCCCTCATAGCCTTCAGCAGCAGAGACGGAGCCGGCGTCTTGCCCAGGAAATATATCGTGCATCCGCCTGAGACAGGATACAGGAATTCATACGCCATACCGTAGATGTGGGCCATCGGCAGCATGGACACGAGATTGTCATCGGGGTATATCGGGATGTTCTCGTGGCCGAAGGAGATCGAGCTGCTCAGGTTGCCGAACGTAAGCATGACACCCTTGGGGTCGCTGGTGGTGCCGGACGTGTAGTTGATCACGGCAAGGTCCGAAAGGTTGTCGACAGGGAGGGTGAAGTCCTCCGGGCTTATGCCGTGAGGATACTTTGCCTCAAAGGCCGCGTCCATTCCTTCAAACGCCTCGCGGTACTTTTTGTCGGCGGCGTAGATCAGCGAGAAGTCGTCCACGTTGACCGCCATCTTCAGACCGGGCATTCCCTTCGGGTCAAGCCTGTTCCAGATGTCCCTGTCGGTAAAGAGCACTATGCTTTCTGAATGGTCCACGAGATGAGTTATGCTGTCAGGGTGGAAATCCGCAAGGATCGTGACTCCGACAGCCTCATAAGCATTGACGGCAAGGAAACTCACTCCCCACCTGGCAGTGTTCTTTGCACAGACGGCAATCTTGTCCCCTTTCCTTATTCCGGCGGCCGAGAACATCATGCCGAACTTCACGATATAGTTTGCAAGTTCTTCATTGGTTATCGTCTCGCCCTGATAGTTGCACAGAGCAGGCTCCTTCCAGAGGGAAACCATGCTCCTCCTCAAAGTTGATAAATAGTGTTCCATAAAGGTCTTCGTCTACATTTGTACAAATGTAAACTTATCTGCGCTCAATGTCAAATGTACACATTGCTTTCTGCCAATTAATTGCCATATTTGTGGCAAAACCGTATTATCTGTGGTGAGTTGGTATGGAAAGAAGACCGATTATAGCGTTGATATATGACTTTGACGGGACACTCTCTCCCGGGAACATGCAGGAATTCGGATTCATCCAGGCTGTAGGCAAGACAAAGGAGGAGTTCTGGAAGATGAGCGACAGCATCGCCATCGGGCAGGACGCCTCGAATGTCCTCGCATACATGAAACTCATGTTCGACGAAGCACGCAGCTGCGGTATCGGTCTGAGACGCGAGGAGTTCCGGCGGTTCGGCAAGGACATAGAACTTTACGACGGAGTGCTGCAGTGGTTCAGGTCCGTGAACGAATACGGCAGGAGCAAGGGTGTGCGTGTCGAGCATTACATCAATTCATCCGGCCTGAAGGAAATAATCGAAGGCAGCCCCATAGCCGGGGAATTCAAGCACATTTTCGCCGGATCCTTCATCTACGACGAAAACGGAGAGGCCGTATGGCCAGGCGTGGCCGTAGACTACACGGCAAAGACACAGTTCCTGTTCAAGATAAACAAGGGGATATTCAGCGCCCGTGACAACAAGAAGGTGAACGCGTCCGTCGCCGACGACAAGAAAAGGGTCCCTTTCTCGAACATGATATACTTCGGAGACGGAGACACTGACGTTCCCTGCATGAAGATAGTCGGCATGTTCGGCGGACACTCCATAGCAGTATACGATCCCTCCGACCACAAGAAAAAGGCATCAGCCCTCAAGCTCAAGCGGCAGGGGCGTGTAGCTTTCGCCCTTCCGGCTGACTACACTTCGGACTCTCTGGCGTTCCGCGTCGTGAAGGCAATCATTGACAAGATCAAGGCTGACTGCACGCTGGCCTCCATGCAATAGACGCTCCAAAGACCAATCATGGAATACAGGACACTTTCACAGGAAGAATACAGAGACCTCGAATCGAGGATTCTTTATGAGGACAACCACCTGCTGGTCGTCTACAAGAACGCAGGAGAGATAACTCAGGGTGATTCCAGCGGTGACGAATGCCTGCCTGACAAATACAAGGCCCTGATCTCCGCGAGGGACGGCAAGCCGGGCAAGGTCTTCCTCGGGGTGCCGCACAGGCTGGACAGGCCGGTATGCGGAATCTGTATTCTTGCAAAGACCTCAAAGGCACTCTCGCGCCTGACAGAGATGTTCAGGGAATCACAGATACACAAGAAATACTGGGCCCTGTGCTGCAGTCGTCCCGCAAACGATACGGGAATTCTCGAGAACTGGCTCGTCAGGAACGAACGGCAGAACAAGACTTTCATCTCCAGAACAGGAGAGGTACCCGGAGCCAAATTCGCCAGACTCGCCTACAGATACCTCAGGAGCACTGACCGCTATCACCTTATCGAGGTCGAACTGTTCACAGGAAGGCATCACCAGATCCGCTGCCAGCTTGCCTCAATAGGCTGCTGCATAAAGGGGGACCTGAAGTACGGCGCCCCGCGCTCCAATCCTGACGGAGGCATATGCCTCCAGGCCCACAGCATCAGCCTTGTCCATCCTGTCAGGAAGACTCCTCTGGAAATCGTTGCACCTGATCCCGGCTGGAAAGGCCTCTGAGCCTGATACGCTGTATGTACTCACCCGGCGTCATGCCCGTGTTAAGCTTGAAAGCCATGTTGAATGTCACTGTCGAGTGGAAGCCGGACTGGAACGCCAGTTCATTGACTTTGGACTGAGGGTTAGCCTCCATGAGCCCAATGCTGTAGCGCACCCGGTATCCGTTCACGAACTGCCGGAAATTATTGCCCGTCATCGCATTTATTGTCCGTGAGAGATATGTCTTGTTGGTAAATACCGTCGCCGAGAGTTCATACAGCGAGAAGTCCTCCCTGAGATAGGGTCTGTCCTCTTCCATGACACTCTTGACTTTCCTGAAAAGAGATTCCATCATTCCGTCAGGAGACTGTGGAGTTTCCCCACGGCTTCCCACACAGCAGTCTCCACGGGAGTCCCGGGCCCGTCTCCTCAACAATCCGCCCACACGTTCAGGGAAAAAGTTGATGAGCGAAATGGCGGCATACAGCGCCAGCGACAGAACGCAAAGTGCCGAAGAGGCCGCCGCGCTCCCGCCGAACGACACGACGGACAGGGAAAGCATCGACACGAGTATCGTAACCACGTTTACCGGAAGGACTCCGGACACTGCATGTTCCGAAATATTGAAAGCGTAACGGATATGTACAGGCAACTCAGCCGACATTGAAAGCAGAAGAAAGACCCCCTCGTCAAGTCTCATGATACAGCACAGGAATTCGGAGCAGAACACTAAAAGAGCGGATCCAAGTGGCCATCTCCACCCCTCACCCACATATGCCGTATTCGAGACTATCATAGACCCGGCAATCAGGGACAGGCACAACTGCGTATAGTCCAGGCAGCGCCTCCCGGCACCCAGTACCAGAGTGAACAGGATGCAGAGAAGGGATACGGCCTCCAAGAGATACGTTGCATAGTTTCTGCAGTGATTCATGGTTTATGCGGTTTCTGCAAATATATAACAAAGGCCGCCGCAGGAGAAAGACCCCGACGGCGGCAATCGATGAAATTTACGTTTCTAAACGAGATATTTCTATTTTTTAACCGTTTTGCCAGACTTGATGGTGTCAAATCCTTTCCCATAGACTCCGGTTACGGATGAGACGGAAATGAAGGCATTGGAATCAATGGCGTTGATATATTTCAGCAGCAGGTTGAGTTCCGTCTTTCTTGTGATCACCATGACCACCTGGACACTGTGCTGCGTATACCATCCTTTTCCGTCAAGCACTGTCACCCCGCGATGGAAATTGCCGGTAATGGAATCTGCAATCTCCTTGTATTTCGGAGAGAGCACGAACAGCTGGACAGACTGTTTCGAACCTGCCAGATACAGGTCAATCACCGTGCTGATGATCACGATGTAGATGAAACCGTAGACAACCGTCGTCACCTTGTCGGACCAGGGGATCAGAACACCGTCAGAAGTATATGACGGGACCAGCATAGAAGACAGGATGATGAACACGTCCATCCACAGGATCATCTTTCCGGGAGACACGTTCCTGTACTTGTTTACGATCAGGGCAATAATGTCGGTCCCTCCGGTACTGCCACCCTGAGAGATTGCGACACCCATGCCGAAACCCGCAAGAATGGCACCCATGATCGTACACATGAGCTTGCCGTTCTCAATTGCAAGAGTCTGGACTATGTCCTGCGGTATGTACTCCTGGCCAAGGTTCATTCCGATTGCAGTAAAGAAGATCGCAAAGACTGTCTTGCCCCCGAAGCCCTTTCCAAGCACGAACAGGGCGGCAATCAGAAGTCCGAGGTTGAGCACGAAATAGGAATATCCTATCGGAATGCCCGTAGCATACTGGATGATTGAAGATATACCTGTCACCCCTCCGCCTACAAGATTGTTGGGGATAAGGAAAATGACCCAGCCCAGAACATATGATACAAGCCCGACAATAATGAACAGATATTCCTTGACGGAAATCAATACGTTTTTCCTCATGTCTTTCATAATTCTCAATTCTTTTTCTTGATGCTGACTCCTGTCTTGATCTCGTCAAATCCCTCGCCGTAGACGTTGCTGGTCGGGGAGATCGACATGAACGCCCTCGAGTCCGCCTCCTTGATCACCTTGGTCAGGGAAGGGAGCTCCTTCTGGTTAATAAGTATCAGCAGCACGTTCCTCTCCTTTTTCGAATACCATCCCTGAGCCTTCAACAGAGTCACGCCTCTGTTCATGTTGTTGATGATATGGTCGGCAATTTCACGATACTTGTCGGAAAAAACAAGGAGCTGGTAGGAAGAGCGCTTTCCGGCAACGACAAAGTCCACCATTAGCGAGAACATCACAAGCTCCTCCAGACCGTAGCACATGTCAGAGAAAGTCTTTCCAGGCACAAACAGCAGCAGCGAACATATCACGAGATCCGTAATCAGGAACACCGTGCTCAACGACAGCGGCCAGTACTTGTTGACCATCAGCGCTATGATGTCGGTTCCACCGGTACTTCCGCCGCAACGCAGGACAAGCCCGATTCCGACAGCCTCAAGCACACCGGCAATTATCGGGATCAGCACTCTCTCCTGGACATAGAAGAAATTGCCCTCGACACAGTGCAGAAACGTGGCCTGGTCGAGCAGGCTCATGGCCATTGTGGACACTATGATGCAGTATATGGTCTTGAACCCGAAGCCTATGCCCATCGCGAGCACGGCAGTTATTATCAGCAGAGCGTTTATCACGATATAGGAATACTGGGCCTGGATAAAGCCGCCGGTCGCATACTGGATGATTGTACACAATCCCATCATTCCTCCGGCAGCCATACCGTTCGGAATCATGAAGCATTCCCACGCCATCGCGAAAATGAATGACGCGACCGTAATCACCGTATAGTCCTTCAGGACAGGAAGCACGCTCTTCTTCATCATTTCAAAACAATGTTTATAATCCTGCCAGGAACCACGATAACCTTCACCACGCTCTTGCCCGCCGACCACCTGGCAGTCTGTTCCATGGCCCGGACTTTGGCTTCGACCTCAGCAGGAGTTGCACTGCGCGGCATCTCCACTGTAAAACGCATCTTCCCGTTGAACTGAACCGGATATGTCACATTGTCTTCGGCAGCGTAGGAAGGCACATATTCAGGGAACTTGGCATCCATCACACTTGTCTCGTGCCCCAGCAGGTGCCACAGTTCTTCGCACATGTGCGGAGCAAAGGGAGACAGCATCACGACAAGCGGTTCCAGAATCTCCTTCTTGCGGCATTTCCGGGCACCAAGTTCGTTCACGGAAATCATGAAGGCGCTTATCGTCGTGTTGTACGAGAAGTTCTCGATATCCTCCTGCTCCTTCGCTATAAGCTTGTGGAGAATCTTCAATTCCTCGGCATCCGGCTTTTCATCCGTGACGGACACTGCGGAATCTCTGTCTGAGAAAAGGCGCCAGAACTTCTTGAGGAACCTCGACACACCGTCGATTCCCTTGGTGTCCCAGGGCTTGCTCTGCTCAATGGGGCCGAGGAACATTTCGTACAGACGAAGGGTGTCCGCGCCGTATGTGTCGCATATCTCGTCCGGGTTCACCACGTTGTACATTGACTTGCTCATCTTCTCGACTGCCCAGCCGCATATGTACTCGCCGTCTTCAAGCACGAATTCCGCATCGGCGAACTCCGGGCGCCATTTTCTGAAAGCCTCGATGTCGAGCCTGTCATTGTGGACCAGACGGATGTCGACATGTATTTCGGTCGTCTCGTACGATGACTTCAGTCCCGCAGAAACGAAACGGTTTGTCCCCACGATACGGTACACGAAATTCGAACGTCCCTGGATCATTCCCTGATTGACCAGTTTGCGGAAGGGTTCTTCCTCGCACACATATCCGAGATCATAGAGGAACTTGTTCCAGAAACGGGAATAGATAAGGTGCCCGGTCGCATGCTCGGTACCTCCGACATAAAGGTCCACGTTCCGCCAATACTCGTCGGCGGCACGGCTTACCAGAGCGTCGGGATTGTGGGGGTCCATATATCTCAGGTAATATGCACTTGACCCGGCAAAGCCCGGCATCGTGCTGGTCTCCAGCGGACAGCCCTCGTAAGTCCAGTCCTTTGCTCGTGCAAGGGGCGGTTCACCGTTTGCCGAAGGCTTGTATGACTCTATTTCAGGAAGCCTGAGCGGAAGCTCGGACTCCGGCAGAGGAGTGGGGATTCCGTCCTTGTAGTAGATCGGGAAAGGCTCACCCCAGTATCTCTGGCGGGAGAAGATAGCGTCACGGAGCCGGAAGTTTGTCTTGCGGTGACCGATTCCGTGAGCCTCGACATAGTCCTTGGCCGCCTCGATTGCATCTTTCACCTGCATACCGTCAAGGAAGCCTGAATTGCACATGACACCTTCCTTGGCATCAAAACTCTGCTCGCTGACATCGCAGCCCTCTATGATAGGCACGATGGGAAGTCCGAACTTCCTGGCGAAAGCATAATCCCTTGCGTCATGGGCCGGGACGGCCATAATGGCACCAGTACCGTATCCGGAGAGGACGTATTCTGATATCCAGACAGGCACTTCCTTGCCGGTCATGGGATTGATGCCGTACGATCCGGAAAAGACGCCAGTCACACTCTTGGTCTGGGCAAGCCTTTCCCTCTCTGTCTTTCTGGCCACATATTTCAGATACTCTTCCACTTCGGCCTTCTGCCCGGAAGAGGTCAGATCTGCCACAAGTTCGCTTTCGGGAGCAAGAACCATGAACGTGACTCCGAAAACGGTGTCAGCCCTTGTAGTGAATATCGTCACCGGTTTGTGGCGTCCGTCACAAACCGTATCGAAAACCATCTCCGTCCCCTCGGACTTGCCTATCCAGTTACGCTGCATTTCCTTGAGGGAGTCTGACCAGTCAAGAGTGTCCAGCGAGCGCAGCAGCCTGTCGGCATACGCGGAAACGCGGAGCTGCCACTGGGTCATCTTTTTCTGTTCGACAGGGAATCCTCCCCTGACGCTGAGCCCGTCCTTGACCTCGTCGTTGGCAAGCACGGTTCCAAGGCCCTCACACCAGTTTACAGAGGTTTCACCCTGATATGCAATCCTGTAGCGCATGAGTATGTCGGAACGGGTCCTGGCATCCGCTGCAGCCCACATCTGAGGAGTCACATCATCGTACCCGACAGTCTCAATCTCTGAAACCAGCTCGGAAATGGGACAAGCCTTGTCCTTGCGCGGATCATACCAGCTGTCGAACATCTTCAGGAATGCCCACTGCGTCCACTTGTAGAATTCAGGATCGCTCGTGCGGACTTCACGGTCCCAGTCATAGCAGAAGCCGATACGGTCCAGCTGCTCGCGATACCTCGCGATGTTACGTTCGGTAGTAACCTCGGGATGCTGCCCTGTCTGTATCGCATATTGCTCGGCAGGAAGCCCGAATGCGTCGAATCCCATAGGATGAAGGACGTTGAAGCCCTTGAGCCTCTTGTACCTGGCGATAATGTCACTGGCAATGTACCCCAGCGGATGTCCGACATGAAGTCCGGCTCCCGAAGGGTACGGAAACATGTCGAGGACATAAAACTTCGGACGTGAAGGGTCCTCCCTGACCTTGAACTGCCCGGTTGCCGCCCAATATGACTGCCACTTGGCTTCTACTGACTTGAAATCGTATTCCATTGTGTATAAATCGTTATCTTTTCCTTTCGAGTTTGAAATCGACATACAGGGAAAGCCCGCACTTGACTTTCTTGCCCATCAGCATCGCCGGCTTCCAGTCCGGAGAAGCGGATACGACCCTTACGGCCTCGGCGTCGAGCAGAGGGCTCACACCTTTCGCGACCCTGACATCGGTAACCTTGCCCCTCTCGTCAATCACCATATTGACAAGCACTCTCCCCTGTATGCCGGCTTCCACAGCCTCCTGGGGATAGCGCAGGTATACATAGACCCATTTCTGGAGGAACACCGACGGATCGGAAGACCCGAGGAAAGAAGGCTTTACGTCACAGTCGCCATATGCGACGACATCGCCGCCGGCAGGATAGCCTGCATCTTCAGCCCGGGAGCGACGGAATTCCGGCTTGGGGGCGGCTGCCAGTTCAACAGCAAAATTGAAAATATAGTCCAGCTCCCTTTCCATGTCGGCATACTCCAGTATGGAAGGGGTGTCCCTGTCAGTATTGTATTCACGGTACATACCCGTCGTAAACAGCACTGACGGGATGCCCTTTTCATAGAACGCCCTGTGGTCCGATGCCACCGGCTCCATAGAGACAATCTCAGGAAGCACAGGCTGCAGTGTGCCGGACATCGCCTTGATCAGGTCGTTCATGTCAGGATTGGAGCAGGTATATGCATAGAAGCCGTTCGATCCAGTGCCGAGCATGTCGAGGTTGATCATGGCGTCAATGTCTTCAACGCCTGAAAACGACCTGTTAAGGAAATACCAGGCTCCGGCATCCGATATCGAAGACGACCCGAAAGCGGCTATGATCACGGAACGCTTCAACAGCAGTCCGTTAATGCTAAGTTTCCTTGCGAGCTCCATAAGCATCGCCAGACCCGAGGCATTGCCGTTGGCTCCATAGAAGGTACGCCGGCTGAGGTTTCCGTTATCTTCGTATTCCTCATACCCGAGATTGTCCAGCCTGGCCGATATGACAATGAACTTATCCCTGAGTTCCTCGTCACAGCCCGGAATATATGCGATGACATTCCTGGATACCAGGGTGTCCCCCTCGCCTCCACGCAGTCCGAACACTTCCCCGTCCTTTCCGCTCAGCACATCAACTCCGTATGATTCAAGAACGGACGTGACATACCGTGCAGCCTCAAGTTCTCCCTCGGAACCGGCTCCCCTGCCCTCAAGCATTGCCGAGGCAAGGTAACCGACATGCTCCCTCATGGCAATCTCCACCTCACTGCGTCCCAGGTCGCCGAGTTCCGCGCTGCGGAACTGACAGAGGCCGGAGGCAGTGCACATGAAAAACACAAATATGACTGTCAGCAGTTTCCTCATATTCAAGGCCTGTTGTCAAGAATCCACGCATCTGGACAGAAACCGTCCTCCCTCACACTCTTCATGCTGCGGAATGCCTCAGAAATGCTGTCGGACGGGCAGATGCCGACTGCAGTAAAACCGTTCCTGTATCTGATCAGCACGGCCGGATAGCCGTTCTCTTCGGCACGGGAAGCATGCTTGCGGGCATTTGCCGGATTTCCGAAAGCTCCGATCACGACATAATACCGGCTTGACAGAGCAAGTCTCGACTCTTCGGACAGTTCCCTGGATTCGATCACCGTATCCTTCATCCTGGACAGAGAATCCATGATGGCAAGAGAATCGGCGATCTTCTGCCGTACCGCGGCAGCCGAATCAAGCCGGCGCCGGTGCTCTTCCTGCTCCGTCTCGATCAGCTCCCTCTTGGCTTCGATATCAGCCGATGTAGGTCTTCCGGCAATACGCCGGAAAACATCACACCCGCCCAAAGGCAGAATAAGCAGGACAAAGGGCAATATTACAGCAAGACGTTTCACAATCCGCAAATTTACAAAAGTTTTGATTGTATTTCAAAAACACTTTTCCTATATTGGCCAGGTATGACAAGACATGCCGCCATCATGGCCATGGCAACATTCTGCTGCCATGGACTGGGTGCACAGGCGTTGACTCCGCCCGTATTCCCGCCTCCAGCCGCGATTCCGTCCTGCGACACCGTAAGGATGGTGGTAATCGGCGATGTCATGATGCATTCACGCCAGCTGGAATATGACAGCAGCACATTCCTCGAGGGGCTGTCGCCCATGCTTGAAAACGCCGATTTCGCCGTGGCGAACGCCGAATTCTCCCTTGGAGGAAAGCCTTACAGCGGGTATCCGTCGTTCTCCGCTCCCGATTCATATGCCGTGACTCTCCAGAAGGACTGCGGGATAGACGTTCTTCTCACAGCGAACAACCATATTCTGGACAGAGGGTCCGATGGCCTTGTCCGCACACTCTCGGTATATGACAGCCTCGGCATCAGACACACCGGAACGGCACGCGACGAGAAGGAGTCCATGCAAAACAACCCGCTCATGCTGACAAGAAAAGGCATACGCATAGCACTGGTAAACTTCACCTACGGAACAAACCATCCAGGGCCGCGGTCAGCGTACCCGAAAGTATTCGGCATGGACAGGGAGGAACTCCGCAGCTGCATAGAGAAAGCCAGACGGCAGAGAGCGGACTTCATTATCGCCCTGCCCCACTGGGGAACCGAATACATGCTGGAACATGACAGAAGCCAGGAGGAACTGGCGGAATGGCTCGCCGGGCAGGGAGTGGACGCAATCGTCGGGTCACATCCTCATGTCGTCCAGGACAGCTGCACCATCGGAGCAGTTCCGGTGTACTATTCTTTGGGCAACGCAGTGTCCAACATGAGCGCGAAAAACACAAGACTGGGCCTCGCCGTCGAATTCATACTTGTCAAGGACGCGGCCACAGGCAGCAGGGAATGCTTCTCGAACCTGTATTTCACCTGGTGCACTCTGCCGGGCACACTGACCGGAGGATACATGACCATACTAATAAAAGAGTGGGCCGGCCGAAGAAACGACTGGCTCACTCCAAGTGACTATGACAACATGCTCAGGACCCTTGAGAGGGTAAGCACGTCAACGGGGATCTCCGCAGACTAATGCTGCTCGAGATATGTGTTGTACTTGTCGTATTTCTGCTGGTACTCCTCGCCCTCGCTGATGAAACGGTAGCAGGCATTCTTAAGGTACTCAGCGACACCGAGCTTGACCTCGTTGTCCTGGGTGATTTCAAATGCTTTCTCAAAAGGAGGGATGCAGGCCTTCAGCGCAGTCTCGAACTCGCCCATGAGAGCCATGTACTTGGCATCGTCAAGCTCGTTGGAAGCTTCTTCCTGTATTGATGCTGCAAGGTTGTAGAAATGGATTCCCTCGCCTATGTAGCCGAACACGTAATTGGGATCGATCTCGGCGCACTTGCGGTATGCGGCAACCGCAGCGTCACCGTTGCCGAGCTTCTCGTTGATGTCTCCCTCGGTATAGTACAGGGAAGGATTGTTGGGCTCGTTCTTCTTGGCCTCTTCGATAAGTTCGAAAAGTCTGTCGGTGTTCTCGCCGCTCTTAACGTAGTAGTTGATAAGGCCCACGAGAATACTCTGGCTGTTGGGGAATTTGGCGAAGCCTTCCTCGAGATATTCAAGGCTCTTGTTCTCGTCTCCAAGCTTGGATTCGATGTCTGCGAGCTTGGCGTAGGACTCACCGTCCACACCGTAGTATCCGTCCTCGAGTCCTCTGACGAAGAGGCTCTTTGCACGCTCGTTCTCACCGCATGCCCATGCGCTGTACGCTGCATTGTAGATAGAGTTGGTGTCAAGCTGGCTGAGAGGTGCAGTCTCGGATGCGTCGGCAGCCTTTTCAAACATCACTGATGCCTTTGAAAGATCTCCGAGCGTATAGAAGCTGTATGCCTCCTCAGAGAATTTTGAGGCAACGTTCTGCAGGCCTGTCGTGATGTCCTTTGTCTTCTTGCCGTTATCGCATGCGGCAGCGCTCTTGAAAGCGTCAAGCGCAAGATCGAGAGCATTGTCGATCACAGGCTGGGTGATCTCAATGATTTCAAGAAGCCCGTTCTCGTTGAAGTAGTAGTTCCTGGTCTCATAGACCTGCTTGGTGAAATTTCTGCCGCCAAGCTGAACAGTCGTCTCGCTCTGGGGTTTCTCTCCGCCGCCGAGCAGCATCAGCTCCTGAAGGGACATGCCCACCCAGCCATTGCCGGCAGGATTGGAGTAAGCCTCAAGAAGGGCGTTTCCGTACTTGATCCATGTCGCAGGCTTGGTGTTCTGCTTGGGATTGGCAGTGGCGGCAGCAGCTTTTTCAACCGCTGCCTTGGCAGCTGCAGGACTCTTCTGGGCCTGCGCATCAACAGTCTGCAGGCAGGCTGCGATAGCCAATACTAAAAAGATTTTTTTCATACAAAGAGTATCAATTAAAAATTACTGATCGTCATTAGCGTTTCCTTCAGTGTTCTGATCCTCGGACTTCGCAACAGGCGATACAGCCGCAATCGCGTCAGGCTCCCTGATGTTGATCAGCCTGACACCTTGTGTGGCACGGCCTTCAAGCCTGATATCCGACACAGCCATCCTGATCGTAAGTCCGGATTTCGTAATAATCATGAGGTCGTTCTCCTCGGTCACATCCTTGATTGCAACCAGAGGACCTGTCTTGTCAGTGATGTTGATAGTCTTTACTCCCTTCGCGCCCCTGGCCGTCACGCGGTATTCACCATAGTCCGACCGCTTTCCGTAACCGTTCCCGCTGACTACAAGCACACTGTGGGATGCGGCGTCTCCGGATGCCGGGTTGAAGGCAATGGCTCCTATCACTTCATCGTCCTCATCTATAGAGATGCCTCTTACGCCTGAAGAGTTGCGTCCGAGCGGACGAAGTTCATCTTCCTTGAAACGGCAGCAGCGTCCGCGCCTTGCGGCAATCATGATCTCCTCGGATCCGTCAGTGAGCAATGCGTCAAGAAGTTCGTCGCCGTCTCTGATCGCAAGGGCGATAATACCCTTGTTGCGGCTGCGTCTGTTGGAATACTCGCTGAGAGTCGTCTTCTTTATGATGCCCCGCTTCGTCACCAGCACGACAAAATGATTCTCGGTATACAGCGGGTCCTCGATGGATTTCGCATTGAGATATGTGCGTATGCTGTCTTCCGAACCGATGGACAGAAGGTTCTGCACCGCCCGTCCCTTGGAAGTCCTGGTGCCTTCCGGAAGCTCATAGACCTTGAGACGGTAGCACATGCCCCTGTCAGTGAAGAACAGCATGGTCGAATGCATGTTGGCCACGTAGATGTGCTCGATGAAGTCTTCATCTCTGGTGGCGCTTGCCTTCTTGCCCACTCCGCCTCTTGCCTGGGTCTTGAATTCGGCCAGCGGTGTCCTCTTGATATAGCCGAGATGGGAAATGGTTATCACGACATCCTCATCCGCATAGAAGTCTTCCGGGTTGAACTCGTCGTCTGCAAGAGTGATTTCCGTGCGGCGGGCGTCACCGTACTTGGCCTTGAGTTCGCGGCACTCGTTCTGGACGATCGCCAGCTGCTCGGCATCGCTGGCGAGTATCTGCTCGCAGCGGGCGATGAACTTCTCGAGTTCGTCGTACTCGGCCTGCAGTTTTTCCTTCTCGAGGCCTGTCAACTGGCCCAGACGCATCGCCACTATGGCGGCCGCCTGAATGCCGTCGAAACCGAAACGTTCCATCAGGGCCGATTTCGCGAGATCCTGCGTGCGCGAAGCCCTTATGGTAGCGATCACCTCGTCAATCAAGTCGATAGCCTTCAGCAGGCCTTCGAGGATGTGGGCTCTCTGGCGGGCTTTTTCAAGTTCGTACCTGGTACGCCTCACAACCACCTCGTGCCTGAAATCCACGAAAGTGGAGATCATCTCCTTGAGAGTGAGGGTGCGCGGCCTTCCGTCCACGAGAGCGACGTTGTTGATTGAAAAGCTGCTCTGCAGGGCGGTATACTTGAACAAGGTGTTGAGGACAACACCCGAGTTCGCGTCTTTCTTGAGCAGGAACTCTATCCTGATCCCCTCACGGCTCGTGAGCTCACGGATATCCGCGATTCCGTCGATCTTCTTGTCGCGGACCATCTCGCTGATACGTGCGAGCATGTCGGCCTTGTTGACCATGTAGGGGACTTCCGTCACCACAATCGCCTCTCTCCCGTTGTCGAGTTCCTCGATTTCGGTCTTGGCCCTGATGACGACCTTGCCGCGGCCGGTACTGTAGGCGTCCACAATACCCTGACGGCCCATTATGATACCTCCGGTCGGGAAATCGGGGCCCTTGATGTACTCCATCAGGCCCTCAGTCGAGATATCGGGATTGTCGATAAACGCACATATCGCGTCACAGCACTCTGCGAGGTTGTGGGGAGCCATGTTGGTGGCCATTCCGACGGCGATGCCTGACGAACCGTTAAGCAGAAGCAGAGGCACCTTGGTGGGAAGCACGGTCGGCTCTTCGAGGGAATCGTCGAAGTTGAGAGTCATGTCGACCGTATCCTTGTCGATATCGCCCAGCACATCCTCCGCTATCTTTTCAAGCTTGGCTTCCGTATATCGCATCGCCGCTACCGGATCTCCGTCCATGGAGCCGAAGTTGCCCTGTCCGAAAATCAGAGGATAGCGCTGATTCCAGTTCTGGGCCAGACGCGCCATTGCATCATATACGCTTGAATCGCCGTGGGGATGAAACTTACCCAAAACCTCGCCGACGATACGGGCAGACTTCTTGGTCTGGCCCCCATAGCTCAATCCGAGTCCGTCCATTCCAAAAAGGACCCTGCGCTGCACAGGCTTCAGTCCGTCCCTCGCGTCAGGAAGCGCACGGGAAACTATCACCGACATCGAATAGTCGATGTAGGCGGTGCGCATCTCGTGGTCTATCTCCACTGGTTCTATTATCCCTCCGGCTTCCTGAATTTCTTCAGAATTCTTTACTTCACTGTCCATTTTGCTGTTCTTGGGATTGATTCCAAATATGCAAATTTAAGAAATAATTCCGATTAAATTGCTACTTTTGCCCTGAATTTGGAATATGGACATCAACTTCTCAAAGGACCTGTACGACATCCTTCAGCATGCGGAAGGAGAGGCTCTGCGTACCGGGCATACCGCAATCGGGGTGGACCACCTCACACTCGGCGCCCTGAGGCACGCGGACAATTCTGCCTGCTCGCTTTTCCGCTCGCTCGGACTGGACCTAAGGGAGATGAAGGACTTCATAGACACCGCCATATTCCGCAAAGAGAGCCTTCCCTATTCCGCACTGGAGAACATCAGGCTCCACAGAAGGGCGGAACAGATACTTAGCCTCTCATCGTACGAGGCACTCAAGGCCGGGTGCACGACGGTACGGCCGCTTCACATGGTTCTTGCCATAGCCAGAGACTCCGGCAGCAACACGGCCGAGTATCTGTACGAACACGGCCTTGACTATGACATGATACTCCATCACTGTTCGGAGCACGGGCTCCTTGTCGCGGAGAAGGCGGCAAGACCGGACCAGACAAGAAAAATCCTCGGGGCTCTGGCGGACAGGATATCCCGCACATACAACCCCGAGGACTCATCCAAAATCTATCCGAGCTGAGACGTCAGCAGGAAGTCATCCTGTCAAGCGCAAGTCTCACCAGTTCAGCCACCCTGGGCTTGTAGTCGGTATTGGCATCCTTCAGATAACGGTGTGCTATGGCACAGCAGACTGTACCGGCATTGTGTCCGAGTTTTGCCGCCATTCCGGCAAGCGCTGACCCCTCCATCTCGAAATTGGTGATCTTGTAACCCTGGAATTCAAAAGACTCGAAGTCCGAAAGCATGTCAGGCATGGCAAGGCCCTGACGGACTACCCTGCCCTGAGGGCCGTAGAAACCGGAAGCCGACACTGTCATGCCCTTGACGGTACAGTCGTCGAACAGGCCTATCAGCTTGTCGCTCGCCCTCACGAAATACGGATCGGGCAGATGCCTGTTCCAGTGGACGTGTTTCTTGAAAGCCTCCTCGAAGTCGGCAAGGGCGATAGTGTCACGTCCTTCATACCAGTTCATCAGGCCGTCGCAACCGATTGAGATGTGGGAGAAGATGAACGACCCCAGAGGGATCTCAGGCTGGATCGCGCCGCAGGTGCCGATACGGAGTATGTCCAGGGTCCGGTGCTCAGGCTTGACCTCGCGCGTGTTGAAGTCCACGTTGGCCAGAGCGTCAAGCTCGGTCATCACTATGTCTATGTTGTCCGTTCCGATGCCGGTAGACAGTACGGTGAATCTGCATCCCCCGTATATGCCGGTGATCCAGGCGAACTCCCTCGAGGCGCCGGAGCATTCTATGGTGGTGAAAAGCGGACGGAACATCTCGATCCTGCCCGGATCTCCGACGAGTATCACTCTGTCGGCAAGCTGGTCGGGTCTGATATGGATGTGGAATGCAGACCCGTCCGAATTGATGATTAGTTCTGATTCAGGGATTCTCATAATGGAAATCAGTTTTTGTGTTGAGATTTACGTTTCGCGGACCGCAGCCTTGACGCGCTGCGTACCAGGAGTTCGTCCGCATAGATATTCCTCGCTGCCAGCATGTTCAGGATCACACATGCAAGGGGAAGCAGTGCAGTCGCGTAGAACCTGACATTGTCAGGAGACGACACGAAATAGTCGACCACAAGCCAGATCTGCAGCGCGAGCGTTATAATTGCAGACAGGACCGCCGTCCGCATCTGGAACACTCTGATCCTGTAGCCTGCCAGCGCAAGGACGTCAAGGACGGTTATTATCACGAGAAGCACGGTATAAGGCACATACGAGGTAAAGCGTATGCCTTCGGCCACTCCGTCGGGACCGATTACCGCTGCCTTGTCGCAGAAAAACATGACAGCCGCAAGGACTGTCGAAAGAAGAAGATAAAGTGTCTGGATTCTTTGCCACATGGTGTTAGTATCTTGAATTGAAACGAGACAGCACATTCTGCTCGTAGGTTTTGGAAATCGGTATGGAGTCAACCCCCTCGAGGCCAAGCGTTATCTTGTACCCCTCCTTCTCGGAACGGAGTATGCACACCTTGTCGATATTGACGATGAACTTGCGGTGGCACCGGACAAGCACGCTTCCGGCAAAGCTGTCCTCGACCGTCTTGAGCGGACAGCGGAGCATGTACTGGCGCACCTCGCCGGTGCTTATCGTATACCACACCTTGATATAGTTGTCGTCTGACTCTATGAAATAGAGGTTGTCCTCGTTGATGGATATCTTTAGCACTCCGTTGCTGTCGAAAAGCGTGATCCGCTTGTCCTCATAGGGCTTCTGAGGGGCGTCGGAAACGACATCCGAGAAGTCGGTAAGGCGGACGACATTCCCGCCATTGGAGCGGCCTGAGGCAAAGGCGCAGACCGCCGCGGGAAAGCCGATGCATACCAGTCCTGCCAAGGCCGCGCCTAAGAACACCCTGATCCAGCCGTCACCCTGAGGGACCACTCCGACACTGCGGCCGACCTGCGTAAGGCAGGCATAGACAGCCGCCACGCATACGATCTCGGCCAGGAGCCAGAGCACATATGTCACGGCACCGCAGGAACCGCTCCGGCCGGCCCTCAGCATCAGGAACCTGTCTACAGAGACAATTGCGGCAGAAACGGCCGCGAATGCCACGGACAGGAGATAGGTCCACGCAGAAGACGTACCGAGCCAAAGATTACGGCACAACGGAGAGACCAGGAACAGGAACACCGCCGAAAACAGGGCCGTCAAGGTGACGGTCCAGGCAAGCCGGCATCTGCCGAACAGACATTCGGGCGACTTGTCCCTGACAGGCATGTCCATAGTCTCCATCTCCAGACAAAGATAGTCAGAATTAATTTCAAGTCAAGAATTATCACCTCAGAAAAGCTGACTCCCGGCCAGCAGGAGATTCACGAAATTTTTTTCTGTATCTTTGCAATTGTATAACAAGACAACAACCGGTACAGCTTATGGAAAGAAACAGAAGAGTCGCAGTTACGGGAATAGGAGTTATCTCATGCATAGGAAATGATACCAGGACTTTCTGGAACAGCCTGATAAACGGAGTATGTGGTATAGACTACATAACCGAGTTCCCTACTGAGGACCTTGCGGTGAAGATCGGCGGCATGGTCCGCAACTTCAATCCGGAAGAATACGGAATGGACAAGCCCTTCATACGCAAACAGGATCCGTTCACCATTTTCGCAATGGCGTCTGCATGGCAGGCGATGAATGATTCAGGACTCGCGGCTGGAGAAAACATCTCTCCGTCCCGCCTTGCGACATATGTCGGGTCCGGCATCGGAGGATTCCAGACGATACAGCGGGAAATCGAGAAATTCATAGAAGACCCGTCCGGGAAATGGATATCGCCTAATTTCGTGCCTACAATGATCAGCGACATGGCAGGCGGCCAGATCGCCATCAAGTTCAAGGCCCAGGGCTCATGCATCGACATCGTTACGGCCTGCGCGACATCCACCCATTCTCTTGGAGAAGCCTTCAGAGCGATCAAGCATGGCTACGCGGACGCGGTCATTGCCGGAGGTTCCGACCACTGCACCATTCCCATAGGCATAGCTGGATTCGCAAATGCCAAGGCGCTTTCGCGCTCTGAGAACCCGAAGTACGCTTCCCTTCCGTTCAACGCAAACCGCTCCGGCTTCGTGATGGCCGACGGATCGGCCATACTGATTCTCGAAGAATACGGACATGCTCTCCAGAGAGGCGCGCACATATATGCTGAGATGGTCGGATACGGGAGCACCTGCGACGCTTACCACGCAACGGCGCCGCGTCCTGACGCCACCACCCAGGCAGAGTGCATCAGACTGGCGCTTGACGAGGCAGGATTCGACCCCTCGAAAGACTGCGTCTACGTAAACGCGCACGGCACGGGAACGGCTCTCAACGACGTCGCAGAGACCAAGGCCTACAAGCTGGCTTTCGGAGACTTTGCAAGGAGCATACACATAAGCAGCACCAAATCAATGCACGGGCACATGTTCGGCGCAACTGGTGCAGTCGAAGCCGCCGCGACAGTGCTCGCACTCCAGGAAGGCATTATCCCTCCTACTATTAACCTCGACACGCCTGATCCCGAATGCGACCTGGACTACACTCCGAACAAGGCTGTAAAGGCTGAAATCAATCTTGGTCTAAGCGACTCGTTCGGATTCGGAGGCCACAATGCCTGCGTGGCATTCAGAAAAGTATGATATGAGAGGATGCCGCCCTGGCGGCATCCTCTACCTCTAATTCTCCCCTGCTTCCTTCAGGCGTTCAGCGTTCTCGGCAATCTGAAGCTGGTCGATGCACTCCTGTATGTTCCCGTCCATGAAAGAAGGGAGATTATACATTGACCAGTTAATCCTGTGATCCGTGACACGGCCCTGAGGATAGTTGTATGTCCTGATCTTGGCTGACCTGTCTCCCGTGGAAACCATGGTCTTCCGCTTTGCGGCAATTCCGTCCAGATATTTCTGGTGCTCCAGATTGTACAGACGGGTTCTCAGTTCCTCGAAAGCGCGGTCCTTGTTCTTCAGCTGCGAACGCTCCTCCTGGCACTGGACCACCAGTCCGGAAGGGATATGCGTCAGGCGCACTGCAGAATAAGTCGTATTCACACCCTGGCCTCCCGGTCCGGATGAGCAGAACAGGTCGAGACGGATATCGTCCCAGCTGAGGTCAACGTCAAACTCACCGGCCTCCGGGAATACGGCGACCGACGCGGCGGATGTCTGGATCCTGCCCTGGGTCTCGGTCTGGGGTACTCTCTGTACCCGGTGGACCCCGGATTCATATTTCATCACTCCGTACACACCGTCTCCGCTAAGTTTGAAGACAATCTGCTTGAAACCGCCGGAAGTTCCGGGGGTCTGATCCGTGACTTCCAGCTTCCATCCCTTGGACTCCGCAAAGTGCTGGTACATTCTGAACAGGTCTCCGGCAAAGATAGCCGCCTCGTCACCTCCGGTACCGCCGCGGATCTCCACGATAGCGTTCTTCGCATCGTCCGGATCGGCAGGAATCAGCAGCAGCTTGATCTCCTGCTCCTTCTTTGGCATCCGTTCCTCGAGATCCGACCCCTCCTCGCGAGCCATCTCGCGCAGGTCTTCGTCTTTCTCGTTGACCAGGATGTCCTTGGCCGACGCAAGGTCGTTCACCATTTTCTCATATTCCTTTCCCGCCGCTATGATTGGCTCCAGCTCCTTGTAGTCCTCGTTGAGCTGAACGTATTTCTTCATGTCCGACATCGCCTCCGGACTTGAAAGCTGCGCCTGAAGCGACTGGAACTTGTCCTGTAGGGAGAGAACCTTCTCCAATAACTTGTTATCTGCCATAATGAATCAATGTCCGCGCAAAGTTAGCAAATTCCCGACATACAGACAAAGGGCATCGTCACAGCCCCATTGTCTTGGCTTCATCCCAATATGCATCCATCTGCGCCAGACTGAGGTCAGAGAGTCGCCTTCCACTCTCTGCAGTGCGCAGCTCGACATGGTCGAAACGGCGGCGGAATTTCGAGCAGCACAGACTCAGGGCCTTGTCTGCATCCACACCGTACAGCCTTGCCGCGTTTATGACGGAAAACAGCAAGTCTCCGAATTCCTCCTCCACCCTCTCGTGAGATTCCGATCCGCAAGCCTCCCGCACTTCGGAGATTTCCTCGAGGACCTTGTCCCATACATCCTCCCGCTTCTGCCAGTCAAAACCGCAGCCTCTGGCCTTTTCCTGCATCGACATGGCCTTGAGCATCGACGGCATGGTATCAGGGATGCCTGACATCACGGTCTTGTTCCCGTCTTTTTCGCGTGATTTGACAAGTTCCCATGTATCAGCTATTTCCTTGGCACTTGGATGGCTCCCGCCTGCATCCGGACCGAATACGTGAGGATGACGGAACTCCATCTTGTCACATTCGCTGTCAAGCGAGTCCGCAATGTCGAAAGCCCCCTGTTCCTCGCCTATTTTCGCATAGAACACCATGTGGTAGAGCAGGTCACCGACCTCCTTGCATACGGCCTTGGAATCCTTGCGCAGTACCGCATCACCGAGTTCATACACTTCTTCTTCCGTCATGACTCTCAGGCTGTCCATGGTCTGTTCCGCATTCCACGGACACTTCTCCCTCAACGCATCCATGACATCAAGAAGCCTCGAGAAGGCTTTAAGTTTCTCTTCTTTTGTATGCATATGATTATTTTCCTATTTTTGTGTGCGCAAAACTAATAAATTTCTCGTTCCGATTTATGAATAAGACGTTGCATTTTGTATCGCCGGACGAAGCGGTAAGCCATATCCCTTCGCATTGTCACATACATTTGAGCAGCGTCGCAAGCGTCCCGCACTGTCTCATTGAAGCCCTGTGCCGCAGAGCTGACGCTGGCGATGTGACCGACCTGCATTTCCATCACTTCCACACCGAGGGCCCTGCCCCGTACAGCGATCCACGCTATGAAGGCATATTCTTCGAGCAGGGTTTCTTTGTCGGTCCAAACGTCAGGAAAAACGTGAACGGAGGCTACGCAGACTACCTTCCGGTGCACCTTGGCGAGAGCCAGAAACTCTATCGTGAGGGGTACATAAAGCTTGGCGCCGCACTCGTGAACATTTCCGTTCCGGACGAGAACGGCAAAGTCAGTCTCGGGACTTCAGTCGACTGTTCGGTCGCCGCGGTCGAAAGTGCGGACCTCGTCATCGGCGTGGTGAATCCGAACGTTCCGTTCGCATATGGTGACCTGCTTGACATCAGCATGTTCGACTATCTCGTCCAGGACGACACGCCACTTGTCACCGCATCCTTCGCTGAACCCACTCCGACAGAGACACTGATAGGAAAGAACTGCGCAGCCCTCGTGGATGACGGAGACTGCATCCAGATGGGGATCGGCGCACTGCCTAACGCCCTTGCGGCCCAGCTTTCAGGGCACCGCCACCTCGGGCTCCACACGGAGATGTTTGCAGACGGACTGCTCCGCCTCATTCAGAGCGGGGTGATCGACGGTTCACGGAAGAAGATGGATACAGGCAAGGTGGTAGCATCGTTTCTGCTCGGCTCACAGAAGGTGTATTCATTCATAGACCACAATCCTTCGGTGCTGATGCGAGACATAAAATACACCAACAATCCGTTTGTGATCGCCTCTAACCCCAACATGAAGGCAATCAACTCAGCGACCGAGGTCGACCTCACGGGACAGATCTGCGCCGACTCGATCGGGACCCGAATATTCAGCGGTACAGGCGGCCAGCTTGAATTCGTCCGCGGGGCCGCGATGTCGCCAGGAGGAAAGAGCATCACCGCATTCGCGTCACGTACATCCAAGGGCAAGAACAAGATAGTGCCGGAACTCAACCACGGAGCCGGAGTAGTCACCCCGAGAGCTGACGCACACTGGATAGTCACCGAATACGGAGCCGTGGACCTCTATGGGAAAAGTCTCCAGGAAAGGGCAAAGCTGCTGATCGGAATAGCCCATCCTGATGACAGGGAAGACCTCGACAGAGCCGCATTCGAGCGCTTCGGGCCGCATTACCACAACTTTTCGATATGAGGATAGTATTCCTGTCTCATGACGGCAACTGTACAGGAGGCGCCCAGAAATGCCTCGTATCGCTGCTTAAGGGACTCACTATGGCGCACGATGACATCGAGATCCACTTGATATTGCCAAAACAAGGTGGTGACATGGAACGGCTATGCTCACCATATGTCAAATCATGCTATAAAGCCAACCTGAAATGGTGGGTGGCCCCCGGTGAATCCAGTCGGAAAGGACAGGTGACATTCATGCTGAAAGCATACGTCCGTGCCATCAGAATCAGCCTGTTGCTGCTAAGGATAAAGCCGGACAAATGCATAACGAACACGATTGCTATCCCGGACCTGGCGCTTGCGGCAAAACTGCTGCATATCCCCCACTTCTGGTTCATACATGAAATTCCCGAGCTAAGCTGGCGCATGAAATTCATATTCGGCTACGGACACACGTATTCAATAATTGACAGATTATCCGACAGAATCCTCATGCCTTCCGCATTTACGAGAGATTTCTATTCGTCGAATGGAATAAGCGCGGGGAAAATACATGTTATTGTTCAAGCTGTGGAAATAGATACACAAAAGGCAGTCCCCACGAAGAGAGATCCACGCTATACTATACTCCTAATAGGCACCTTCGATGCCGGCAAATCCCAGATAGACCTGATATTAGCAGCTGACATGCTAAAACAAAAAGGGCTGGATTTCCGCTGTCTGCTAATAGGGACAGACAGTGCTGACGGGACAAGGCAGGAATGCGAAAAGTTCGTATCCGAAAACGGGCTTTCGGACCGAATCGAGTTTTACGGATACACCGAGAACGTCTCCTACTTCTACAGTATTGCCGATGTTCTGGTAATATGTTCGAAAATGGAAACTTTCGGACGTACAGCCGCTGAAGCCAGAATGTTCAGGCTTCCAGTTATCAGCACAGACATGGGGGCAGTCCGCGAACAGATCCAGGACGGCAAGGACGGTCTGCTTTACAAATATGGGGACGTGCATATGCTCGCTGAAAAAATAAGCATGCTGTCTGACCCGGAGACACGTCGCAAAATGTCGGACAATATTCCTCATGACATTGCCGAAAGGTACAGTGTTTCCCGATTCACGGACGACTTCATAAAGACTATACTTTAACAGTATGCTGTCAGTAATAATCTGTTCCATTGATCCGCTCCGGCTGGAAAAGCTGGAATCAAACATAATGCACACTGCCGGAGTGGAATGCGAGATAATCGGCGTAGACAACAGGACGGACAGACGGCCGATAGCCGAAGTATATAACTCCGCCGCCTCCAGGGCAAGGTTCCCCTTCCTTCTGTTCATACACGAAGACGTCTCGTTCATGACACGGGAATGGGCGGCTCCCATCATAGTCAAACTGCGCGAGACCGACTGCGGAGTGATTGGATTTGCCGGAGGAAGAATAAAGACACGGGCATATTCCGGCTGGTGCACTTGGCGTCCTGAATACGACAGGACATGGTACCATTTCCCGGACGCCCAAGGACACGACCGCCTGTCATCTTCAGGTGCGGACGGACGGCCTGGATTTGCGCCGACAGTCACGGTAGACGGATTCGCGATGTTTGTCAGAAAAGACATATGGGAACATCATCCGTTCGACGACAGGATGCTCAGGGGCTTCCACTGCTACGACCTGGATTTCTCCCTGGAACTCGCTTCAAGCGGATACCGCAATTATGTCTGCCAGCAGACGGTGGACGTAATGCACTGTTCCGAAGGAAGTTTCGGGGAGGCCTGGCTTGAGGAGACCATCCGCATGCACGAGTCCAAATGGAGGAAATTCCTTCCGCTCATGGCTCCGGACCTTTCCCTGGACGGAAAGGCACTGCAATCAGAGGAAGAGCTGTCGGCATACAAGTTCCTCAAGCAGGCCCTTGCTCTGAAATCACGGCACAGCGCAAAGATATTCCGGCAATTCTGCAGAATGCCTCTCGACTGGCCTCACCTCGGACATGTCATCAGTACGTCGGCAGCCCTCGCAAGGGTAATGCTGTCTTCTAAAGGAGCCCCTCGCGACGAGCGAAATCGATAATGAAATCAGCAGTCCCTTCCGTTCCGAGAATAGACGAATCGACACAAAGATCGTAGTTCGAAGCCACGCCCCAGTTCCCGAAAGTGAAGAAGTTATACCAGTACTCGCGCGACTTGTCCTTCTTCTGGATCAGTTTTTCAGCCTCATCGGCGGATATTCCGGAACGTTCCGACACAAGTTTCTTGCGCCACTCCATCGGAGCGCAGACAAAGACATCCAGACACTTCTGGTCACGAAGCACATAATCGGCGGCACGTCCCACGAAAATGGCACTGCCCTTCTCGGCTATGCCACGAATCGTGTCGCTCTGTATCTTGAAGAGGCCCTCGTCGTTTATCGCATTCTGTGAGTACCCGAAAGTAAAGAATCTTTTCCGCTCGTCGTTGTGTCTGAAAAACTCCGGACAAACTCCGCTGCGCTCGGCAGCCTTAAGAAGGAGTTCATTGTCATAGACCTCGATTCCAAGCTTCTTGCCGACAAGGCTGGCAATGTTCCTGCCACCGCTTCCGAACTGCCGGCCGATATTGATCAACACTCTGTTTTCCATATTGTCTGACAATTATTTAATCGCACTGCCAAGTATCGATGAATCCTCTCCGTCCTTGAGCCTGTCGAACTTCCTCATGAGACGTATTATGAATATGGCCGCGAGAATCGTACTGATCAGGTCGGCTATGGGGAAACTGATCCACACGCCCTCCACGTCAAACCACAGAGGGAGCAGATAGATGAAAGGCAGCAGACAAATCAGCTGACGGGACAAGGCCAGCACGATTGCCGTCTTGACCATTCCCAGACACTGGAACAGGTTTCCGGCAACGAAGTTGAACCCGACGAAAGCTACACACAGGTTCATTATCCTGAGCCCTCTCGATGCCAGGTCTATCATCTCCGGATCGTTTGAGAACAGTCCGACCACTACCCTGGGTATCAGCATAGAAACAAGGAAGCACACCGTAGTGACAAGCACCTCCCACTTGGCGGTCATGATGAATACCTCCTTGACCCTGTGATAGAGACGCGCACCGTAATTGTATCCGGCAATAGGCTGCAGCCCCTGGTTGAAGCCGAAGCATATCATCACGAAGAACGTAGTGGCTCTGTTCACAATCCCGTATGCCCCGATGGCCATGTCGCTTCCATACTCGGCAAGCTGCTTGTTCACCATCATTGCGACAAGAGAAGACGCCGCGTTCATCAGGAACGGACCGACTCCGATCGCGAAACACTGCCCGGCTATCCTGGAGTCTATCTGAAGCAGAGGCTTCGTGAAATGCAGCAGCCGCGACTTGTTGGCAAAGAACACCAGCGTATAGGCCAGCGCAGCCACCTGGCAGACCACAGTCGCAATCGCCGCACCGCGTATTCCGAGTTCGAAACCGAATATAAGTATGGGGTCCAGAATAGCGTTGGATATCACGGTGAACAGAGTCAGCCCCATCGCGGTCTTGGGATGCCCGGACGAACGGATAAGCCCGTTGAAGCCGAAATACAGATGAGTGACCACGTTGCCGATGAGGATAATCTTCATGTATTCCCTCGCATAGAAAATGGTCCTCTCGCTGGCGCCGAAGAAATACAGTATCGGGTCCAGGAACGACAATGTCACGACCGAGAACACCAGGCCGATGATAAGGTTAAGCGCAAAGACATTGGAAAGGACCTTCTTCGCAGAATCATAGTTCTTCTGGCCGAGGAGCACCGAAATAAGAGTCATGCCTCCTACACCGACCAGAGTTCCCATCGCCGCAGAGAGGTTCATGAGCGGGAAGGTTACGGCAAGTCCGCTTATCGCGTCCGAACCTACACCGGGGATATGGCCGATATAAATGCTGTCGACCATATTGTAGAGGGATGCCGCAGTCTGGGCGATTATGCCCGGAATCGCGTACATTTTCAAAAGGGTACTTATCTTCTCTGTACCCAGCTCCGTAGGAGCCGATCCAACTGATTGTGCCATCTTCACATCCACACTTTCTGCCGTGCCGCCGGATTTCATCCGCGGCCGTACAACCTGAAAGAAAACCGGATCAATCCTCCGGCTTGTCAACAATTTCTATTTCAAATATCAGCGGAGAATATCCGGGAATCGCATTGCCGGAGCCGGAAGAGCCGTATCCGAGCCCGGAATAGAATATGCCGACCCCTTTCTCGTGGCTTTTCATTCTGGAAATGGTATATGAAAAACCGTCGATAAGAGTGCTTTCGGAGTCTCCCATGGTGATCTTGGAATAATCGTCCGCATTGTACTGTATGCTTACAGGGCCGTATTCGGTTGAAGAAGAGAAAAGCCCGTAACGCCTTGCTGTGTCACGTATCGTGGTATCGAACACCCTTCCGTCGAGGAGCCTTCCGGTATAGTTGATATAGATCGTCGTGTCGTTCGGAAGACTCTCCAGAGACGAAGGCTGGCCGGTCTGACGGTAATAGCAGCCGAACTTCACGCTGTCCTTGCGGGATATCGGATATGTGCGCTCGATGTAGTCGCCGAGAGAATCGATTTCCCAGTCCTCGATGTCGCTTATCGCTTCGACCACCTCAATATCGCATATCGAGTTCGTTCCGGTGACGTTTGCAAGATACTCCTCGGCAGTGGAATAGCGGGAATATGTCATCAGCCATCCCGGGACGATGATCTTGCGCCGTCCGCCGACTTTCATGGTCTCCAGAGCCTCCTCTATTCCGGCATAGGCGGAAGCGCGGAGCATTACTTCAGGGCCATAATAGTAGGTCGAGTCATAATCTCCCACCTGCTGCGCCATCGACTTGCGGTTGGTGGAGACAACGGTGCCGTCAAGGTTTGACCGCGTGCTGTACACCCGCACGTACGGATAGTCCTCGGCAGTGCCAAGATCATCACCGGTGCCGGGAATGTCCTCCAGCACATATGCGCCCAGAGCAGTCGGCTCGAGGTCGGGATAGTGGACATGCATCCAGGAGTCGAAGAAGAGCTTCGCTGACTCGTTCACCGGAGTCTCAATCTTCTTGGCGCAACTGCAGGTCAGCAGGCCCGCAAATGCCAGATATATAAGCAATCTTTTCATATTCAGAACTCTACGCACTTTCCATTCATTTTTGTTCCGTCTGGGGCAGAGCCTCATCCTGCAAAAACCGAGCCGTCACACTTTCGACATAAGCCTCCACGTCATCGGCAGAAGGCAGGTCATCAGGAATCCTGAGTCTCCCTCCGGCCGCGTTTTCATGACCGCCGCCGTTGAAATACCTGCGCGCCATGCGGCTCGCTGAAAAACCTTTCTTAGACCGGATCGACACCCTGAAGACATCTCCGTCCTCCTTGAGGAAAAGGCTGAAGCGGACCCCGGACATGCTAAGCGGAATATTGACGAAACCTTCCGTCTCACCGTCCTGAAGTCCGAAGCGAGCGATTGTCTGACGGTCGAACACCGCATACGCGACACCGTTCCCGGACACGTGCATCCTTTCGAGCAGCAGTGACCCCATCGCCCGGAGCCTGTTTTCCCTGTAGCTGGAGTACAGGCGGTCCAGAATAAGATTCCTGTCAACGCCTGCGGCAAGAAGGTCGGCAGCCATCGACAGTGTAGAAGGGAACACAGAGTTCGCAAAGTTGTTAGTATCGGTGGTCATGCCCGCCATCAGACAGAAAGCACTGCGCTGGGGCAGATCGGACGCCCTGCGGACACCGGGCATCCTCATAAGGATATGGTAGAGCAGTTCGCAGGTCGATGAGACGTCCACACTGCTGAAAACCAGGCCGTATGAAGCAAGGTCGGGGCTCTGGTGATGGTCAATCAGCACCTTGCGGCACCGTGCACCGGCGAGATGACGCTCAAGCGAGTCCGTCCGGCTGAAATCGCCGTGGTCCAGACTCACTATCAGATCGCTCCCGGCAATACGCCCTGCGGCAAGGTCCATGTCGCTGGAGGCATCTATCACATCCGATGGAGTGACCATGAAATCAAGGGTGGACGGGTATGCGTCGGGAGCAAGAATGAGCACGTCGCTTCCGAAAGCCTTCCTGAGATACCCGGCAAGAGCCGAGGCACTGCCCATGGCGTCTCCGTCAGGCCGCGCATGCACCACCAGGCTGACCGTCCCGGCGCTGCTGAACCATTCATGAAGCGTCGAATATGACTTTCTCGAGAATCTCACCATAAGCAGTCAAATCAACTGCAAAATTAATAAGAATATTGCAAATGATAAATCAATTTCGTAACTTTGTACGACTTTGGAAATTTATAAATAATAACATAAGACAAAATGAAAAAGCCAGTAAAGATTATCGTAGAAGTAGTGCTTTTTGTGGTAATCGTGCTCCTTGTGTACGGAATCTACAGCAGCATTATGGAGCCTGTCAACTTTGAAAAGCAGAGGAGTTACCGCGAAGACATCGCAATCCAGAGACTCAAGGACGTGCGTACGCTCCAGGTTGCATTCCTGGCGGAAAACGGCCACTATGCAGCCACCGTGGATTCCCTCATATCGTTCTACAACGACGATGACATGGTAGTCACCCTCAGCATCGGCTCTCCTGACGACTCCGCATCCGTGGCTCACACGAACGCCATCAAGAAGGCAAACCGCAGGATTACCAACCAGGAACTCTACGAGATGTATCTTGCAGGTGACAAGAACCTTGTCTTCTCAATCGAGAACAAGATCCCGGTAAAGGACACCCTCTTCAATGACCGCACCGATTTCTGCGTAGACTCGCTGAAGTACATACCCTTCTCCGGCGACACTCTCATCATCACTTCGACAATCAAGACCGTATCTGGCGTGCCTGTTCCCCTCTTCGAGGCAAAGATGCCGTACAAGTCACTTCTCAAGGGACTTGACAACCAGCTGCGAATCAACCTTGACGACGAGCGCAAGACCCAGCAGAGATACGAGGGTCTGCAGGTAGGCTCTATCAACGCGCCTAACAACAACGCCGGTAACTGGGAGTAACAGTGTTTACGCTGGTACCTTCCAACTTCTTCGACCCTGCCCGCGGGCTTGATGCACTCAAGGAAGTGGGTCAGGTTGACGGAAAGGATTGCAAGGTCGAACATCTGGACATACCTCAATACAATGCTGTCCTCGTCTACACGGTAGATGGGGACAGCATCGGTAATATGCCGCCTATCGCGGAAGTTCTCGAAAGACTCCCTGAGTGTCCGGAATACAACAAGATACTCTGCCTGCACAAAGAGGGCAGGCTCTACCTTGCAATCGCACAGGGGAAGCAGCTGCTCCTTGCAAACGAATACAGGGCTGCGGACTTCACCACGGCGGAATACTTCATCTTTCTGGCAGTCAAGTCAATGCAGATCAACCCGGAAGTCTCCACGATAACCTGGATGGGAAAGCTGGGCGAAGAAGAAAAGATGTCGCTATACCGCTATTTCAAGTCAGTGACGACCAGGACATGAGGATAATCGGAGGAAAACTCAAGGGGAGGACAATAACGCCTCCGGCGGCGTATGCGGCAAGGCCGACCACGGACTTTGCCAAGGAAGGCCTGTTCAACACCCTGAACAACGAATATGAAATGGACTCCCTGAAGGTCCTGGACCTGTTCGGGGGGACAGGGTCCATCAGCTTTGAATTCGCTTCGAGAGGTGCCGGAAGAGTCTACTGCATCGAGATGAACAGGGATAACGCCTCCTTTATCAGAAACGAGGCAAAACGGCTCTCTCTGGACAACGTGACGGTAGTTCATGCAAACGTATTCGACTTCATACCGATATGCCGGGAAAAGTTCGACATAATATTCGCCGACCCGCCATATTCCATGGACGGACTGGAGACACTGCCGGACAGAATCATGAGCAGAGACCTCCTTCATCCGGGATGCTACTTCATTCTGGAACACGGTGAGGAAAGGTCATTCACCGGGCACCCACGCTTCATCAAGGAAAAAACATACGGCAGGGTTCATTTCTCCTTCTTCGAATAGAAGACAGAAAAGAACCCCGCCGTCAGATTATAATGAATCCGGGCCTCAGCGACTGACGGACATCACTGCCTCAGCTATCGAGTTCAGCTTGGTATCAACGCTGTCAGCACGGCTGGCAAGTATGCAAGGAGCGGTGGTTCCTACAAGCATGCCTGCCTGGCGCACTCCGGTAGAGAGTTTTGAATTCGATTTCCAGAACACGTTTGCAGACTCGATGTTGGGGAAAAGAAGGCAGTCTGCATCTCCCGCAACCGGACTTGAAAGCTTCTTGATTCTCACTGATTCCTCGTCAAGCGCTACGTCAAGTGCAAGAGGACCGTCACCGATGCAGGCGCCGAGCTGGCCGCGGTCAGCCATCTTAGACAACATCGCACCCTCGATGCATGCGGGCATGGAGTCAAGCATCTGTTCTGATGCTGCTATGAAAGCGATCTTCGGCTTCTCGATTCCGAAAGAACGGGCCACGCCAAGAAGGAACCCGCTGATCTTGACCTTCTGCCTGAAATCAGGGAGAGGCACGACGGCCATGTCGCTCATGAAGATAAGCTTGTGGTAATTGGGATTCTCGATGACTCCGACATGGCTGAGCAGCCCCTTGGGAGGAAGAAGCCCCGTTTCCTTGTTGAGGATGGCGCGCAGGAACTTGTCGGTTGAGCAAAGCCCCTTCATCAGCACGTCGCCCTGCTTGTCGTGAACCATCTGGACAGCCTGTGCGACAGACTTCAGTTCATCGGGATTGTTGACAATCTCGAACTTGCTCGGGTCAAGCCCAAGGCTGGAACATACGGCCGAGATTTTCTCGGAATCACCGACCAGCGTTGCGGTAACGATACCTTCCTCGACAGCCTTGTATGCAGCCTCGATGGAGTGTTCGTCCACTCCCCAGGCAACGACCAGTTTCTTGCAGACACCCTTCGCTTTCAGAGAGGCGAATACGTCATTGAAAGATTTAATCATAACGGTATATCTAGTTTTAGAGTTCTGAAACAATATGCATGGTGTCACGGGCAATAACAAGTTCCTCGTTGGTAGGCACCATGGCAACCTTGACCGCAGAGTCGGCCGCGGACATCAGGATCTCCCCGGCGGCATTGGCCTTCGCATGGCCGTCAAGCCGTACTCCGAGGTATCCGAAATTGGCGCATATGCGCTGGAGCAGGTCAGGATTGTTCTCGCCTATGCCAGCCGTGAACACGATCAGGTCCACACCGTTCATCTCGGCAACGTACGCACCGATATTCTTGACAGTATCAAAACACAGTTTCTTCAGGACTGTCCTGGCTCTCTGGTCACCCTCGGAGGCAAGCCTGCTGAGATCGCGCATGTCGGAGCTCTTGCCGGAAAGCCCGAGGAATCCGCTCTTGTTGTTCAGCACTTCCGTCATCTCGTCCGGCGTAAGGTTCTCTTTCTTCATGATATAGGGAACAATATTGGCGTCAATGTTGCCGCAGCGGGTTCCCATGATCATTCCTTCCAGAGGAGTGAATCCCATCGAGGTGTCGATGCTCTTGCCGTTGCGTATCGCCGTGATGGAACTGCCGTTTCCGAGATGGCAGGTGATTATCCTGGAATTCTCGATGTCAATTCCTGCGAGAGCCGCCGCCTTGCGTGAGACATACTGGTGAGAGGTACCGTGGGCACCGTAACGGCGTACGCGATACTTGGTATAATACTCATAAGGGAGGGCATACATGTATGCATACGGCTCCATCGTCTGGTGAAAGGCAGTGTCGAAAGTCACGACCTGCGGCACGTCCGGCAGCACATGGGAGATGGCGTGGATGCCAAGGAGATGGGCCGGATTGTGAAGAGGCGCGAAATCGCAGCATATCTCTATCTTCTTGATCACATCCTCGTCAACGAGAGTGCTCCCGGAGAAGAAATCGGCACCCTGCACTATACGGTGCCCGACGGCCTCGATGTCGTCGAAACTGTGAAGAACTCCGTGCACGGGATCCACCAGAGCGTCGAGGACCAGCTTCATTCCGACCTTGTGGTCGGGTATAGGCTGGCTGACGACATACTGTTCCTTGCCAGTCGGCCTGTGTTTGAGCTGCCCTTCGGGAAGCCCGATCTTTTCGACTATGCCCTTTGCGAGCATGTCATAAACATCATCGCTCTTCATGTCAAGAAGCTGGTACTTGATAGAAGAACTGCCGCAATTGATTACCAGAATTATCATAAAATCCAGAAAAAGTGTCTTGGTCAGTTAAATGATTATAACCTCACAAAATTACTAATAATTATGTAGATTCGGAAAAATTTCTGCTATGGCGGCACGTTACGACATACGTCTGGCATGTGTGCCGTTCACGGCCGGGACGGCACTTGCCTGCATGATTCCCGACAAGGCCACGGCTACGGCCGCGATGATACTGGGACCATGCACCGTCATGCTCGCATTATGGTTTCTGCGACGGGGTGGCAGATCTGTGATAATTGCGGCGCTGGCCACGGCCGGAATGTTCTGCCTTTGTTCGTCAAGGACCGGCGTGGCCCCGTACAGGCAGCCGGGAGGCCTCTCTGAGCGCGCAATGGACAGTCTGTGCTCAGTAATAGACTCGCTGGAATTCACCTCCGGAGAAACCGGTCCGATGATAAAGGCTCTGGTAACCGGACGGCAGGAAGAACTGCCGGAACATGTGTCGGAGGCATTCAGACAGGCGGGAACCGCACATATACTCGCCCTCTCGGGTATGCATCTGTGCCTGCTGTACGGTCTGCTCTCGGCCTTGATGGCATGGACGGGAGGCAACAAGGCCGCGCTGATGGCAAGAAGCGTCGTAAGCGTGGCGGCATGCGGATTCTACTGCGCCATGGCCGGAAACGGCCCTTCCCTGTTCAGGGCGTTTCTTTTCGTTCTGTTCAATGAAATCGCACGCAACCTCCCAGGCAGGGGAAGGAACGGGCCGAACATTTTCTGCGCGGCGCTGACTGTCCAGCTGGCCATCGACCCGTCAGACATACGGTCGGCAGGATTCCAGTTGTCATACCTGTCAGTACTTGCGATAATGACTCTGTATCCCAAGCTGGACTCTCTCTACCCGGCAGAAGCCGGAAGGATACGGAAAAGGATATGGTCGGCAGCAGCGCTCAGCATATCATGCCAGCTGTATACGGCCCCTGCCGTAATGCTGTATTTCGGGACTTTCCCCAGATATTTCCTGATAGGGAACCTCGTCGGCGTTCCGCTCAGCACGGCACTGATATTCGCCTCAGTCGTATGTATAGCCCTTGAGGCGGCCGGAATCTGCCCGGAATTCGCCCTGAGAGCGACGCAGGCTCTGGGACAGGCGCTGATCCTGAGTATGGAGACAATCAGAGGGCTGACTTGACACAGCGTACGGAAGCCCCGAAGTCATGCTTGTCCGCGGTACTCCTGTAGACAATGTCGTTCTCTTCATAGAGGTATCTGTAGACTCCCTTGCCCGACTCCTCATCGGAAGTCCAGAAAGCGGCATAGGAGTAGACATTGACAAAAGAAAAACCGTTGTCCGCCATTACGGCATATCCTGCCGGCATTACGGACAGGTGGGAGGCGTCCGTGACCTTGACACCCGGCCAGTACTCCCACATTCTGGTTCCGTTGAAATACAGGTCGGCCATCAGCGCTCCGGCCAGACCCCTCAGGTCAGATCCTGCCTCTCCCCCGTTCCCGAAAGTCTCGGACAGCTCGACCCAGTCTTCATCGCTGGGCAGGCGCCACCCTTCGGGGCAAGCGTTCTGGGCCTCCTCCCAGCTGTAGTACCTGCCGAAGATATCATCCATCACACCGCATCCGACGTATGAGGCCCCGGCACCGCTCCACGCAAGGTTGCTGCGCATCCAGTAGGTGTCCCCGCATCTGGTATACAGATAATTCTTCATGATTCCGCCCCTTGTGTCGGTAAAGAGGAGGTCAGAGTCATAATTGACAAAACCGGTTATTGACCCGTCACCGTCGAGACCGCCCTTGACAACGGTCATCTCGCAGGTTGCGGTTGTGCCGTAGTACTTGTCGCTTGACGTCGCGCCGAAAACGAGCGACACAGGCCCCAGAGTATCGGAAACGGTGACAGTATAGACAGGTTCCAGAATCTCGCCAGCGGGCGAGACCACCGTATCGGTCTTCTCGGTGAAAGGGTTTTTGAAATAATATCCCAGGGGACCGCCGTCAGACCTGGATGCAGTCATCATCGTATCCACACTGAACGACTTGCTGAAACCCTGTCCGACGTACTCAGGCATGGTGACCTTCAGATCGCCGTCAAGGAATTCCTTGGCTGTCGATTCGTCCTTTTTGCAACCGCAAAAGGCTGCCGCCAGCAGGGCCGCTGACAATACTATTTTCGAGAATCTCATACTGTTCCGGTTGTACAACAATTTGCAAATATAACAAACAAGATCTTCTTTTGAGTGAAAAACATTTAACTTTGTACAAATTCTTTGCCGTACAATGAACATCAGACATCTTATCGGAATACTTGCCGCCACCGTCATGCTGGCCTCTTGCGCCGCCTCCCGTGACTATGAGACTTTCACCGGCTATGCACAGAGCGTCACATACAGCGTCAAGGTCAACATGAAAGGCGTACAGACCCCACCCGCGACCGTGGCGGCCGCCATCGACTCTCTCCTTGAAGAGATCGACTTCAGCATTTCCGGCTACAACAGGAACTCCCTGCTGAGCAGGAGGAACGCAGGAGAAAAGATCACACCGGACCGGCACTTCACGGCATTGTCGGAACTCTCGGAAAAGTACCGTGAGATGACGTCCGGAGCATTTGACGTCTACTGCGGCCCGCTGTTTGACATATGGGGCTTCGGATTCACTGCCGACAGCCTTCCTTCCGACGAGAGAATAGCCGCTGCCATGCAGGAGTGCAAGGAGGGAAAGACTCTGAATTTCAATGCTATCGCACAAGGATACACCTGCGATGTAATAGCATCGTACCTGTATTCCATAGGAGTAAAGGACATGCTTGTCGACATAGGCGAGATTTACTGTGCAGGGGACGGGCCGTCCGGACATGGATGGAGGATTGGAATCGACAACCCTGTGGACGGAAACGACACTCCGGGAAAGGACCTGCGCGCCGTATGGAACTCTTCAGGCAAGTCATGCGGAATAGTGACCTCCGGCAACTACAGGAAATATTATGTCAAGGACGGCAGGAAATACGCACACACGATTGACCCCAGGACCGGAAGGCCTGTCACGCACAACCTGCTGAGCGCTACGGTCGTCGCGCCGACTGCTGCCGAGGCAGATGCAATCGCCACGGCATGCATGGTCATGGGTATGGACAAGGCCCGGGAATTCATCGAGGAACATGAAGACATGGAAGCCTTCCTCGTAAGCGACACCCAGACATGGGCTTCGGAAGGGTTCTCGCTATCGGAATAGGCGGAGAGCACCGGCTTCTTACTTTTGCTTTGCTCTCGCTTAATCATTATATTTGCTCACTGCGTTCGCATTTATAGCTGCCGCTCGGCAAAGTAAAATTTATTTTCCTTTGCTCTCGCTTAATCGCTATATTTGCATTTTGACATTTGCATGAAGATGATGGACAACAACAGTTTGAATACAGGTCTGGACTACAACACGACCAGGGAAAAGATGGCTATGCCGGAATACGGACGCAATGTCCTGAAGATGGTGGAAAAACTGCGCAGCATACCTGACAGGCAGAAGCGTACGGAGCAGGCATATGCGGTCGTAAGAGTCATGGAGACTCTCAACCCGCAGGTGCACCAGCAGGAGAATTTCGAGCACAAGCTCTGGGACCAGCTCTACATGATTGCAGGCTACGACCTCGATGTGGACGCACCTTATCCGCGTCCTGTTCCGGAGGTATTCACAAAAAGTCCGGTAACGATTCCCATGAAGGACACTCCTGTAAAGGCAGCGCACTACGGACGCAACATTGTGAACATCATTAACCTGCTGTGCAGCGAACCGGACGGGGAGACAAAGACTGAACTCATACGCAGCCTGGCGATATACATGCGACAGCAGTACCTGATCTGGAACAAGGACAGCGTGTCGGACGAAACCATTTTCAACGACATAGAGAAACTCTCCGACTACAGGCTCAAGGTTCCCGAAGGCATGGAACTCGGCAAGATATCCGGTGACGCGAACTTCTCGCGTCCGGGCCTGGGAATCAATGTAGGTCAGGCAGCCGGCAAGAACCGCCGCCAGAAGAACAACCACAGGCAAGGCAAGAAAAAATGAGATTCTGGGACACCTGGGACGGGGAGCAGAGGGAATCCGCAGTCAGGATCGCAGGCATTTTCGTCGCGGTCCTGACAGTGTTCATACTCATTTCCACCGTCTCCTATCTTTTCAGCTGGAAACAGGACATGAGCCTGCTTACGGCCGGGAGTGACATAACCGCAGATGATATCGCCAACGCGGCCGGAAAGCTCGGCTACAGGACCGGGCGCCTGCTTGTCGGCGAGCTGTTCGGACTGGGGAGCCTTGCCCTGCTGCTGATTCTCGGCGCCGTGTCAGTGAGGCTGCTTACGCGCAAATGGCACCACTCTCTTCTGAAGACCGCACTTGCGGCCATTTTCGGAGCGCTGCTCTCTTCCATGCTGCTGGCATACCTCGGGCACATGGCCGGAATGGATTCCGCTTTCGGAGGAGGACTCGGCGGACGCTGCGGAGCCGCGATAGTGCTCTGGTGCGAGACTCAGCTGGGAACGGCGGTGACCGGCCTCGCAATTGCCGCATTCATAGCCATGTTCTGTTTCTTCGCTTCAAACAGGTTCAATCATTTTCTGGCCGGAATCGGCAAACGCAGGCGCCGCATGACAGAGGAGGAAGACGTCCAGGAAAGCTCCGCTCAGGACGGGCAGGCAGAGCAGGCCGTTCCCGAAGAAACCGGGCAGGAAACCGGGGCTGAAGATACCGGACATACCACGCCGGAAGATTCCGCTTTGGTGCCGCAGACGGCGCTTCCTGAGGTGGAAAAGCCTGAGGCAGAAGAGCCCCGGACCGGCACGGATGCTTCCGCAACGGCGGAAGTGCAGCCTGAGGCAGGCAACACTGAAAAGTTCGAAATCATACATGACGATTCACTGAATGCGGAAGTCAAGGAGGAGCTCAAGCCGATAGACAACAGGCTCGACCCTCCGGACGGACTGCCGGACTTCAGTTTTCCCCCCACCCTGGACATCCTGCGCTCGTATGCATCGAGCAGACACGAGGTCTCGAGTGACGAGCTTACCCGCAACAACAACAAGATCAGGACTACTCTGGCAAACTACAGGATCCAGGTTACGGACGTAAAGGCCAAGGTCGGGCCGACCGTGACCCTGTATAAGGTCTACCCTGCCCCGGGCGTCAAGATTGCGGACATCAAGAAACTGCAGGAAGACATAGCTATGTCCCTGAACGCAAAGGGAGTCAGGGTCGTGACACTTTCGGACTCAGTCGGCATCGAAGTGGCAAACGACCATTCATCGATAGTCTCGCTCAAGTCGCTGCTCAATGACGACGCCTTCCGAAACAGCAAGGCCGAACTGCCGGTGGCCATCGGATATACCATAACCCAGAGCGTCAAGGTCTTCGACCTTGCGGACGCACCGCATCTGCTGATTGCGGGCGCGACCAAACAGGGCAAATCCGTATGCCTCAATGTGATAGTGTCATCGCTGCTGTACTCGAAACACCCTTCGGAACTCAAGTTCGTGTTCATAGACCCCAAGAGAGTCGAGTTCACTGCATACGCTTCGCTGCTGCACCATTACCTGGCCGTTCTTCCTGACTCGTCGTCCGAGGAAGAGGAAGAGGCAAAAGCGATTGTGAAGCAGCCAAAGGATGCCGAAAAGATGCTGCGGTCGCTCTGTCTCGAGATGGACGAGAGGTACGACCTGCTGAGCAAGGCCGGAGTCAACAACATCAAACTCTACAACAGGAAATACAAGGACCGCAACCTGAGGCCCGACCATGGGCACAGGTACCTGCCATATCTTGTAGTGATCATAGACGAATACGCCGACCTTACAATGACCCAGGGAGCCGCGCCCGAGGCCAAGGCACTCGGGCGGAGCATAACGAATTCGGTCGTAAGGCTCGCCCAGAAAGGACGCGCCGCGGGCCTGCATGTGATACTTGCGACCCAGAGGCCTTCGGTAGACGTCATTTCGGGCCTTATCAAGAGCAACTTCCCTATGCGAATAGCTTTCAGGACCGCTTCAAGGACGGATTCATCGACTATCCTTGACACTCCGGGAGCGGAGAAACTCATCGGAAACGGAGACATGCTCTTCTCTCCGGGCCTTGAGACCGAAAGAATCCAGTGCGGATTCATCTCCGGGGACGAGACCGCCGCCCTGACTGCCTCGATTGCAGAACAGACAGGATACGGAAGATCCTACGGGACTCCTTACTACCTGCCGGAAGTGGCCGAATCATCCGGTGAGGATGCAGGCCAGAATGCGGGATCAATAGACATGCGCAACCTGGACAGCAACTTCGAGGAAGCCGCCAGAATGGTGGTGACATCGCAGAGAGGCTCCACTTCCGATCTGCAGCGCAAGCTCGGTATGGGCTACGCACGCTCCGGGAAAGTAATGGACCAGCTTGAGGCGGCAGGCATCGTCGGCCCTCAGGAAGGGTCAAGGCCAAGGCAGGTCCTTGTGCCGGACCTCAACTCGCTTGAACCGATACTTGACGCATACCTGCACAGGAACAACTCATGACAAGGACCATAGCCATAATAGCCGCAATGCTCCTCGGGGTGCTGCAGATCCACGCACAGGATCCGATGTCCCGGGCTGAACAGATACTCTCGCGCCTGGACAGCTGCATGGTAAGTCTCAGCTACACCTGCACGGTGGATTCCGGGAGCGTCCCCATCGAAATCGAGGGAAAACTGACAGCGCAGCAGGACTGCTACCGCGCGGAGGGCAACGGTCTGGTAATAATATGCGACGGGCCGACACGATGGACCGTAGACCCCCAGGCAAAGGAAGTCTACATCGAGGATGCAGGCGGAGTACGGGAAGTGCTTCTGTACAGCGACAGGCTTGTCAGGCTGGAAATCAGTGACGTGGACTATATGCCGCTGTCCGCCGACACCTCCATGTTCAGTCTCGACTGTTCCTCTCTGGGAGACGAATGGGTCATAACCGACCTGCGCGGGGAATGACGATCTTGTAAGTCCTTCCGGCCTTGTTCACCAGCTTGCTGTCCCTGAGCCACAGATTCGCGCCCTTGAGAGCCGCATAGCTGACAGAATTCTTCTCGGCAAAATCGACAAGGTCATCTATGCCGCCGTCAACGGTGACAGTCCTCAGAGGCGGAAGATAGGGGTATCTTTCCGAATCCGGCACGCTGAACCCGAAATCCTCGGGACTCTCCATGAACTTCTTGGCGGCAAGGACTCTGAACATATAGCGTGATGTCTCCTCGACAAGCCACAGGTCGAGAGCACTCTGCTGCCTCTGGCTCTTCAGCCTAGACGCTATGCCGTTCTGGCCTCCGTTATAGCTCGCGACCACAGTCATCCAGTCACCGAACTTGGCATAGGCATCCTTCAGATAAGCGCATGCGGCACGGGTCGACATCTCGATATCATAGCGCTGGTCAACCTCTGAATCCACCACAAGCCCGTACTCACGTGCCGTGGCGCTCATAAGCTGCCACAGTCCGGCGGCGCCGGCACCGGACCGGGCTCCTGGGTCAAGATTGCTCTCTATGACCATAAGATATTTCAGGTCCTCAGGCAAGCCCTCGGCCTTGAGTATCGGGGTAACCTGGGCGAATATCCTTTTTGACCTTTTCAGGATCAGGGTGGAATTGGTATGCATGTATGTGAATGCTATCAGCTCCCTGTCCATTCTCTCGTACAGGTCTGACCTGTCGAAGCGGATAGTCTCGCCGGCAAATACGATACTGTCCGGAACTCCCGGCGCCCCTTTGTGAAGCTCCTCCTTCTGGACATCCATCCTGACCTGGGATGACGCAGGCGCCTGGACCGAGAATGACAACACGGCCACAAGCAGAACACTAACCATCTTTCTCATATTGATACCGTTTCATCTGATTCGACATACCACAGGCATGCCTGGACCACGTCATAGCCCATGGCCCTGTATATTGACGCATATCTGGATATCTGGCGGATATGGCTGTCCGCCTTCTGTCCGAACTTGAAGTCTACTATCCTCGCTTTCCTGCCTTCGGAGACCAGCACCCTGTCCGGCCTGAACTCCCGCCCGCGGTCATCAAAAACCGTAGTCTCGTTGAGCACAGTTATTCCGGAACAGTCCGGCGGGAACCATTCAGGATGCGCAGCCACTCTCGCCGAGAGCATTTCAAGGCAGCCTGACCTCTGGTCTTCATCCAGCAGCCCCTGGGAGAAGGCACCGCCGACAGCTCCCGAAAGCGATTCAGGAGACACTACCGAGGAAAGAATACCGTGAAGCACAATGCCGCGAAGGCGGGAGGAAGCAGCATAGCCGGTCCTGAAATCATCCGAGAAGAAATCCTCCGCGTCACATGAGGGCTGGAGCCTTCCGTCAAGACGGAAAGAAGGGTATGAAGCTTCGAAAACCAGTTCTCCATCCTTTTTCCTCCGCATGCCGCTGAAGTCGTACTCTTCCCCGAACGAAACGCTGTCCATGCCGCCGGCAAACTCGTAGAGCAGGTCTGACAGACGGCTGTATTCCTGCTTCCCGCCGGCAAGCGCGTCCCTGAACTTCTTGCTTGGAGGAGCCGAGATCACGCACAGGGTCTTCTCGGCACGCGTGAATGCCACATAGAACAGATTCAGGTTGTCGACAGCCTGCCGGCGCCTTTCGGATTCAAGTTCACCGGCAAAGAATGAAGACTCCTTGTCTTTTCCCAATGTCACAGGGTAGATGCCTGTCATCACGTCCGGAAGACGGTTCGCCCTGGCATCGAGATGGCACCAGTGAACTCCGGACTTGTACAGGTCCACCTTTTCGGCAAAGGGAAAAATAACGTAGGGGAACTGCAGGCCTTTTGACTTATGTATTGTAATGACCCTGAGAGAATTATCATTCCTCGGAGAGCCTATCGCGATGTTGGATTCGTCCCAATGCTTCAGATAACGGCCGATGTCGTTCCCGTTGAGTTCCGTCCACGACTTGACATCGTCCATGAAGGCCTGCACGAAAAGGGTCTCGCCGTCAAATGACTCGGGCGAGATGTCTCTGAGAGACCGCAGAAGGCCTTCGCAGAAGTCAAAAAGAGAATGGTATTCACCTGGGAAGCTGACCCCGAGACTATCGGAAATATACCTGCAGATCGAGTCTTCGGGATTGTCATATGCCTTCATGAGCGACACCGCACGTATCACGGCAGGTGAAGACTTGACGTTCAGCGAATCGTCGGAAATCACAGGGACTCCCTTTTCCAGCAGATAGTTTGCGACCTTGGCGCCCTCCCTGCGGTTGCGTACAAGCACTGCGATATCCCCGTAGCTCGCGCCGCATGAAAGCGCCGAGCAGAGTCTGTCATATGTCATCTCGAGCTGTTCGTCACAGAAGAAGACCTCGACACGGCCTTCCTGGGTATCGTCTCGCATCACCTTCTGCCCGACATCGGCATAAATGCCGGACAGACCGAGCTTCGAAGACGCCATCCTGAAAAACGAATTGTTGAATCCCACCACCGCGCGCGAACTCCTCCAGTTTCCCTGGAGCGTCTCTACACTCGCATCCGGGAAAGCCGCCGCCACGCCTGAATCGAGCAGCGACCAGTCGGAATCCCTGAAACGGTAGATGCTCTGCTTTACATCGCCCACGATAAGATTGCTCCCTCCCCTCGCCTCGCTCTCACGGAGCAGAGGGAGGAAATTGGCCCACTGCACGTTCGATGTATCCTGGAATTCATCAAGCAGGAAACTGTCATACCTCACGCCGACCTTCTCATAGATGAAAGGAGCGTCGGAGGTGCCGATTATGTCGCGGAGAAGCTGGTTGGACTCATCCAGGCACATCACGTTCTTCTCTCTGAGCAGGGAGTCGAAGGCAGAATAGAATTCTCCCGCGAAGCCCAGGCCGAAAAGCTTTTCCCCGATGTCATAGGCCGTGTTGTAGGAAACGAGCCCGTCATCGATGACTTTCATGGCTTCCGGAAGTTTCGAGAGCTTCCGCTTGTTTCCGGCAAGAGTGAATTTCCTGCTTTTGTCCGCGTCCTCGAAACCGGCTCTTCGCAGCTCTTCGATAAAGGACGAGCAGATCGAGCCGCAGGCCTCAGCGAGGGCCGAGAGTCTTTCCTTGGAATATTCTGCCGTCAGGTCAATTCCGTGGCTTTCGGCAAGATGCAGACACTGTTCAGACTTGAGCTGGACTCCTATCTCGTACAGGACGCTGTCCATATCGAGGTCGGAACCACGTTCAAGCCTTCCTGCGAGGCTGCCGCTTATCCATCCGACGAGATCCTTGTCATCGGGCGTAAGCGAGTCGAGAATCCTGTCCATCGCCTCACATATCAGTTCCTTTCTCTCCAGTTCGATCTGATAGTCGGCGAACTGGCCGACCTCCCTTGAAAAAGCCTTGAGTGTACGCTGGAAGAAATGGTCGATAGTGCTCACCGAGAAAGCCCCGTAATCGTGCAGTATCGAGACAAGCATGTCTCTGGCCCGGGGATCTTCGCGTGACAGAGAGTCCAGATCCTCTAGGATACGCTCCTTCATCTCGTCCGTGGCCTTGTTGGTGAAGGTCACCGCGAGAATGTGACGGTACGCATCCCTGTCACGACCCGACAGCAGAAGCCGTACGTACTCCTTCGAGAGCCGGTATGTCTTTCCGGAGCCGGCGCTTGCCTTGAGAATCTTCATCTTCCGCAAATGTTTCTGAAGTCACACATTCCGCATGTACGCTCGTCACCTCTGCGTTCAAAGGGCACCCCAGGGTCGGAGATCTCCGCAAGGAGCCTGCCCATGCCATCGTCCATCATCGAGAGGAAACTGTCGTCAAGCCTGATGTTCTCGACCGGTCTGACGAACAGACGGGAAGGCTTGTAGATCGAATTGACCAGCGTGCATCCGTCCAGCGACGCATCGCAGGCAACCATGCGGTCATACACATAGAGCTGGAGGGCTATCTTGGGCCTGGAGCCGCTCTCCTTCGAGAACAGAGCTTCCACTACTGACGCCGCATTGGAAGAATCGATAATGAAATCCTTGTCATCGACCTTTCCTGTCTTGTAGTCGACCACCCTTACCACGCCGGGCACTACAGAGTCCAGGCGGTCTATCCTTCCCTTGAACTTGAAACCAGCAATGGTTGTGTACCTGGTCGTCTCAAGTCCGAGGATGCGTATCGCATGGACGGAAGATGCGGCCATCAGTTCAAGGTCGCGCTGCATGCACTTCCTGACGTAACGGCAGATAAGGTCCTCGAATATTATGTTGCGCCCGGATACTTCGAAGGCGCTCAGCTCCTCGAGTATGAACTTTCTGACAGTCCGGCCTATCTCCTCGCCACTGTCAAGGACAGATTTCAGGTATGAGTCCCTTACCAGGCCGTCCGGCATGTCATAGAGAGCGCACATAGAGTTGTGGAACACGTTTCCCACCATGCCCTTGTCAAGGGATTCCGCAACCTCGTCTGCAGGCCTGAGCCGCTTGACGTGGGAAAAGTAGAACTTCGCGGGACAGTCAAGATAGTTCTGTATCGCCGATGCCGACAGGGGGTAAGAGCGGATTGCACAGATATCCTCCTCTGTCTTGACTATTTCGGGAGGCACAGGGTCGTGCCGTATCGCCGCATCCGCCACATGAAACGTCATGTCAGCCCCGAAATGGAGCCTCAGCTGCTTGATGTACCTGCTTTCCTCCCCGCTGTTGAGTCCCTCGGTACGCGAGTCGTAGAGCATCCACACCGTCCCGGCACGCTGGACAAGACGGTAGAAATAGTATGCCCAGACGGCATCCTGATACTCATAGGTAGGAAGTCCGAAACCGCGCCTCAGCTCGGGAGGGATGAACGAGGAACTGACGTTGCGCCTCGGGAACGTTCCCTCGTTGCAGCCGAGAATCACGACATTGTCAAAATCCAGGGCCCTCGTCTCAAGCGGGCCCATGATCTGGAGTCCGCGGAGAGGCTCACCCTCGAAAGGGACCGACACCGCTCCGGCAAGTTTGTCCAGAAGCCGGAAATATGTTCCTGGCAATATCGGGAGGCTGAACTTCCCCAGACTGCCTATCGCAGTGTAGTATGCCTTGGCAAAGTCAAGTTCGAGTGCCATGTCCTGCCGCCCCTTGAGCAGAGGGGCAAGCCTTGAAAGTATTCCGCGCTGGTAGTCCTGGAGCCTGCGGATCTGGTCCGGATCCGCGACATCCGGAGAACATACGACCGGGACCAGTATCTCCGATATCAGGCCCATGCCGGAAAATGAATCGGCAGGGACATAATATCCCGATCCGGCCTTCGTCTCGGAAATCCTCGAAAGCGTCCCGTCATCGAGCACCGAACGCAGCAGGCTGTTTGACAGAAGAGCCCACAGATTACGGTGGTAGAAAAACCAGCGGCCGTCTTTCTGTCTCATATGCATCTGGACGGAATCAATGTCGTTCATCAGAGACCACAGTCCGCTGCCGCGCATCGGATATCCCATGGTGACATTGATGTCTGCAATGTGCGGAGGTATGGAATTCAGGACAGGGATCAGCATTCCTTCGTCTGGAAGCACCACGGCCGTGTCTATGCCGCGTGTGCCCAGCCTCCTGAAGATCTCGGGAAGCTGCTTGGCCTGTCCGACTGCCGACGGCACGCTGAGTACGTTTATACGAGGCAGAGGAAGCCTCTCCCCGCCGTCCACACTGAACGCCTGGGGAAAATCCGCCACATTCCTGGACAGGAAAAAGGAAGACTTGTTGGAAGGGTCCCGGATCCAGTCGCCAGAAAAATCCCAGCAGAACTCAGCGAGACCTGAATCCCTCATGCGTGAAAGCAGGAGTCTTTCGCTCTCGCTCAAAGCGTTCAGGCCTACAAACACGAAACGGCGGCTGCGCGGGAAAACCCGGGAAAGGATGTCGGCGACACTCCGGGAGGAAAGCATCTCAGCCACAGTGCGGTATGCCTGCCCGTCATATGACAGGCCTTTTGAGCGCAGGGCGGAATTGAAGGACGTATACAGCGGCAGAAGAATGTCCCAGACCTTGCGGAACTCCTCCCTGTATTTGCCGCTGCCGTGGAAATGCCTGAAGAACCTGGAAAGCGCTGCCTTCTGCGATTCGTCAAGATAGTCCATGGAATCCTGCATGCTCCTGAAATCCGATATGTTCGTGAATATCGCGGCAGGATTGACCAGATACTTGTCGACGTCATTGAAATCCGACAGCAGCACGCCTCCCCAGAAAATGAAGTCGTCGAGAGACTCGCACTGCGGATTCAGTGCCTTGTAGCATCCGTAGAGTTCGACCAGAAGAGTCACCTGGTCACTCGAAGCGCTTCCGGAACATGCATGGACAAAGTCATCCATGGTCACCATCAGCGGCGAGATCACCGGGATGCCCGCCCTGGCGGCGCACTCTCCGACATATTTGCGCAGGAAAACGCAGGACCTCCTGTTAGGCAGCACAAAACACAGCGCGGAAATATCCCCGCCTGCGAAATAATGCATTGCCACCTGTTTCAGGAAAGGTATCATATCACGCCGCGCCATTGCTCATTCATGTTTTCCTCTTCATCCTCCTCATCGGTGCTTCCGGACGAGAGTCCGGAGGCGAGTTCCGAAGGAATCACGGACTCCCTGCCGCCCACGATACGGGCATCTGAGGATATCTTGGCCCTCGAGCGCTTGGGCGAAAGCCCGAGCCTCTCCAGCTTGTCGATCTTGCGTATCACGGACTGGCTTGAGCCCTCAAGTTTCTTGCGTGATTCGTCATAGGCGGCTCCCGCCTTCGCCAGATAGTCCCCGAGCCTGACATATGAATCCATCCATGCCTTCAGCTGGGTCATGAGTTCCGACGCCGTCTTGTAGACCTGCTCGATATTCTTCTCCTGGTCATGCTGGCGCCAGCTCATCAGTATCATGTTCAGGACTATCATCAGGTTCATCTGGCCGACTATCAGGACCTTTGCGTCCTTGGCCCGCTGCCACAGCGTAGGAGCCTCCTCCAGCATCAGCCTGAATGCCCCTTCGATAGGCACGAACATTATGTTGTAGTCAAGCTTGCGTTTGCCCGGAGCCACATATGAAGCATAATCCTTGGTCTTAAGTTCGTCGATGTGCCTCATGATGCTGGAGACGTGTTCTTTAGCGTAGCGCTGCCTGTCAGCCTCGCTTACGGCGTTCACATATGATGCATATGCAGTAAGGCTGAGCTTGGAATCTATGACCACCTCGGTATCGTCCGGATAATACACTATCACGTCCGGAATCATGGTCGCGCCGGTGTCGCTCTTGATTTCATGTCCCTGGCTGTCCCTCAGCACTGACTGGGTAGAGAAATGGACGCCTTCCTGCAGACCGGAATTTTTCAGAAGGTCCACGAGCAGCATCTCCCCGAAGTCACCCTGGACCTTCGAGCGGCCCTTGAGCGCATCGGCCAGGTTGCGGGCCTCGTCCCCGACATTCTTGGACTGAGCCATCAGACCGGCAATCATCTCCCGCAGCGAGGCCTCTCCCGCAATGGACCTTTCCTGTGAGGCCTTGACCGTCTTGTCGAACTCGCCGAACTTGTCCGTGACAGGCTTGAGAAGCTCGGCCATGGACTCGGCATTCTGCCTGCGGAGTATTGAACTGTTCTGTTCGGAGAGCAGCCTGAATGACTCCTCCATGGTCTTGCGCTGACTCTCGAACAGGGCCTTGCGCTCTTCCTCCAGCCGCTGGCCGGAACTGCGCCTTTCCTCTTCCATCGCCTGCTGGGCGCGCTCTCGCTCCTCAAGCTGGCTCTGGAGCCTTGCATTCTCGGATTTCAGACCCACGATCTCCGAATTGAGCCTGCCGAGGCGCATCAGCGACACTACGGCAAGCACGACAAGCAAAGCCAGCAGCAATACCGTTATCAGTCCGTTCATTCCGCTATCTGTTTTCTGACTATTATCCTTTCTATTCTCCGGGGAACCGATGTGAGGACCTCATACGGTATGGTCCCGAGTATAGAGGCTATCTCCGATACCGTCGGGTCTTCGCCGAAGATGGTCACTGTGTCGCCGACACTGACATCGATTCCGGTAACGTCCAGCATGCACATGTCCATGCATATGTTCCCTATTGTAGGGGCCCTGTGGCCGTTCACGTTGAAAGAAGCGGCACCGCAGCCCAGACGCCTGTCCACTCCGTCCGCATATCCTGCCGGAATGGTTGCAATCACGGTCCCGCCAGGAGCCACATGCCCTTTCCTCCCGTATCCTATCGTACCGTCCTCAGGAAGCAGATGCTTGACCTGGAGGACCTTGACCTTGAGAGAGGCTACCGGCGCAAGCCTCACGCCCGGAAGAGCGCTGATACCGTAAATGCCTATACCCAGACGGACCATGTCAAACTGATACTGCGGGAAGCGCTCTATTCCGGCAGAGTTCAGTATGTGCCACATGGGCCTGTATCCGAGCGCGTCTCCCACACGTCCGGCATTGTGCATGAACATGTCGATCTGGCCAAGAGTGAAGGCGTCCTCGGACGGGTCCTCGGCCGCCGCAAGATGCGAGTACACCGACTTGACGAAAATCTCCCTCCGGGAGCCCAGAAAATCTGTCAGGGGGCCGAGCTCGGAAGTCATGAAGCCGAGCCTGTGCATGCCCGTGTCAAGTTTTATATGCACAGGATAGTCAGTTATCCCGCGCGAGGCGAGATAGTCACAGAAAGCCTTGAGGGTATAGAGATTCGGGATCCCGGGTTCAAGCCGGTTCTCTACGATTTCAGGGAAGAAATCAGTTCCCGCAGTCAGCACGAGTATGGGCAGGGAGATACCGTTGCGCCGCAGCTCCATCCCCTCGACGGGGAGCGCGACGGCAAGATAGTCCGCACCTTCGGACTGAAGCATTGAAGCAAACTCGACGGCACCGTGGCCGTAGGCGTTCGCCTTGACCAGCACAAGCAGCTTCGTCGAGGGCTTCAGCCTGGATCGGAAATACCGGAAATTGCTCCTGCATCCAGGCAGGCTCAGTTCCAGTCTGGAAAAGTCATTCTCACTGTACATTTCAATGTTCTGATGAACTGGAAAACTCTACAATATACGAAAAATGAGGCAATATATCACGATATGAAACAGGAGGGTGCGGCATCGCGTTGCCACACCCTCCTGATACTCTGTCCCCAGACTGAGAATCAATAGCGATCCTCAGAAGATACCGTGAGCTTCTTGCGACCATGTGCACGACGTGAAGCAAGTACCCTGCGTCCGTTGGGGGTGCTCATGCGCTCGCGGAACCCGTGCTTGTTGACTCTCTTGCGAGTTGAAGGTTGATATGTCCTTTTCATTATTCTATTATTTTAATTATTCGGATTTGGGAGGGCAAAGATAATCTTTTCCAATCTCAATTACAAATTTTTCGGAAAAATAGTCATCCTCAACCCATTCCGAAATGCTCCAGACCCGCACTTTCCCGGGATCAACATGGAATTTTCTCTCAAGCTCCCCTGCCTCGGCACCGATATCACCGCCTTTCAGGCAGATCAGGCTCCTCGAGAATCTTCCCTTCACCCACGGATACAGGGTTGAAAGCGAGGCTACCGCACGCGAAACCACCCAATCGAACCCTTCGCCCAGACTCTCCGCGCGTGCATTGACACACCGCACGTTGGAAAGTCCGAAAGACCGGGCGACAGATTCGGCGACCATGATTTTCTTCCCGACCGAATCACACAGCACAAACTCCGCCTCCGGATGCTCGATGGCAAGCGGAATGCCGGGAAAACCTCCCCCTGTTCCAAGATCAAGTATTCTCGCCCCGTCCCAGATTCCGGGAGGATAGAATCTTCTCATATACTCGGAGACGGCAAGGGAATGCAGGATATGGTGGCTGTAGATATTGTCCGTATCCTTGCGCGAAATGACATTGATTTTCGAGTTCCACTCCCTGTAGAGCTCGGCCAGTACAGTATAGTCAGTCATCTGATTCTGAATTCAAATCCCCCAGAAGGGCCTTTGCCCTCCTGATCCTGGTGCGCACCGTGTTCAGTTCGATGCCCAGTTCATCAGCGATGGTCTTGTACGGCAGCCCCTCGATAAGCCTCCTGAAAGCCACCTCCCGGTAGATGTCCGGAAGTCCTTCGACTCCTGCCCTCAGACTTGCGGCATCCTCGTTCTTAATAATGTCTTCCAGGGCAGAAGAAGGGCTGTCCTCTATGTTCCCGAGTTCCGACACGTTCACGTTCCTGTCATCGATCGACACCATGTTACGCGTCTCGCGGTTCTCGGACTCTATTACGTCAAGCGCCGTATTGTGCGCTATGACCTTGAGCCATGTGGAGAAACGGCTCTTGGAAGGGTCGTAGCTGCCGATCTGCCTGAACGCCTTTTCGAAGCTGCGCGAGCATATGTCATCCACGAAAAAGCCGTCCATGACGCCGAGCGATGACACGAGATATGCACGCAGAGACTCGATATTCGTATCCCAGAGTTCGGTGAACGCGGTTCCGTCACCCTGAATGGCCCTTCTGACTATGTCGTCAGTGGGCGTCAAGCCAGTTTTTGCCATAATTGCACTCTACGGTAAGCGGGACGGACAGCTTTACTACACTGTCCATTTCCCGGATCAACATTTCCCTGACAGTTCCGATCTCTTCGGCCGGCACCTCCAGCAGAAGTTCATCGTGTATCTGGAGTATCATCCTCGATTTCAGCCCCATCTCTTCGAGCTTTCTGTCAACGGCTATCATCGCCAGCTTGATTATGTCGGCGGCGCTGCCCTGGACAGGGGCGTTGACGGCATTCCGCTCGGCGATCGACCTGACCGACGCGTTGCCGGAATTGATGTCGGCGATATAGCGCCTGCGTCCGAAAATGGTCTCGACATAACCGTGTTCACGGGCCCCTTTCAATGTCGAATCGATAAAGTCGCGGATTGCCGGGAAAGAAGTGAAATAGTCGTCGATTATCTTCTTCGCCTGCTCTCTGGAACAATGCAGCCGCTGGCTGAGTCCGAACGCGGAGATCCCGTACATGATTCCGAAATTGGCTGTCTTCGCTATCCTCCTCAGGTCCGGTCCGACTTTGTCCACAGGGACGGAAAATATCTTCGATGCGGTGGCGGCATGCACGTCAAGCCCCTCGTTGAAGGCTGAAACGAGATGTGCATCCCCGCTCAGGTGAGCCATCAGACGCAGTTCGATCTGAGAGTAGTCGGCAGACATCAGGACACCAGAAGGGTCGCCGGGGACAAATGCCCTCCGTATCTCCTTCCCCAGATCAGTGCGTATCGGTATGTTCTGCAGGTTGGGATTGGACGAAGAGAGTCTGCCGGTAGAGGTCAGCGTCTGGTTGAAGGTAGTGTGGACCCTGCCGTCCCTGGGCGAAACATACCCTGCAAATGGTTCGATATACGTGGACAGGAGCTTCTTCAGAGCCCGGTACTCCAGTATGAGCCCTATGACGGGACTGCGGTCGGAGAGTTCCGAGAGAGTCTGCTCATCGGTGGGCCAGTTTCCTTTCTTAGGCTTCTTGGCGCGGGGGTCCAGCTGCAGTTTCTCAAAGATAACGGTACCTATCTGTTTGGGAGACATCACGTTCAGGCCCGGTTCACCGGCCATGTCGCGGATCTGAGCCTCGCAGCGGCCCATCCTTTCGCGCAGCGACTCCGCGAAATCCGACAGCGACTGCAGGTCAATCTTGACACCAGCAAGTTCCATTCTTGAGAGTACCCTCACCAGAGGTTCCTCTATGTCGTCATAGAGCTTGCGCAGTCCTCCTGACGCATCCAGCTCACGCAGGAGTGCATCTGCAAGAGGCAACAGCACAAGCACCCGGCGCTGAAGTCCGGCAGCGTCAGTACCCGGATCGTCACCCTGGCTGAAAAGCGTGGCGTCATCATGGTTCCCCGCAGCACCGGTTCCACCCAGATCAACACCAAGATAATTGAGGGCAAGGTCCTCAAGCTTGTGGCTCCGTTCGGAATTCAGCAGATAATGTAGCAGTTCCACATCCTCAATGCGCCCCTCAAGGCTGATTCCCCTGGACGCAAGGCTGTTCATCACAGACTTGATGTCACTGCCGACCTTGACTACCGAGCGGTCAGAAAGCATGCGGCTGAACTCCTCCGGTGTACCGGACGCTACCCTTACACCGTCGGATGCACACATGAGTCCGCCCGACAGAACCAGGGCCACCCTGGATGAACAGATCTCAGACGGTGAGGCGCTGACTGCAGACTGCGCCGGCAACCCGGCCGCATCTCCCTCGGCCGCGCCTTTACCGCAATCGTCTATGCGGCAAAGCTTTCGGAGCAGCTTTTTCAGGGAGGGGAACTCGTAGCGGTCCATCATCGCATCGAGTTCGGGAGTATAGCGCATGTCGAATTCAAGGTCGGGAAGCGTTGCGCCGACAGGCACGTCAGTCCTGATCGTCACAAGCCGCTTGGACAGGAATATATGGTCCCGGGCGGCCTCGAAATTCAGTTTCTGCCTGGCGGGCAGTTCATCGATATGGTCGTACACACCTTCCAGACTGCCGTACTTTGACAGCAGCTTTGCCGCGCCCACAGGGCCGACTCCCTGGACTCCGGGGACATTGTCGGACGAATCCCCGCATATTGCGAGCATGTCGACCACCTGTGAACAAGAGCCTATTTTCCACTTTTCACAGACTTCCCTGGAGGTAAGCAGTTCGTTGTCAGAGCCTGACTTGCCCGGGCGGTACTGGAAAATATGCTCTCCGACAAGCTGGCCATAGTCCTTGTCTGGGGTCACCATGTATACATCCATCCCGTCGGAAGCGAACCTTACGGCCGCGGACCCGATGGTGTCGTCAGCCTCGAACCCCTTGGTCATCAGCACCGGTATACCCATTGCACGGACAAGATTTGTCAGGGGCTCAAGCGCATCTATGACAAGTTGCGGGGTCTGCCCCCTGTTGGCCTTGTATGCCGGATACAGTTCGTTCCTGAAAGTTCCGCCGGGCGGATCGAACCCTACACCCACATGAGACGGACGCTCACGCTCAAGCAGTTCGAGAAAGTACTTGGTGAAACCATAAAGCACAGACGTGTCTTCCCCCCGGGAATTGACCATGGGCCGGCCGAGAAAGGCATAGTACATCTTGAAAATCAGCGCGTGACCGTCAATCAGAAATAGCTTCATAAACGACAAAGTTAAAAAACTAATTCGTAATTTTGCAAGCCGCACCGGGCAATGTTATGGAATCATTCAAAGTACGCACCTCTTGCGACAGCCTCGAGCTCGACTGCCTGCTGGCCTTGCCCCAGGGAAGGCCGCATGCCGTATTGCTGATCCTGCACGGCATGTGCGAGACAAAGGAGAAGTACCTGCCTTTCATGAGATATCTCACTGCTGGAGGCATTGCATGCGCAGTATATGACCAGAGAGGGCACGGAGCCAGTGTCAGGGACAGTTCCGAGCTGGGATACATGTACGGCGGCGGATGGGAGGCCATGGTCAATGACGCCATGGACGTATGGGAGAGCATACGCGGCAGGATTCCCTACTGCACCAGTCATGCACTGCTCGGATACAGCATGGGGTCGATGGTTGCAGCGGCATTCGCCATGAAACACTCCGCAATGCTGGATTCACTGGTTCTGTGCGGTTTTCCGGGATACAATCCCTGGTGCGTCGCGGGCAGGATACTCGCCACTGCAACAGGAGAACTCTTCGGATGGAAGTACCGTTCCCGAATGCTGCACGACATCTTTTTCGGCAGGCACCACGGAGGCGCCGACAGACCGGGCGGGTTCATATTCACCGCAGACGGATTCCGGACCCTGGCCTCACTGATGCGGCAGACCCATTCCAGCTCAGGATGGGAAACGGTGAATCAGGAACTCGGAATCATGTTCGCGTCCGGATCGGAAGACCGCTATGCCCGCTCGGACAGAGCGCTGGCCGCATCGGTGAGTGTAATCTCGGATGCCGGATTTCCGGATACGAAAACAGTTATATACCATGGCATGAAACATGACATCCTCGGCACACAGGACAGCGAAAAAGTTTGGAAAGACATACTTGATTTTCTGAAATGACATACTCCACTGATGAAAAATACATGCGGGCAGCCCTCGAAGAGGCAGAGGCCGCAAGAAAAGAGGACGAAATTCCCGTCGGTGCCGTCGTCGTCTGCAAAGGAAGGATAATAGGACGGGGCCACAACATGGTCGAGCGGCTTGCCGACCCCAGCGCGCATGCCGAGATGATTGCGCTGACGGCAGCCACCAACGCACTCGGAGGCAAGTATCTTGGCGACTGCTGCCTGTACGTCACCGTGGAGCCCTGCCCGATGTGTGCTTCGGCCCTTTGCTGGGCGCAGCTCGGCAGGCTCGTATACGGAGCGCCCGACCCGAAGAGAGGCTACAGTCTGTTCTCCCCTTCGCTGCTTCACCCGAAGACAGAAGTCCTTTCGGGCCTGCTGCAGGATGAATGCGGAAACATGATGAAAGAGTTCTTCAAAAGCAAGCGTTGATTTTTTTACTATATTTGCAGTCTGGACTGAGGTATGGTGTAATGGTAGCACTACAGATTTTGGTTCTGTCTGTCCAAGTTCGAATCTTGGTATCTCAAC
>CALUTT010000012.1 GCA_944323775.1 uncultured Bacteroidales bacterium
CGCCGGCACCATGCCGTCCGATTCATGCTCATGCACTGCGAGAAGACTTTTCGGGTATGCCGCAAGTCAGTGCAGATCGTGAGCAAGGGCAACCGCTCGGGCCACCCCGTCCGTCTTCCTGACATCCCCTTCGTGCAGCACTCCAGGAACGAGGACTTCCCCTGCCACAGTCCATTTCAGAAGTGCGGCCGAGCGTTCAAAAGGAAGCCTCACGCCATCCATGACACTCGGATCGCTTTCCTCACAACAGCAGATGAGGGCGCACTTCTTGCCGGAAATGTCTTTTCCCCCAATAACCAGAGAATAGATCTTGTCAATGACACCCTTGATCTGGGACGGGAAAGAATACCAGTATACCGGGGTCGAGAAGACCACGGCATCCGCTTCGGCCAGTTCGGGCGCCACAAGATTGAAATCATCGTCGAAAGAGCAGGCCTTTCCGGTACTGTAGCACGTCTCACAAGCCCGGCATCCTCCGATTTTCATGAATGCCGCATCAAAACGGCGGACCGTATGGCCGCACTTTTCCGCTTCGGCTATGAATGCTTCCGTCATTTCAAAACTGTTTCCCCGTCTGCGGGGACTTCCAGTGACAACCACTATTTTCATTATCCAAGTCTGTTGTTTTTGTCTGCCGCAAAATTAGCTCAGGCATGAATTGCCATCAAGTACCGAATAATTTATCCCTTATCGAAAAATTAATCGGTCAGCTGGATTTTTCATATTATTGTTTGTAATTTTATCAAAAAAACCGGATCAATGTACGAAAGGAAGATACCGCTGGACATGAACTGCCCGCTGCGGCTTACTGTAAGCCTCATCGGTTCCAAATGGAAATCATGCATACTGGACGAGTTGCGGAGGGCACCCAGACGCCCGAGCGAGCTGCACAGACTCTTCCCGGAAGCCGCGCCGCGCGTACTTGACATTCAGCTCAAGGAACTCGTCGAAGACGGGCTGGTGTCAAGGACCGTATACCCTGAAACTCCTCCACGGTCGGAATACAGCATCACGGAACTCGGATCAAGCCTGATTCCGATCATCGACGCCATGATAGACTGGGGCACCAGCAACTCTTCTGTATTCAAGCGGAAATAATGTTCGCTCTGGTTGACTGCAACAATTTCTTCGTCTCGTGCGAAAGGGTATTCCAGCCGTACCTCGAGGGAAAGCCGGTAGTCGTCCTGTCAAACAATGACGGCTGCGTAGTATCCCGCTCAAATGAGGCCAAGGCAATGGGAATAAAGATGGGCACCCCCATGTTCAAGCTTGCAGCAGAGGTGGCGTCAGGGAAGGTCGTCGCCAGATCCTCGAACTACACCCTGTACGGGGACATGTCGGCAAGAGTCATGAGCATACTGCGCTCCTGTGCCGACAGAGTCGAGGTATACTCGATAGACGAAGCCTTCCTGGATCTTGACGGCGTGAAGCCGGAAGCCAGAGAGGAGCTGTGCCGCAGCCTCAGGGGGAAAGTCCTGAAATGGACCGGCATTCCTGTAAGCATAGGACTGGCCCCGACCATGACCCTGGCAAAGATTGCGAGCCACTTCGCCAAGAGATATGAGGGCTACCGCGGCGTCTGCACCATAGACAGCGAGCAGAGAAGGATCAAGGCTCTTTCCATGACCCCGATAGAAGACGTCTGGGGCATAGGCCGCAGACTGGCGCCAAAGATGGAATTGCGCGGCATAAGGACCGCTCTCGACTTCTGCGGCAGACCCGGGGAATGGGTCGGGAAGAATTTCGGAATCAACGGAGTGCGTACATGGATGGAACTGCAAGGTACACAGGCACATTCCCCGTCTTCTGACAAAAGGAGGGCCAGCATCTGCACTTCCAGGTCGTTCGCGGCAATGATTCCGGATCTGGACGGCCTCACATCCGTAGTATCCGACTTTGCCGCGGCATGCGCCCTGAAACTGCGCAAGGAACATTCCGTTGCGGGCAAGGTCGAGGTCTTCCTGTACACAAACCGTTTCAGAGAAGATCTGGCGCAGTTGTTTCCCAGGGGCGAGACAATTCTCGAACATGCCTCCGACAGCACTCATGAAATCGTGGCCGCAGCCCTGAAGGTACTCCGGGAGATATACCGTCCGGGCTACATGTACAAGAAGGCCGGAGTGATTGTGAGCGACACCGCGGACGCATCGATAAGCGAAGACACTCTGTTCGAGTCGGAATCATCGGCGGACTTCCGCCGGAAGGCAAAGAAAATATCGGAACTGATGGACTTGTACAATGCCAAGGGCACAAGTCTGCTGCACCTCGGCACACAACATGGGGGTGACTACTCTCAATGCATGAAAATGGAGCACCGTTCCGCGAGATACTCCACAGACTGGGACGAACTGCTTGAAATCCACTAGCGGAGCTTCCTGATCACGTAGGTAACGACTCCCCAGATGAAGAAACTGCTCCCTTCGGACACGTGGATCGGGGCATATTTTCCGTTGCCGGCAATAAGCCACAGCCCGTCCTTGCGCACAGAGACGAACTTTATGCAGAATTCTCCGTCGAGGAAGCATACCGCCATGTCACCTTCGGCAGGATCGAGGGACTTGTCGATGACAAGAACGTCACCCTCGGACACACCGGCATCAGACATGGAATCCCCCACCACCCGGCCGAAAAAGGTGGCCTCGGGATGGCGGACAAGTTCGCGGTTCAGGTCAATCACCCCATGCAAGTAGTCCTGGCTCGGCGAGGGAAAGCCCGCATGTATGCCCGGGATTCCCTCAAAAGCCTTTCCGCCGTCTTTCATATCATCGAATCCAGCCATCTCATGATAAACGTTATGCGTTTGGACAGCATGTCGAGGTCCAGCCTGTCAAGAGTGTCGGTAACCTTGTTCGTGTCCATGGTGATTCCCGAGGTGAACATGACAGAGGGGATCCCCGCGGCGACGAACCAGCTCTGGTCTCCGATTCTCCTGTAGAACAGATCAGTGAACTGTTCGCTTCCGTAATAGTCGAAGCACAGGTCGAGACCGGTATCACGGTTGGCCCTGTCCATAGAGAGCATGAACGGCAGCCCCCCGAGCGCGATCAGATATTCCTCACGGGAGCCGTGCACAGGAACTTCGGACGATCCGACAATGTCAAGATTCACCATCATCCTGAACCTGTATTCTTCAGAGAACCTTTCGAGGAACCGCCTCGACCCCTCGAGACCGGAATTGTGTCCGTCAAAGGCGACGAAGATCAGCCCCGTGGAGCCCTCGCATGAAGAGACCAGGCCGCGGGCGATGGCAAGCAGGGCCGCAACCCCGGAGGCGTTCGAGTCCGCCCCGGCATAAAAGCTGTCTCCGATATATCCGAGCCCGTCATAATATGCTCCGACCACGATGTAGTCGCGGTACCATCCCGGAGTCACGGCAACGACATTGCGCCCGGCAAGCCCAGCGCTTTCGAAACACTGGACCGTCGTCCTGTACCCCAGACTGCGGAACTCGCGCAGCAGATAGAAGGCGACAGACTGAGCCCCTGGGCTTCCGGTCGCACGTCCGTCCTGACAGGGATCAGTCAGGAAAACAAGATCGTCGAAGAGTCTGTCACTCCGGCAGGCACCGGAAAGGGAAGCGGCGGACATGGCTGCCGCAAGAAAAATGAGACTTAACCTGTGCATCGGGGATGGGTGATATTATCGGCTTTTTCCTATATTTGCAAAATTAATGAAAAAGTTCGTACTCACCATAGTCCTGGCATTGTTTGTCTTCCCTTTCACCGGCCTTGCCCAATATGACAAGGACGTTTTCATGTGGAGAGGCAGGCAGGCTCTCTCGGAAGGCAAGTACGCACAGGCGATAGACAACTTCAACATTCTCACGAGGCTCGACACGACAGACTACTGGGGATTTTTCTTCCGCGGCATCGCAAAATACAATCTCGGAGACATCCGCGGCGCGGACAGCGACTTCAACACCGCAGTCAGGCTGAATCCGGTCTTCACC
>CALUTT010000013.1 GCA_944323775.1 uncultured Bacteroidales bacterium
GTCTTCACCGACGGCTATCACTATCGTGCAATCACAAAGAGCCGTGCAGGAGACTATCAGGGAGCTCTCGAAGATTTCGACAAGGCACTGTCGCTCAGGCCGGGGCTGTACGGGATATATTTCTCCCGGGGAGTGACATATTTTCTTGCACAGCGCTTCGAAGAGGCGGTGGATGACTTCAACCGCTACATCCGCCACGAGCCGAAAGATCCTTCAGCATACCTCAACAGGGGCGCCTGCCGACTGTTCCTCTCGGACACTCTTAGCGCTCTGGCCGACTACAACCAGGCAATACGGCTTGACCGGTATGAACCCGAATCATACATCAGGCGTGCAAGGATATACTCGGACATGAATGAACCGGACAAGGCCATGGCTGACCTTGACATGGCGATTCAGCTCGACTCAACGAACACGCTCGCATACTTCGAAAGAGCCCTGATCGACTATGAACGCAAGGACTACAACGGCGCGATGGCCGATCTCAACACCGTACTCGCACACGAGCCCGGAAATGCCCTGACACTCTACAACAGGAGTCTCATCTACATGCAGGTCGGCGAGATGGAAAAGGCCCTCGCAGACATAGACAGGGTGATAAACATAAATCCTGACAACGTTCTGGCCCATTTCAACAGGGCAGCCATATTCGTCAACATGCAGAGGTGGGATGACGCCCTGGCGGACTATGACAAGGCCATAGAGCTCTATCCTGACTTCGCGAATGCCTACATGAACCGTTCATACGTGAAAAACATGCTCGGAAGGTTCAGGGAGGCCGACTCTGACTACCGCACAGCGCAGGAGAAGATACGCGAATACAGGGAGAACAGCCAGCTCGACTCCTTCGCCGACACGACCAGGAAATACAGTTCCCTGCTCGCCCTCGACGCAGATTTCGCCAAAGACAATTTCGACAACGAGCTGCTCCAGCACCGCAACGTCGACATAGGGCTGAAACCTCTGTACCGGTTCAGTCTTGCCGAGGCAAGGCCGGAGGGTCAGGCACTCTCAAAGGAATACGAAAACGCACTGGTCGACAGATTCGAGCAGGCTATGCCCCTGCCCGTAGAGATACGCAACTCCACCGAAAGCGTGCCGACGACCTATGTCGCAAGCAGCTGCGCGGAGGAGTATTTCGCCCGGGGACTCCAGGACCTTCAGGACAAGAAATTCAACTCAGCCCTGGAGTGGTTCAACAAGGCGGTCGAGAACGCGGGCGACAGCGAATCAAAGGACAGGTATTCACGCTACTACAAGGCATTCTACCTGATGAACAGAGGAGTCCTCAAGGCCGAGATGGTCGACTTCATCGCTTCGCTTGAAGGGAACGTACAGACCTTGTCGATGGATACTCAGGGAGCGACAAGGGCCAGAGTCAGCGACAAGGTAAGCCGCAGCTACGACTACTCCGACGCGATAGCCGACATACGTGCTGCCCTCGAGATTCTTCCCGACCTGCCTTACCTGTACTTCAATCTCGGCAACCTCATGTGCCAGTCAGACAACATGGTGGAGGCGATAGACAACTACGACGAGGCGATAAGCCTCTACCCCTACATGGGTGAGGCATACTTCAACAGAGGCCTGGTCCTCATATACATACACGACCGGGAGAAGGGATGCATCGACCTGTCAAGAGCAGGAGAGCTCGGTGTGGCAGAGTCATACAATGTCATCTCCAGATACTGTAGCGATGAAAACAATTAAGTTCAAGTCTTTTTCATCTGGCAGTTGCGGCAACTGCTACTTCATAGGCATATTCCATGAAAACGGCAAATGCGAATGCGGAGTTCTTGTCGATGCAGGCATAAGTCCGCGCAGGCTCAAGAAGGAAATGGCCGCCGACGGACTGGACTACAGTTCTTTTGACGGAATCCTTGTCACTCACGACCATTTCGACCACATCCGCTCTCTCGGATCCTACTGCAAGCATATCCGCAAGCCGGTATGGGTAACGGAGAAACTCGGCAACGCCATGGAGTCACACCACATTACCGGAGAATATTTCCATGAATGCAGGCATACCCTTAACGAAGGCTGGAATGAGATCGTTCCGGGAAGAATAAGCGCAAGGTACTTCGCTGTACCGCACGATGCGGCACAGACCCTCGGATACGCAATCGTCCTGGACGGATACCGGTTCGTCATCATGACCGACATGGGAGAGGTGCCCAAGGAAGCGATGGACCTGGCAAAACAGGCCGACACCGTCGTCATCGAGTCGAACTATGATCCTGAAATGCTGCGCAACGGTCCGTATCCGAAAGAGCTCCAGGACCGTATACGCTCGTCCCACGGACATCTGTCTAACTGCCAGTGCGCAGCCGCGATAGCCGAATTCGCCCACGAAGGCCTGCGGAATGTCTTTCTGTGCCATCTTAGCGAACACAACAACACTCCGGCCCTGGCCCACGACTGCTCGAGACCGGTCCTTGAGGCGTCAGTCAGACTGGTCCCGCTGCCCAGGCAGAGCGCATCCCCTCTTTTTCTGCTTGGAAATCAGTGAGCAATAGCTATCTTTGCAAGATTCATTATGAAAGAATTCTGGAAAACAATAAAAGTCTACGTCGCCCCGTACAAGAAGTACGTAGCAGGTTCGGTAGTCATGAACATCCTGTCTGCCGTCTTCAATGTATTCTCGTTCTCGCTGCTGATACCGATACTTCAGATTCTGTTCAATGTCCAGGAAAAGACCTATGAGTTCATTCCCTGGGACAATGTCGCGGCGTTCAACGACATAGCCAACAACATATACTATTACATCGGGCAGTGGATCGCTCTCAGCGGCGAAAGCCGTGTCCTGCTGACCCTGTGCCTCGTGTTCTGCGCCATAGTGCTGGTCAAGACGGCCTGCTACTTCGGTGCAGCGGCTGTCATGGTCCCGATAAGGACCGGCATAGTCAAGGACATGAGGATGGAGATATATGACAAGATCCTTTCCCTCCCTCTGGCGTTCTTCAGCCAGGAAAGGAAAGGAGACATCATCGCGAGGATAAGCGGAGACGTCCAGGAGGTGGAGACATCGATAACTTCCACCATCGAGATGTTCATCAAGAACCCGATTCTGGTCATAATCTACATGGCCGTACTGTTCACCATGTCATGGCAGCTCACTCTTTTCACCCTCGTCTTCGCTCCGATCATGATCGGTATCATGAGCGTCGTCGGAAGGCATCTCAAGGCCCAGTCCCTGGAAGCCCAGAAATACTGGAGCGACACGATGAGCCAGGTCGAGGAGACACTCGGAGGGCTAAGGATCGTCAAGGCGTTTCTCGCAGAGAAAAAGATGAGTTCCCGATTTGACGGAATCACCGAGGCGATGAGGGCAAAGAACAACAGAGTCGCCATCAGGCAGTCGAGTGCTCACCCCGTCAGTGAATTCCTCGGCTCAGTGATGATAGCTATAGTGCTGTGGTTCGGCGGCACGCTGATTCTGGGGGACTCTGCGGTGATCGATGCACCTTCATTCATGTCCTACATGGCCATCCTCTACAGCGTCATCCAGCCGATAAAGGATTTCTCGAGGGCTGCTTACGGCATCCCCAAGGGCCTTGCTTCAATGGAAAGGATAAACGTAATCCTCGAAGCCAGGAACAACATCAAAGAGCCCGAGCATCCCAGAAAGATAGAGGGCTTCAACGAAGAAATACGGTTTGACCATGTTGATTTCTGGTATGAGCAGGGAGGCAAGCAGATTCTGCATGACGTGTGCCTGACCATACCAAAAGGCAAGAACATCGCTATAGTGGGAGCCAGCGGAGCCGGAAAGTCGACTCTGGTGGACCTTATCCCCCGTTTCTACGACCCGACTTCAGGCAGCATAAGCATTGACGGCATAGACCTCAGGGAGGCTTCGACCCACGACATACGCGCCCTGATGGGAAACGTGAACCAGGACCCCATCCTGTTCAATGACACCATATTCAACAATATCGCGTTCGGGGTCGACAACGCTACCCAGGAACAGGTCGAGGCTGCGGCAAGGATAGCAAACGCCCACGATTTCATTGTCGAGAAGGAGCACGGCTATCAGACATGTATCGGAGACAGAGGGACCCTGCTTTCCGGAGGCCAGAGACAAAGAATCAGCATTGCCAGGGCGATACTCAAGAATCCCCCCATACTCATACTTGACGAGGCTACCGCATCTCTTGACACCGAATCGGAAAGGCTGGTGCAGGACGCCATAGACAAACTGATGCACAACAGGACGACGATATCGATCGCGCACAGACTGAGCACGGTAAAGAAAGCCGACGAGATCATTGTGATGAATGAAGGCCGCATTGTGGAGCGAGGCAGGCACGATGAGCTCATCGCCAGGAACGGATACTACAAGAAGCTTTATGAAATGCAGGCTCTATAAAATCGTCTACAGGACGGTGCTCCTGATTTACATTGGAGCGATAGCCTTCCTTTGCTTTGCAAATCTCAACGGTCTGCCGAGCATTCAGAAGAGCTTTTTCGGAATTCCCGCCGACAAGCTCGTGCATTTCGCAATGTTCTTTCCCTTCCCGTGGCTGGCATACTGCGCAGTAGACCGCAAGCCGAAAAGCGTGGGTGAAATAGTAGCCGGCATTGTCAGTATCTGCTCGGCAGGATGCATATTTGCAGGCATCACGGAAATTGTCCAGGGGACACTACCCTACCGGAGCGAAGACATCAAAGATTTTGCTACCGACTGTCTGGCAATATGCCTGTGCGGAGCCATACTTCTCGCATTTTACACAGTCAAGTTCAGGAAGGGAAGAAACAGATGAGGCTGGCTGTCACCATACTTCTGTCGGTTCTGTCATCCAGCGTAAGTCTGCACGCCGTCCCTGACAGGAAAAGCCTCGAGCCGATGTGCGACAGTCTTGCCGTCTGGCTTAAAGACAGGACAGGCGTCCAGGAAGACTTCAGCCTGTCCAGGACAAGGTCCAGGGGCAGAAGTCTCGACCTGTATTTCACGGCCGGACTGTCCTACTATCCATGGCATGACAACGATGTACTGCAGGCCCGGACCCTGATGGACAGTTTCATCAGAGATGAAGACCCTTCGCTCAGCCTGGGCAACGTATACACCAACCGCTACGAACTCTCGGACCTGATCCTGCCGAAGATGGGAAACAACGGCATCCCCTCCGGATATGACAGAGCGATAGACGACCCCAGGCATACCGACTCCATAATGCTGGTGCGCAGGGTCGGCGCCCTCGCTTTTCCGAAGGGACTCGAAGGGAGGCATCTTGCCGTGTGGCAGAGCCACGGGAAATACTACGACGAAGACACAGGCGACTGGATCTGGCAGAGGGCCCCGCTGCACAGGACAGTAGAGGACATGCTTACACCAGGCTTCGTGCTTCAGTTTCTCATTCCGATGCTTGAGAACGCCGGAGCCTACGTGATCACTCCGCGAGAGAGGGACTTCCAGCCGCTGGAAGCAGTCTGCGACAATGACAGGTCCTTCGGTGGACGCAGGGACTCCCTCACACGCTCGTCGGGCCATTACCGTGAAACTGGTGACTGGGATGACGCCGGTGAAGGGTTCGCAGATTTCAAGCGCAGCTACACTTTCGGCGACAACCCTTTCAAGGCGGGAAGCGCCAGAATGACATGGTGCACGCCTGATGCGGACGCCTCCGTAACATGGACCCCGGAAATCAGGAAACGCGGCGAATATGCAGTATACATATCCTACAAGACCCTCCCGGAAAGCACCTCACAGGCATACTACACCGTTACCCATATGGGCGGAAAGACCTCTTTCCTTATAGACCAGAGGCGAGGAGGAGGGACATGGATTTACCTCGGCACCTTCGAGTTCGATGAAGGCACACACGGAAACGTCAGACTCGACAACCGCGGAAAGGAAGGCACGGCAGTAAGCGCCGACGCAGTCAGGTTCGGCGGCGGAATGGGCAAGCTCGAGCGTGAAGGCAAGACCTCCGGCGTCGCCAGCGCATGCGAAGGAGCACATTACTGGATGCAGTGGGCCGGTGTGGACAGCACCATCACATGCAACTGGGAAGACGACTACACCGACGATTTCGCAACAAGAGGCCTGTGGACAACAATGATGCGCGAGGAAAAGCAGATTCCGCTGGACCTATCGCTGGCATTCCACACTGACGCCGGCCTGGCACAAGGCGACACGACGGTCGGAACTCTTGCAATATATACCCTCCGAAGCGATTCTGACAGGGAGTTCTCGGACGGACGCGACAGAATAATCAGCAGGCTTCTGTGCGACTACGTCCAGAGCCAGGTAGTAAACGACATACGGACGGAATACGACTCTCTGTGGTCCCGCAGAGGACTGTGGGACAGGAACTACAGCGAGAGCCGCACTACCGGGGTTCCCGCCATGATTCTTGAGCTGCTCAGCCACCAGAACTTCGCCGACATGAGGCAGGCTCTCGACCCGTCATTCCGGTTCAGCGTATGCAGGGCAGTATACAAGGGAGTCCTGAAGACCCTCAGCGAATTCTACGGATGTCCGTATGCCGTGCAGCCGCTTCCGGTTAATTCGTTCCAGGCTCTGCTCGGTCCGGACGGGACTGTGGACCTGAGATGGAAGCCGACCCCGGACAGCCTTGAACCGACGGCGGAAGCCGACGGATACATTGTCTATACCCGTATAGATGACGGGGCTTTCGATTCCGGGGTACTCACGAAAGCGCCGCACATCACGCTGAAGATTCAAGAAGGCCACGTATACAGCTACAAGATAGAAGCATACAACGAAGGAGGCAGGAGTTTCCCTTCCGAAATACTTAGTGTCGGGCTCCCCAAAGGAAAGCCCAAAGGGAAGATTCTGATTGTGAACAATTTCACAAAGGTGTCCGCTCCCGGATGGTTTGATGCGGGGGAATATGCGGGATTCGATTCAAGGATAGATTCCGGAGTTCCCTACATCCGCGACTTCAGCTATATCGGCGAGACCTACGAATTCAGACGGGGAGCCGAATTCGTGGACAATGACTACCCCGGTTTCGGAGCGAGCCACGACAACCATGCCGGAGAGCCGGTCGCCGGCAACACTTTCGACTTCTGCAGCATGCACGGAGAGCTTGCGGTCCAGCTTGGGTATGCATTTGCCTCGATGTCGGCAGATGCTTTCTGCTCGGCGTCAGCGGCCGAGACCTCAGGATACGGATTCATGGACCTGATATGCGGCAAACAGGGCGGAGACAGATTCAGGGTGTTCCCCCCCGCGCTCAAGGATGCCATCAGGCGGTTCACTGCCGCCGGGAAAGGCGTGATCGTATCGGGAACCAACATAGCCTCAGATGACAGCCGAGATAACTCTGCATTCCTCGCACAGGTGCTTGGCATCCGCCTCGCAAGCCCGGACGGCAGCGACCTCGGGGAAATCGAGGGAATGCCTTTCAGCCACACTCTGAATGCCTCCATGTACTGCGCAGACAGCCCGGATGCCATCAGGCCTGCCGGAAAGGGGGCGGCAGTCTGGATGAGATTTCCATCGACACACCTCGCCTCTGCAGTCAGATGCGACAAGGGCGGATACCGGACCGTGTGCATAAGCGTACCTATCGAGACGCTTACACGCAGACAGGACAGGCTCAAAGTCATGAAAGAGAGCCTGGAGTATCTTGAATCGGGACGCTGAAACTGAATCTGGACGCTGAAGACTCCCCTGGACTTCCCCCCTTAGAACCTGAGGGCTAGAGTAGCACACACTCCTCCGGAAACCGGATCGACAGCAGGTGTGACCGAGACATCGGCACCGAAAAGCCTTTTCACGGGATCCAGAAGCCACTCCCCTACATGAGCGCAAAGAATTCCTACCCCGGCACCTGCTATCACATCGCTCAGATAATGCCAGTCATTGTATATCCTCAGGAAGGCAACCCCCGTGGCAAGAGTATATGCGGCAGCTCCCCAGCCCGGACCATATTCTATCCTCACCAGCTCGGCCCCGGCAAAAGCTGTGGCCGTATGTCCGGACGGAAAGGAATGGTCATCCGCACCGTTCGGCCTTGGAGAACTGATCAGATGCTTCATCGCCTGAGTGACGGCCGCAAGGCTTGCTGCCGTCATGGCCAGTTCCGCTGCCCTCTCCCAGAAGACATGTTCAGAATCAACACCGACAAGACCGAGCCCGGCAGCCATGACAAATGGAAGGTACTGCACATAGTCGTCAGCCTCGAATTCCGGGCAGCCTCCACGCCAGCCGGAAACCGTCGCGGAAACGGGAATGTCGACCTGTTCGTGAGCAAGAAAATGGACCAGAGTCCCGGTACCCACAAGAACGGCGGGAGCGACAAGCTGGACCGGTTCAAAAGAAGGGAACACCACACGCGTACCGGTGGAATCCGCGTTCTGCCTCATTCCCGCCTCAGAGTACTGTGCGCTTAAAGGCTGGCATACGACAAACATGCACGAGAGCATGCAAAGCAATGGAAATCCTGGTCTCATCTTGGCTTTTCTATTCGTGTCAATTCCCGCAAAAATAGTTAAATTTGCAGATAATGGCAATCAGACCACCAATATACCTCTATACGGACGGAGCGGCCAGCGGGAACCCGGGTCCCGGAGGCTACGGCGCGATACTCAAGTGTGGAGACCGCTGCAGAGAGCTTTCCGGAGGCTTCCGGCTTACCACTAACAACCGCATGGAACTGCTCGCCGTCATCAGAGGGCTCGAGGAGATTAAATGGGACGGGGCAAGCGTCCATGTATTCAGCGACTCGACCTATGTCGTAGGCACTGTCACAAAGAACTGGAAACGCAAAAAGAACCTCGACCTCTGGGAAAGGTTCGATGCTCTTTCGTCAAGGTTCAACCTGGACTTCAACTGGGTGAAAGGACACGCCGGACATCCGGAGAACGAGCGTTGTGACCGCCTTGCCGTACAGGCCTACATGCAGCCCGGGCTTCCGGAAGACACCGGCTATACAGAAAACCAGCAACAGACAACTCTATTGTTATAATATATTTTCAACACATATGCAGAACGGAAAAATACTTGTAGGAATCACCCAGGGCGACTCCAACGGAATAGGATACGAAGTCATAATCAAGGCGCTTGCCGACCCGAGGATACTCGAACAGTTCACACCCGTAATCTATGGATCCTCGAAGCTTTTCGGCTTCTACAGAAAGACTGTCCCCGAAGTAGATCAGATGGACACCAATGCGATTTCAAGTGCCGACGAAGCTCATCCCAGACGCATCAACATAGTAAACTGCCTTCCGGACAGCACATACGCCGAGCCGGGACAGGCTACCGCAGAATCTGCGAAATGCGCGATCCTCGCACTCGAGACTGCAATCTCCGAACTCAAGGAAGGCAAGATCGACGTTCTGGTGACCGGCCCGATAAACAAGAAGGCGATGTCTCTTGAAGGCTTCGGCTTCCCCGGCCATACCGAATACATCCAGCATGCATTCGGCGCGGACGACGTGGCTATGTTCATGGTTAGCCACAGGCTCAGGCTTGCCGTCGTAACCGGACACATTCCACTCAAGGATGTTCCCTCGCACATCACCGAAGAGAAAATCCTGAGCAAGCTCAGGCTGATCAACAGTTCCCTCAAGCAGGACTTCGTGGTTGACCAGCCCAGAATCGCCGTTCTCAGCCTCAACCCCCACAGCGGAGACGGAGGCCTTCTCGGCACGGAAGAGCAGGAAATAATAATTCCCGCCATACGCAAGGCAAACGAAGAGGGAATATTCGCTTTCGGGCCTTTCTCCCCTGACGGATACTTCGGCCTGAGCCACTACGAGAACTTCGATGCCACCCTGGCGATGTACCATGACCAGGGACTATCGCCGTTCAAGGCCCTGTCATTCGAAGACGGAGTCAACTTTACGGCCGGACTCCCAGTCATAAGGACGTCACCTGACCATGGAACAGCTTTCGAGATGGCAGGAAGGGACGAGGCAGACCCGCGCTCGATGAGGGCCGCCATCTTCACCGCCATAGACATCTTCCGCAACAGGCAGCAGTGGGAGAAACTCCAGGCCGGCAAAATGCAGGAACGCCACCTCGAGGCTCCCGAACGTAAAGAACGCAGCGGAAAGCCTCAGATAGCATGAAATACTAGCCGGACAGAATTGAAATGATGGACATACGCAAGACCCTGATCGCCCTTGCGGCAGCCTTGTCAACAGGTGCCGTGGCATCCGCTGACGAAGGGATGTGGCTTCCTGCGCTGATCTCCCAGCGCATAGAGCACATGCAGCAGAAAGGCTTCACCCTCGATGCGGAAGACATTTACAGCATAAACAACGCATCCCTGAAGGACGCCGTCGTCCTGTTCGGCGGCGGATGTACGGCCGAAGTCGTTTCTCCGGAAGGTCTGCTGTTCACCAATCACCACTGCGGCTACAGTCAGATACAGAAACACAGTTCCGTCGAACACGACTACCTCAAGGACGGCTTCTGGGCTCTTGACCGGGAGGAAGAACTGCCCAACCCGGGACTCAGCGTGATGTTCCTCGAGTACATGCAGGATGTCACTTCAGTATTGGAGAAAGCCCAGGACAGGCAGGCGGCCATCGACAGCCTGAAGGCGGCTGCCGTCTCCGGCGGCAAGGGGCTCAAGGCCTCTGTCGAAGAATTCTACTACGGCAACCAGTATTTCCTGTTTGTCTACAAGGAATTCACCGACGTCCGTCTTGTCGGGGCACCCCCCTCTTCGATAGGAAAATTCGGAGGGGACACCGACAACTGGATGTGGCCAAGACATACCGGAGACTTTTCCATCTTCCGCATTTATGCCGGCAAGGACAACGAACCGGCTGACTACAGCATTGAGAATGTGCCTTACAGGCCGAAGAAGTATTTCAAGATAGCCACGGGAGGCCTGGACGAGGGAGATTTCACGTTTATCTACGGTTTTCCGGGGAGCACAAGGGAATATGTCACTTCGGAGGAGATAAGATATATAGCCGAAGTCTCTGACCCCGCAAAGATAGCCCTGCGTACACTCAGGCTCGGGAACATGAAGAAATACATGGACATGAGCCAGGACATCAGGATACGCTACTCTTCAAAGTACGCCAATGTCTCCAACTCATGGAAGAAGTGGCAGGGCGAGTCAGGAGGCATCAGACGCAACGCCACCGTCGCCACCAGGAAGGAATATGAAGGCAGATTCAGACAATGGGCGCAAGGCGGCCCGTACGAAGGTCTGCTTGACAGGCTGGATTCATTGTACGCCCTGATGGAGCCGGTCGCCTTCGCTGGCGAATACATGCGGGAGAGCGCACTGTCTGTCGAGCTGCCGGCTTTTGCCACGGCATACGCCGACGCCGCAGACGAAACCAAAGAGAAGACAGCCACGGAATTCTACAGAGACTGGTGGCTGCCCATAGACAAGGAGAACTTCATCGCACTGATGACAGCCTACGGGAAGAATGTGCCCGAAAGGCTGAGGCCGGCATATTTCGACGAGCAGCTGTCGAGGTACGGGTCTGTCGAGGCCTGGGCCGATGAGATTTTCGGTGGAGGGCTTGCCCGGGAGGACCTGAGCGATCCGGGGAACGATCCCGCTCTGCTCTTCAGACGGGAATTCACCAGATTCTACAACGACACCATCGCTCCGCGGCATGCAGGACTCAGGGACGAGATAGACCGCCTCTACAAGGACTACATGAGGGCACAGATGGAATTTGAGCCCGACAGGGATTTCTATCCGGACGCAAACCTGACGCTCCGCGTCGCCTACGGCAACGTGGCCGGTTACGAACCATCGGACGGAATAAGGTACAAGCCTTTCTCGACTCTTGCCGGAATAATGGAGAAAGACAACCCCGAGATATTCGACTACAACGTTCCACAGAAGCTGCGCGACCTATATGCCAGCGGCCTTTATGATGACATGCCAGTATGCTTCATCGCGACCAACCACACCAGCGGAGGCAACTCGGGAAGCCCGGTAATCAACGCCGAAGGCAACCTGGTCGGCCTGAATTTCGACAGAGTCTGGGAAGGGACAATGAGTGACCTTGACTTCGACCCGGCATTCTGCCGCAACATCTGCCTCGACATACGGTACCTCCTGTTCGTGGTAGACAAGGTATGCGGCGCCGGCAGTCTGCTGCAGGAACTCGAATTCGTAGAATAGAAGCCTTGCCCTATCCGCTGTATTTCGCAGTCTGGCAGCCCGTGAGGTCAGCCAGTTCTTCTGCGTCAAAATAATTGATGCGCATCGCACGCTTGACATCGGAAAGTGTCTGCGCGGCGACCTCCCTGGCGGCTTCCGATCCCTTGCGGAGCACCTCGTACACATACGGAATGTCCTTCTCGAGCTCGCGGCGTCTTGCCCTTATCGGTGCAAGTTCGCTCTGCAGCACGGAATTGAGGAATCTCTTGACCTTCACGTCTCCGAGGCCTCCCCTGCGGTAATGGTCCTTGAGGGCGTCCAGAGAATCATACTCGGGCCAGAACTCGGCGAAATGCTCTTTGCGGCAGAAAGCGTCGAGATATGTGAATACAGTATTGCCCTCCACATGTCCGGGATCAGACACCTGCACATGGAGCGGATCGGTGTACATTCCCATAACCTTCTTCCTGACCTCTTCCTCGCTGTCCGCAAGGTATATGCAGTTGCCAAGGGACTTGCTCATCTTGGCCTTTCCGTCCGTTCCGGGGAGTCTCCTGCAGGCCTCGTTGTCCGGAAGCAGTATCTCAGGTTCCACTAGCACGGGAGCATAGGTCGCATTGAACTTCCGCACTATCTCCCTGGTCTGCTCGATCATCGGCTCCTGGTCCTCGCCGACCGGAACCGTAGTCGCCTTGAAGGCTGTGATGTCCGCAGCCTGGCTTATCGGATAGCAGAAGAACCCCACGGGGATACCGCCTCTGTTCTCCCTGGAGGAATCGGCGGAATCGGAATATCCCCTCAGCTGTATCTCCTGCTTGACCGTAGGGTTGCGCTGGAGCCGCTGCACAGTCACGAGGTCCATGTAGTAGAATGTTAGTTCCGTAAGTTCGCTGACCTGGGACTGGATGAACAGCGTGGACTTCGACGGGTCGAGACCAGCCGACATGTAGTCAAGAGCCACCTCGACTATGTTCTGGCGCACCTTCTCCGGATTGTCGGCATTGTCAGTCAGAGCCTGGGCGTCGGCAATCATTATGTATACCTTGTCGAATTCGCCGCTGTTCTGCAGCTCGACCCTGCGGCGCAGGGACCCTACATAGTGTCCGATATGGAGCCGGCCTGTCGGGCGGTCTCCAGTAAGAATTATCTTTCCCATCAGTCTTTCGTGTTTGCCAGCGCTTCCCTTACCTTGGCCTCGATCTCGTCACAGAGCTCGACGTTGTCCTTGAGCAGCTGCTTGACCGCAGCAGCCCCCTGGGCAAGCTTCTCGTCATTGTAGCTGAACCAGCTTCCGCTCTTGTGTATTATGTCGAACCCGACTGCAAGATCCACTATCTCGGCTACATGCGAAATGCCTTCGCCGTATACTATATCGAACTCCGCCTTCTTGAAAGGAGGTGCCATCTTGTTCTTGACAACCTTTACCCTGGTACGGTTTCCGAGAGCCTCGTCACCGTCCTTGAGCTGCGTGACCCTGCGCACGTCAAGCCTGACGGAAGCATAGAACTTGAGGGCGTTGCCTCCGGTCGTCGTCTCGGGATTGCCGAACATCACGCCGATCTTCTCGCGCAGCTGGTTGATGAATATGCAGCAAGTGTTGGTCTTAGAAATGTTGGCAGTCAGTTTCCTGAGGGCCTGGCTCATAAGCCTTGCCTGAAGTCCGACCTTGTTGTCCCCCATTTCGCCCTCGATTTCGGCCTTCGGGGTCAGTGCGGCGACTGAGTCGATGACCACGATGTCTATCGCGCCGCTCCTTATCAGGTTGTCGGCAATTTCCAGAGCCTGCTCTCCGTTGTCAGGCTGGGAGATCAGCAGTGTCTCGAGATTGACCCCGAGGGCCTGGGCATAACTCCTGTCGAAAGCATGCTCGGCGTCAATCATGGCGGCGATTCCGCCTGTCTTCTGTGCCTCTGCTATCGCATGGATGGCAAGGGTCGTCTTACCGCTGGATTCCGGTCCGAAGATCTCCACTATCCTTCCGCGCGGATAGCCTCCGATCCCCAGTGCATGGTCAAGGGCGACCGAACCGCTTGGAATCACCTGTACGTCCCATTCAGGCTGGTCTCCGAGGGTCATTATCGTCCCCTTGCCGTAGTCTTTTTCTATCTTGTCGATGGTTGCCTGCAGGGCCTTCAGCTTGGCCGCGTTGACTTCCTGACCTTTGATTTCGAGTTCTTTTGCCATAAGATTGTTTTTGTGATTAAAAGTTTTACAATAGTCCAAGGGCCACAAGGGCCATACAAAGATAGGAATTTTTCTTAAATTTGCTTCCGCCTGCAGTACGCTCCGTCACGACGGGAGCAACTCCCGCATCTTGAATAAGGAAAAGTTAACGGAATGAAGGAAAAACTACTTGGAATGACGCTGGAAGAGCTGCGCGGCGCAGCCGTCTCGTGCGGTCTCAAGCCTTTTGTAGGCACTCAGCTTGCCGACTGGCTGTACTCGAAAAAAGTACGCGGATGGGACGCGATGACGAACATGTCCAAAGCATCGAAGACTGCCCTGTCCGAACGTTACGACCTGGGGACGGAAGCGCCATGCGGAACCGCCGTCTCGTCCGACGGCACTAAAAAATACCTGTTTCCGGTAAGCAGCCAGGAGAACACCGGGGAGCAGTCCGCCATAGAAGCCGTAATGATACCCGACGACGACCGCCGGACACTATGCGTCAGCTCCCAGGCCGGATGCAAGATGGGCTGCCGCTTCTGCATGACCGGAAGGCAGGGATTCCACGGCAATCTGGATGCCGCCGGAATACTCAACCAGTTCATAAGCATTGAAGAAAGCCGCAACCTTACCAACGCCGTGTTCATGGGAATGGGAGAGCCTCTCGACAACTATGGAGCCGTAAGCCGGGCCATTGATGTCCTCACGGCCCCGTGGGGATTCGCATGGAGTCCGAAACGCATCACACTGAGCACGATAGGTGTGATACCCGTCCTCAGGCGATACCTCGACACGCAGAAATGCCACCTTGCAGTCAGCCTTCACAACCCGTTTCCGGAAGAAAGGCTCGAGATGATGCCCGTGCAGAAGGCCTACCCTGTTGAAGATGTGGTCTCGCTGATACGCCAGTATGACTTCAGCGGCCAGAGGAGAGTCAGTTTCGAGTACACGATGTTCGCCGGATTCAATGATGACAAGCGCCATGCCGATGCCCTGATACGCATGCTCAGGGGGCTGGAATGCAGGGTCAACCTGATCCGTTTCCACAAGATTCCGGACTTTCCCTATGTCAGTTCGTCAGAACGCAGGATGGAGGAATTCAGAGACAGGCTCAACAACAACGGAATAATATGCACCATACGTTCATCCAGAGGAGAAGATATACTTGCCGCATGCGGAATGCTCGCCGGGCAGCACTTGCAGCATCATTGACCGGAATCCTTTTCTCGGCATCACTCTCCGCCCAGAACTACCCCAACGGGCTGTCGGTGGACAGTCTGACGCCCGGCGAGGACTCTCTGTTCTTCAAAGAGGCAAGGCAGAAGATGTCCGCAATAAGGCTCAGGGAGCACAGGCCGACCGTCGGCCTGGTCCTCTCGGGAGGCGGGGCCAAGGGTGCCGCCGAAGTCGGTGCTCTGATGTTCATCGAAGAGCTCGGGATACCGGTCGACATGGTCTGCGGCACAAGCATCGGAGGCCTGCTGGGAGGTCTGTATGCAGTGGGATACCGCAGCGAGGACCTGCGGGACATGTTCACAAGCCAGAACTGGGAATACATCCTGAGCGACGCCGTAGAACAGCAGTACATTCCGTATTCGACGAAACAGTATAACACGAAATACGTGATAACGATACCTTTCCACAATGCATCGGAAATGATTGACCAGGGAGGAGGAAGCGCAGGAGGAGAGGACTATGAGAAGAAGTCTATCGCCAGTTCGCTGCCGTCAGGACTCGCTTCCGGATTCAACGTGGGGAACCTCATATCCAGCCTCACTGTCGGCTTTCACGACAGCATGCCTTTCACTGAACTGCCGACGCCCTACATGTGCGTGGCGGCAGACATGGTGAGCTGCAAGGCCAAGAACTGGGTAGACGGGCAGCTCCCGACCGCAATGCGTTCCACGATGTCAGTCCCGGGCCTTTTCGAACCCGTACGCACGGATGGCATGGTGCTCGTCGACGGCGGCACAAGGAACAACTTCCCCAGCGACATAGCCAGGGCCATGGGTGCAGACTACATAATAGGCATAGACCTGTCTGACGCCAAGCTCGGATTCGACGACGTGAACAACATCGGCGAAATCGCCTCACAGTTCTTCACCATGCTGGGCACAGACTCGTTCAACAAGAACATCAGGATACCGGACATACTCATAAAGCCCCACATTCCGGAATTCAACATGATGAGCTTCAACCGCGAAGCCGTCGACACAATGCTGGTAAGAGGCTATACGGCAGCGAGACAGAAAGAGGCTGAACTGCTGGCCCTGAAGGAAAAGCTGGGGAATCCGTCCGCTCCGCAGGTGCAGAGGAAAGCGATCAACCTTGCAGAGACAAAAGTCATCATAGGATCGGTGGAATATGACGGAATAAGCCGTGGAGAGGCCGAGATGCTGGAAAAGATGCTCGATTTCGGCCCGGGAGACAGTGTGGGCAAAGCCGAACTCGACGATATTATGAGCAGATACCAGGCAACCGGAGCGTTCGCCTCGCTCGGCTATTCGCTGCTCGGGACCGAAGAACCATACAGGCTGGTTTTCCACTGCAAGACCTCCCCTAACAACAGCATTGGCCTCGGATTCAGGATCGACTCCGAAGAATGGGCATCGGTGCTGCTCAATCTCGGGATCAACACGAACACCCTGAGGGGTTCCCGCTTCAACTTCACGGCCAAGCTCGGACGCAACCTCAAGGCCAACGCCCACTATGCGCTGGACCTCGTATGGATGCCTACGATCAACTTTGAGGCCTCCGTATCGCGCTACGCGGGAATCCTGAAGGTCGGCGACAAGAATCTTGTCAGCGATGTATACTACTGGTCTCACCAGGAACTGCTGTACCTTTCCGACGTGAGATGGAAAAGGATCAATTTCAAGACTGGACTCAAGAACCAGTACAACAACGTCGACTCCCAGTCACTGTTCGGCAACCTTGTTGCCCAGAACTTCTACAAGGACATGCTGGTCGGGGATTATCTCGGCGTGTTTGCAAAAGGTCATTACTACACTTTCGATGACTACTACTATCCGGGAAGCGGCGTAAGCCTCGCATTCGACGCAAACTACGATTTCCTCAAGACGAACACCCCGGACTTCCTTCCCGTGCTCACGTTCCGCTTCGACCTCAAGAATGTGTTCCCGATCAGTGGGAAAGTCGCCCTCATCACTGACCTGCACCTGAGAAATATCATGACCGCATCCAGCGGCAAGGAGATTGAAGGCGAAGTGCACAGCAGCGGCATCTCCATTCTGCACAGCAACTTTATCGGAGGCTCGATGAGCAGGCGCTACACTGAAGGGCACATCCCATTCTTCGGCATCAACAACGTCGCCCTCGCCGAGGAACAGCTTGCCTCGGGCACCGTCGAACTTCGTTACAATCCTGTCGGAAAGCTGTACGTGTCCGCACTTGCAGGACTTGCCGAGAGCAACGACAGCCTGGTAAACCTGATCACCGAATTCGACCCGGACTACTACGCCCTGGGAATGGAGCTTGGATACGACTTCATCACCGGCCCGGTCAAGATGAACCTTCACTGGAACCAGGTCGACAAGTGGGGACTGTACATTTCGTTCGGGTATGATTTCTGACACATGGAAGAGAACCTGTACAAAGCCCTATGCAGACTGCAGGCCGACTGCGCCCGCAGGGAATACTGCACTTCCGAGATAACTGCCAGAGCGCTGAAACTCTCGGACGGAGACGCCGAGGCAGCCATGACCCTGGTCTCCAGCCTCGTCCAGGACGGTTTCGTCGATGATGCCAGATATGCAGCGGCATTTGCAAGAGAAAAGTCAGCCCTGACCGGGTGGGGACCTCACAAGATATCGAATGCGCTTAGAATCAAAGGGATAGGACGTGACACAATCGAATCCGCCCTCCGGGAAATAGACACGCAGAAAGCGACGCAGAAACTCAGAAAGCTGCTCGTCTCAAAGTGGCAGAGTCTGAGGGATGACCCGTACGGAAAATTCAAGCTGCTGCGATACGCCCTTGGCCGCGGCCACGAATACGAGCAGGTGCGCAGGCTCGTCGAGGAAATCACGGACGATGCACTACAAGACGGTATTTGACGCTTCTGTGTCCGGCTCGCACCACCACATCCCCCTCCTGCTCGAAGCCCAGGGTCCTGTATGCCTCTCCCCCGTCAGGATAGTCCGCGTCAGCATAACTCATGATATCGTCCGGGCCGACCTCTTCAACAAAATGTTTAAGCAGACGGCTCATCCCTCCCACGACACGGTATCCTGAAAGCGAACAGTAGCGTATCCATTCATAAGAACTGACCGTCCCGGTGTCTTTTTTCCACCTTCGCGCGTTCGAGAACACGGCAACAGCCACCATTGTCCCCTCCGGCAACATGCAGTCCTCGGATGCGCCTGTGCTGCGCCTTACGAAAAGCGCGTACCTGTACCTTCCTCCGGTACTTCCGAGCCTGTGGTTACTGTCCAGAAAAGCATCGCACGATGTCTTGTCGATACGGGAGACACCGCAGTTCCGGGCGAATATGGTCCGAAGGCTGTTCACTCCTTCCCGGCCGCCTTGTTGAAGCACTCGCGGCACAACGGTTCGTAGACATCCTTCTCGCCGAGCAGAACCAGAGACTTGTCGCTGCTCAGACGGTGGGAGAAGTTGGCCAGACGCCCGCACTTTACACATATCGCGTGCACCTTCTGGACATCTTCCGCAACGGCCATAAGCCGGGGTATAGGGCCGAAAGGAACTCCCATGTAATCCGTATCAAGACCGGCCACTATCACCCTCACACCTCTGTCGGCCAGAGTCTGGCACACTTCCACAAGGCTGTCATCGAAGAACTGGGCCTCGTCTATGCCCACCACCTGGACGTCATCGCCGATCTCCAGCATCTGGGAAGCCTTCGAGACAGGAATAGAATCAATCTTGTGGGAGTCATGCGAGACGACCTGCATGACCGAATACCTGTCGTCAATGGAAGGCTTGAATATCGCAATCTTCTGGTTTGCAAACCGTGCGCGGCGCAGGCGCCTGATGAGTTCTTCGGTCTTGCCTGAAAACATCGAACCGCATATGACCTCTATGCAGCCGAAATTTTTGTGATTTTCGGAAAACATTGCTTAGTTTTGTAGATGCTTGCCGCAAAGATAGCGAAAAGGAAAGAGCGGAACAAATGGAAAACACAGAGACGGGCGCACTTTATATCGTACCGACACCGGTAGGAAACCTTGAAGACATGACCTTCAGGGCCGTCAAGGTACTCAAGGAGGCAGACCTTATCCTCGCCGAGGATACCAGGACGAGTTCCGTTCTGCTCCGACACTACGGGATAGAGGGCAGGATGCAGTCCTACCACAAGTTCAACGAACACAAGATCACGGGACTTGTCAAGGAAATGATACTGAACGGCCGCAACGTCGCACTCATCAGCGATGCCGGAACGCCAGGGATTTCGGATCCGGGTTTCCTGCTCGCACGCTGCTGCGCAGACGAGGGAATCAGGGTGTTCACACTTCCCGGAGCCACTGCGTGCATACCGGCCATCGTGTCGTCCGGGCTCCCCTGCGACCGCTTCTGCTTCGAGGGGTTCCTTCCTCTGAAAAAGGGGCGCGCGACCTTGCTTGAACAACTTACCAAAGAAACGAGAACTATGATAATCTACGAATCACCGAGGCGTCTTGCAAAGACCCTCGAACAGCTCGCCGGCCTTCTGGGACCACAGCGGCGGTGCTCAGTGGCCAGGGAGATTTCGAAACTCCATGAAGAACACACAAGGGGCAGCCTCGGCGAACTCGCCGAGCATTTCAGGCAGACCGAGCCGAAAGGCGAAATAGTCATTACCGTGGAAGGAGCCCCCTCAAAAGAGCACTCGGCCCACAGAAACAAATTCAGGGAAGACTCAGGCGATGGAGAACCGGGACAGGAAGAACTCCTGTAACGGCCAGGCCGCATTCAGGATAGGCTCTGTCGCACTGATTTTCCTCGCCATCGGATACCAGGCCGCCCTGTTCATCAACAGGGCGGCTGTGCTCAGCATCGAGGCACACAGGGACAGGCCTGACACAGTATTCATAATCCGGACGGAGACCGTACGGGACTCTGACGAAGTGCGCACGGACGACATGGCGGACACCAGAGAACCTCCTGCACGCATGGATACTATACGCAGGAACGCTCCCCACGGGAAACTTGCAGAGAAGGTCAGGATAGAAACTCGCCGTACCGAAAACTTCAGCTTCGATCCAAATACCGTGTCCGTGGAAGACCTTCAGAGACTTGGCTTCAGCCCAAGACAGGCCACGGCAATTGAAAACTACCGCAACAAGGGCGGCCGTTTCAGGCGCCGAGAGGACTTCGCCAAGTCATTCGTCGTCGCAGACTCAGTATACCGCCGGCTCGAACCTTACATACACATACCGAAAATCGACATCAACAAGGCTGACTCGTCGGACTTTGACAAGCTCCCGGGCATAGGTCCATACTTTGCGGCAGAAATGGTCAGGTTCCGCCGCCGGCTCAGGGGATACTCCCACACCGGCCAGCTCAAAGACATACGCAATTTCGGAGAGGAAAGGTATGAGGGGCTGCGGGACCTGATAACATGCACCCCTGCGGAACCATACCCGCTGTGGTCCCTGCCCGCAGACAGCCTTAGGCTTCACCCCTATATCGGAGGGATACGCGAGGCCGAAGCGATAGTCCTGCTGAGGGAGCACAGTCCCGCCGACTCGCTGAGCGTCTCTCTGATACGCCGTGCCGGCATCCTGTCTCCGGAAATGTCGGACAAGCTCGGACACTGCCTTATTTCTCCGCCTTAGGAGGTCATCATTTCAGCGTCGCGGATGATGCTCCAGAATCGCCTTCTGCCAGGTGCTCTTGTCAATATGGGTATATATTTCCGTTGTCAGGATAGACTCATGGCCAAGCATCTCCTGGACCACCCTGAGGTCAGCGCCGTTCTCTATCAGGTGCGTGGCAAAGGAGTGCCGGAAGGTATGCGGAGATATCTCCTTGTTCACGCCTGCAGCTATCGCCTGCCTCTTGACCATGTTGAACACAGACACCCGGCTCAGCGGAGCCCCGCGCATGTTGAGGAAAGCCGTGTCCGAAAACGCCGGCGCCGAAGGCTCCGGACGCGACTGCAGATACAGCCTGAAGCAGTCAGCCGCAACCTCTCCAAGCGGAACGAGCCTCTGCTTGTCTCCTTTGCCAGTGACACGCACGAAACCTTCATCGAGGAACACGTCGGAAATCTTGAGGGAACAAAGCTCGCTCACCCTGAGTCCGCACCCGTAGAGCATTTCCAGGATAGCCCTGTCCCTTGGTCCTGACGCGGAATCCATGTCGACCGAGTCCATGATTGCCCCGATTTCCTCAACTGACAGCACGGCCGGAAGATAGCGTCCAAGCTTCGGCGAGTCAACCGCGTCGCACGGATTGTCGGAGCGTTCCGTTTCCATGACGGTCCAGTCGAAGAACATGCGCAGTGAACTCAGCAGTCTTGCCTGAGAACGTTTCGAGAGCCGTCCGGACACGGTGGCAAGATAATCGAGTATGTCCCTGGAGGTAAAGTCAGACAGGTTCTCCGGCCGGAAATCCAGGAAGGCACGCACATCGGAACAGTATGCGGCAGCAGTATTCGGGGAAAGTCGGCGCTCGACCTTGAGGTAATACGAGAAGTCACGGATGGTGCGGGCTATGGATTCATCGGAGAGCATAGGGCAAAATTAAGTATAAAATGAGTATTTTTGCAAGCTTGCATGAAAATGAAAAGGTTCAATATCATAATAATCGCACTTGCCGTGGCGGCCGCCGGTCTTGTCTCCTGCGGCAAGTCATGCCCTGAGTCGCAGAGGCCGCAGAGTTACAGACAGGTGTTTCTGTACTACATGGCAGGATACAACAACCTCAGTTCATATCTTCTGGAGAATCTTTCGGATCTTGAACGCGGCGTGCTTCCGTCTAAGTCCCGCGACCAGGCCATACTCGTGTTCTCACACACGACAAAGGCAAGCTATGACTACACTACTCCCAACAGTCCATGCCTGATCCAGATTTACAGGGAAAAAGGCAGATGCGTCGCCGACACCATATCTGTCTACCCGGAATCAATGTCAAGCGCATCGGCCTCGACTCTGAAGACTGTCCTGGAGGACGTGCGCAGCCTGTTTCCCGCCGACAGTTACGGAATGCTGTTCTCGTCCCATGCGACAGGCTGGCTCCCCGAGGGATACCTGAATTCCTCCGCAAGGACTTCCGCCAGTTCAGAAAGCCTGCAGTCCTATCCTCTGACCAAATCAGTTGGAGCACAATACAACGGGTCCTCACGGAATTCGGAAGAGATTGAGCTCTCGGAATTCGCTGCCGCCATCCCGATGAAACTCGACTACATAATATTCGACGCCTGCCTTATGGGTGGGATAGAGGTGGCATGGGAGCTCAGGGACGTATGCGACATGCTTGTGTTCTCTCCCGCCGAGGTGATTGCACGGGGTTTCATCTACCAGCCGATATCCTGGAACCTGTTCAGCGGACAGACTCCTGACCTCGGGCAGATATGCCGCGACTATTTCAGTTATTATGACAGCCAGACCGGGCAGATGCGCTCCGCCACTGTCTCCCTGGTGGACTGCCGGAACCTTCAGCCGCTTGCCGACTGCTTCAGGGAAATCCTGTCGCAGCACAGGGACATGATACCGTTCTCCAGGGACAAGTGTCAGGCATATTTCTATGATTCGAAGGAGTACTTCTTCGACTTGAGGGACTTCGCAAGCTGCCTGGGAGCCACCGAGGCAGAACTGGACAGGCTTGACGACGCACTTGCCGGATGCGTGGCCTTCCACGCGGAAACCCCGACATTCTTTGACCTTAGGCTCGAACGCTGCTGCGGGCTCAGCACTTATATCCCTTCTGAAGATTTTCCGGTACTGAACTCATTCTACAAGACTCTTGCATGGAATTCCCAGACCGGACTTGTGGAATGAAATAATTTGCTTTAATTGGCGCTTTTTCCTATATTTGCGCGCATTTTTAAAACCCGTCAGGGTTTTGGTGCAATGGGATCTGATTCACTTCAGATTGAGTAACACATTTTAATTTTTATTGCAAATGCAGCATTTTTCACTTAACGGCACGACCCGCGAAGCCAGCGGAAAGGCCGCAGTCAAGGCATTCCGCAAGCAGGGACTTGTTCCATGCAACCTTTACGGATGCGGAGTACAGAACGTTCTCTTCACGGTCAACGCCAAGGAGCTCAAGGGACTTACCGACACTCCGGCATCATACATCGTCGATCTGACGCTCGACTCTGACAAGAAATTCACCGTTGTCCTCCACGAACTCCAGTGGCATCCTGTAACTGACGAATGCCTCCACGCCGATTTCCTGGTCGTAAACGAGACAAAACCCATAAGCATCAACGTGCCTCTCGAGATCACCGGACATGCAATCGGTGTCCAGCAGGGTGGAAAGTTCTACCAGTCAGCCCGTGAGATCCGCATCAGCGCCCTCCTCGCGAACCTTCCCGACAAGGTTACCGTTGACATCAGCAGCCTTGGACTTGACAAGAGGATCAAGACCGGTGACCTGAAGGTCGACAACGCCGTGATCCTTACCGACAAGGACACTATCATCTGCGGAGTCAAGTCTACACGTGCAACCGCCGCTGCTGCAGCTGCGGCCCAGTAACAGACAGCAGAAGTGACTGAAAAAAGGTATCTGGTCGCAGGCCTGGGCAACATCGGGCCGGAATACGCAGGGACCAGACACAACATTGGTTTCATGATATTGGATGCCTGGAGTCAGGCATCCAATGTCGTATTCAGTACCGACCGCTACGGCGACACTGCCACGGTCAGGTACAAAGGAAGGGAATTCGTCCTGCTGAAACCCTCGACCTACATGAATCTCAGCGGAAATGCCGTAAGGTACTGGCAGCAGAAACTTGATATCGGGATAGAGAATCTCGTGGTGATATGCGATGACCTCAACCTCCCTTTCGGTACGGTCAGAATGCGGCAGTCCGGAAGCGACGGAGGCCACAACGGGCTCAAGAACATTGAGATGATGCTCGGAAGCCGCGACTATGCCAGAATTCGCGTAGGAGTGGGCCACGAGTTCTCCCGGGGAGGACAGGTGGATTTCGTGCTCGGAAAGTTCAGCGAAGCACAGGCCTCCATGATACCAGGAATCGCGCGCAGGATCATTTCCGGGATACAGACCTGGGCATTCGCCGGAGCACAGAAAGCAATGACCGAACTAAACAGCAAGACTGCTGAAACAGCCATCCCCGATCAGGCCCAGTGACACGAGTCCAGTCGCAGCCTGGTCTACTTCATTATATGACAAAGGCCGGAAACATCCGATAATTCATCAGGATATTTCCGGCCTTGCCGTATTCTGCAGGACGTGCCGTCCAGAAATGTCAATTCTTCATGTTGTCATTGACAAGAAGCTTGCCCTGGTACTCTCCAGTCTGGGCTTCAAGGAATGCCTTGACCTTGGCCACATCCTTTTCAGGCATGCTGCGCCCGACCTGATACTTGGCCATCATGCTTATTGCCTGATCAAGAGTCTCGACGCTTCCGTCATGATAATAAGGATAAGTCAATGCTACATTACGCAGCGTAGGCGTCTTGAAACGGTACCTGTCGCGCTCCACTTTCGTCTGAGCCCAACGCCCGTTGTCACCGTCAGTCAGGCCGGACTTCAAGGTCAGGTCACGGTCTTCGAAATAATTTGCCCGCTGACCCATCAGTTCATACGTCTGACCGCCCATGATGACTCCGGCATGACATGTAGCGCAGTCATACTTCTTGAACAGGTCATAGCCTTCCTTCTGCTCGTCCGTCATTGCAGTGGAATCCCCTTTCAGATAGCGGTCGAACGCACTGTTCGGAGTTATCAGAGTCTTTTCAAACTCAGCTATCGCATCCGTAATAGTAGCCTGGCTCAGACCTTCCGGATATACCTCGGTAAAGCTGCGCACAAAAGCCTTGTCGGCTGACAGACGCGCCACTATCTCGTCGAAAGAGCTGCATCCCATTTCGACAGGATTGAGCGGAGGGCCGCCGGCCTGCTCGGCAAGAGTGGCTGCACGCCCGTCCCAGAACTGCACGAAGTTGAAGCATGCGTTATATACCGTAGGGGCGTTGACACCACCCTTCTGGCCGTCTATGCCTTCAGAGTAGCGCTTGTTGTCCACACCGGCAGTATTGAGCCCGTGGCAGGTTGCACATGAGACGGTACCGTCTGCGGAAAGCCGTGTGTCACTGTAAAGCAACTCTCCCAGTGCAGCCTTCTGCGGATCGTAAGGGAAGCTGTCCGGTATCGGACGTATGGGCTCGTTGGCAAACTCAGCGGCAGCAAGAGTATTCGGGAAGAATTCGGCACGCAGCTCCTTGACGGCTGCAAGCACGGCCTCACGCTTAGGCTTGGTGACGGACGAGCCCCAGTGCACAAGATAATACTGGGCAATAGGCATCGAGCCGCTTGAGATGCTCTGCTCGACCTTTGCCAGATCCACCTCGTTGGGAGCAGTTCCGTTCTGGAGCGCATCCATGAAAGGCTGGATGTCGAAGCTCGCGTACCCGTCTGCCACATGTTTGCCGATCAGCCCCTTGACAACGGGGAAACTGGCATAAAAAGGCAGTTTGGGGTTTGCGGTATGACACGAAATACAGCCTCCGTCTGTCAGAACCTGCGCCAGTTGCTCTGTCCGTGGCAAGTCCGCGGACGGAGCTCTGTTCACGGCCCGGTAAACGACAGCCAGCACGGCAACCACGATTACCAGAGCCAAGACAATTTTAGAGTTTCGTTTCATAATACTAACTGATTATTGAATACATGAATAAGATTCATGCAACTTTCATGAATATAAATGCATGCTTTCCCCAGCCCATGGCAGATAATTGACACCGTACCAGCACATCTGCATGCACACGAATCCGAGAACCAGCAGGGCCTGTGTCAGTGTGGTGCTCCTGCCGGAGCACAGACGCATATGAATATACAGCACATAGACGCTCCAGGTCACGGCAGCCCATACTTCCTTGGGGTCCCAGGTCCAGAAATTGCCCCAGGCCTGCTTCGCCCATAATGCGCCGCTGAGCATTCCGAGTGTCAGGAAGGCAAGCCCGATGCACACGAGCCTGTCGGTAGTGACTGAATAACGGTCCGTATGCTGGATCCAACCCGCGATACCGAGCAGGAATGCGCAGCCGAGCACAGCATATGAAAACATGTACACGGTCACATGCGGGACAAACCAGAAACTCTGCAGGGCCGGCATCAGAGTCTGGTCGTGGATTTCAGGCTTGAGTATGTTAATCACTACGAATACCATTGTCATCACCACGGATACCAGCAGGACCCAGCGGTAATGCCACCATCGGTAGGTCAGAAGACCAGAGATCATCATGAAGAAGGAGTACCAGAGACGTGTCTCTCCCATCGTACGGAGCGGAGGACGCCCAAGCGATATCCAAAGGCCTGCGATAAAAGCGCTGAACACAACCATTCCGGCAGAAGTAAGCACAATGGCGGCACGGCTGAAATCAGACCGCTTCTCCCTCATTGCCATGAAAGCGCCAGCGGCCCAGCACAGTGCGGCAACTGCCGCAAAGCCCGTAAAGTAATCCCACATCATTTCTCAGGTTCCTTTCTGTCTTTGGCTGCAAGCGGGATTCCCTGGATGAAAAGCAGAACCGACCCCGCCACAAGCATCCATATTCCAGCCCATTGCAGATATTTCCACGGCTGATGCACAATCTCGAGTATACAGTATCCAGCCTGCTCCCCGGCAGTGACATGTTCGTAATCCACCAGGTAAAGTTCGTCAGCGGCCGAAAGCCTGTAGGGATGGTTGACTTTCACCCTCACCTGTTTTCCGTCCATGTCGAGCACGGCCTCGAAATCCCGGGGAACGCCGTCTTCGTGGTATTCTATCATGAAACTCTCCAGGAGGAAAGACCATGAGAGCGTCTTTTTGCCGCCTTCGGCATCGAATGCCTCATTGACAGACACATCCCGTGGCACCATCACACGCCACTGCTGCGTATCCGCGCTGCCTGCAAAGCCTCCGAGAAGAGCGACGAAGAGTCCCACATGTATCAGAAGGAAACGTATGCGAACACGACGCCTGGAGACACCTCTGAAAACGGTATACAGAAGGACTGCCAGCAATGCGGCAAGCACCATGACAAACCACCACGAATCCGCCTGCGGACCAAAGCCCAGCCCCAGAGCAAGGCATGAGAGGAAAAAGGCAAAAACGACAAGACAGGTACTTTGGGGTGCGGACAGCAGTTCAGAAAACCATGACTGGGGCTTCTCACGGCACACGATCCACAGGACGACGCAACACAGAAGGACGCATGCGGCATTTACCGGGAAAGCGAAAAAGTCACGTGGAAAGTCATGGAACAGCAGTTGGCAGACCAGCGCCGCACCGAAATAGACAGCCCATTGCAGATATATCCTTCTTGACTTCATAGGTGCCGAAATTAAAATGCTGTCCGGACCATTGATTCTCTTACGCGGAAAGACAGGCTCTTGAACCTATACTTTCAAGAAATATCATAAAATCGCAAATCACTGATAATCATATACCATATAAAGGACAGAGTAAATCTAAATCTTTCTGAATATGTTTTGCTATCTCAAATATTGGGTGTATATTTGGGTGTAGAATTTCAAACGCACCCAATTTATGAATATCAAACGTAACATCATTTTTGCATTGGAGAGCCGGAAGAAGAACGGTGTACCAATCGTGGAAAACGTCCCCATCCGTATGCGTGTCATATACGCAAGCCAACGCATCGAGTTTACAACAGGCTATCGGATTGATGTAGCCAAATGGGATGCCGACAAACAACGGGTAAAGAACGGATGCACCAACAAACTAAAACAAAGCGCATCCGAAATCAATGCGGACTTGCTGAAATACTATACCGAGATTCAAAACGTATTCAAGGAATTTGAGGTACAGGAAGCCATGCCAACCACCCAACAGCTAAAGGATGCGTTCAACCTACGGATGAAAGATGCCAACGAAGAGCAGCAGGAAGAAACACAGATAAGTTTTTGGGAGGTATTCGATGAGTTTGTAAAGGAGTGTGGCAATCAGAATAACTGGACGGCATCCACCTACGAGAAATTCTCGGCAGTGAAAAACCACCTCAAAGAGTTCAAGGAAGATGTAACCTTTGAACACTTCAACGAGTTCGGCTTGAACGAGTATGTGAATTTTCTGCGTGACAAAAAGGATATGAGGAACAGCACCATCGGCAAGCAAATGGGATTCCTCAAATGGTTCTTGCGCTGGAGCTTCAAGAAAGGACATCATCAGAATATAGCATACGATACATTCAAGCCGAAATTGAAAACCACGTCTAAAAAGGTGATATTCCTGACTTGGGACGAATTGAACAGGCTGAAAGATTATCAGATACCGAAAGACAAACAATATCTGGAGCGCGTCAGGGACGTTTTTCTGTTCTGTTGCTTCACAAGCCTGCGATATTCAGATGTTCGTAACCTGAAAAGAAGCGATGTGAAACCCGACCACATCGAAGTTACCACAGTCAAAACGGCAGACAGCCTGATAATAGAACTGAATGACCATAGCAAAGCCATACTTGAAAAATACAAGGAAGTCCATTTTGAAAACCACATGGCACTGCCTGTTATCAGCAATCAGAAAATGAATGATTATCTGAAAGAACTGGGGGAACTGGCTGAAATCAACGAGCCTGTACGGGAAACATATTATAAAGGAAATGAACGTATAGATGAAGTCACCCCAAAATACGCATTACTAAGCACCCATGCAGGAAGAAGAACATTCATCTGTAATGCGCTGGCTCTCGGGATTCCGGCACAGGTGGTAATGAAATGGACGGGACATAGCGACTACAAAGCCATGAAACCCTACATTGATATAGCGGATGATATTAAGGCAAACGCCATGAACAAGTTTAACCAACTATAAAAGTATCAATCAGTTTCATAGATTATCCGCTATTTGAATTATATTTGCGACAACAATAAACATTAGAATGGAAAATAAC